>CADBZY010000030.1 GCA_902799245.1 uncultured Ruminococcus sp.
ATAAATTGGAGCCAGTCTGTGATAATACATATGAGTTCCCCGATCTCACATTAGATCAGGCTGCGTAAGCTCGGCAGTCATTTTTGTTGACGAGTATAAATTGCCTGACTGGTCGTACCGGTAAGTATAACGTATCTTCGTGCTCTGTGTGTCGTATTCCTTTTCTTCAACGCAGCGTCCGGAAGCGTCGTATTTATGCTCGATCATGCCGTTGAAGCCGCCGCTCTCATTATAGTAGACCATGCGCTTTACTTTACCGCTGCCGTCACGCATATAAGAGGTTTTGCCTGTATATTTCCCGTTTTCGGTTATTTCTATTTCTTTTACCAATCCGTTCGTGTCGTAGGCGTAGCTGTATACAGATTCTTCTTCATATCCCGAACTATATGCTTCATGGAAGGTAAACTTTGTCAGTCTGCCATTTTCATATTCATATTTTCCGACGGCTTCACGCCCTGTTTCGGTTACCAATCCGGAAAGTCCCATTTCGTTCATATTGTATATTGTGTATTTGCGACTTACCAGATGGCCGTCAGCGTCATATTCATAAAGATCCTCGCTGACAAGCTCTCCGTCGGCATTGTAACGCTTCTCGGAGAGTTTGGGATATTCCATCTCTGGCTGTGTCACGGCTTTCGTAGTCTTTCCGCAGGAGGCCGCGCAGAGGGTCATTGCCGCTATTGCCAGTGCCAGTGCTTTTTTGAAAAAAATTTTTTTCATTCTGTCTGCCCCTTTCTCAATCTGCTTCAGCGATTCAGAAATTCATGAAACATCCTTTCGTCGTTATCAAAATACAGTATCGCCAACCGCTGTTCTTCCTGTTGGTCTTGCGATATGCCGTATTTCACGCCTTTGTGTATCTTATCGCCGTATTCATAGGTGTGCTTTGTGTTCAGTTCCCAGTCTCCGGCATCGGTCAGCGTGTAAAGCGTGACGGCGCCGCAGTTGCCGTTTGCGTCGTAATCGGAAAATTCCTTTTTTCTGTCTCTCAAGTGAAGGACTCCGTTTTCGCACTCGTCATGGAACGTCATGCGAATCAGCTTGCCGTCTGCGTCATATTCGCACCTCTCCTGCTGTACATAGCCGAACGCATCGGTTTCATCACAGCCGGCGTAGGTGCCGTCTTCGTTGTAAAAAAAGACCCATGATTCCGGGTTGTCAATATTTCTCTGTCGGGCTATGACGCGGGACTGATCATCGTATTCCACACTGTAAAGAATTTCATCAACGCGATTGCCTACCACTGCTCTGGTAGATCGTGAGGTCACACGTCCCTTGTCATCATATTCGTATTCATCGTATATAGCCTGACCGTCGTCATAGTGGCTTCTGCTCCAGAGCAGCTTGCCGTTTGCATCGTACAGATCATCTTTCCAATAATGAATCTGACCGCCGTCAACATTATCCTGACTGGAACTCAGCCTCGACAGATAACCACCGGTCAGTTTGTCGTCACAATAGGCAAGGGTCGATCGCCTGACAAAGCTGTCGGTTTTTACCAGTGCCGATTCGTCAATGACCTCTGTTCTCTCCTTCATATGGAAGGTTTCACTCACATTTTCATACGCGATTTTCCGTCCTCTGTCGTCATATTCATAGGTCGTGGTCCATCTGTCATAGTTCCATTGTTTGCTTTCATTGTCCCAAACCGAATAGTCGTTGACTTCCTTGACCATTCTGCCGTTTTCGTCATAGCTGTATTGGGTACTGTCCGAACAGTTGAGTTTTCCGTCAGGTACATTGTAAATTCGTTTATTCAGCAGATAACCCTCGGACGAATATTCATACTCGTAATAGCACGACAGTTCTCCGTTCTTGTCAAAACATAACTCCTTGGTGACAGGGGAATAATATTTTTCCTCCGCGCTTTGCAAATCGGAGGCGGTATCGCTTTCGCTTACAGCCGAATCTCCGATTTTGTGACGGCATGAAGCAACTGCCGCCAGCATTACAGCCGCCAATGTCAGCGCAAGCGTTCTTTGGAAGATTTTTGCTTTTTTCATTTGGCATTCCTCCTTTTATTCCACACGACCTATCTGATACCAGCCGTTACTCAGCTTTACAATGCCAGCATTCTTGCCCATATAACCCTCTATATCGGACTTGCTGGGGGTGTCATGAGTGGAATAAACAATAGCATAATATCCATCCTCGCCGACAAAGATCATATCTTCCTCATTGATGAAAAAGACCGATGTCAAATAGGTAGGGCTGCATTCATGGAACGCCAAGACAACAGTATTAATCGGGCATCACTAAAAACCCCTGTACAAACGGAGAAAAGCATGGTAAAATAGAGATATGAAATACACACAAATAGGGTTCTTTGATACAGAGAACAGATATGAAAAATTAACACAAATGGGAGATCCGCTTGAAAAATTGAATGAAGCAATAGATTGGGAAATGTTCAGGGAAAAGCTCACCGCAGTGTGTCAGAAGGAGGACTACACAAAGGGAGGACGCCCGCCAATCGATGTGATCATGAAATTCAAGGCATCGGTTCTACGCCGGATATATAATTTATCCTATGATCAGGTAGAATATCAGATCAACGACAGGCTGAGCTTCATGCGTTTTTTAGGGTTAAGTCTGAGTGATAAAGTTCTTGATTCACGCACCCTTTGGGATTTTGAAAACAGACTTGCAGAAGCAGAAGTAGTGGAAGAACTATTCTGTATGTTTGATGCTATGCTTGAATCAGAGGGCTTAATAACACACAAAGGAACTATTATAGACGCAACATTTGTAGATGCGCCAAGACAACGCAACAGCCGTGATGAGAATAAGAAAATCAAAAGTGGAGAAGTTCCGGAGGAATGGAAAAAGCCCGAAAATAAGCCTAAACTCCGCCAGAAAGATACCGATGCAAGATGGGCGAAAAAAGGTATAGAAACACATTACGGATACAAGGATCATGTGAAATGTGATGCGGAAAGCAAACTTATCACCAATTATGGAGTAACCGATGCAGCGCTGCATGACAGCCAGCGTTGTACAGATTTGCTTGATGAAAATGACGAAGTCTTTTATGCTGATAGCGCATATGCAGGTGAAGAAATCGCTCGGAACTTACCTGAGGGCTGCGAGAACCAAATATGCGAAAAGGGAACAAGAAATCATCCTCTTACTGAGGAACAAAAAGAATCGAATCGTAAGAAATCAAAAGTAAGATGCCGCATTGAACATATCTTCGGATTCATGACAAATTCAATGAACGGTATTACTATTCGCTCTATCGGAATTACACGAGCATGGTTTTATGTTGGAATGACAAATCTTGTCTACAACTTTTTCAGATATGAATTTTTAAAACGACCTAAATCATCTGAGGGGATAACTGCGCCCATTTGAAGAAAATGAGCGTAAAAACTCCTTTATATTCGCGTAAACAACGCCATATTTTTCACATATTTTGCTTCTTTTCTGGAAGTCGCCATTTCAGGCGGCTTTTTTCTTTTGTTTACCCGGTTTTCAGAGGTTCCCAATCGCTTTCTTTTCATCTTCATTCAACTCAAAATGTTTAACCCTAGTTCCTTCCAGAATACGCTCGTAGACTCCGGCAGATGAAACGCCATCATTTACATCAATCAACAAGCACTGTATCTCAGTGTTCATGATGTCAGATTGATGTTGCCTATACAAATTAACAACAATTTCAAAATCTCCTTGCATTTTTGAAAAGTCGTCGAACTTAGATGCTCTTGTGAGTGAGATATAATAGTTCTGGATTTGATTTATACACCAATAGCGATAACCGTAATATCCGCCAATGGACAGAAGTCCTATGCCAAACAATAAAATGACAATCCAAAGAATTGTTTTCTTGAAAACATCTGTTTTTTTCATTTGCAAATACTCCTTTTTTTCAACATTTTTATCATAACAATTGTAAATTCTATAACTGAAAATGCTACAAATAAAACAATAATCACAAGATGAAAATAATACGCGCCGCTTTTATCAACAATGATACTTTCATTTCCGTCTGTATCATTTTTTATTATCTTTGAAGTTTTTAATTGATATGTATGACTTCCTGCTTCTCTCTGCGTTTCCCATAGAATTTTATGGCTGTATGTGTTGTTTGCCGGCGTATTGAGAACCTTCTTTTTATCTAAAACATTAGCCTTTCTGTCAAGCAATATAAGATAATCGCTTCTGACGGAATAGACAATGATATTATCACCGTCCCATTCAACCCCTATCGTTCCGAAATCCATCAAAGAATATCCATATTGGAATTGACCAAGTGAATTGTACACACACACTTTCTTTTCTGTTGATATTGTGTTAAACGCTACCACTATTTCGCCGTTCTCATTTACATCATAGTTGTCAATTCTTCCGTTGCAGTCGGAGGATAATAGTTTCAGCTTTATCCTTGATGAAAACGCTTCCAAATCCGGGTTGTCATAACCTTCCACTTCAAAACCGGTTTTCATTTCTATATGGGTATCATTTTTACTTGAACCAAAAGCTACAAAAGAATTCGTAATAGCGAAGATAAACAATACGATGACTACGACACATTTCTTTACATTCATAACGAACACTCCCTTATCGCCGTGTCAAACAGAAAAATGATCCCAATGCCACATAAGCCTCTCGCTCTGCCATAATGGGAGCGTATTCACAAGAGAATAGGAGTTTGTTTCATATTCACACAGCATATAGATATATTTTCCATCCGTGTATTTTTCGACAGGAACCCGAAGCAGCGTGCCGTCATCAGTATATTCGCCGCACACATCGATAGCTTCATATCCCGTCGGCAGAGTGATTCTCTTGATCGGTTGGTTATCTGTCAGAGAGATGATATAGAAATGCTTTCCGTTTTCCAAAGCGAATAGTTCGGTTTCGTCAGGCTTTACATCACCGGTGTAGAGATAATGATATCCGCTGTACCTGTTAATCTCGTTTCCCGTGGCACGGTCGCAAATAATGACGCTTCCTCCGGTGAATTTGACAATAAAGCGTGTCGTGGTAACTATACAGGAAAACTTACTTGCCTCAGCATTAATGACTCTTTCCCACTTTCCGCCATTTGGACAGGTGAATTCTTTTCTGCTCTCGGCGTATTCTTTACCGTTTTCAGTTGGCTTGCTCATTTTTTCTCCTTTCCTGATCTGAGAAATGATAACATTTTTATTATAAGCTAAATATATTTTACAAAATATTAACCGTGGGTTATTGTTCTGCATCATAATAATAAAATAATACTTAGTTTAACTAAAATCAATACAATAACTGTAAATTTATTTTTCAGGTGGTGGAAATAGCGTCTGTTTCTGACATTGAAGGCTAATCATTGCACACTTTTAAGTGACAATTTTGTCACCGTGTTATTCACCGTAATGTCATTTTCGGGAGGTAGAATAGCAGTATCAACAATAACCAGGAGGAATCAGCACGTATGGAATTATTACGGTGTGAACATCTTACCAAAATATACGGAGCGGGAGAAACCCAAGTGACCGCGCTCAGCGACGTATCCTTTTCGGTGGAAAAGGGCGAATTTGTCTCGGTCATAGGTCCGTCGGGAAGCGGCAAGTCAACGCTGCTGCATATTCTGGGAGGTGTAGACAAACCCACGTCCGGCAAGGTATTCATCGACGGCACGGATATGCACGCGCTGAAAGAAGACGGGCTCGCCGTCTTCCGCCGCCGACAGATCGGTTTGGTCTATCAGTTCTACAACCTCATGCCGGTACTCAACGTAGAGGAAAACATTGCCCTGCCGCATTTGCTTGACGGACGTGAACTGGACAGGGAACGTCTGGATGCCATCATTGAGCATCTCGGTCTGACTGACCGCCGGTATAACCTTCCGAGTCAGCTTTCCGGCGGACAACAGCAGCGGGTTTCCATCGGACGCGCTCTCTACAGTCACCCAGCCGTTCTTCTCTGTGACGAGCCGACCGGTAATCTCGACCGCAAGACCGGCGAGGAAATCGTCGGGCTGCTCAAGGAATCCAACCGCAGCCAGAAACAAACTCTCATTCTCATCACGCATGATGAAGCGCTCGCCATGCAAGCCGACCGCATTCTCTATCTGGAGGACGGAAAAATCGTGAAGAACGAAGTCCTTCGCCATCAGGTATGACGGGAAGGAGGAAGAAACCATTGAACAACAAAAAAATCATCTTTCACGTCACGCGGCAGTATATGAAACGCAACAAAGGACGCACCGCCGTCACATTTACGGGTATCGCGCTGATGGTGATGCTCATGACCTGCGTCTTTGTGGGCAAGGATACGGTGCTGCGTTATCTGGAAAAAGTGGCTTCGCTGCATGCGGGTAGCTGGCACTTGACTGTGTACGATATCCACGCAGAGGATTTATCTGTCATCAAGGAGATTGACGAGGCGGACAAAATCGGATTTATTTGTCGTCAGGGATTCACTGATTTTCCCGCCTCTGCAAACAAAGACAGACCCTATCTCGAAGTCAAAGCTTATGCGCCTGTCGCTTTTGATCTGGTGAATATTCATGTGATACAGGGACGGCTGCCGGAGAACGAACAGGAAATCATCATATCCGAAACAGCGTTGACGGACGGTTCTTCCGTCAGGATTGGCGACGTGATGCAGGCGAAATTCTTTGACCGGTCCATCACCGGCATTAACGCGGAGCTTTCGGAGAGCGTCTTTCCCTATTTCGGAGTTTCGGTAAAATATGGCGAAACCGTCGATGTGCCGCTGAACTTCCCCTATTATCCTGAAAACGGCGATTTCCGTCAGAATAAGGAATACCGCGGAACTTCCCGAACCTACACGGTGGTGGGATTCATGGAATCACCCAGCTTTGAAAGTGAAGGCAGCGCCGGCTATCCTGCCATCACAATTCTGCCGGACAATGCGGTGCTGACCGGCGGCGAAACATGGAACGCCGTCATGACCTTTCGCAGCACCGATGCCACAATTCCCGTTAAGGGTCGCATTGAAGCAGCCACCTCCTGTTCTACCGAAACAAACAATATGGTGCTGACCTTTTCCGCAAACGGTTCGGATTCCGTCATCAGCGGCATTACCGTATTTATCGAAGTCTTTTTTGTCGTGCTGATTATCGCCGCGTCGCTGATTCTGATTTACAATGTGTTCCAGATGTCTTTCCGCGAACGCACCAAATATTTAGGGTTATTGTCTTCCGTGGGGGCGACAGGACGGCAGAAGCGGTTCAGCGTCTATTACGAAGCCGCCGTTCTGCTGGCTGCCGCGCTGCCGACAGGCATATTGCTCGGTATGGGCGTCATCAAGGTCGGATTGCTGCTGCTTAAGCCGCACCTCAACAAACTGATTGAGATTTTTCAGGCAGGACGGTTCGACGATATTCCCGTGACGCTGTCCGTGAATGTCAACAATCTCCTTCTTGTGGCAGCTTTCAGCATATTTACCGTCATGCTGTCCGCATTGATTCCCGCCGTCAAGATGGGAAAAATCGGTCCCGTCGAGAGCATCCGGGGCAACGTCAGCGGAGGACACAAGCGTTACCGCAGCAAATTCCGGCTGCTTGGCAAAAGCGGCAGCGGCGTCTGCCGGCTTCTTGCCGTCAACTCAACGCGCCGTCTCCCACATCTCACACGCGGCATTGTGCGGAGTATCGCGGTGTTCGGTATGCTGACCGCCGTCACGCTCTACGGCGCGCAATCGGTCATCCGTGTGGTCAATACCAAGCTGAGAACCAATAATTATCTTTTCAATCTGACAGGCTACGATTATGTGCTGATCAGCGACTCGTATCATGATGATCTTTATCAGAGTACCGTGGAGCGCATCGCAAAAGACAGCGCGGTGACACAGACCAAGGAAATAGTGGATTATAGCTTCGGAGTCGATCTGAACGGCAGCCTACTGAGCGACGAATATATGCGGGCGTATGAGGAAATCGTGCGCGCTTATGTTCCCTCGGACGAGGCATATGTACAGGAACTGCTGCAAAATGAAAGAGACTATTCTCATTGGGTTATGATGTTTGGCATGGAGGACGAAGATTTCAAAAAACTCGCCGCGGCCGGCGACGCGGATAAATCCATCGCCAATGACCCTTCCCGTCCCGCTGTCCTTCTGTATCGCAAGGTGGAGCTTTCCACAGACAACATACTGATTTCGGGTTATCACGCTGATTATCATTTTGCTGAAGTGCAGAACGCTTTCCGGTGCGCCGTCGGGGAGGAACTGCCGTTGATTGTGGAAAGCAGCGAAGGAAATAAAAATGTTTCCCTGACTGTGGCGGGATTCCTTGATGAAGCCGATTTAGCGCCCTATTTCAGCGTGCACAGCGAAAGACCGTTTGCCATCGTCAACCGGAGTGCCGCCGCGCTGATCGAGCAAGCGGCGAAAACGGTCGAAGAGCAGACGGTAAACAACGGCTATAAGTATTATCTTTTCGGCTTGAAGGACGGCGAGGGAGCCTCCTTGCTGAAAGAACTCTCCCGGAAGGAGGAGCAGGTGAACGGAGGGTATCATATTGTCTCCTATGACGCTATCAACGGAGAAAAAGGATTTTATGGGGCTATCGTGAGCATCATCCGCATTCTCGCCTACTGCTTCACCGCTCTGATTTCAACGGTGTGTCTGCTCAATCTCTGGCATTCCGTCAAAGGACGGGCGGTGGAACGTCGGCGCGAAATCGCCATGCTGCGCTCGATGGGCATGACCAGCCGGCAGCTCCGCCGTATGCTGGCGATGGAAAATATGCGGATGGTCGGAACCGGACTGCTGATTGCGGCAGCGCTGTCCTCCGTCTTCATGCTGCTCCTGAACCGCGTGATGATCGCGTGGATCGGCAGGATTACCTTGCCTGTTCCGTATGGTCTGATCGCCGGAATCGTTATCGCAGCCTGTGTCATCATGGCTCTCATGACGCTCGTGTGCTACCGGTATTCCGGCAAGGAAAGCATTGTTGAGGACATTCGCAACGAAACGGTGTAGTATTGTAGTAGTGAAAAGTACCGCATGGTCTTGCTTTTAGCAGAATCATGCGGTACAATGTTTTTTGAGAGGTGGTAATACTGTGAAAATTCTGGTAGTAGAGGACGATCCCATCATTCAGGAAGGACTTCGGGTCGCGCTGACGCAGGAAGGCTGCGACATACTGGCGGCGGAAAGCGTCAGCATGGCTAAACAATGCCTGAACGAAAACCGAAACATTGATCTGTGCCTTCTCGATATCATGCTGCCCGACGGAACAGGCTATGACGTTTGTGCCTCCATACGCGCACAAGGCGATATTCCGGTGATCTTTCTGACCGCGTGCGACGATGAAGTGCATACCGTCCTCGCGCTGGAGCAGGGCGGAGACGATTACATTACCAAGCCGTTCCGTATGCGGGAACTGATGGCGCGCATCAAAGCAGTTATGCGGCGTATGGGACGTCATGAAAAAGGAAACGAGGTCGTATGCGTGGGAAATAACGAGGTTAATCTTCACACAGGCAAGGTATATCGCGGCGGAACTGAAATACTTCTGACCGCGATGGAATACAAGCTGCTTCTCATCTTTCTGAATCATCGCGGACAGATTCTGTCGCGAAGACAGTTGCTTCATCATATCTGGGATGTGGCGGGAGATTATGTGACCGACAATACGCTGACGGTCTATGTCAAGCGGCTGAGAGCAAAACTGGAGCCGGATGGGGGAGAGACCGTGATAGAAACCCTGCGCGGCAGAGGATACCGTATGCCATAGGTACGAAAGAACAGGAGAAAATAATGACAACCATTTCCAGATTTTTCAGAAGATACAGAACTTTTATCCTCCTACTGACAACATTGCTGCTTTCGTTGTGCTTTCCCTTTGCATTATCGCGCTGCTGGCATTGCGATGGGTGGAACGGCGGCAGATGAATCGCAGAATCAAGTCATTGACACGCTATCTATGCACGGTACAGGACAGGCTTTCGCTGCCGCCGATGGAAACCGACGAGGATGGCGAATGGGGCGTCTTGCAGAGCGAAATCTACAAGGTGGTGGCGCTGCTGCGGCAGCAGTATTCCGAGGAAAAGCGGCAAAAGCAGTATCTGGCGGATATGCTCTCGAATATCTCCCACCAGATCAAAACGCCGCTGACTGCCATCAGCCTGATGACGGAGCTGCTGGAGCAGCCCTCACTGACGGAAGAACAGCGGCTGGATTATGCAGGAAAAATCGACACGCAGGTAACGCGGGTCACATGGCTGATCCGTCATCTGCTGACGCTCTCCCAATTGGAAGCGGGCGCGGTGGAGATGAAGCAGGAGGAAATCTCCCTGCTGTCCGTCATTCAGCAGGTGCGCGATTCACTGAACGTATTGTCGGAACTCAAGGGCGTGGAAATCCTCCTTGACATTCCGTCAGAAATCACCATCAAGGGCGATCGGCACTGGCTGAGCGAAGCCATGATGAATATTGTCAAGAACGGCATCGAGCACAACGATAAGACAAGCGGCTATGTCCGTATCACCGCGACGCAAACGCCCATTTTTGTCCGCGTCAAAATCGAGGACAACGGGAGCGGCATTGACGGGCAGGATCTGCCGCATATTTTTGAACGGTTTTATAAGGCGAAAAACGCCCCGCCGCAGAGCGTTGGCATAGGCTTGGCGCTGGCGAAACAAATTATTGTCAGCCTGAACGGTAAAATTGACGTGGAAAGCAAAAAGCATCAGGGAAGCGTTTTTACGGTGACGTTTTACAGCGTATAGCAACGAATAAAAAACGCTGTCATACAAACACACATTGCATGATACACTATTGCAACATATTCCGCTATGTCTTAGAGCCTGTTCAGAATCTTCCTAAAATAACACGAATAAAAGCGAGAGAGAACATTTGAAAAGAATTCTGAAGAAGTCGTTCAGCGTTTTTCCAAAGCCTACGGCATTTGTCTAACCAACCGAAAGAACGCTCCACAATCCAGCGTTTGGGAAGAACAGCAAAGGTATGTAATTCATTGCGCTTAACAACCTCAACTTCAGCCCCTGTTATTTCTTTTATTGCATCAGCAAAATTCTGACCTGTATAGCCTCCATCAACAAGCATTTTTTTGATTTGAGAAAGGTTATCCGTACATTCACGATAATAACTGACCATATCAATTGCACCTTTTCGGTCTGTAACATCTGCCGTGGTTATCATCATGGTATGTGGAAGTCCACGGGTATCTACACCGATATGTAGCTTTATTCCTGAAGTTTTTTTCCCGCGTCATAGCCCTTGCTTTGGGCTGTATCCGCATTTTGGACGCTTTTTGAATCTACGATGAGCATTGTGGTTTTTTCGGAACGCTCATTGTTTTTTCGATCCATTTCCACCAATTTACGCAGAATGCAATCAAGCAGACTGATTCCATCGTCATCTTTTTCTGCCCATATATCGTAGTAATAGCGTACAATTCTCCAATTAGGGTAATCATGCGGAATAGCTCTCCATGTACAGCCTTCTTTTACCAAATACAAAATGGCACAGAATATATCGTACAAATCATACTTTCTCGGATGGGTTGCCTTTCTGGCTCCTTCAAGGTCTTTGCGAATTATCTCAAATTGCTCTCTTGTTATATCGTTCGGATATGCTTTCCTCATTTTGTTCACCGCCTGTTTTTTCCTTTATTATATTCCCTTTTTTCTCTTTTGTAAAGATTCTGAACAGGCTCTTAGGCGCAATGGTGTGAAAATAAAGATAGCAGAGAATTGTTCGTGTGACAATCCCCTGCTATTTCTTTGTTTCTTAAAGAATAATGTTGTCATCAAGCTGTCTCAATATCAAAGAGCTTCTTTTTCTTTCCTGTTTCATATGATTTAGAAAATGTGATAGCAGGCTCATGGGGAAAAACTGTTGCCTGCTTTTTCAGATACAAGTCAAACATTTATCGTCCAAGCCTTGCTGGTTGTCCGACTACCTTCAGTCCAAGCCACTTATCAGAGAGACGGGCGTGATCATCCGAGAATGCCGCTACAGCCAGCTCCACCGGCCAGATGAATGAGGTCAGATTGCGAAGAATGAGTTTGTACTTAGGGATTTTCCTCTGCCGTCGGCGGGAACGATTTCAATATTGACTGTGCGCTTGCCTATGCTCTGTTTCATACAAACATACTTTCCTGTCTAAAGTCTCAATAATGTTTTTCAGATCAAATAGAGAACATGCTTTAAAAGCGTATAAAGCATGAAGCCCATGTAAATCACCAGCGCAGAAAGCACAATGGCTAAAACAACAGACTTTATCAGACGGCTTGACTTTATTTCCTTTGTGATCTTTGTGCCTTCCTGAGTAGCGTAATATTCGGCGGAAATATCCTCCGGCGTTCCCGCATAGGAAACCACATCGTCGATGGTTGCTTCGGGATTCTCTGCGAGATAGTCTTCCACTCCCGCTTTAATATGGGGAAGAAGGGTCTTTTTGCCTTTCCTCGGCAAAGCTTTGGCGATTTCCTTATAGTACTTATTTAATTCTCTTGATCTTCCTTTTTTCACAGTCTTCATCTGATTTGATTTCCTCACTTTTGCAAGATATTGTTCATATCGCATTTTCAAATCGCTTTTAACTATACATCAGATCAGTTGGCGTAACGTCTGACGTTGAGATCACATATGTCTCGGTGACAAAGTAACCGTTTCCGCTTATCATCATATCCGTAGCAATGACTGCCGCAAAAATCAGAGCAGCTATAAGCAGGCAGATCAAAACAATAACCGCGATCTTCCTGCCAACCTTGATTTCTTTTGTTATTTCCCCGCCGTCCAGATTGGAATAATACTCTGCGGCTATGTCCTCCGGCGTGCCGACATATGATACAACGTCATCGATGCCGGCTTCAGGATTCTCAGCAAGGTAAGATTCTACTCCCGCCCTGATATCCGGCAGCAGCGTCTTTCTGCCCTCCCGCGGCAGCGCTTTGGCAATCTGCTGAAAATATGTTTCTATCTCTGTTTGGACGTCATTTTCTTTACTCTTCATCTTTAGCGTTTTCTCCACTTCTGCTCAGTATCGTTTCGATGTCGTTCTTGACCGCCTGATAATCTGACAGCAGCTGCTTAAGATGCAGCCTGCCGGTTTCCTCCAAATGATAATACACCCTTGTGGCGGTCTTGCCGACTGTCACCTCACGGCTGCTGATAAAGCCGTTTTCTATCATCTTATAGAGAGACGGATACAGACTTCCCTCCGGAATGAAAAAATTACCGTTGCTCCGCTTGATCAACGTCTGGATGATCTCGTACCCGTACATATCCCGTTCCTGCAGCAGCGTCAGGACAAGCAGCGCCGTCGCGCCGCGCTTGAAGGTGCTTTTGAAATTTCCCGCAGCTATTTTATATTCCCCCATTCTGTGCCGGACTGCACACCGGCTTTCACAAACCGAAAATATTATACACCAATCAACGCAAAAAGTAAATATATTCAGGAAAAATAATTAGCAAATAATTTATAAATAGTTTTAGATTAGTTTTACGTTGACAGATTAGGAATACTATGCTATGATTTATTGCAGAATCATTTATTTTCGGGAGTGATACAAATTATGAAAAAAATGAAAAAACGAAGATTCACCGCCTTCCTGCTGACATTTATTTTGCTGACGGCAAGCCTTGCCGCCTGCCATACAAAGAAAAAACAGGAAGAAATGGAAGAGAAGACTCTTTCCGACGACCTTTACAGCTATCAGGTTTCGATTGACGGACACGTCTATTCACTGCCCTGTCCCGTGAGCGAATTTGAGGAGCATGGATGGGCGATATACAACGACAGCGACCCGGCGGTGGAATTCCTTGCCTCCGGCGAAACGAATGAACAGTGTTACCTGAAAAAAGGCAAAGAGAGAATTCCTGTCGATCTCTACAACGCTCACGCGGAAAAAGCTCCGCTGTCGTATAGCACGGTCGTAATGATGCGGATTCACGCGAGCGACGGAATTGAAACCATCCTACCCGGAGGACTGTCGCTGTATTTTGACACGACGGAGGAAAAAATCTATAGCGCCTACGGAGAGCCTGTCGAAAGGGTCGAAAGCACCAATACCGTTCAATACGATTATAACAAGTCCTACAACAAAATGATTGAGTTCCGTCTGTTTATTCCCGGCAAGACAAACCCCTACTCAAACAATTACTTTTACATCGCCAATAGAGAAGTCCCTGACGATCAGGCTATACTCTACCGCTCCAAAGTCGGAAAGGTCGCTATAGCGGACGAGCTGGAAAGCTGTCAGGTCTGCGTCGACGGTCATGTATTTACCGACCCCTTTAGCTTTGAAGAATGGGAGGAAAACGGCTGGCTTTTCGTGGGGCATGATCTTGACCGGCTCCTTGCGCCGAATGACATTCATAATATGACGGAGTTTAACAAGGGCGATATGACTATTCAGCTTGGACTGCGCAATACGTCGGAAGAAGAACGGCTTCCCAGAAACTGCGCTATTACGACCGTGAAGCTGGAACTGCTTTTCGGGGTCAACTATTATATTCTTCCCGGGAATTTCTTCTTTGACCGGTTTACCACAATTCAGGATATTATCGACCAGTACGGTCAGCCCGACGAATCGACTGAATGGAAGAACTACATCGGGATGACCTATTTATCCAAAACTGGCAGTCAGAACAGCATTGAATTTGTGATAGCAAGAGTGGACAGTGGCAAATCTCCCCTGTATTCCTCCGTCAATCTCAAGCGCAACGTGGAATGAATGATCTGAATTCTTTTCTTTATTCTCATAAGCCATCACCCTGTTAAAACATATCGTAAAGATCGTCCGTATCCACGGTATCATAGTACAGATATTCGTTCGCTATGCCAAGATCAAAATTATGCTGCACCGGCGAGACTCTCTCCTGATCGGCGCGAAGTCCGGAGGTGCCGTATTTCACGCCGGAGGGTATCGCTTCGCCGTAAGCGCGTATGACCTTGCGGAAGACATCATCCTTGTGCTTCCCGTTCATGACGCGCATGGACAGCGTCTGATAATCGCCGTTTTCATCGGGATCGGAATAGGTGGTTTCTATATTCTGGAGCCAGTCCTGCTCTTCGTCCCAGCCAGTATGGATAAATTCCTTGACCGCCGAGCCGTCCTCGCCGTAAACCACTGTTTCGTCGCAGCCAGCACCGCCGTCGAAGCCGCGCTGACGCCTGATCAGACGGCCGCTGTCGTCATACGAGCAGCGTATCTCAAATTTGAACGGCCCGTCAATAATATCGCTGTCCGCGTCGATTGTTTTCCTTACAATGTGCGAATTTTTATTGTATTCAACGGTAATGGAGCTGTAGGCAATCTCCGTTCCGTCAAGAAGGGTCTGAATATGAGCCGACACAGGGCGACCCTTGTCATCGTATTCATAACGCGCGGTGTAAACTGCCTTTGACTCATCTGAATAAGGCTTGGTTTTGGTCCGGGAAAGGAGCTTGCCCTCCGCGTCATATTCCATTTTCACGGTTTCTCCGTTGTAACAGGCATTATCCCCCGAAAAGGTGAAGGTGTCAAGGGATGTCCAGCCGCCGGTTTCCGGATTATCGGTGATGACGGCCTCCGAAGTGGTGATGTCCTCGGAGTCCTGCGTCATATTATCGTCATTGAAGCCCTTCAACGGGGCATTGACCGTATAGTCCTTTATGATTTCCTTCGTCCTGATTCTTCGCCCCTTGTCGTCATACGCATAGGTCGCGGTGTACTTTCTGTAGTGAAGCCCCTTGCTGCCGTCGTCAAAGTGGAACCCGTTGTATTCCTCCACCAGCCGTCCGGCTTTGTCGTAGCGGTAGGTACTGACGTCTGTCTCGCCAAACAGATAGGAAGAGTTATATTCGGGCGAATAATTCTCTCCGCCGGCAAAGTCGCGTACATAATAGTAACTCCATGTCCGCTCATAGAGCAGATACCCCTCCGGCGAATATTCGTACTCGGTTCGGCTGATCAGTTCGCCATTGCCGTTATAGCTACATTCCTCAAGCAGAGGATAAACCATGGCGGAGGCCGCCGTTTTTCCCATTTTTCCGGAGGAAACGAATATACCCAGTAACACGGACAAAACAACAGTTGCGGCAAGCAGAACTATTCCGCTTCTTCTTTTTTCGTTATTAACAATATTTTCGAGTCGTTCCTTCATCTTATGGATACTTCCATGTGAAAAGCAAGTCGAAACAGGTACAAAGCCTTTCTCACGCTCCATTGATGTGAGTATGGAGTCCGCATACGCTTTTCGCTGCACGGAATCCGCATTCCGCAGGACGTCCGCATCGCAGCAGAGTTCGATGTCCGCGTTTGCTTCACGCACCATCAGGTACACAAAGGGATTAAACCAGTGCAGCGCGTTTACCGCTGTTAGTAACACTTTAAAAGCTATATCGTGGCGTTTGCAATGGGTCAGTTCATGCCGAACGATCATATTGAATTCGGCAAAGGAATAATCCTCGCGCGGTATGACCAGCACAGGGCGGAATATTCCGAGAATCATGGGTGAATTGACTTTTCGGTTGACGATCACGGGCATTGTCCGACGCAGTCCGATTGCATGGCTTGTGCTGACAACAAACTCATGGATGCTGTTGTTTTCACATTCCCTTCCGTCCACAAAAATCCCGCGCCGGAAGGCATAGTACACACAAAGCTGATAGGTCGAAAAAACACAAAATCCAACGCACCACACAATTGCCGCGATATCCGTTACATTCACAATGGCAGCGGGTTGAGCATCCATTATTTCTTCGGTACCGTCAATAGAATACGGAGGTTCGCTGACAGACTGCTCCTGTTCCTGTTCCTGCGACTGGGACAGCACTGTGTCCGGCTGGCTGCCGATGTGAGCTTGAGGTTGAATCGGTTGTTCCTGCGTATGAACCTGCTGTCGTGAAGACAAATCCGGCATAATGGAAAAGCCGTTTACTGCAGGCAGATTGATGGGTATCATCAGACGAACTGCCAGCAGCAGCCAAATATAATATTTCCATTTCGCCCCGTAGCGTCGGTTAATTCTTCGGGAAGCAAGACACAACGGAAGAATCAGGAACGATGTGGCAATGGACACTTCTAACAAACGAAGTAATGTATCATTCAACATGGTTATTCCTTTCTTTCCAACTCATCCAGAAACGCGCGAAGTTCGGCAATGTCTTTTGCGTCAAGCTCTTGACAGTCATACAGACTGGCAACCAGCCGCTTGACGGAGCCGCCGTACAGTTTGCGGATAAATGACGTTCCTTCCGAAGCACGGTATTCCTCCGCCGTGATCACAGCCGTATAGTAATTGGTTCTCGTGGAGCGGTCGCAATACACAAATCCCTTTTCCGTCAGCCGCGCAAGCGTCGCCATGAGGGTGGACAAAGCCCATTTTCGGGTAGGTCTGATTTTTTCCAGAATATACCCCGACGTCAGCGGCTCCGATGAATCCCATAACACCTCCATGATTTCCAGTTCCGCGTCTCCCAGTTTTTTGATGTTCATTCTATTTCCTTCTTTCATGATTTGTTGGCAGTTGATTATTAGATGCTAATAACATTATACACATGTATAATGTTATGTCAAGAGAAAAATATATTATTTTCTGAGATTACGCGGGATTTTACGATTTTTTTACAAAAGGTTCATTGTTGCTTTACTGGTTGCTTCTCTCAATGATTTTGCCCTTATCCATTCTGATGACAGTATCGCAAAGGAAATCCACGTCCTCTTTGGAATGACTGGCGAGAGTATGGTCTTGCCCTGACCTTTCAGTTTGAGAAGAAGCTGCCGCATTTCCTCCACGCCTGATATATCTGAAAGAAATCATGATGTTTGATCACCTCCCGAAAAGGTTTTCACTTTTTTACCGTTTTTTGGGCGCGTTGGTTGCATATTATTAAAAAACATGTGACCAACGTAGCTTTTTTGTTGTGTATAATAGTGAAAGGCCTTTCAAATTAAATGCTCCAAGGGAGGTGGCAAAATGGAAGACAGTCAGATCGTGGCTTTGTTTTTCTCACGCTCAGAAAGAGCCATATCCGCTGCCGCTGAAAAATACGAAAAATACTGCCGCAGCATTGCGTTTGGTATTCTGAATGACGACGTCGAGAGCGAAGAATGTGTCAACGATGTACTTTTGAAGGCTTGGGAGAGCATTCCTCCGAAAAAGCCTTCCAATCTATCCGGATATCTTGCCAAGCTCACACGCAATCACGCCATCAATTCGGTCAGATGCCGCAACGCTGTAAAACGCGGCTCCGGTCAGATCACGCTTGCTTTGGAAGAATTGGAGGAGTGTATTCCTGACAAATGCGACGTAGAGCGGCAAATGGAACAATCCGCCTTGACGGGCTTGCTGAACGAATTTCTCGCTTCACTGCCGGTTGACACGCGCCGTATATTCATGCGGCGGTATTGGTATCTCAGTCCGGTCAAGGAGATTGCGTCTGATTTCGGAATCAGTGAGAGCAAGGTGAAAATGCAGCTTTTGAGAGCAAGAAAAAAATTAAAAACAAAGCTGGAAAGGGAGGGCTTTGAATGAATAAAAATAGGAAAAGCTATGAGATTCTCAATGCGCTTGGAAATGTGGACAGCCAATTCATTGAAGAAGCCAATGTGCGCGGTGCAACGGGTAAAAAAACGCTTGGAATGCGCCGCAAAATTGCCGCCGTGCTGCTGGCCGCGACCGTAGCCGCTGCGGGTTTGGGAGCGGCAGTATCGGCCGGCCGGTTAAACAAGAGCTTCGGGCAGCTCTTTCATTCGCTGTCAGAGGAGAATTATGAGAGCGCGTTGTTTGATATCAACCAGACTGCCACCGACAACGGTGTAACCGTCACGCTGATGCAGGGATTGTGCGATGGAAGGGCATTGTATGTGACGGAAAAGATTGAATTTGCCCCTGATGTGCTTGTGTTGACAGACGAAATGTTTGAGGGTGATCGTCCCTTCGGCTGGATTATCGACGACGCAATTGACGTGGATAAATCTCGTTCGCTGTCTGACAAAGATAAGGCTGTGGTTTCGGAATCCGGCGGCATTTTTCAAGTGATCGAGCATGACGAACACAGCGTGACCGTGCTGCTGATCTATGGCGGAGAGGGTATTTCCCATACTGAAAGCGGATTTTTTGATGAAAACTCGTTGTTTACCATATCTCAAACCGATCTTTTACAATGTCTCTCTGAAAACATCATAACGTGCCACTTTGATTTTACTTTTAATGTAAAACATTCCTCGCCATGCTTTTATACCCTGCCGGAGGAAATCTATCAGGTTGATTACTATGCGGAGCCATTGGATCAAACGCTGGCGGACGTGGGCATCAATCCGTGGTTCATTTATTTCTCGGCAGGCGCGGGAACAGGAAAGATTCTTGATACAAGCCTCCAAAGCGACAGCCAGCCTTCGCTGGAAATCACCATGAACGACGGAACCGTTTATACCGAAAGAAACGGAATCAGGGTTTTCAACGACTATTTCGGCAAGGACTACGACCAGAACAACTTTATGCCGTGCTGTTTTGATACGCCGATAGATATCAAAGAAATAAAATCCATCAAAATTTATGGTCACGAGCTTAAATCCGGTGTGGTAAAGCCCGGAAAAGAGCGCGTCATGGCGGAAGATAAAGGCAAAATGAACCTGCCGGCCAATCATCCCGTGCAGTTTTCCGATGAATTTACAACAATAGATCTGGTTGATTATGAGGGAAGCTCCGGACGTCTTGCCTACCGGCTGCTCAAAGCGGATTTGTATGACAACATTTACGCAACCGGCGCGAAAAAATATACCATCAATTATCAGGGACTTGAAGATTTCAGATTTGATACAGTCAGGTATGATAATGCCGGACACGCAGTCAAGACCGGGTATGATGATGTGATCAACGCATCGACCGGTGAATTGGAGGACGGCTATTATATCCTTGAGCTTGAAGTCGAGGTAAAAAATATCGATGCTGAGAACAAATTCAGCGGCAGCACCTTTGACTATGCCGGTACCAGTATTTTTAACAAGATGTTCCATGTAAACCAGTACGATCAATACAGCCCCAGCAAAAACAGATTTATTCCGCTTGTCTATCTGAAGGAAGACGAAGTAAAACGAACAGGACAGTACGGAGATTTTAAGCTGAAAAAGGGCAAGACACGCAAGCTCCATCTCGGCTTCCTGTTCACGGACAACAACGCAGGCAGTCCTGATCAGATTTGTTTTATATTTGGCAGGGATTTCTACAATGGAACTCTTCCTGATGATTTTGAGGGATACAAAACTTTTGATTCCACCTATTTCAACATTTCAAAGCTCCTTCAGGAACACGAGCGGAAAAAGTGAGATGTGCCGTTCACGCTGTAAATCAGCCATAACGCCAACAACAAAACAATTACGCACAACCGATTGAGAGAAAAAGACTGCTGTCTTACATGGCGATAAGCCTCTTGCAAGACAGCAGTCTGTTTTCGTGTAGGGGCGATGAACTCCGAATAGTTGTACAGAATTATTAATGATATAGACGTAATTCGGAAAACTTAGTTAACGATGATTTGAAAAAAATCAATCATCAATACAAGTCGGAGCAGATTCGTTATCCCTGATTGCCAGATCAAATGCCCAGCCTTCCATATTCTCAACTTTTAATTGAGTAAACCCTTTTTTGGTAAGAAAAATAATAATCCCGCCTTGCTGTGGAACGACCTCGAGTGGAAGCGAGCTGTCAATGGAACTGGCAAGATGATTTAAATAGGCGGTAAACGCTTTGTAATAATTGTCTGCCGCTTTTGTTTGCTTTTGAGCTTTTTCAATATCCCGCTCCAATTTGTCCTTCAGAAACTGTCCATCTACAATGTATTTATCCAATAATGTCTGACCGTAATAGTCTATTGTTTCGTCATAATAAGAGCGAACCCATTTTTCCCCGTTTGGAAGTCCTGTTTCATATAGAACTGTCCCATATTTTAAGTACTCTCCATCTATGAGCAATTGAGAAAGTAATCAGACCGTCTTTGTAATCTCCGACAATCTCAACTATTCCTTCATCATTTCCGTCAAGAAAACGACGGTAACTGTTTGCACCACGATCCACTGCTTTCCTCCTCTCTGAAAAGGATGATTATTTGCCCTTCCATCTATTAGTCGTATAAATACTTTGATTGTCTCACTACATGAAGATTTTTTTAATAAGAAAGGGAGTCTCCGCGGAAACTCCCTCGGTTGCATTTCTCGAAAGCTACTGCAACACGTTTACTATGACAATTTCATTTGATGTTTTTGATAAGAAATTAAATTCATGTTTCAATTCTTTGTCATCGGTTTCAGTGGGATCATTTTACCCCAATTTTCCGTCGAGCCTGTAATAGTTGATCGCCCATTCCACATATCGGATTGTCGGATAATACTGAGCGCCGTTTATAATGATTCCGCGGGAGGAAGTCACGGTGATTTCCTGCATGGTATCCGCAAGCGTTATGGAGAGATTGCTTGACTCCTTCTCCGTCATTCCGTTGAATACAAAGTGATTCCACTCGGCATTGCCCATCGCCTGCGCGGTACACAGAGCGTTGTAGAATTCTTTTATCTTTTCCGGCTTGGTAATGCGCTTGCCGCCGATCTCAACCTGCACAATATCTTCCGGTTGATGGATGCCGTATATCGAAAAAAGCTCCTGCGCGGTATCGTATTGAGAGAGATCTTCCCGAATTCTGTTGCAGAACACGGCATAGGTGTATCTGCCTTCACATTCGGCAATATACACAGCCTGCTGATCCGGCTGATATTCGTATAATGTCAGTTCTTTTCCGCCGTCGTTCTTTGCCTTTCCGACAGTATTTACAATATCATTTTCTTTGATTTCATGCGGGAGATTGAACCTGTCGAGGAGAGCCGTATCGGACATATTCAAACCCTCATAATAGGTTCCGTTGAACTGGATAACCTCCAAGGAATCCGGCGAGAGCCTTCCTTTCCCGTTTTCTTTCCACGTGAAGGAAGGAAGCGCGTCTGTTCCCGGCTCGACCGGATCGTCTGCCGCTTTTTCTTGCCACGGAAGCAGTACCGAAATCCACGACCTGCCTTCCGATGCCGCTTTTGCAAACGGAATGACCGCTCCGACAATCAGAGCGACACAGGCGGCAGCCAATATCCATTGCCCCCATGTCATTTTCTGATGGATGGCGTTTGCATGAGCCGCACCTTCCACCAGTTCATCATCTGTCTCACCCAAAATTTCAAATAATTCCTCACGCTTCATATTTCAAATCCCCTTTCTGTAAGATAGGTTTTAAGAGCCTCTCTCATTCTTTCCAGCATGACAGCCGCGTTGCCCTGCTTGATTCCGCAGCGTCTCGCAATTTCGCCTACGCTGTCACAGTACCAGTAACGCCTGATAAATGCGTTTCGCCTCATCTCCGGCTGTTTACGCAGAAAATCGCTTATCGCTTTTCCCAGCTCCTTGCGGTCAATTTCACTGTCAACGCTGCCATTACCGGAAACACATTCTTCCAGTTCCGTCAGAATCAAGTCTGTCTGACCTCCGCCTCGCTTGTCCGCCCGACTTTTGCGATATCTGTCAAAGGCAAGGTTGCGCGTGATTCTGCCCAAGAACACCCGCAGTCTTTTCGGATACGCCGGCGGAATGGCATTCCAAGCGCTCAGCCATGTATCGTTGACACATTCCTCCGCGGCTTGGCTGTCGCATAGAATATTGACCGCGATACTGCCGCAATATTGCCCGTATTTTTGCGACGTCTCGACAATGGCAAGTTCATTGCGCTCGTTATAAAGGGCAATAATCCTGTAGTCTTCCATAGGTTTAAATCCTCCTTCTGTTTGGTCTTTCACCTATACAGACGCATTTTTTTCTCCAGTATAACATAGGAAAAATATTTTTTCAAATAGCATAACACCTTGACAACCGGCTCTGGGAACAGAATATCTTTCCCATATCGTCGACGAACTTCACCGTTCCGCGCGTTCCGGGCGGGACGGGAGCGTAGGGGTCGCTCATCTCGCCGAGGACGATTCTCGTGCCGGGCGGGTAGAACATCTTGGCGCGCTGAATTCTCAGGCGCTCTCTGTCAAATGAATTCATTACTTTCTTTTCCTTTCTTTCTGTTGGCATTTGTAGATTTTTGTGGGTTTCACACATCAGTTGATACAATTCAAGAATTACACCTTTAGGTCACCCCCTGTATAGGATAAAGAATGCGGTTTTTTACATACCGCTGAAGCCCTGACCGGTCTGCTGGCTGAGATATTCGTCCATCTCATCGGCGGTGTAGACGAAATAGTCATCTCCGCTGTTCCAGAAGGACACATAATACTTCTCATCGTCCAGCGTAATCGGCTGCTGTTCAAACCCTTCGCCTATGCCGTCTGAGTTTTGTCCGGTTACTTGGGAACGCATCTGTTCTGTTTCTTCCGCTGTGAGCGGTTCCTTCAGTGTGAGCTTCATGCGGCCGTAGAGTTCGCCGTTCAGGGTTTCAACGCCCCATTCTGCGGAGATCAGCTTGCGCTGGACTTCATCGTTGTCATCGCAGAGATATTTCTCCATTTCGATGTCGGACTGGTAATCGTCGATAGCTGCTTGGATTTCGTCCTCGAACCAGCGGACGGAGTCGCTGCTGACGTTGTACAGATCTTCGCTGTCCTCGTCCTCCACCTGCACCGACAGAGGGAAGTAAAAGGTTTCGGTGGCGTAATCTTCCGAAAATGCCTTCCTATTATATTGCATATTCTATCGCCTCCGCTTTCTCCAAGCCCAGCCGCCGGATATTGATGGCGGTGATGATGACATTGTACATCTTTTCCGAGATCAGCTTGGTGTCGAAGATATCGCTGAGTGAAACGTGGTCGGTGTTGAAGTACATATCCTTCGACGCGCTGTAAAGGGTGTAGCAGTTTTCGCTCACCGTGTCCAGCCTGACTTCGTCGTAGTCGATGCGGCTTTCTCGGATATTGCCCTTCACCTTGTTCCACAGAATCTGATCCGCCGTGAGCAGGTACATCGCCGCCATGAGTCTGGTGTCGGTTTTGTCCTTCTTGCGGATGGCTTTCTTGAAGGTGGACTTGTGCTGCTGGCTTTTGAATCTCATTTGGTAATCACTCTCCTACAAATTTTTCTGCAAACAAAAAAAGCCGACTGTTTTTTCTGTCGGACGATGATCAGGCGTCCATCTTCAAAACAATCGGCTTTGTTGCTTATCTACAAAAAAGCGCACAGTTTTTCTACCTGCACGCTTGATTGACTGAGTATTGAATTTTCTTGAAAAAAGGGGGAAGCAAGGCTCAAAAAAGATGCAACAGGGGTTCGAGTCCGTACAAGGCGCAAAATCAGCCAAATGCATCTACGGAAAAACCTTGCCGTTTTTTGCCCCCTAAAACCACGAAAAGCCCCTAAAATAGGGGCTTTACGGGAGGTGCATCTTTTTTGTTCACCTATTCTGGTGGACGCAAACGGACTCGAACCGCCGACCTCCTGCGTGTGAAGCAGGCGCTCTAACCAGCTGAGCTATGCGTCCGGAAATGGAGCTGATGAGGGGACTTGAACCCCTGACCTGCTGATTACGAATCAGCTGCTCTACCAACTGAGCCACATCAGCATTTTTAACGCTGCAACTCCGAACGATTGGCATTATACCACACATTCAGAGTTGTGTCAAGGGTTTTTATTATTTTTTTATAAATTTATATGACCGTTTCTATATGACCATTTATATGCCGATTAAATGCCTTTCGTATTTTTGTATTTTTAGTATTTTTAGTTTTCATACTAAATTTATTGAATTATATTTTGAAAAGCCTTTACATCATTTGAAATATTTGCTATAATTAGTATAGATAAATATTTGAAGGGACTGTCGTATTTTATGGATTATCAGGCTGAATCATTAAAAAAACATTATGAATGGAAGGGCAAGATTGAAGTTGTCACACGCTGCCCTGTTGAGACAAGCGAGGATCTTTCGCTTGCTTATACGCCCGGCGTCGCAAAGCCCTGTCTTGAAATTCAAAAGGACATCAACAAGAGCTATGATCTCACGCGCCGTTCTAATTTAGTTGCCGTCATCACGGACGGTTCTGCGGTACTGGGCTTAGGCAACATCGGTCCGGAAGCAGGTATGCCGGTTATGGAAGGTAAATGCGCGCTTTTCAAGAAATTCGGAGACGTGGACGCTATTCCGCTCTGCATCCGTTCCAACGACGTGGATACTATTGTGAACACAGTTGCACTCATCGCTGGCAGCTTCGGAGGCGTCAATTTAGAGGACATTTCCGCACCGCGATGCTTTGAGATCGAACGCAGACTCAAGAAAATCTGCGACATTCCTATCTTCCACGATGATCAGCACGGCACAGCGGTCTGTGTTGCCGCAGCGATGATCAATGCTTGCAGACTCACTGGCAAGCAGCCGGGCGATTTGAAGATCGCTGTCAACGGCGCGGGTGCGGCAGCCATTGCTGTTACCAAGCTGTTGCTCACACTTGGGGTGAAGGAAGTCATTATGTGCAACAGCAAGGGGATTATCTGTGAAGGCGACGAACGTCTCAACAGTGAGCAGGCATACATGGCGACCGTCACAAACCTCGGACACATAAAAGGCTCACTGAAAGATGCGGTGGTGGGAGCCAACGTATTCATCGGCCTTTCCGCGCCGAATGTTCTTACCGGAGAGATGGTTTCGACGATGGCAGAAGGCGCGATGGTCTTTGCTATGGCGAATCCCAATCCGGAGATCATGCCCGATGTGGCAAAGGCGGCCGGTGCGGCAGTCGTCGGTACGGGACGCAGCGATTTCCCGAACCAGATCAACAACGTGCTTGCTTTCCCGGGAATTTTCCGCGGCGCGTTGGATGTGCGGGCCTCCGACATCAACGACGAGATGAAGGTTGCCGCTGCCTACGCTATTGCCGGCATTATCGAAGACAGAGAACTCTCTCCGGAGTACATCATTCCAAGCGCACTTGACAAAAGAGTCGTGGAAAAGGTATCAAAAGCAGTGTCAGAAGCCGCCGTGAAGTCAGGCGTAGCAAGAATTTAGCTCACAAATCACCTTATCCTTTAAGCAGATTGTTTTCGGCATATTGTTTAACCGTAGTTTACAAATAATTTTGCAAAAAGTAAAAATAATTTGTTGACAGACGCATCATTTCAATATATACTATAAAGAGGATTATAATTTGTTTGAAATGTCATTATTACTTTTCAAGTGAAAGGGGCTAATTCAAGAATGAGTGTAAAAAAGATCGCTGCGGTTTTTGTGGCAGCGGCGATAATCGGTTCGGCTACATACTCATTGACCGACAGTTTCATTCTGGATGACGTTGTAAAGGTATCCGCTGCTTCCTCCCTGCGCCGGAATTCCACCGGCAGTGAAGTGACAAAGCTGCAGAACAATCTCATAAAACTGAATTATCTGAAAAGTGGTTCCGCTACCGGTAAATATGATTCCGCAACCGAAAGCGCCGTCAAAAAGTTCCAGACCGATTACAGTCTGGATGCGGACGGCGTAGCCGGCACAAAGACGCTCAGTCTCATATCCGCTATTGTCAGCGGAGAAGTGCAAGTTATCGCGGTTAAAGCCACCCTGCTTAACGTACGTTATACCGCTTCACCAAACGGTAAGCTGCTTACTACGGTAAAAAACGGACAGGTTTTTACCGTCGAAGGCGAAGCAACCGAGAATGACGGCACCAAGTGGTATAAGATCAAGACCAAATACGGCTCGGGTTATGTCTGTGCAGACTATGTGGAGGTTAAGAACAACGCATCCAGCACGGTTCCCTCCTCCTCAAAGGGCATTATCAAAGTCACCGGAAGCGTGCTGAATGTCCGTCAGAGTGCGAGCATATCCTCCAAAAAGCTCTATACCGTTAAGATGGGGCAGACCTACTACTACACTGAAGTGAAAAACGTCTCCGGTGAAACATGGTATCACATTAACGTAAACAAGACTGTCAACGGATGGGTACTCGGCAAATGGGCAACGCCGATTGAGTCAACGGAAGAAGGAACTTCCTCTCAGACCAGCGGTAAACTAAAGGTTATCGTACCCATCCTTCAGGTGCGCCAGAAGACTAGCACCACCTCTAAGCGCCTTTACACCACACAGCGAGACGAGGAATACTCCTTCAGCAAGGTGGAGAAGGTTGGCGGCGTCAACTGGTATTACATTAAGGTCAACAGCAGCATCAGCGGCTGGGTGCTCGGCACAATGGTAAGCGTGATTCCGAAAGAAACCACTGCTGCGACGACAAAAGCCACCACAGCCCCAACATCATCCGATCCCAGCGGCGGAAGCGTCACCGTCAATGTCGATCAGCTCAATGTCCGTGACGCTGCCGACACATCTGGCAAAAAGCTTGTTGTTGTTAAAAGGAATCAGACCTTTACCTACAGCAAGTCGCAAAAGACCGACAACGTTGACTGGTATTACATCAAGGTCAATAACTCTATCAGCGGTTGGGTCATGGGTACTTATGTGAAGGTCAAGCCTAATTCCACAGTTACGACCGAAGCTACCACCAAGGCAACACAGACTACAAAGACTTCGGAGCCGGTCGGCGGTAAGCTCACCGTCACCGCTGACGCGTTGAATGTACGAGAATCCACCACCACATCATCCAAGAAGCTGTTTGTGGTCAAGCAGAACCAGACCTACACCTACAGCGAGTCCAAGAAAGTGGGCAACGACACCTGGTACCACATCAAGGTCAACAATTCCATCAGCGGCTGGGTCAACGGCAACTACGTCAAGGCCGTTCCGAATGAGACGGCGTCCACCACCGAGTCGATCAAGGCGACACAGAGTACAACGGTTTCCAATACCGGCAGCAATACACTGATTATCATCGCCGACGCCTTGAATGTCCGCGAATCGGCTACCACATCATCCAAAAAGGTTTTTTTGGCAAAGAACGGACAGAAATATACTTACAGCAAAACACAAGATGTGAGCGGCGACAAATGGTATTTCATTAAGGTCAATAACTCCATCAGTGGCTGGGTCAAGGGACAATACGTTAAAGTTGAAACTTCTGCCACGACGACCACAACTGCGACAACGACAAAGGCAACAACCACTGCTTCTACAACAAAAGACGCATCCACAACGAAGGCGACGACAACCACAAAAGCAACGACAACAACTACAGCTTCCAACCAGAGCAGCAGCGGCAAGCTGACCGTAACAGCCAATCTTCTCAATGTGAGAAGTGAGGCAACCACTAAATCAAAGATTGTCACCACTGTCAAGAAGGACAAGACCTATTCTTTCACGAATGTCAAGACTGTCAACAACGAAAAGTGGTATTATATTACCGTCAGCAGTGACAAAAAGGGTTGGGTAAACGGAGGATATGTCACTCTCCAGCAGGCGACCACCACGGCCAAGACGACTGAATCCACGACGGCTTCCTCCACAAAGGCAACCACTACAGCGCCCGCAGAAATCAGCGGAAATGTTATCATCGAGGCCAATCTCCTGAATGTGCGTATCGATCCAGCCTCTACCGCTACGGTAATCGGCACAGTCAAGAAGGACAATATTTATGAATTCACCAAGACAAAATCTGCCGAGGGCATTACGTGGTACTACATCAATGTCAGCAATGTTCGCAGCGGATGGGTTATGGGAACCTATGTCAAGGTCCTTGATAATAGCTTGACCGTAAGCACTGCGCCTAAGAGCGGTACTCTCTCCATCACGGGAAGTGACATTATTGCCCGCAAGGGTGCAGGCTCCAATTATGATGAGGTCTGCAAACTGAAGAAAGGCGATTCTTACAAGTATACTGACGTCAAGGACGGCTGGTATCGGATAGTTCTTCCGGACAATAAGACTGGATGGGTTGCTGGCGCTTATGTAAAAACGGTGAATTTTTCCACTTCTGTGTCCACAACAGAGTCAACAACTACCTCCACAACCAAAGCTACAACGGTTTCAACGACAGAAACGACCACCACTTCGACCACTGAATCGACAACCGTTTCGACAACCGAATCGACAACTGCTTCTACAACAGTTTCCGAAACAACTACTACCGAAAGCACCACAACTGTTCCAACCCAAACCACGACAGGTATCCCCGTGAGTCCCACAGCAGCGCCGGGTATCACCAAAAATGTGACGTACGGTACCGTCAAGGTCTCCGCCAATAATCTTATCGTACGTAAAGGCCCCGGTTCAAGCTATGCGAAAATCGGCTCTGTTCCCAACGGATCAACGGTTGTCGTTGTCTCCAGAGGCAGCAGCTGGCATCAGATTCAATACGGTTCCGGCACAGGTTATGTCAGCGCGTCATGCATAAAGAATATCACAACGAAGACTGAATTGGTTGGTATAAGCTATCTTGACGAGTATATCTACATTAACGTCGGACAGTCTGTCAATTTAGGAAGAACCATTAGCGGTTCCACGGTGACTTATTCGTCTTCCGATCCAGCTAAATGTCCTGTTACAAATACGGGCGTTGCATCAGGTGTAAAGGAAGGTCTTTATACAATCACTGCAAAGTGCGGCTCCAGTTCCGCTTCCGTCTGCGTAGTTGTTCTTAAGACGGCTAATTCCGATATCAAAACCTATACAATCAGCGAAAATGGCGTGAAGTTCATTGCTGATTGGGAAGGCGGCGAGACGATACTTCCCAACGGAAGCAAAGTATTTTATCCCTACAAGGATGTTTCCGGCTTCTGGACACTGGGATACGGACACGCAAAAACCACCACGGCAAGCAAGTCGTGGTCAGAGGAACGCGCTATCGAGGAATTCAACAAGGATATTGAAGCACTTATCGGTGCGGATTACAAGCTCACTACAAAGCGTCCCTACCTTACAGAGGAAGCTGCCAAAAAGCTGCTTTACGCAGATATGAAGGATGGAGATTACGTTAATTCCATTAACAAATGGGCTGTCAGAAACGGTGTTCAGCTCAATCAGGCGCAGTTTGACGCCCTTGTGTCGTTCTGCTACAATAACGGTTCGTCTATGTGGAACAGTGATTCCACGAAATTCTATCTTAAATCTGCGATTCTTTCTCACCGTTCCGGCAGCGAAGCGGATCCGAATCAGATCATCGATGGCTTCTGCCGTTACTACAAGTCGAGCGGAAAAGCATACAAAGGACTTTGGTACCGCAGACGCAATGAGGCTGAGCTTTTCCTCACCGGCGATTACGCAATAGACAGAGAGAACAAATTCAGTATTCCGTCCGGCATCAGCTGGTCATAATCGATGTCAGGTACATTCTGACGTAAACTTAATATTATTTTGCTCCCGTTGAACATCGGCCATGCCTAAATGTTTAGCGGGAGCTTGTTTTCTTATAAACATCTGCTAAAATTCATATATCGTACATAAACATCATTTAATAATATGGTAAAATACTATATGATTGTTCATCAAAGCATGAGCAGAATCTTTTTTAAAGGAATGATTTTTTAAGATGGAAAAGAATCCAATTGTCACCATCGAGATGGAGAACGGCGGCATCATCAAAGCTGAGCTTTATCCCTCCGGCGCTCCCAACACAGTCAACAATTTTATCAGCCTTGTCAAAAAGGGCTTCTACGACGGACTCATCTTCCACCGCGTGATCAGCGGTTTCATGATCCAGGGTGGCTGTCCGGACGGCACCGGAATGGGCGGCCCCGGCTACACCATCAAGGGTGAATTCAATCGTAACGGTTTTGAAAACAATCTCCGGCACAAGCCCGGCGTTCTATCCATGGCGAGAACCAGTCTTCCCAATACCGCCGGCTCCCAGTTCTTCATCATGCACGCCCCTGCTCCTTACCTCGACGGTCAGTATGCCGCCTTCGGCAAGGTCATTGAGGGTATGGACGTGGTCAACGCCATTGCCGAGACCGAAACCGACCACAACGACAGACCGCTTGCCGAGCAGAGAATGAAGAAAGTCACCGTCGAGACCTTCGGCGTGGATTATCCCGAGCCTATAAAGTACAGATAAATTTGAAGGTGAATTAACTTGATCAGAAAATTGCTTGCGTCGGTCAGGGAATACAAGCGTCCTTCCATACTGTCCTTTCTGTTTATTGTCACAGCCGACCTTGTCAACCGTCTCAAGGGTGATCTGGAAATGAAATCGCTTCTTCTCACCGGCGCGCTCTTAGTATTCATGGCGGTGGTCTCGCTTGCCTGCGGAGGTTTCGCGGGGTACGCCAGCGCCAGAGCATCGGCAGGCTTTGCCAAAAACCTGCGTCACGACGTATTCGACAAGGTGCAGAGCTTTTCCTTTGAGAATATCGATCGGTTCTCGTCATCGTCACTTGTCACGCGTCTGACCACCGACATCGCCAACGTGCAGATGTCCTACATGATGATCATCCGCGCCGCCGTTCGTTCGCCGCTGATGTTCCTATTCTCGGTCATCATGGCGTATATCATGGGCGGTGCGCTGGCCACTGCGTTTATTGTGGTCATTCCCGTGCTGATCGTGGGATTGCTGATTATCGCCAAAAAAGCTATGCCCGCCTTTCACAGCGTATTTAAGAAGTACGACAATCTCAACCGTTCGGTGGAGGAAAACGTCCGGGCCATGCGTGTGGTCAAGGGCTTTGCCCGTGAGGAATACGAAAAGAAGAAGTTCGGCGACGCCGCGGAGGACATCCGCCGCGACTTTACCCGTGCCGAGCGCATTGTCGCAGTCAACCACCCGCTGATGCAGATCTGTCTCTACTTCAATATGCTGTTCGTGCTGACCATCGGCGCGAAAATCATCATCACCAGCCGCAGCAGCACTATCGACGTGGGACAAATGTCCGCTATGCTGACCTATGGCTTCCAGATACTCATGTCGCTCATGATGCTCTCGATGGTTTACGTCATGATCACCATATCGCTTGAATCCATGCGCAGAATCTCCGAGGTGCTGTCGGAGGAATCCACCATGACAAATCCCGATTCCCCTGTCACCAAGATCAGGGACGGTTCCATCGACTTCAAAGGCGTGAGCTTCAAATACTCCCGCAAATCAGAGAATTACGCTCTTTCCGACGTTGATCTTCACATCGACTCCGGCATGACGGTGGGCATATTAGGCGGTACCGGTTCCAGCAAGTCCACCCTCGTCCAGCTCATTCCACGTCTGTACGACGCGACAGAAGGAATCGTTATTGTAGGCGGTGTGGACGTCACTGATTATGACATGACCGCGTTGCGCGACAGCGTCGCCATGGTGCTGCAAAAGAACCAGCTCTTCTCCGGCACCATCAAGGAAAATCTCCGCTGGGGCAACGAAAACGCCACTGACGAGGAGCTTGTTGAAGCTTGCAAACTTGCACAGGCGGATGAATTCATCAGGACATTCCCCGACGGATACGACACCTACATCGAGCAGGGCGGCTCCAATGTTTCCGGCGGTCAGAAGCAGCGCATCTGCATTGCAAGGGCATTGCTCAAAAAGCCGAAAATTCTCATTCTGGACGACTCCACCAGCGCGGTTGACACCAAGACGGATGCGCTGATACGGGAAGGCTTCCGCAAATACATTCCCGAAACCACCAAGCTGATCATCGCGCAGCGCGTGGCTTCGGTGCAGGACGCCGACATGATCATCCTCATGGACAACGGCAGAATTACATCCTCCGGCACGCACGAAGAGCTGATGCAATCGGCTCCCATCTACCGCGAGATATACGAGGAACAGACAAACGGGAGGGCGGAAGATGAACAATAAGATGAAAGGCAGGATGCCAGGCAGGATGCCAGGCAAAATTGACGGTAAAATGAAAAGACCGCCCATCAACGGCGGCGGACTCAAGCGCCTCATTTCCATGCTTGTCAAATCCTATCCCGTACTGCTGCCCGTCACTGCGGGCTGCATTATCCTCTCTTCGATCACCAACGCGCTTCCCGCCATCTTTCAGCAGAAGATCATCGTAGATATAGAAACCTACTGGAAGTCGGGGGACTGGTCAGCCGCCTCCAAGGTGATAATGCCCAAGGTACTGATATTGCTGGCGCTGTATATTCTGTCGTGGATTGCCATTGTGCTGTACACCCAGTTCATGGCATATATCACACAGGGATTCCTCAACAAGATGCGCATTGCGCTCTTTGAAAAAATGCAGAACCTGCCTATCCGGTACTTTGACACCAATAAGCACGGCGACATTATGAGCCGTTATACCAACGACATCGACGCGCTGCGGCAGCTCATTTCGCAGGCGCTTCCGACCCTGCTCCAGACAATCATTCTCATTGTCGCAGTGTTCTTCATCATGCTGTATTACAGCCTGTGGATGACACTGGTGGTCATTTTAGGAATCTTCGGCATCATGTTTGTCAGCGGAAAGGCAGGCGGCGGTTCTGCCAAGTTCTTCATCCGACAGCAGAAATCCCTTGGCAAGGTGGAGGGATTCGTGCAGGAGATGATGAACGGCGAGAGAGTCGTCAAGGTCTTCAATCATGAAGAACAGTGCCGTAAGGATTTCGACAAGCTCAATGAAGAACTGTTCAACGACGGATTCAGGGCGCACGCATACGCCAATATCTTAGGCCCGATCATCCAGAACATCGGCAACATCCTTTATGTGCTGCTTGCCGTGGTGGGCGGCGTGCTGCTGCTCGCCAAAGTGCCGAACATCGGCATTTCCTCTCTCTTCGCGGGAGCGATAGGGCTTGTCACCATCGACATTCTCATTCCCTTCCTCAACATGGCAAAGCAGTTCACCGGCAATGTCAACGGACTGGCGCAGCAGGTCAACTCGGTCGCTATGGCCATGGCCGGCGCGGAACGGATTTTCTCTATGATCGATGAGAAGCCCGAGGTGGACGACGGCTATGTCACCCTCGTCAATGCGGCGTACGGCAAAGACGGCAGCATTACCGAAACCGAAAAGCACACCGGCCGCTGGGCGTGGAAGCATCCCCACGGCGACGGCACACTTACCTACACACCGCTGGAAGGACAAGTGGAGCTGCTCGATGTAGATTTCGCCTACGAAGAGGGCAAGACGGTGCTTCACAACATCTCTTTGGCCGCGAAGCCGGGCGAGAAGATCGCCTTCGTCGGCGCGACCGGTGCGGGCAAGACCACCATCACCAATCTGCTCAACCGTTTCTATGATATTGAGGACGGCAAAATCCGATACGACAATATCAACATCAACAAGATACGCAAAGCCGACCTTCGCCGTTCGCTGGGGCTGGTGCTGCAGGAAACCAACCTCTTCACCGGCAGCGTGATGGACAACATCCGTTACGGCAAGCTCGACGCGACCGATGAGGAATGCCGCACAGCCGCCAAACTCGCCGGCGCGGACGATTTCATTTCCCGCCTTCCCGACGGCTACGACACCATGCTGGAAAACAACGGCGAGAATCTCTCGCAGGGACAGAGACAGCTGATCGCCATTGCCAGAGCCGCTGTCGCAGACCCGCCTGTGATGATCATGGACGAGGCAACCTCTTCCATTGATACTCACACCGAACAGATTGTGCAGCGCGGCATGGATAAGCTCATGGAGGGAAGAACGGTATTTGTCATTGCCCACAGGCTTTCCACTGTTAAGAATTCCGACGTCATCATGGTGCTCGACCACGGACGCATTATCGAGCGCGGCACACATGACCAGCTCATCGACCAGAAGGGGCAGTACTACCGACTCTATACCGGCGCGTTTGAACTGGAATGATTTTTACTAAGTAACAGGAAGGCACGCCTTCTGCAAGGGCGTTGATTCCACACGGCAGGAGAAGTCTCCGCTAATTCTTTCTAAGTCAATATTGACACCAGCGTTAAGCCGACTGTTTTGAAGACGGACGTTATTTCAACGTCTTTCAGAAAAAACAGTCGGCTTTTTCATGGAACACAGTTCATGGGAAAAATTTCATGGAAACAATTATATGAAAATAGTGCAATTGGCACAAATTAGTAAGAATATTTTCTCTCGATTAGCATAAATTCCTCACTAAATGTAGTTTTCTTTATGGTATAATACTTTTATAATGTAAAAAGCGATATTAATTTTCAAGGAGGCAATTCTAATGAACCCCTACAAAGGCAACGGAAAACCTTTCGTCTATGTGTATTTCCCGCCGGACGAAAAGGAGAGGGCGCTTTCGATTCTTGAAAAGTTCGTTCAGAAGAATGGAAACGTATCGTTCTGGTGGTCGGAGAAGCCGCTGAAAAAGCCGGAGAAGATCATCGACGCGGCGTTTTCGGTGATCGCGTTCATCAAGCAGGCGCAGATTGAGGATAAGGATTTTCAGAACGTCATCGATACCGCCGTCCGGTGCGAAAAGAAGATTCTTCCCATCCATTTGGAAGAAACCGAGTACAACACCCCGTGGTCGCGGCTCGCGCTCGGCTCCAAGCAGGGCATTATCTGCGGCGCTTACCAGGATGACGAGCAGCTCCTCGAAAAAATGACCGGCGCGGAAACGTTCGTGGATATGAAGGTCACCGCCCGGCAGAAGAGGAACCGCCGCAGTCAGCTCTTGAGGATCATCGGCGGGCTGCTTGCGTCGGCGCTGGGCATCGTGGGCGTGCTGTTCTTTACCGGCATGATCGGCTTTGACCCGGGCGACGAGAAACGCACTGTGCAGATCGGTGATTTCAGCATTTCCGGCACCCAGGCGGAGCTGGACAAGATCACGACCCTGTGCATTTACGGCGACAGAGAGCCGACGAATTATCTGGTTGATAAGAGGGTTGATCTTCGCGGTACTACCGACGATTATTCCACGTTTTACGTTAATCCAAGGCAAATTACAGAAGATAATTACTTAATTTTTGACAACCAATTAATAAGACGGGGAAAAATATCCGATCTGAACTGGGTGAAGTACCTGCGCAATCTTGAGGTTTTGATACTTGACGGTCAGTGCATCATTGATATTTCTCCTGTCTTTGAACTGAAGAAACTCAAACGTCTGGATATGATGTGCAATTTTGTTGAATCCCTTGACGGTATAGAGGTGATGGAAAACCTTGAATATGTTAATTTCAGTTACAACAAGCTCACAGACGTATCTTCGCTTTTCAGGTGTCCGAATATTCATGATGTAGGTCTTGCATTTAATTATGATCTGACCGACCTTGGCTGTGATTACGCTCCGCAGGTCTGGGCTCTCGATATTACCGGTACAAAGGGAGAAAAAATGCCGCTTATGGGTGTCGGAAGGCTGGTTTGGGTTAATTGCGCCCATACCCGCGTGACGGATTATTCCTTTCTGAGAGAAACGGATAGAATAGACCTTCTCGTTACAAGCGGAAACGTCAAGTCGACTCTGCTTCCAGTTCTGAAAGGAAAAGTAGTCCACACGCTCGTATGGGAATACGCCGATATCGAGTCCATGCAGGAGATAGCGGACAGCGGCGTCATTTTTTCTGGCACACATGCGCTGTCGATCAATCGCAGCAAGATCAACAGTCTTGAAGGAATTGAGAATATCCGTGGAGGCATCCGAAGACTTAACCTGTTTGAAAACGATCATTTGTCAGATTTGATTCCGATCAAAAATCTTCCCGGACTTGTATCGCTCGGATATGACAGCCGGTTGGAATACGGCGATTTCAACGTAAAGGAATACTGCTCGGAGCATAATATCAGTACTTTTACATTAGATGAGTATGAATACTATGATATCTGGACGAATAATTACGCTGAATAGAAACGATTCATTTTTAATGTCACAATATCAAGGAGGCAACAGCATGAACCCCTACAAAGGCAACGGAAAACCCTTCGTCTATGTGTATTTCCCGCCGGACGAAAAGGAGAGGGCGCTTTCGATTCTTGAAAAGTTCGTTCAGAAGAACGGGAACGTATCGTTCTGGTGGTCGGAGAAGCCGCTGAAAAAGCCGGAGAAGGTCATCGACGCGGCGTTCTCGGTGATCGCTTTCTTCAAGCAGGCGCAGATCAATGACAAGGATTTCCAGAACGTCATCGACGCCGCCGTGCGGTGCGAAAAGAAGATTCTTCCCATCCATTTGGAGGAAACAGAGTACAACACTCCGTGGTCGCGCCTTGCGCTCGGCTCCAAGCAGGGCATCATCCGAAGCGCTTACAAGGACGACGAACAGCTACTCGAAAAAATGACCGGCGCGGAGACGTTTGTGGATATGAAGGTCACCGCCCGGCAGAAGAAGAACCGCCGCAGTCAGCTCTTGAGAATCATCGGCGGGCTGCTTGCGTCGGCGCTGGGCATCGTGGGCGTGCTGTTCTTCACCGGCGTGATCGGCTTTGACCCAGGCGACGAGGAGCAGGTCATAGAGCTTCCTGCGTTCGGGATTTCCGGCACGCAGGAAGAGCTGGACAAGATTACGACCCTGTGCATTTACTGTGACGAAGCGCCAAAGTATGAATTAGACGAAGAAATCATGCCCCTTCCTTGGGGGGATTTCAATGATCCAAAGCAAATGCTGGAGAGCAATACATTGGAGCTGAACGGTAACATCGTCAGCCGCGGAAAAATGACTGACTTAAACGGACTGGAATTCCTGCGAAATCTGGAAACACTGGAGCTGAAAGGACAGCGCATCAGCGACATCTCCCCGATTTTCAAGCTGAAAAAACTGAAATACCTGAGTCTGCGGTACAACTTTATCGATTCTGTGGAAGGAATCGAATCGATGGAAAATCTCGAAGCGGTTGAACTGAGCGCCAACCGACTGACCGATGTTTCCTCCCTTTTCAGATGTCCAAAATTATCCGATGTCACGCTGGATTACAATCTGGAGCTGTGCGATTTAGGGTGCGATTACGCGCCAAACATAAGTAACCTGTCAATCGTCCATACTAAAGTGGAGAAAGTACCGATAATAGGCGTCGGATTGGAAGAAGTCATTTTTAGAAGTTGTGAATCCAATGTGACAGATTATTCTTTCCTCAGCAAAGTAGCCTCTTTTGACGGACTTTCAATCAGTGGACACGTCAAAGCTACCCTGCTTCCCGTGCTTAAAGATAAGACGATTAATTTTATTTTATGGGAACAGTCTGATTTGGAGTCCATGCAGGAACTTGCGGACACCGGGGTTGTATTTACCAGCGACTATGCCGGAATGGTTCTGAACCACAGCGACCTGAAAACGCTGGAAGGCGTTGAGAACATTAGAGGAGAGATAAAAAAACTCAATTTTGTTCAGGATGAAATGCTGACCGATTTATCGCCTATACAGAATCTTCCCTCGCTTAATTATCTTGTATATGACACCAGGTATTTACAAAGTGACTTCAATGTGGAGGAATATTGCCAAGAAAAAAATATCGATTATGAAGCGGTAGACAATGACGATTACGGTTGGATTTGGTAGTATTCTGATTATTTATCTCTGATCTACTTTGACGAAAGTTTTGACGAAATTCTCGGTTACTATTTGAGGTATTATAATCAGGAATTAATTCGTGGGAATATCACCGACCTCGACGGTCTGAAGTACATGCCAAATCTTGAAGTCATGGTGTTGGAGGGACAGCGCATCACCGATATTTCCCCTGTGTTCAAGCTCATTTGGAAAGATGTTCCCATCATATTCATTGCGATATTTTTAAAGAGCCGGGCTACTATTTTGGCAGAGAACAGTACTGAAGAATTATTCAAAAAAATAAAAAGGAGTTGGATTACACTATGCGATTCAAGTACAAAAGCTACAGCGGGGAGGAAGACAGGTTTTTCATCCTGTGCGCCGACGCGGACAAATCCGTCGCTGCTGCCATCGCCAATGCCATTACGGAACAGGGATTTCGCGTCAGTTATGAGGTGCTCGACTTCAAGGAAAAAAATGAAGTGGCCCTCATAGCCGAAAAAATGGAGAGCAGCTCCGCCATGATGATGCTGCTTTCGGATAAAGCCTGTTCGAAGCTCTTTTACCGCGACTGCATCAACATGGCGGTGGAAAGAAGAGCCGTCAATGTGGACGGTGAGACTCGCTATGAAGAAAGAAAGGCGCTGTTTGTCTATCTGAATGGGTTCGCGCCTTCGGAAGGATTGGCGATTCAGCTTGCCAAAAAGCCCACCATGGCTTACAAGGACGTCGCAGGAATGCTGGAAAGGCTTACCTCAGAGGAAATGCTTACCCAGACGATGAGGGGCGACGTGGAGGCGGCGGGTTTGCCCTCAGTGGGAAAGCTCCTTCTTACATTTGTTTCCCTTGCGCTTGCCGGAGCGCTTGCCTTCGGCGTGTATTCCGCGTTGCAAAGCCGTCAGAGCCTCCTCAGCGTGAGCGGACTCAACGGCGCGGAGTATGTCGATATCACCAAGCGCGGAACGGATACGATCAACGAGCTGAGCGGATTGACCATCGGCACGCTCTATATGCCGGACTGCGGCATAGACGACGTTACGGCTGTCGGCAAGATAGACATGTCTGTTGTCGATCTTTCCCATAATCCGAAGATCACTTCGCTGGAGCCGCTGCTGCAATGCGAGCATCTCAAAAAGATCATAGTGAGCGTGGATATGGTACCCCTGACAAAAATATTTGACGGCTCCGGCGTTATCGTCGAAGTCTTACCGTGAGGAGGGCTTGACATGGATAATCAGAAGAAAGCCAATGAAATCGAAAAAATTCCCGCGTATGAGGGAAAAGAGCCGTATATTTTTATCAGCTACCGACACATGAATTCTTCAAGAGTCATGGTGGACGTGGGTGATCTTTACAGAAAGAAGTACCGCGCATGGTACGACGAGGGAATCGCCCCCGGCAGCGAATGGCCCACCAACATTGCCAATCACCTGCGAGGCGCGCGGGCGGTGGTGTTCTTCATTTCTCAGAGCTTTATCGGCGCGATCAACTGCGAGAATGAGGTCGAGAACGCCCTGAAATACGAAAAGGAACTCAAGGCAAAGGGAAAGGAGTATTCCCTCATTCAGTATTCGCTCGACGGCGCGACACATCCCAAGCTGGAAGGCTATCCGCTGGTGTCCGACACAGAGGGACTTCTCGCTCTGCTGCCCGACAGCTTCATCGGCGACGGCAAGACGGGCTACAGCTCTTCTCTCGGCAAAGTCAGAAGGGGCAATATCTGGAATGTTCTCATCGCTTTGGTCATCGTTCTCTCCGCCGCGATGGGTCTGGCGGTTTTCGGGTTACAAAAAGGCTATTTTGACGAGCTGATCCCCGGTATGCGTTCGAATGTGTCCGCTGAATCCCTTGCATACGACGAGGAAGCCGATATGGGCGAGGTGCAGGACGCGCAGCTCCCGGATGTTCTCGGCAGCACTGTCAACGATGATTTCTGGAAGCAGATCGGCGTTGAGAATCCCACGAGCGCAATCGTATTTCAGGATCCTGCCTCCGAAATCATGCTGCGAAACGCGCTTGGCATAACGGATGAGAGCAAGCCCATCACCAAGCTCGACGTTGCCTACAACAAGGATGTGACCGAACTGCGGTTCGATGAGATCAACGACGAGGTTATAGGCATTGTCGCCGACTTCCCGTATTTGCGCAAGCTGTATATTGCCGGCGGCAGCTTTTCATCCCTGGAACCGCTGGCAAAACACATCAACCTCCGCAGGGTGTATCTTTCGAGAAGCCTGCTTGAGGAAGGTGAAATCGTCATTCCCAAGGAAAGAACTTTCCGGGTTTATATTGACAATTTCAATTGACTGAATAGCGAAGGATTTTAATGATGTGAATCCGATTGAAGCGATAAAACAATTAAGTCAGCTATCCGCTCATGTAAGGATTTACCCAAGCATGAGCGGATGGTTTTGACTACGGAATTTTGAAAACAATAGGGCATTTTCGATCGCAAACAGACACACGCACAAAACGCAAAACACCTCGGAACGTCCGATTTACGGCAATTCCGAGGTGTTTTAACTGGCGCGCTTGGAGGGGCTCGAACCCCCGACCTTTTGATTCGTAGTCAAACACTCTATCCAACTGAGCTACAAGCGCATTTTTTATCATCAGCTCTTCGCTGAGTGCTAAAATAGTATAACACTATCGATTCAAAATGTCAAGGATTTTTTTTAAAAAATATAAAATTGTCAAAATACCAAAAAATATTATTCTTTGTCACCAATTATTATTTTTTTTGAAAGAACTAAAAAAATCAAAAAAACTATTGCAATTCCTGCAAAAATGTGATAATATAAAGGGGTATGCAAACTATGTTATTCAGATACGCTTTGCTATTATTTGCTTTGGGGGTGTAGACAATATGCTGACGGCTTGGGAATGGATAATAAGCATTCTGCTTATGGTGGTTGCGATCGTCATGATCATCATCGTGCTCTTCCAACAGAGCGATGACGAGGGACTTTCTGGCGCCATTGGAGGTTCGTCCTCCGCTTATGATTCTTACCTGGGCAAAAACGAGAGCAGAACGACCTCTGCCAAGCTCGCAAGATTCACCAAGATGCTGGCTGCCGTGTTCTTTGTTTTTGTTATGGTGCTTGACATTATTATTCTTGTCAACAAATAATGCCCGGTAATATTCTGTGTCAGATCATATGCGAAGCAGTTTGCACTGTTTCGCATATTTTTCTTTATTCTAAAAAATACTAATCAACAGGAGGGATTAATCATGCTAAAAATGACAGAGCAGCAGAAATTCATCTGCGACGAGCTGAGTCACAAAAACAGGCTCGTCAGAATCGATAAAATCATCAAGGAACTGGGTGTCACCGATATTCCCGAATTCATCAGTGATCTTAACGCCCTGGAAAAGGCGGGCGAAGTCATCCTTTCCAAAAAGAACAACATGCAGAGCGTCAGGGGATGCGGGCTGATCAAAGCGAAAATCATCTCCATGTCTCGCGGCTACTGCTTTGCGAAGCCGGATGAAGGCGGCGAGGACGTGTATATTCCCACATCCGATGCCATGGGTGCTTTGCCGGGCGACAGGGTGATCATTTCAGCAAGTCCGGATGAAAAGGGCGCGAGCGGCAAGGTTCGCAGCGTCTACCGTTACGGTGAAAGGACAGTCGTCGGAACAGTTAAGAGATTCCATGGCAAGCCGGAGCTTCATGCCGACGCGTTCTATCAGTCGCCGATAGAGATCACCAAAAACAAAATCGACGCACGCGAAGGCGAAAAGGTGATGGCAAAGGTCAAATTTGCCCCCGACGGAAAAAAGCTGGTTTGTACGCCGGTCAAGATTTACGGTGAGGCGGAGAGCGCCAAGGTCTGCGCCGATGCGATCATCGACGCGATGGGCATTCCTCACGAATTTGACGAAGAGGTCTTAGCCGAGGCTAAGCGCATCAATGAGGCAGGCGTCACGCCGGACGACCTCAAAGGGCGCAAAGACCTGCGTGAGTGGAATATATTTACCATCGACGGCGCCGACGCAAAGGACCTCGACGACGCTATTTTTGTGAGAAGAGTAGGGGAGAACTATGAGCTGTCGGTTCATATCGCCGATGTTTCTAATTACGTCACCGACGGCAGTCCGCTCGACGAGGAGGCCCTCAGACGCGGCACTTCTGTCTATTTTGCCGATCGCGTCATTCCCATGTACCCCGTTGACATCTCCAACGGCATATGCTCACTCAACGCAGGAACCGACAAGCTGACATTCAGCGCTTTTATGGAATTTGACGGTGAGGGCAATATGCTGCATTACCGCTTTGAGAAGTCGGTCATCCATTCCAAGGTGCGCGGCGTTTACTCCGAAGTCAACGAAATTCTGGACGGCTCAGCCACGGACGAAATGAAGGAAAAATACGCCGCTGTCATTCCTGTTCTCAGTGACGCGCTGGAGCTGTACAAAATCCTCGACAGCGCCGCCAACCGCCGCGGAAACGTGCATTTCAGCTCGACCGAATCGCAGTTCGTGCTGGACGAAAACGGTGTCTGCAAGGGAATCAGCGAACGCGAAAGCGGCACAGCCGAAAAGATGATAGAGCAATTCATGATAGCCGCCAATACCGCCGCTTCCATGATGGCGAGAAGGGCCAAGATACCCTTTATCTATCGCGTACACGAATCGCCAGACCCGGAATCGTTGCAGCGCGCGTCGATGCTGCTTTGCGTGCTGGGAGTGGATACGCGGAGGATCAACGGCAATCCTAAGCCCGCCGACATAGACAGGATTCTCTCCGACGTGAAGGGAAAACCCTGTGAGGAGATCGTTTCCAATGTTCTTCTCAGGGCAATGGCAAAGGCGAGGTACGACACCGAGCCGCTCGGACACTACGGACTCGCGCTGAGAGATTACTCCCACTTTACCTCGCCGATACGCCGCTATCCGGACACCTTCATACACCGAATGCTGTCGGCGATTGTGTCGGGTGAATCCCAGTATGCTATCACTAAGAAATACTACGGCAAAGCGCTCGACGCAGCCGATCTTTCATCCGAATATGAGATGAGAGCGGTCAGTGCCGAGCGCCGTACAGAGGATTGCTACATGGCGGAATATATGTCAAAATTCATCGGTGAGGGATTCGACGGCAGAATAAGCCACGTTGTCGAGGGAGGATTCTTTGTCCGACTGCAAAACAGCGCGGAAGGAATGGTACATCTTGAAGATCTTCCCACCGATGAATACGAATATGACAGCATCGCCTCGCTTCATGGCCAACACAGCGGAACAACCTACCGCGTCGGAGACAGCATTCGCATCATTGTCGCCGCCGCACGCATATCCACCGGCAAGGTTACATTTACCTTAGCCGAGAACGGATAGGGGAGAGGAGGACTCAAAAGATCCCTTCCAGCACCGATTTGAGGGTGTCGGCGGATTCCCTGAGAGCGAGCGCCTCCTGTCCGCTCAGTTCGATGGGGACAGAGGCCTCAACGCCGTTTCTGCCGACGATCGCGGGCATACTCAGGGCAATGTCACTGATGCCGTAATTGTCGTGCTGTATGCAGGAAACGGGAAGGATGGATTTTTCGTCGCGCACGATTGCCTCGCAGATTCTTTTGACCGACATGGCGATGCCGTAATAGGTCGCGCCTTTGCGGTTGATGATTTCGTACGCACTGTTCTTGACGCTTTCGGCAATGGAATTCATGGATGACTGATGGTTGAAGTGTCCCCGCATTTCGCAGAAGTTATTGAGCGGAATACCGGAAACATTGGCGCTGCTCCATGCGGCGATCTCGCTGTCGCCGTGTTCGCCTATGATGAAAGCGTGAACCGATCGGCTGTCCACGCCGAGATGCTGTCCCAGAAGATATTTCAGGCGCGCGGTGTCGAGAACCGTTCCCGAACCGAATACGCGGTTCTCGGGGAACCCGCTGAGCTTGGCTGCGGCATAGGTGAGAATATCCACAGGATTGGCGACGATCAGAAGAATACCGTCGGTGTTGTGCTTGGCAATCTCGGGGATAATGCTCTTGAATATGCCGACGTTTTTCTTGACTAAGTCTAATCTCGTTTCGCCCGGTTTCTGTCCCGCGCCGGCCGTAACAACGATAATGGCCGCGTCGGAAATATCGGGGTATCCGCCCGCGTAAATGTTCATTGGCTTGGCGAACGGCAGGCCGTGGCTGATGTCGAGCGCTTCGCCCTCCGCCTTCTCATGGCTTACATCGATAAGCACCATCTCAGAAAAAAGCCCGCTCTCCATCAGTGCGAACGCCGAAGCCGAGCCGACAAATCCGCATCCCACAATAGCTACTTTTCTGCTGTTTATTTTACTCATTTGCGTTACCTCATTTCATTATTATTCTAAAGCCCGACGGTCAATACATCTATTGTTTCCCGTCGGGCTTTATTTATTCATATTATATAATAATCTCCTTGCAAAATCAAGACAATTATGCAATATTTTCTCTGTTCTTTATCGCCTGTTTTAGGATTTTCGCATATTGTTCCGGCTCGGCGGTTTGAAATCCGCAGTGGGCATAGCCGTGAATATCACGGTATTCCGCGTCGGGATATGCCTTTATCAGCCGCTTGCGTGACTTGCGGGCCGGTTCTTCGTCGGAGAAGAAGAAGACCATGCGTTTCTGAGCGTCGTCATCCAATTCCGGAAGGTCGCATTTGTAGCAGATACTGACAAGATTCTTTACCGTTTTATCGGAGAAATGCCGGCGTTTTTGCGTCATCGACCTGATCAGAGGTTCGTATTGCGTTGCCTTATCCTTTGCCACGAATTGGAGAAAGGGATTGTTCATCAAGCCGTTGTACGCCGCTTTGTGATCATCGGTGTCGAATACTTTGACCAACGACTTGAATTTTCGGTGCATGAAAGAGCGGAAAACGGGATTGAAATGGAAGAACGGGCCTCCGTCAAAGAATCCGCAGGTCAGTGGGATGTTTTCCTGTTCAAGTCTTTTGACGACCGAAAGGGCGATTTCTGCCCCCATTGAACTGCCTTGTACCATTGCCATGGAATGGATGTCATTCTCTTTGAGATAACCGACGAGTCTGTCAACTTCTCCCTCCAGTGGCAGCAGGTCTGTGCCGTCATTGCCGTGACCGTCGAGAGTAGGCAGAATCACATAGTATTCATCCGCAAGGCATCTGCCGAAAGGCTCACAGTCGGCTCCGCTGCTGATCATGCCATGAATCAGCATTACTGCCGGATTCTGTCTGTTTCCGAGTGTTTGAAATGTCATCGTTAATTCCTCCAGATAAGAATAATTCCTACTTCTGCATGCTTCTGATGTTGCTCTCAATCACGTCTGCCATCTTGCCTAACAGCGCAACCGCTTCAGTCGGAAGTTGCTCTGCAAGCGCATTCACTTCATCCAGCATTCCACTGTGAAGTTGACGGTGCTCATTGAACACAGCCTTTCCGCTTTCGCTTAGAAAGAGTCCGGTTGATCTGCCGCCCTTTTGAGCCGGTTTTTTTTCGATAAGTCCTTTCTGATCCAGAAAAGAAATAATCTGCGATACAGCGCCCTTGGTTATCATGTATTCGGCAGCGATTTCTGTCAGAGTGATTCCCTCGCTTTCGCCTATTATTTCTATCATGTGACTTTGCGCAGGGTAGAGCACAAGATCTCCTGAATATGTGTGAGGCTTTTTTAGGGTGGAATTGTAAATATTGATAAGTCTGTACGCCCGTGACAAAAGAATATATGAGTCCATTCAACCACTTCCAACGCATCATTGATTGTATATTCAGCTGCTAAACTTTAGAAACTAAACTAAGTATATCACTTGATTCTGAAATAGTCAAGGCTTTATGCGTAGAAAACTAATAATTCGTATGAATAAATAAATGTAAATTTTCTGTTCTATGTTTACAAAGAAAAAAAAATATGGTATCATTGTAAAAGCTGATATTTTTAGTGGGTCAGCATGAATGATTTGTGATTTATATTGTGAGGGATTGTAAAATGTATGAATTCAATAGAAGAACACCTTCCAAAGATCCGTTTACGGAAAACAACACATCTGATGTTTTTTCAGATAGTGATTGGGATGCGGAAGACTTTGAGAAGAAAATCAGCTCATCTCTCAATGATAATCTGAAAGACAGCACTGATTCCCAATGGGGCGATATGCTGGATACCTTTAACAATGAGAGTTTTGATGATGATAACGGGAATAATGGAGAAAATTCCGAAAACGATAATCCATTCAGTGACGGATTCGATGACGATTTCGGAAATGACAATGAAAATGATGACGTTTTTGATGACGATTTCGGAAATGATAATGAAAATGATGACGTTTTTGATGACGATTTCGGGAATGACAATGATAATAACGACGTTTTCGACCATGATTTCGGAAATGACGAAGGTACAAGCGACAGTTTGGGTGATGATTTCGGTAACGAAAATGATAATCGCAACGGTTTTGACGATGATTTTGACAACGATAGTGATTTAGGTGGAAATTTCAAATCCAATTTCAGTAATGATTTCAAACCGGATTTCAGCGACGAATTCAACGACGAAGCAGATGACGGAAGGAATGATGAAGAATCCTCCGGAATAGGTGTAATTTTTCGACTGCTCATTCTGATTGTTGCGGTTTTAGCCGGACTTGCAATCCTTATCTATATAAGTCTGAAAAAGTCGGAAGGCGAGAGCGAAGCCAGCTCTGTTGGCAGTGAAAGCCGTATAGAAGAAATATCCGAAACGGAAGTTAGCTCCGAAACGGAAGTTAGTTCCGAAACGGAAGTAAGTTCTGAACCGGAAGTTAGCTCTGAAGCGGAAGTTAGCTCCGAACCGGAAGTTTCATCTGAGGACACCAATAAACATAATTATAAGCAGCTGAAAAAAGGTGACAGAGGCGAAAATGTTCTGCTAATGCAAAACAGACTTTGCGAACTGGGATATTGTGCGCAGGATAGCTGCACGGGATATTACGGAGATTTTACGGTCAAGAAGGTTAAGCTCTTCCAGAAAGCGGCAGGTCTGAAACAGACCGGAACAGCTGACCCAACAACTTTGGAAAGGCTGTATGCACAGGATGCTCCCAAGGCGTAGTTTTTCCATAAAATTACCGATTTGTAAGTATAAAACAGAGTGCTGCGCGTGTTGTATTACGCGCAGCACTCTGTTTTTTTCACTGCGTTGCACAGAACTGTATCACGAGCGTATTATGTGAGTGAAAAACAAATAACGGAGATGATGCGTAATGTGCGCGATAGCGGGAGAAGTCAGACCAAAAGGCGGCGTCACATGCGAAAGGGCGCATGAAGTGCAGGAAGTGCTGAAACGGCGCGGTCCCGACCAGAACGGAATGTATATGAGTGACAGCGCGGTGCTGATACATACACGGCTCTGCGTGGTGGATATCGAAAAGGGCAGACAGCCCATGCGGTGCACACACGGCGGCGGGAGATACGTGATTGTCTATAATGGGGAGCTGTACAACACCGCCGAGATACGCGACGAACTGATCGCACGGGGCTGCGAATTCATGGGACATTCCGACACCGAGGTAGTGCTGAATGCCTACGCAGTGTTTGGCTCGGAATGTGTCTACAAATTCAACGGCATATTCGCCTTTGCCATCTGGGACGAAAAGAAGCGCAGGCTGTTCTTTGCCCGCGACAGAATAGGCGTGAAGCCCTTCTTTTACACGGTGAAGGACGGGACGTTTATCTTCGCCTCGGAGATCAAGGGAATACTTGCTGCGACAGGAAAGCAGCCGGAGATCGACGCGCAGGGCGTCATGGAGATCATGCTCATCGGACCGGGAAGGACGCCCGGCTACGGCGTGTTCAAGGAAATAGAGGAACTGAAACCCGCCTGCTGCGGCTTCTTCGACGAGAACGGACTGCGGCTTCACGAATACTGGCGCCTGGAGGACAGGGAACACACCGAGAGCTTTGAAGAAACCGCCGAGCACGTGAGATACCTTGTCACCGATTCGATCAGACGGCAGCTCGTGTCGGATGTGCCGATCGGGACGTTCCTATCGGGCGGACTGGATTCCAGCCTGATCTCATCGGTCGCATCACGGGAGATGAAGGGTAGGGGAGAGGTGCTGCGAACCTTCACCGTCAGCTACAAGCACAACGACAGGTATTTCAAGGCAAGCAAATTCCAGCCGAACAGCGACAGTCAGTTCGTGGGACAGATGGTGGATTACCTCGGCTGCGACAGCCATGTGATAGAGATAGACACGCCGGAGCTGGTGCAGGCATTGTTCGATGCGGTGGAAGCGCGCGATCTTCCGGGCATGGCGGATGTAGACTCGTCGCTGCTGCTCTTCTGCCGCGAAATCAAGAAACACGTCACTGTCGCTCTTTCGGGAGAATGCGCAGATGAAATCTTCGGCGGCTACCCGTGGTACCGCGACCCGACCGTCCGGGCGAAGGAAGGCTTCCCGTGGGCGCAGTCCACCCAATACCGCGCCGGATTCATCCGCAGGGAATTTACTTCCCTCATCGAACCCAATGAATACGTGCAGCAGAAATACAATGCGACAGTGCAAAGCACCTCGAAATTAAAAGACCTTCCCCCCCTCGAATCCCGCATGAAAGAGATGGTCAACCTCAACCACCGCTGGTTCATGCAGACGCTGCTTGACCGCAAAGACCGCATGAGTATGTACAACGGACTGGAAGTGCGCGTGCCCTTCTGCGACTGGCGGATCGCGGAATATCTCTACAGCGTGCCGTGGGAATTCAAGGACTACCGCTCGTATGAGAAGGGATTGCTGCGGGAAGCCATGAAGGACTATCTCCCCGACAAAATCCTCTGGCGGAAGAAAAGTCCCTATCCCAAG
>CADBZY010000031.1 GCA_902799245.1 uncultured Ruminococcus sp.
TCTCGAAAAAATGACTTACAAAAGGGTTATGCAAATTCTTCGCAGAGCTAAGATGGTTAAGCATTCTGATGGCGATTGGCAATTAATCAAGACGGCTCCCTCTCAGCTTGATGTTCTCCAAAAACTTGGGCTTATTGATACTTCTCCCTCTCCTAAACGCAAACCCGGCAGACCTCCTAAAAATTGTGTATAGTCTTATCTTTTGGGATAGTAGTATTCTATATCATGTTCAATAATATTGATAATGAAACGGTCACAGTTGAAGTCAGTGAAGATGTGTATGCTTTGTTCAACACATTTGAACTGGAGGATCTGGTTCTCATGAATGAATTTGATCGTCACTCCGAGCATTCCGAACTTGGTGAGCAGGAACTGGCAAGACGTGCCGAGATAGTGCATATCACGATTGACGATATTGTTGCAGCAAAAATTGAAAATGAGACTCTGATGGCAGCAGTTGACAAGCTTCCGTCCAAGCAGCGCAGGAGAGTTATTCTGTATTTCTTCCACGGTTTCACGTTATTGTCAATTATTTTCCCGTAAAAATCAATTCCCCGGTTGACAAACCGGGATGAATAGTGTATAATATAAGTACAGACAGAGAGTCGGCAACAGACGACTCTCCGGCTTTAATTTGGTTAAAGGAATAACCGCCTTAGAAGTAGAGAGCTTAGGCGGTTATTTCTTTTTGTTTTCTGCGTCAGACATGATCGCATAAACAAGTCCGATCAGTTCCACGACAAACGCCGCGAACATCAGCAGATCCTGATATGTAACATACATCCGCATCACCTCCGATTCTTTTGCTTTTTGCGTTGGAACCGGAGGAAGAAATATTTTTTTAAAATCTCGCCTCCGTTCCTTTTATCAAAGAAAAGAGAACCGAAGCGCCGCCTGTTTTTTCATCTGAAAATGCCGACATCCCTATCTGCATATTCGATTGTAGCACATCTATGATTTTCCTCTGCTTTGACAATATACATCCCGCTTCTCCCAACTGTATTACACGAGATTTTTTCCCCCCTGCTGTTTTCCCAGGCAATACCCCAACCGTCAAGCCTTTTCTACATTTCATGTTTACAATAAATCAAAAATCCGCGCACATTTCCGAAAGAGAAAAATGTGCGCGGATGTAATTATTTATGTTCTATGATAAGCTGGCGTACCGTAAAACCTTTTAGCTGGCACTCCTTCTCCTGCGGATAAAAGTATACGCCGATGTGTCGGTCGCGAGAATCATCAGAACATGGCTGACAGCAATCAGCAGAATGCTTTCACCTGTGGCGGGAATGGTTTTGTCCGGTTCCGCCACGGTGAATCTGTGGTCGATGGAAGCATAGTTTATTTCGACTTTGATCGTGTGCCGGGCTTTCGTTCTCCCCTTCCGCGGCGTATGCCGCCGCCGGGAACGCCGCCGCCGCCAACATCAATGCAAGTGTCGCGCAGCCGAGACGGAGAAGCCGCTTCTGCCTCGATTTAAACTTGCTGTAACGGTCGCGGACAACCTGTCCGAATGGGTGCATAATTTTTTTTGATTAATTCCATGACCGAAGAATCCCTTTCTGAATGAATTATAGGTGGCTCTTTTATCGCGGAAATGGCGTTACGCTGTTTCTTCCGCCGGTTCTGCTGGCTGCTCTTTGTTTCTGCATACAGCTTTCATCACGGCGGGCCAGATCGCGGTGATGAAGAGCATCAGAAGCGCATTTTCCGCGAGACATCCGAAATGCAGCCCCAGCAGTGCTCTGAGCGGAGTGCCGGCGGTGTCGATGATGAGCAATGCCAGCACGCCGCCGGCCAGTCCTGCGACGAGACTGTCCCGCGTGAGCGAGGGCTGGAATTTGATCCATGTTTTCTCGATGAATCGTCCGAGACAGAACGCCATGAACATACCGATGTCCCCGTAGCCGTCCTTCATCATTCTGTACGGGTCGACAAGCAGCCGGTTCCCGATGTAGTCCATGGGATACTGCTTGAAGGTCACAAACACAAGTGCCGCCGTCCCCAGCAGAAATCCTCCCAGCAGGAAGTAATTCTCCTTTTCCGGGCGTTTTTCCAGAAAATCAAACAAAAGCGCCATGCTCACCATTGCAATCACCGAAATGATCATGGCGACAAGCACATCCTGCGGGGTGTGGACGCCCAGATAATTGCGGGAAAAGCCGGTGAGGAAAACAGCGATAAGACACAGCACGGAGATCCAGCGGCTCCGGCGCCATGCCCTCAGTGCCATGGCACCGTAAATCGGCGTGGCGGTGGAAGTGTGACCGCTGGGAAAGGAATAGCCGGTGGCGGTGGTGATTGCGTCGCCGGCGGGGATGATGCGGCTGTCCCTGATCCACGGACGATAGACACAGGCGCTCAGCTTCACCACGGCGTTGGCGGCAACAGCAGCGTTATAGGAAGCGAGCGTAAACAATCCGCTTCTTTTGTCAACGCACCAATAGAGAAACGCCGGCACGATGACGAGGTAGGTGACAGCAAAAAGCGAGATCGCTTCCATAAACGGCGTCAGCGCGTCGTTGATTCCGTTGCGGAAGCTTTGAAGCAGCAGGAGGTAATCAAGATCCATAAAGCAAAACTCCTCGTATAATAAATTTGCGCCAGACTGAACCGGACGGAAAAAGCGTGAAATCTCCCGACAATGGCGAACCGTACCTTTTCTACCCTTCTCGCGGCGCATTTGTGATGTATGTATTGTATCATACTTTGTCGGACACATATCCATAAAAAACGATAAAATGATGAATTTTTTGTAAATTATTTATACCATATGCCGTTGAGCGTCGTCCCGCTTTTTCCGCACATATTCAGAAGCCGCATTTTAGGAGGCTGTATTTTGACCTATAAATGTGCATGGCTTGGTAGATGTGTACAAATAGCAGTGTAAATAAGAACTATGTCGAGGCATAACAGGACGAATTTGAACTGTCATTTGTGCAATTTGTGCAATTTAACAACGATGCACATTTATAGTTTTGACTTTTTGTATAGGTTTTTGGAGATGCCCTGTTTTTTTTTCTTCAAATTACTGGACAAACAGGATGAAGCATGGTATAATCAAGCCTATAAGATACCGAAAAAGGGTGATTTCCAGTTTTCACTTTTGGATCTACCCTCATTACTTTGCGGGAGGTATTCTGATCTGATGAACACCAGCGAAAAACGAAGGACCAGACCGGGGGAGATGATTGCTTTCCTTTGTGAAGGACTCACTCGTCGCCGCAGATGGATTTTCCGTTTAGGCTGCGCGGCGCTTGTGCTGACGATGACCGTCTGTGCCGCGCCATTCCTGCTGGGCCAAGCGGCGGAAGACGGACATGTTTCCGACAGCGACGCGGTGAGTACCGGAGATTTGTCTCGAAAAAAGAGGGAGGTTTCGCTGAGAAATAACGGAACCTCCGCTTATATCGTATGCTTTGCATATCAGGGAAGCAGCTGGCGTATGGAAGGCGTATCGAGGGTGAAGTAACGGGCGTTTCCGGCGGCAATGAATTACTTTCTGTTTCAGAAAACGCGGGCGAATGGGTGGTCACCTCGCATAAGCCCGGTTCTGAAATTCCGGATATCCGGGTGACGGCGGGCGGTACAGACTACACGCTGACAACGTATGTCGGTTCCGTGCTTGCCCCATTGCCGGATCCCGACACCGCCAGGCTTTTTGCGTATGTGTCGGATAATCAGGAAGGATTGGGTACGGTCGTTATTGACAACGGAACGCCCTGCGGCACAGAAGGCTGCGGAGGCGTCTATCAGAAGGGCGGCCGGCACACGGTGACCGCCGTCCCCGCTGAGGGGTGCGTTTTCTGGGGCTGGCAGAAAAGCACTAACTGGCTGTCCGCCTATGTTTCAGGCTTTGACGAGTTTAACTGTCCCAATCCGTACGAATTGACCTTGGACGGGGACAAGTGTCTGATCGCCTGCTTTTTGCGGGAGAGCGATCTGATCCCTTATATCGACGAGGACGGCAGCCGGAAGGTTCGGTCATTTGCGACCGACCTTCTTTCCCGCAATACCGGCGGCTGGCATTATGTTTACGAGAATACGACTTTATCCTCTGTGGACGTTGTCGGCGACAATCGGATCATTCTGAAGGACGGCGTGACGCTTACTGTCCCGAACGGTATACACGTTCAAGGCACCCTTACCATTTACGGACAGGATAATCAGTCGGGTCGCATCGTCGTTTCCACCAATTCCAATAACACTCCCGCCATCGGCGGCGAGGGTGCGAGTATTTTCATCAACGGCGGTCAGATTACCTTTACGACCGGCCCGGAATCCGGCGACCAGAAAAGATCCGACGGCATCGGCGGCAGCAATTCCACCGTCACGATCAACAGAGGAAAGGTGACCGGATCGGCCTATTTCAACGCCATCGGCGGCGATTATTCAACCGTCACGATCAACGGAGGCTCTATCGACGTCAAGGGCGGCGTGGAACACCGTTATAAAGGGATAATTGCCGAAATAGACACCTTCGGCGACGGCAGACAGGTTCCCATGAGGGGAACAGGCGCGGGTATCGGCGGCAATCGGGCGGATGTGACGATTACCGGCGGAACGGTCGTTGCCCAGGGCGGTTACGGCGGCGCGGGCATCGGCGGCGCGTCCGGCGCCAATGGCTTGATTACCATCAGCGGAGGGAAGGTAACCGCTTCCAATACACCGTCGAAGGAAAGCTACGCCAACACCAATGGCTCGGCCGCTATCGGCGCGGGACTGAACTCAGAGCAAGGATCGGAGATCAGCATTACCGGCGGCGTTATCCACGCGGTAAGCTACGGCAGCGGAGCGGGTATCGGCGCGGGCGGCCCTACCGCCAGAAAAGGCACAGACGGCAAAGGCTGTTCTGTTATCCGGATCAGCGGCGAAGACACCTGCGTGACGGCCACCAGCATTTACGGCGCGGGCATCGGCAGCAGCGGCGCGGAGGTTGGTCTCAATAACGGCAGCGGCGCATCCACCAACGGCAGCATCACCATCGACGGCGGCAGGGTGTGCGCCATTTCGTCCAAATCCGGCGCGGGCATCGGCGGCGGCTGCAAGGGCATCGGCGGCATCATCACTATCAACGGCGGATACGTCATCTCATCCGGCGGCAGCTACAGCTACAGTTGGATCAAGGAGAACGGCTTCGGAAGCAATGATTCGCCCATCTTCAACGACAACGCCGACGCGGCGTTTTACGGAATGATTGCCGATCTGGTGCTCGACCTGATTTTCTCCGGGGATTATTCCGGCGCGGGCATTGGCGCAGGCAGTAATGCCAGCGGCGGCGTCGTCAGGATCAACGGCGGAACCGTGGTTGCCATAGGCGGTCAGAACGTGTGCAGTGCTATCGGCTGGGGAAAGAGCGGTTCCCACACCATCGATCTGGAAATCTATGAATATTCCAAGACCACCTATGGCAATCTGAACAATGACGGCGATGTTATCGAGAATGGCGTTGTCTACGGCGGCAGCAACGGCGTTCCCGTGGCGAAAAACAACAGCTACGCCAAAATCGAGCCGTGCGAACACTTCCTTTACTTCGATATGGGCGGCATTCTGCCCGACCCCGCGCCTCTCAAGGTGACAGGGGCGATTGTCACCGCCATGCCGTCGTTGGCAGGGGCGGTCGGCTATATCTTCGACGGCTGGTTCACGGACGCGGGCTTTACCACGCCCTTCGACCCCAACGCGCCCATTACCGGCTGGGAATTGGTGGGCGATACCTTCCGCAAGACCATTCATGTCAAATGGAAGCCCACCTTCACTGCCAAGAAGGTCTGGGAGATCGACGAGGACGGCAAGCTCATGCCGGAGAGCATTCAGGCGGTGCTGCAGCATTACGAGCCGAAGGAGGAAGGCTCCGCCGAAAAAGAATGGAAGCAGGTGGGCGAGCCGAAGACGCTCAACGCGGAAAACAGCTGGAGCGCGGGCTTCCCCGTTGAAGCGGAGGGAGAACTCAACGAAGCGGAATACCGCATACGTGAGCTTGACCCCGATGGTCATATTGTCTACGCGTCCGGCGACGCGGACGCCCCGTCCGGCGCGAAGTCCGAAGTGAGCTATCCGGTGAGCGGACTGGAAAACGCCGACAAGATCAGCTACACCGTTACATATGAAACGGGCGGCACGCGGCTCACCACCATTACCAACAAAACCGCCGATACGGCGGTCAATATCGAAAAGAAATGGGACGTTGACCTCGAAGGCAAGGATCACCCCGATTCCATTCAGGTGGTGGTGCAGGAGAAAAGTGGCGATAAATGGCAAACGGTCAAGACCCTTGATCTCAGCGGTGAAAACAGCTGGAAAGCCTCTCTGACCCTTCCCTCCAAGCGTACGGAAAACGGACAGACAACCGCCATCGAATACCGCGTGCGCGAGCTGCGGGAGGAAACCGCGTTCTTTGAGCTGATGAACCGGCTCAAATCCCTGATTCAGGGCGGCAAGGACAAATATGACGAATGGATCGGTCAGCTCAGAACGGACGGCAAGAGCTATTGGGACAGCCTGCCTGCCGATATCAGGACCGCCGCCGACAACGGCTACGACGCGCTGATCGACAAGCTCAACGCTACGCCTGAAAATCTCTATCAGAAGCTGATGGACAAGCTCAACAATGCCATGGCGGAAATGCGCATTGTCTACGACAGCAAGGATCCTGACAAGAAGGAGAGCAGCGATAAGAATTACGAGCCGAACCGCGTTTCCTACCACGTCGGGGAGTACACGTCGGCACTCTCCGGAAAAACCGACGCGCACGTGACCCGTTACAAGGTGGATTACAAAAAGAGCGGCAGCACATACCAGATTACCAATCAGGCAATTCTGGAAATCGACAACGTCAAGCGGTGGATCGGTATCGGCGTGGACGATAAGGATATGCCTGAAGCCGCGTGGCTGGTGCTGCTGTACAAGCCGAAGGAGGGCGCGCTCGACAACGCAGGCGGACTGGCTGACGCGGCGGGGGTTGACATCAGCGGCGTGCTGGACTATGAATTCCCTGTCATTAATCCCATTTCCGGCGGCAGGGATCCCGTCAGCATCATCAGCGAACTGGTGGTAGGGATCGACATCAACATTTTCAGCAATGTGAGTGCTGTCCCCAAGCTGGCAATCGGCAGAGCGACCAAGGACGGCGGCTGGAAGGTGCATTATGTTGTCAGCAAGTACACATGCGGTATTCCCATGGAATTCAAGGGCGCTGAGCTGGGCAGCGAGATTCTCCGGCAGGTTGTCAAATACCTCACCGGCTTTGACAGCCCTGTGTCCTACAATCCCTTCCAGAATTATTTCAGCATACCGACCAAGGCAATACGCACCTTCGGCGGCATCACCGACCCGAAGGATCTTCTCGACCTCTCCAAGCTGTCGGGAGCCGCCAGGGAAAAAGCGGAATCGCTGACAATGGACGATATCCGGAATTTCGGCCCCGAAACCCTTCTTGACGACTGGCGGCTCATGACAAACGTCATCAACGTCAAGATCGACTTTGATCCGGATGATGACGATGAGCCGGACAAGGTGAAGGGCGAGAAAATCTGGGAGGGCGACAATCCCGACGACCGTCCCGACAAGCTGTTCATCCACGTCAGGAACGGCGACGGCGATGAATTGGAAGGCTCGCCGGTCGAGCTGAAGAAGTCCGATTTTGCCGGTAAAAACACTTGGGAATGGTCGCTGACGCTTGGCAAGGACGACGCAAAGGACGATCTCATTGTTTCGGAGGAATACCCGCAGGATTACGCCCACAAGGACAAATACCTGCTGGAGGTCAAGGGCTTCACGCTGACGAACACCTGGCATGAGGACGCGCCGGACACCGTTACTGTCTACGGGCAAAAAACATGGAACGACCGTCAGAACGCCGACGGACTGCGCCCCGAAAAGATCATTATCCACCTCTTGGCCGACGGCGAGAGGATCAGCTCCGTCGAAACCTCCGAGGCAGGCGAATGGAAATGGATCTTCGCCCATCTTCCCCGCTACAAGACCGCGTCCGGCTCGGGCGGACAGACGGAAATTGTCTACACGATTTCCGAGGACCCCGTGGAGGGCTATGAAACCGAGCTGAACGGCTATTCTGTCATCAACACCCACAAAGCAGGCAAAACAACCGTCGCTGTCAATAAAAAGTGGATCGACGGCGCGGATGCCGATGACATCCGTCCCCATTCCGTGACCATCCGGCTGCTGGCGGACGGGGAATTTACCGGCCGCACGCTGGTGCTTTCCCCCGTGAGAAATTGGACGGGCGCGTTTACCAACCTTCCCGCCAAAAGCGGCGGCAAGCCAATCGAGTACACGGTGGAGGAAGTGCTGACCGTTGTGATCACCGGCGTGGACGCGGAAGGCACCTACGCGGTTGAAATCACCGCCACCGGCAACAGCTTCACCGTCACCAATACCCACACGCCCGTGAACCAGAACATCGAGGGCGCAAAGACATGGGACGACAGCGATAACGCGGCGGGCAGGCGTCCCGACAGCATCACCGTCCGGCTGAAATCCGACGGGGAGGAAATCGCCCGCAAGACCGTCACTGAAGCCGACGGGTGGCAATGGACTTTCTATTCGCTCCCCATTTTCGACAACGGCAGAAGAATTACCTATACGATCACCGAAGACGCCGTGGAAGACTACACCGCGCGGATCGACGGCTTCAACGTGACCAACCGCTATACGCCCGGCAAGACGCAGGTCAGCGTCACAAAGCATTGGGATGACCGCAACAACCACGACGGTATCCGTCCGGATTCGGTGACGATCAAGCTGCTGGCCGACGGCGTGGAAACGGGAGATATGCTTGTGCTCTCCTCCGAAAACAATTGGACAGGCGTTTTCTCCCATCTCGATGAGAAGCGGAACGGCGCGGCGGTGGTTTACACGGTTAATGAGGTGCTGACAGACGTGATTACCGGCACCGACGGCGAGGGAACCTATTCCGTCGACATCACCGGCAGCGCGTCCGCAGGCTTCTCCGTGACGAATAAGCACACGCCGACCCGCGAAGAGCCTGTGACATACCGGATCACCTATAAGCTCAACGGCGGCACCTTCGATGGCAGCGAAGCGGACATTGTGGAAATCTACGATTTCGGGACGGAAATTTCCATTCACAAAGCACCGGTGAGAAAGGGATACACCTTCGATTACTGGAAAGGCTCGGAATATCACCCGGACGACGCCTACACCGTGACCGAGGATCATACCTTCATCGCCCAGTGGAAAGCGGACAGTCCGCCTCCCGATCCTCCCGATCCTCCAGACCCTCCAGACCCTCCAGACCCTCCAGACAAACCAGATAAGCCGGACAAACCAGACACCCCCGGCACCGGTGAAACCGCTTCGGGCATTACATACAGCCTTGCCCTGATGCTGATGGCGGCATACGGCGGTGTGTACGCGCTCCGGCGCAGAAAAGACGTTTTTTCCGAAGACTGACGGATCATCACGCCTCTTGCGGTTCTGCCACTCATGATTCGCGGCGGCTGCGAGATTCATTCAGAAAATGATCTCCAAGCCGCGGATCAATGGCATATAAATATAAAAAATTCCGGCGGAGTATTTTACTTCGCCGGAAATATACAACTATTTATTTTTCTGAAAGGAACATCCGCCATGAAAACAAAATCCATCGCAAGATTCCTCTCTCTGGCTGTCGCGTCCGGTCTGCTGATGACCATGCTCGTTGGCTGTCTGGACAACGACAGCCGGACAAAGCAGGACGTTTCCTCCACCGTTTCCGAAGCCGCAGCGGATACGGGGCGGAAGGACGGCGAACGCTTTGAAGATGTCATTATCCTTGAGGGCGAGGAAGAAACCGTACGATACGAACACGTCAGGAACGAGAAAATCGGGTTTGAGCTGGACTATGAATACGAATCGCTCAATCGGATGACCGGAGAAAATTACGAAAAATACGTATCGATCTACGACGACGCCAAAAAGCCGGACAATTATCTCGAGGTGACTTATTCCTCCGAAAAAGCCGACAGCACGGTCAAAACCGTCAAGACCGACCTTTCCAAGAAGTACGAAACCTTTAAGGAAGAGACTTGGGAGCTGGACGGCGCGGGTCAGTGCCAGCGCATCAACGCGACCGGCGGCAAGGGAAAGACGGCCAGGGATTCGCTCCAGACGGTCACGATTATCCCCGCGGGCGACGGATGTATCGTGGCCGCCGCCCACTATACCATCGAAAGCGCGGAGGGCTTCGGGGCGAGGTTTTCCAAAATTGTCAACACCCTGTCGGTGATCAACCGATAAACACGCCGGTTAAGCAGAACCCCCGGTCTTTTTGCACCTGTTTGACACAAGAAGACCGGGGAAATGTCTGATGCGTTTGGTTTCACAAGCATTTCAGGCGTTTTACAATATCCGGAGACCACGGAGTCAGGTGAAACTCAAAATAATATCGGAATTATCAAAGGAGTTTTTTCGATGAATAACATCCTGTTCAAATTCATCAGCGCTTTGCTCTCCATAAGTCTGGTCTGTTTCTGCTGTGGCTGCGGCAAGGACAGCGGCACAGCTTCATCCGGCAGGCGTGAGAACCAAGAAATCATCGAGGAAATCGCCGTTTATTACGGCACTTACGGCGACAAGGCAGGCAAGACCCTTGCTGAGAAGCTCGACGAGTTGGAAGCAAACGATTCCGGTGTGGCAGCTAAATGGAGAAGCGTCGTCGCGCTGTGGAAGAACAGCAACAACGACCTCAGGCTCCATTACGACGTACTGCCGGACGGACTTCCTGAAACCGACGAGCTTTGTCTGGTTGTGCTGGGATTTCAGCTCAATCCCGACGGCACCATGCGTGACGAATTGCTGGAACGGCTGAAGGTTGCTAAGGCGAGCGCTGAAAAATATCCCGATTCCTTTGTGGTATGTACAGGCGGCGGCACAGCATCGGATAACAAGGACATGACCGAGGCAGGCGCAATGGCTGCTTGGCTGATTGAAAACGGTATTTCAAAGGATCGGGTGATCGTGGAGGATAAATCCATCACCACCGCCCAGAACGCCATGTTCACACTTGATATTCTGGGGGAGAGGTATCCGCAGGTAAACAAGCTCGCCATCATATCAAGCGATTATCATATAGCTACCGGCCATCTTCTCTTTGGCGCGGAGTCCACGCTCAGGGCGGAGGCAGTCGGCAAGGAAAAATACGAGGTCATTTCCAACGCGGCATGGAAGGCACCGTCAGGCTCCCTTTCAACCATGTTCCAGGCGGGGGCGCTTATCGAGCTTTCGGGCGATAAGGAGACCGCTTGGAAGATTTACTATGACGAATATGATATTCATGAATTGCCGCCGTTGAGCTGATCGTCTACGCGGACAGGTGTGGCTTTGCGCTACGGCATTGACGTTAGAGCCTTTTGTGAATGTACATAATCACGGTCTGAAAAAACGTGACAATAACAAGTCGATGATACAGGAAGAAACTGTTAACGCGGGCTTTTTTGAAAAAATCAGGCAGCCGTTGATCTGTGCCGCGAAAGTGTTTGTCTTCTTCCTTATCAGCCAGCCGTTGATCTATCTCTTTCAGGTGCCATTCAGTCAGGATGGCTGGGGACTCTTCCGCTATTACCCCTTCTGGTTCAAGTGGACGATTGCCACAATTCCCATGGCGTTCATCGGATGGTACATTAAGCGGTCATTGATCATGTAAATGTGTAATTCTCCCTATAAAAAGCACCTTGTGTTCCGATTCTGCGCCGGTTGCAAGGTGTTTTTGAATTTGTGTCGGGCATGGTGCTCATCTGACCATTTCGAGATTGACATTTCACGTGTCCGGGAGTAAAATGGTAGATGAGGAATTTGATTGTAAACGGAGAGATCACGCCCATGGAAAAGAATTCTATGCAGAAGAAGTCCGTGAAGGATATACCCTTTATCGCCAAAAAGGGTGTGCTTGCTGTTCTCGGCATTGTGATGGCCGCGCTGTGCTTTGCGCTGCTCTCCTTTATGGGCAGGCATTACACCCTGAAGGTGCCTGTTCCGGTGTCGGTGACGGACATCAGTCAGCTGGATATCCTTCTGGAATCTTCGGCCAGAAGCAGCGACGTTTCGCCGGGAGATATAATCCATATTGAGAGCGGCACAGTGGAAGACGGAATGCTGACGCTTGTTCTCCACTCCGGAGAACGGGGGAAAGTTTTCCTGGATATCCGGCGTGACGACGAATGGATTTATGGCGACGTCTTTTATGTTCACACGGGCGGAATCATTACGATCAATGTATTATTCGGCTATTCCACAGGCTGTGTAGTGATTCCGTTGTTCATCGTGCTGTACCTCGCGGCGGTAATTGCATATTTTGTGCAAAAGCTCAGGGAGGAATTGAAATTATCCCTTTACCTTAGCAGCAATGTGACGTATTTTTCTGCGATCGTTTTTCTGATGTGTGCGCTTCTCAGGCAGCTGACCGGCATTTTCTCATACGCCGGTTTTCAGAGTACGCTTTCGGGATTCCTCGGCTCGGCGGACTTCTTTGCCTTGCTCGCTCTGCCGCTGATATTGGTCGTTTCCGTCTATGTCACGGCGAGCAACATTCAGCTCATGCGCAGGGAAGGGCGGAACTGGCGCAATATGCTGGGCTGTATACTCGGCATTGCCGTTATCCTCTTCACGCTGTTCCCGCCGATTCTCGGTGAAATTCTCCAGAGAAATATCGAGTGGATTGATGTCCACAATATGAAAAGCCCCGCGCTGTATATTGAAATGATCGTGGAAAATGTGGTGTCCTTCACGGTCGCTTATCTGGAATGCCTTCTGATTGGCACGATATTCTTCGCGGTCAAAGCCGCCCGTCACATTCCGGCGTTTGACAAGGATTACATTCTCATTCTCGGCTGTATGATCAGGAAGGACGGCGCCCTCACCAAGCTGCTTCAGAGCCGCGCGGATCGGGCGGTGGAATTTGCCCGGATGCAGGAGAAGGCGACCGGAAAGGAAATCATTTTTGTTCCTTCCGGCGGTCAGGGCGACGATGAGATCATGCCGGAAGCGCAGGCGATCCGGAATTATCTCCTCAGCATCGGCATTCCTGATGAACGCATTCTGCCGGAGGACAGGTCTGTCAACACCTACGAGAATCTGCGCAATTCGGCGGAGCTGATACGCCGGCATTCCGGACGTCCCGATCCGAAAATCGCCTTTTCCACCACGAATTACCATGTGTTCCGTTCGGGACAGCTCGCCGCGCGGCAGGGAATTGACGCGGAAGGAATCGGCAGCCCCACGAAGAAATACTTCTGGATCAATGCCTTTGTGCGCGAGTTCGTCGCAATGATTGTGTCCGGACGCAGGCAGCATCTCGCGGCTGTAGGCGTTCTGACCGCTATCATTCTTGCCATGGTGCTGGCAACCTATTATCTTAATGTGCTATGATTATTTATGAAATGGAGTTGATGATCATTGAAAGAATCTTTTGCGGGAAGGGGTGCGCTGAAACACAGCGCTGCCGTTGATTCCGCGCCTCGGAGAAAAGGCGTTGACCGGCGGAGGCATCGATTTATTCAGTGTTTACTCAGAATGGCTTCCCTTCTTCTGGCGGTGGCCGCTGTCGGAGCGGCTGCCATTCCGGTAGCCGCCGCCCCGAGCGGGCAGCGTCAGCCGGAGTACTCGACCTTTGAGCAGCTCGGCGGCAAGACCATCAGTATGCTGACCGGCGCGCCGTTTGAAGAGCTGATTGGCAGTAAAGTGCCGGATGTCGGAGAGTTTACTTATTATTCCGCGCCCGCAGAGCTGCTGCTCGCTCTCCGCACCGGCAAGACGGATGCGTTTCTGAATAATTCCGCGATTGCCGCGCTTTATGTGAATAAGTACAAGGATATCGCGCAGTTCCCCGAACCTCTCAAGGAAGCGCAGTTCGGCGTCGGCTTCTCAAAAAAATACAAGAAGCTGGCGGAATGGAAAAAGGCGTTCGCGGAGCTTGATCCCGATGAAATCGAGGCGGTCTGGAACAAGTGGACAAGTGCCGATGAGAGCAAAAAGCTCCCGCTGAAGCAGGATTGGGCGGGTAAAGCGGGAAAGGTGCGCGTCGCGGTCGGCGACAGTATGCAGCCCGCATCTTATGTCAATGCCGCCGGCGATGTTTTGGGCATGGAAGCGGAGCTCATACTGATGATGGCGAAAAAGCTCGATTACAAGGTGGAATTCATGCCCATGGAGTTTGCCTCGCTGATTGCCACGGTCGAATCGGGAAAGGCGGATCTGTGTGCCGGATCGCTCATTATTACAGAAGAGCGGAAGAAGGTGCTGGATTTCCTGCCCTATCACGAAACGGCGTTTGTGCTTGTCGTCAGGGCAAAGACCGAGCAGGAGGAAACGCCGGCCGGATTCTGGGAAAGTCTGAAGGACAAGCTGCGGGATACGCTCGTCACGGACGGACGCTACAGGCTCATTCTTTCGGGACTGGGCACGACGCTTCTGATCTCGCTTTGTTCGGGCGCCGCCGGGCTTATTCTTGCGTTCGGCATGGCTTCTCTCCGGCGCAGGAATATTCGCGCTGTCAACAGCGTTATCGCGGGTTACTGCCGTCTGGTGGCGGGACTGCCTGTGGTCGTGATCCTGATGATCCTGTATTATGTGGTCTTCGGGTCAACGAATATTTCCCCCGCTCTTGTGGCAACGCTGGGCTTTACCCTGATTTTTGCGCCCAAGGCGTACGCGCTGATTAACAACGCCGTGGACGCGGTGGACAGCGGGCAGCTTGAAGGCGCGCTCGCGCTGGGGTATTCCAGGAATCAGGCTTACCGCAGAGTGATTCTTCCGCAGGCAAGGAAAATCTATTTTCCGCTGCTCAGGACACAGTTTTCACTTCTCGTCAAGGAAACGTCTGTCGTGGGTTATATCGCTGTGGTGGATCTGACCCGTGCGGGCGACATCATCAGAGGGCATACGCTCGACGCGTTTTTCCCGCTGCTGATAATCGCGGTGGTCTATTTCTTCCTGACGTGGCTCATGTCGGCGGCCATTGACGCCGGAAGCCGCGCGCTGGATCGGTTGATGAAAGGAGGTGCGGAACAATGAGCTTTCTGGAAATAAAACGGCTCAGAAAGCAGTTCGGAGATGTGACGCCGCTGCGTTCGGTGAGCTTCAGTGTGGAAAAAGGCGAGGTTGTCAGCATTATCGGCCCCTCCGGTACAGGCAAATCTACTCTCATCAGGTGCATTAACCGCCTTGAAACGCCCTCGTCCGGTCAGATTCTTCTCGAAGGGAAGAATATCTGCGCGCCGGACACCGATCTTACCGCCCTTCGCCGCAGGGTAGGCATGGTGTTCCAGTCGTTCAATCTGTTCGGGCATCTTACCGTTTTGCAGAACATCGTGATGCCGCAGATGGATATTCTCGGCAGAAGCGCGGAGGACGCGCGGAAAGAGGCCCTTCGCCAGCTCAGGCGTGTCGGTCTTGACAGCAAGGCGGGCAGCCGCCCGGAGGAGCTTTCCGGCGGGCAGAAGCAGCGTGCGGCCATTGCGCGCGCGCTGGCCATGCAGCCTGAAATCATGCTGTTTGACGAGCCGACAAGCGCGCTGGATCCGACGATGGTGTCCGAGGTCAGAAACGTAATAGCGCGGCTTGCTTCGGAGGAAGAAATGACCATGCTCATTGTCACCCATGAAATGCGGCTTGCCAGGGACGTTTCCACCCGCGTGCTTTTCCTGAATGACGGTGAGATTGCGGAGGACGGTTCTCCCGAGCAGATTTTCGATAGCCCGCTGAATGAATCCACCCGGCAATTTGTCATGCGCGTCAACAGCTGGCAGTGGGTGATTGATTACGGACGCACCGATTTCTTCATGATGATGAGCTCGCTGGAAGCGTTCTGTCAGAGCCGGTTCATGAACCGAAGGCTGATGAATTCCTGCGAGATGGTAGTGGAAGAGCTGGTGTCAGGCCATATTCAGCCCTGCCTTAAGGATTATGACGAAATGCGCGTGGAATTCAGGCTGGAAACCATAGGCGACAACGAGAGCGTTACTCTGACCGCGGAATTCAGCGGTGTGGACCTTGATCCGTTTGACGAATATGCCCTGCCGATGTCAGACGCAATCGTCAACTCAAAGACCCGGCGCATTCCGCAGGACGGCGAAGGAATCCGGGTCTGGGAAATAATAGTATAAACCAACCGCATCAATGGCGCGGCAATCAGCAAGGCTGATTCCCGTTCATGATTATTTCCACTATCCATTTTTAAGGAGGAAACCGTTATGGTTATCAACAAACAGCGCAGCGGCGACACGCTGACCATTGCGCCGGAAGGAAGACTGGACACCGTCACTTCTCCTGAACTGGAGAAGGCTGTCAAGGGATCGCTTGACGGCGTGACGGAGCTTATCTTTGATCTGGCGGGTCTGGAGTACATTTCTTCGGCAGGTCTGAGAGTGCTTCTCTCGTCGCAGAAAATCATGAATGGCAAGGGAAGCATGAAGGTGATTCATGTCAACGAGATGATTGCGGAGGTCTTTGAAATCACCGGCTTTACCGACATTCTGACCATTGAATAAGACCGATTATCCGTCATCAGCCGGAGAAATCCTCACTTACCATTGAAAAATCAAATAAAATAATGCATAAATATCACATATAGAGAAAGAATTCCGATAATCTCTTTTCGTTTTCCAACAGGCTCAATAATTCAAATCATTTGGCGTAAAAGAGACGCTGTGCAAGTAGGCAGTAGAAATGCTTGGCAAGAACCGGATTCACGGATATCCGGTTTATGACGGAGATCAATCTATCGGATGGTGCAACGCGGCAGATATAGAGAGTTTTGCCGGGTTTGTTCCTGCCTTTGCGAGGAATATCACTTGATGCTGTAACAGCAGAGAGTCATATTCCCGTTTGTCGGGTTCGCCTGCCGGTGAATTCATGCGTTCTTTCTATGCCTTGGTATCCTTCAGTCCCCCCCTGAGTAATCCACAGTTTCTGCAGAAAGCTGAAGAAAGGAAAGGGACATGAAGCAAAATCCTATTACGGGAAAGCGGGGAAAACCGAAAAAGAATGATTAACTACAAACGCCATGCGGGCTGTCTTTTGGGGAGGCAGGCGCATGGCGTTGTTTTCAGTTTTTATGTGTGGGGGAACGGGTTATGCTGCCGGGGCTTCGGCGGTTCTTCTCTTTTGGGAGACCGCGTACGCCGCGCCGTATGCCGCGAGAAGCAGCAGGACCATTGCCGCTGTGGAAGCGGCGCTGCTCTCGCCGGTGGAAGGCGAGCCTTCATCCGGTTCCACTACGGTGAAGGAATGCTCGATGGAGGCATATCTCAATTCGACCTTGATTTTGTGCTTGCCGGTGGCAAGCGCCGCCATGGTGTCGCGGGAGAGGGTCACGCGCACGCTGCCGGGTTCGGCGGTGTAAGCGCCCTCGTCCAGCGCCTTGCCGTCCACATAGACCGCCCGGAAGCAGCCGAAGGTCAGCTTGTCCTGCGCCGCGTCGGTGTTCTTCACAACGACGGTCATGCCGTCCGCGCTGCACGTCAGCCATGTGAATTGGCTGTCCTTGGTAAAGGCAATGGGGGCAAGCGGCTGGGTCTCCGTGTGTCCGCTGTCGCGCAGGCAGGTGAAGGTGACCGTGCCGTTCTCCGTGTCGATCACGGCGCTCTCGGCATCCCAGTCGTGACCGAGGGCGTCTATCGGGCGGGTCTCGGTGTGGCTGGCGTCACGCTGGCAGGTGCGGGTTTCTTCTCCGGGCTGTGTGCAGGTGGCAGGGGTGGTTTCCGTCCACGCACCCCAGTCGTGACCGAGGGCGTCGATTACCGTGCCTTCGTTCCGCTTTTCATGGCAAACGGAGCATTTCTCATGCTTCACGCCGACATTCTCGCAGGTGGCTTCCGTGTCGGTCACCCATTCCCACGTGTGACCGGTGGCATCCAATACAAGATCCTCTTCGTTCAGACGCGTATCACTGTTGGCTTCGGCAAATATATTGCCGTCTTTGTCCGTCCAGTAGGCGGCACGTCCCGGCTCGGTGCAGGTCGGCTTAACTACGGCGTGATAGGTGAAGGTGACGTCTGATTTAGGTATATAGAAGTAAAAATCTCTGGCTAAATCCACATACCCAATCGAGATGTCTCTAACATAAGAAGAGGGATTCACATAATAGAGATAAGAATACTCAGGATATCTTTCATTATATTCATAACGCAGTACAAAGTTGGCCTTGACGCTAAATGTCTTTACATTATTAGCAAATGTCACTCGCTTATTCTCATTGGCTTTCCTCCATGTCTCGTGCCAATTGCAAAGGAAATCTTCGTCAAAAGTCCTTGCGTTTTCCAGCTCCTCAACCGAAGTCAATCTCACCCATCGATTATTGGAAAGATCGGGAGCAAGCTCTCCGCTGACAGCAACCTGACAGGTGGCGGTATGACCGTTGACCGTCGCCGTCAGCGTGGTGATACCCGCGCCGACTCCTGTCACCTGGCAGCACCCGTCCGCCCTTCCCAATGTATAAGTCGAGTATTCGACCCTGGCAACGTTGGTGTCAGCGGATTCCCAGGTGATAAGGTCGTTGGACCACGCAGGCGTGAGGGTGGGAAGAATATTGAGCGTTTCGCCGACATTGACTTCATAGACCGTCTCAGCTAAGCTGATGTCTTCCGTCGCTGTATAGGGTACGTAGAAGAAGGTAACGCCTTGATTGACCAAATTCTCAAATTCGCTTGCGTTCTTGTACCCTGTGGTGACGACACTGCTGGGCTGATCCTTGTAGGCGGCTATAAAGCGGGAGCCGTCCCACGACGTGAGAAAATAGCACTTTTTGTAATTTAATCCCTGCGCCTCCGCAAATACGGTTCCGCTGGAATGAAGCCAACCCGTGACGCCGGAATAGTAGCTGATGCGGCTGTTGGAGCCGTGGGCGGCGTTGTCAAAGTCCGTGACGGCATTCGCCTTCACCCAGTTGAATACCGAAGAAGCCGTGTACTTCGGCGCAACGGTTTCGCTGAGAACAACGGCGCCATCGTTATCCGCTTTAGCTTCGTTTTCTTCCGCTGTGGAAGCCGCGTCGCTGCTGCTGACAAAAGCAGTTTCGTTCGTCATATCGCTTTGCGTCACGGTGTCGCTGCCGGACACTGCCGCGTCATCTTCCGCCGCCCAGCCGCGCAGGAAGGACACCGAACCCATCGCCAGCGTCAGCGCCAGCGCCGCACAGCCGAGGCGGACAAGCCGCTTGCGCTTCGGGTTACATTCCATGTAATGGAGCGGGATAATTTGCTTGAAATCAATCATCGTTCTTCAACCTCCTGAATTTTTGCGGCGCGGCTTGCGCTTCAGGTTCTGACCGCGCCCTTATCTTGTCTATTATAGCATTTTTGGGTAGTTTTGTGAAGACGAAATAAAAGAAATTTTTTATAAAAATCGGGATTAATTTTTGTGTAATTATGCAGGCTTTCGCCGGGGGCGATGTTGGCAGTTTTAGGAATGAGAAACAAATTTGTAGGGAACGGTCACCTAGGAAAATACCCGTTCCGGCAAGGTGGGGGTGGTTTTGCGATACATGTCTGGCGAATGGGGATCGGGGGTGTAATTTGTATTCGCCTGACCACGTTTTAGACATAAATTGTATTTTGCCGGGACGTCCGGAGCCGCCCCCTACATTTTTTGACGCAAACCTATCAAAAAAACAAAACATCCGCGCACACGGTCTTTCTTCGATCATGTGCGCGGATGAATTTTCAATTATTCAATCAATTCCATCAGGAATCATAAAATATTCCGTTACTCTGCCATTCTCCGGCGGCGGAGGGCGTAGACCGCGCCGGAAGCCGCGAGGAGCAGGAGGATGATTTTGTCAGGATGTTGCTGAGCACGACAAGGGCTATGCTCTCGACGGTGGCGGGGGAATCGCTGCCGGCAGGCGCGGGGGAAACAACCGTGAAGGAAGAGGGAGCGCTTGTCTTCTCATAACCCGGCGCGACGACAAAGGTCACGGTCATGGTGTAATCGCCGTCTTCCATGCCTTCAAGATACGATGCCGACAGCGTCACATCGAGGGAGCCTTCGGCGGAGGTGAAGTCGCCAGAAGAAAGTTTCGTCACGGTGCCGTCCGGGGCGGTGACGTCGATCGTGCCGCCGTTTTCGAACATCTGGTAGACGTTGACGTTTCTCAGATCCGGGATGTCCTTCGGATAGGTGTCGTACTTGTTGCGCGCATAGCTCGGAAACCGCTTGTGGGATGAGATACGCTCATGACCACAGTAGATTTCGATCAGGCTGGCATAGTCGTCGCAGAATTTCGTGTAGCCCACCGGAATACCGTCCTTCACACCGTCCTTGTACTCCTGCCACAGCAACTTGAGCGTAACGCCGGTCTTCTTCAGTTCGCTGTGAACGTATTCATAGTTGACGGGGGCGTACATTGTCTCCTTCTGGAACTTGTCCGGAAAGAAGAGCAGATAAACCTCGTCATCACTCTTGTCCGCAACGTCGGCGTAACTGATACCGAGGGTATCCGCTCTCTTCCATACCGCCGCCACAGACTTTGTTGAAATATGCCGCGATGCTGCGATAGCCCTCTGTGACATATTCGCCTGCCGAAGCTCAAGAACGAGCTTCACATCAATCTTGTCTGCCATATTTATGGCCTCCTTCGTGTAAAATCGAGGCACAGCCTCTGAAGTATTATACACGAAGTGCGTTCCTTGGCCGTATTACTGCGTTCTTAGCGCGAATTGGCGTTTTCCTTCCCGCGGATTCATGTTTTCCTTCCCGCGGATTCATGTTTTCCTGACAGCGTAATAATCACCATTACGTTTGGCGGTCATGTAAACTTCTTTTGAAGAAGCAATTGTATATGGCAAATGTCGCACGTGCAGATCATGTGCAGTTACCGTCTTTCGTATTGGGTTATAGAAGGGTTGATTTATTATTCTTTTTTTCATATCGTTTTCCAAAATCAATTCCAACACTAAATTCCCTGAGTGAAATAGCTTGGAGCAGTTGGCAGAGAACGCTTCTATGGACGTTGCAACTATCTCAATCATTGAGGAAACGAGGCAGGGCAATGGCGATTTTGCAGAGCAAAATTTTAAATAATTCTTCGTTCAGAAACAGAAAAACGATTTTGACAGGGGGCTGTTGCTCAGAAAATCACAGCCGATCTTGTCACTCTCTTGCTATAAACCCAAGTCTGAAGCTGATTTTGATATGGGATTTCCCGTTCCTCATGTAGTAATCATCGCAAATATTCTGAGCGCAACATCAAACTTGAACGTGATTATGAGCTTTTCAGAGGGGACCACCCTGATATTATTCTCGCAGAGGCGGTTAACTTCTTCGGCAAAAGCTGAGTGTGAAGTGGTTTCATCCTGATGATAATATTTTACACCAGTGATTTTAATGTTTGTTAAAAAAGTATAAACTGGAATTTTAATGGCACAGGACACGCCTGAATCCGTGTTTTCCCCTCGGTAATTGAAAAATAATCTTCCCTATTAGTCATAGTCTGTTTTGAAAAATTTAACATTGCGCGTGTTTGATTTTCTCTCGGATTATGATATTATGGTAACTAAGGAAATTATAACAGTCCATAAAGATTTTCACAAGAGCTTTGCTGAATGTTTTGTCAGTGATGTGAAATAGGCGATTTTGCCGATTTCACATTCTCCAAAACTCTCTTTGGGTATATGATAATATTTCTCAAAAATAATTTCAACAAAAAAGCCCAGAAACTCTATTGCTACGAGCAAATTCTCTATTATTAGGAACAGCTAACAGGTTGATAGAGAAATTGGCAATATGAAAAATAATTAATTATCGTCCTGATCGTCCTTATCGTCACTTAATTCCTGAATGAAGCAATGCTCTTTTCTTTGTTTAATGCAGCGCAAATTGTGAGTATTCCTATCAGAGAATAATCCCGCTATCCTATTCATCGTCTTCATCGTCCACATCGTCACTCATTGCCTGAATGATGGAACGTCTTTTTCTTTGTTTAATGCGGCGTAAAATATTGTGCTTTTACACTTTATTGACAAATCCAGAATGATTGTGTATAATACAAGCATTCACGACAGTGATGACAGTGACATTCCGGATGAATCAGATGATTCACAGGACAGCGGGTACGCCGATGAAGATGAGGCAAACGACATGGACAAAACATGGCAGCATCGGGGCGGCAATTTGCTTTAGAAAGGACTCAATCATAATGGATTTGACGACGGCTAAGAAATTACTGAAAAACACTCAGAAAAATGAGCTTATCAAAATCATCGCAAAGCTTTCCGCCTATGATGAAGCAGCCAATGAGTGGCTTCTGGATTATTGCAAAGAGCATTGTGAAGAAGATAACAAACTTGTCGTTCAAAAACAGATGCAGCATTATTGGCGTATCGCGGAGAAAATCATCGACGAAGCCAACGACTATGGCGGCTGTTCGGAGGAAGATGAAGACGAGGCGTACGATGCGCTGAGGAAAATCGACAAGCTGAATGAAGAAAACGAAACCCCATGGGAATTTCGCAAAGAAATTGTGGACGGAATGATGGGGCAGTTCTTCTTGGGCAACAGCGGCTTTGAGGATTCACTGTACGACAGTTGTTCCGCGCTTTGCAAAACACAGGAAGAGCAACTATATCTGGCGGATGTGCTTTCAAAATCCCGGAGCACCTATTATAGGCGTATCGCGGCAACAATTCACCTGAATTGCGGCAACGAAGAAGCGTTTCTGGAAATTCGTTCTCAAAACCTCGAATATGGGTCGGACTATATCGCTTTAGCCGATTACTACAGGAATCACGGACAGCAGGACAAGGCGGTGGCACTGGTCGAGCAGGCGCTGTCAAAAGCGGACGGAAGAATGGACGACGTTTACAGATGGCTGTTTGACGAATACCGTAAAAATGGTCAGGAAGACAAGATACAAAGCCTATATCAGAAAGCGCTTTCCCAAAAATGGGATGCGGACGTGATGGTGGAGCTGATGCTTGATTTCTATTCTGACGATTATGACAGGAAGAAAGAGTACCTGCTGAAAATGCCGGAGCTATGTGACAGCAGAGATACGAAAAAGTGGTTTGACAGATGCAGAAGCGAACTGAGCGAAGAGGATTTTAACATCCATAGACGACACTTGTATGCCATATTGCAAAAGAGAAATATGCATGATTATCTCCAGCAAAAAATAGACGACGGTGAATTGCAGGAAGTCTGGGATTATCTCAAATCATACCTACCACGCCTGAACGGATTCGGCGTAGATGAAGGACACAACCTCACAAAGCAGCTTGCGGACGCCTATCCGCAGGAGATCTGTGAACAATACTGGAAGGAATGCGAAGTATTATGTTCACAGAGCAACAAGAATAACTATCGCATGGCGGTACATATTTTGGTGGAAATCAAGAAAATATGTAGAAAACATAAGATGACGGAGGAATGGAAAAGCCGATACTACGCCTTTTTGGAGAAGCATAAAAGGAAACCGCTGCTCATGGGATATATCCAAGCAGAAAAAGCATTGCAGTAATGAGCAGAATTTCGGCAGTTATATTTCTTCATCCGGCACATTGTTAACAATCTGTGTACATTTTGCACTTCCAAAATAAAAACAGCCGAGCGAGGGTGACGATATGGCATCGTCACCGCCCTGCTCGGCTTTTGGCATTAGGGGATTATTTAACAGACAGATCTTCCTCGGAGAGCTTGATTTCTCCGTTGCGGGATTCGTATTGCTTGATTTTCTGCTTAATGAGCGTTTCGATCATATTGGTCATGGAACGGCAATCGGGCTAAGCCTGAGGGTGAATTGCGTTTTGATGACAGCCATAATGATACCTCCTATCGGTATTATGATACCATTATGATTTATTTTTGTATGCAGTCTATAAGATGTCATATTGACACCACAAAGAAATCGTGATATAATTATTTCATAGGATTAAGTCTTAAATAAGTGAATAAAATACTCTAAAATCAATTTCACATATTCAACAAATCTGCAAATAAAGATAACAAAAGTACAAAAAAATTAGATGTAGTATTGAATATGCTGAGTATCTGTGATATAATTAACGCAGAAATGCTATTCTTTGCCATAATGTGAACTCTTGATGTAGATCAGTTGGTTTGTCTGATTTTTTTGAGTGAACAAACAGTTATGCAAATGAATATGTATAGAAACGAACGAAAGGAAGTATATTTCATGAAAAAGCGAGTAGTTTCGATCATTCTGGTTCTGTCGATGCTGGTCATGTTTTTGCCAAGCAATGCAAATGCTCTGATTGCATATGCGGCAGACAGCGACTTCACTATTGAAGACGGCGTGCTGACCAAATACAACGGCAGCGGCGGCGATGTGGTGATCCCAGATGGGGTAACTGCGATAGGAGCCCACGCTTTTATTTCTTGCTCAAAACTTAAATCCGTAAAAATTCCAAACTCTGTTACGAGCATAGGTTACCAAGCCTTTTGTTATTGTTCCGGACTGCAGAGCGTTGTCATTCCGAATTCTGTCAAATCAATTGATTTGTACGCTTTTGGGGATTGCGTAAAACTTACGTCCATAACCGTCCCAAGTTCCGTTACAAAATTTGAAGCCTTAGCTATTGATGGATGTTCCGGTCTTGCGAACATTACAGTTGATTCAAAGAATACGAATTATTCGAGTAGCAACGGGATATTGTATAATAAGAACAAGACCACGCTTGTTGCATGTGCAGCAGCCAAACATGGAACATTTACTATACCTGATTCCGTCACAGACATTGGGGAGTGGGCTTTTAATAAATGTGCAGGCATTACAAGCATAACCATACCAAACTCCGTCACAAAAATTGGCGACAATGCATTCTATAAATGCACGGGCATTACAAGTATGATTATTCCAAGTTCTGTCACGAGTATTGAGTATGGCTCTTTTAGTTTATGTACTGCTCTTTCAGGTATTACTGTTGACGCAAATAATATTAGTTATTCCAGTGTTAGTGGAATACTGTATAATAAGAGCAAAACAAGACTCATTCGGTGCCCTGCCGGCAAAATAGAAACAGTCACCATACCCAAGACCGTCACGAGCATTGACGCAGAAGCATTTTATAAATGCGAAGGTCTGACAAGTATCACCATATTACGTTCCATTACGAGTATTGGCAGAGATGTTTTTGGATGCTGTTCTGGTCTTTTAAGTGTAACCATTCCCAATTCCATTACGAACATTGGCAATAGTGCTTTTTGGTATTGTACTGCTTTGACAAGCATTACAATACCAAGCTCCGTCACCAACATTGGTAGTAGTGCTTTTTCTGGTTGCAAAAGCCTTGCAGGCATTGTAGTTGACTCAAACAATATGTATTATTCCAGTGTTAATGGAATTTTGTACAATAAGAATCAGACAAAGCTCATCAAATGTCCAGAAGGCAAACAGGGAGCAGTTATCATGCCTAATTCCGTCAAGAGCATCGACGAATGGGCATTCAGTGATTGCGTTGGTCTTACAAGTATAACGTTATCCAACTCCATCACAAGCATTGACAACTATGTTTTTGATGGTTGCACCGGTCTTTCAAAAATTGCTTTTCCCTCTTCCGTAACAAGCGTGGGTCATTACGCTTGTTATTATTGCACAGGTCTTGCAAGCATCATTATCCCGAGTTCTGTCACTAATATCGGTAATTACGCTTTTTCTCTTTGCAAAAGTCTTACAAGCATTATCTTGCCCGATTCTGTCACTAACATTGGTGATTGTGCTTTCAGAGACTGCTACAATTTAAAAGATGTATATTATTCCGGTAGCAAAGCACAATGGGATTCCGCCAATCTCGGAAAAGCATTTAGCAGCGATGTAAACATACACTATAATTACCGAAAGCCTACTATTACTACCCAGCCTATGAGTCAGACTATTAATCTTGGCGACACCGCCTCTTTCTCGTTGAAAGCGAATGGTTCCGGTCTGACCTACCAGTGGTATTACAAGAAATCCGGCTCATCCTCTTTCACTGCATGGAGTGGAAAGACAAATATGTCTGAATCATTCACGCCTGATTCATCATGGAACGGAGCACAGTTCTATTGCGTGGTAAAGGATGGCGCAGGTAGCACACTGACCTCGAATACTGTAAGTCTGACGGTTGTCAACAATTCCAAGCCAATTTCAGACACAACCGTCACGCTGAGCCAAACCTCTTATACTTATGACGGCACAGCCAAGAAGCCGACAGTTACCGTAAAGGACGGCACCAAGACACTTACAAGTGGCACAGATTACACGGTTTCCTACAGTAATAACACGAATGTCGGTACAGCTACCGTGACCGTTACTGGTGCGGGTAATTATTCAGGCACGACTTCAAAGACATTTACGATCAGTGCAAAGTCAATTTCTGGTACAACCGTTACCCTTAACCCGACTTCATTCATCTATGACGGCACAGCCAAGAAGCCGACAGTTACCGTAAAAGACGGTACAAAGACCCTTGCCAGTGGAACGGACTATACGGTTTCGTACAGCAATAACACAAATGTCGGAACGGCAAAAGCGACTGTTACAGGTAAGGGAAACTATAACGGCGCCAAAAGTGTAACTTTTGAGATTAAACCCAAACCAAACAAGTTTACCAACGGCGCAGATAACTGGAACTTCTATAATTCACGTAATAATTTTGGAAATACTTATTACATGAGTGAGAAGTATTGGAATGCTTTGCTGAATGGATTATCGAATACCGAGAAAGCAACATTGAATAAGTATGTGAAAAATGGAAGTTGGGGAGGTTCTTGCTACGGAATGGCAGTTACCTCTATACTGGCAAGTAATGGTATTCTGAAGCCAAGTCAGTATCAGAGTGGTGCTACATTTTTGCACGATATATCAGCACCTCCGACAAACGAGGTGAAATCCCTCATCAACTATTATTTTGCATTGCAATATACGGATGTTATTCAGCAACAAATAAGCAAAAATTTCTACAACCATGATGAAAAAGCGAAGTTGAATTCATTGATTGCTTGTCTTAATGATGGTTCTGCCACTCTTCTGTGTTTTCATGGCTATTTTTATGGTTATTCATGGGGTGGGCATGCTGTTGTAGCTTATGGAGTCGAGTATGGCACATATTCATATAATGGTAAGGCTTACAACGGAAAGATACTGATTTATGATAACAACAACATTAATTTCAGTGATAAATTCTGTTTGTATTTTAACTCTTCCAACGGTTCGTGGATGATTCCTTACTATGAATTGGATTCAACGAATGGAAGTTTGTTGGGCTTTATTAGCAATGATATGAAGTATGTGAATTACCATGGATACTTGAATGGAAGTTCCAATATTACAAAAGATGACTACATCGCAATTCTTCATTCTGCTGCAATAACAGGAAACTACAGCCTAAAAAAAGCAAAGCTTTCTAATGGCGTGTTTACAACCACAACAACCTCTGATGACGATATTAAAGTGTTTTCTTCATTGGTAGACAATAATTTTGAAAACAGCGATCTGATGTTTGCCATGAAGGATGCCTCTTCCTGTTATGTTCTGAAGACAAGCAGTAACGAGAATCTTGATCTGGCACTGTCCTATGAAAATAGCCTTCTTAATGCCAAGGCTAACAACGCAACCACAGCGAAATTCTCTCCGGATTCATATGTTGAGTTAGGCGGCAGTAACATGGATTATCATCTGGGCATTGTATTAAACGACGGTTATACAGTCTGTGATTGGTACGGTTTTACTGTTGACGGAAAGAATGCTGACAAGGCAGTACTTCAAGCTTCAAATAATGGTTATATTTTATCTGCATCCAATTTAAATAATGTTTCTGTTACCGGATATAATGACTCAGTGACAGCAAAAAGGACATTCTCTACGAGTTATAAAAAAGTGTTCCTGTACGAGATCGACAAAAACACCATTGGTGCAGCTGTTGACACGGACAACAACGGTACGTTTGAAACTCCCTTCAATTTGACAATTACTACGCAGCCTACCAACAAGACAGTTAATCTCGGTGAGAGTGTGACGCTTTCGCTCAAGGCGCAAGGCAGCGGTCTGACTTATCAGTGGTATTATAAGAAAGCCGGTCAGACATCCTTCAGCGCATGGAATGGACGCACACACGCTTCCGAAACCTGTACGCCCAACGCTACATGGGATGGAATTCAGCTCTATTGCATTGTGAAGGACAGCGCGGGTAATTCCGTGAAGTCCAACACCATTACGGTTTCGGTTAAATCAGGACCTGTGATCACTAAGCCGCCGACAAACCAGACAATCAGCCTTGGTAGTTCCGTGACTCTCTCACTTACTGCAACAGGAACGGGACTTACCTATCAGTGGTATTTCAAGAAAGCCGGGCAGACTTCCTTCAGCGCATGGAACGGACGCACACACGCTTCTGAAACCGTCACGCCCAACGCTACATGGGACGGCATACAGCTATATTGTATCGTCAAAGACAGCGGCGGTAATTCCGTGAAGTCCAACACCGTAACAGTTACAGTAAAATCCGGACCTGTGATAACCAAGCAGCCGACAAACCAGACAATCAGCCTTGGTAGTTCCGCAACTCTCTCACTAAACGCAACAGGCTCCGGACTCACCTACCAGTGGTATTATAAGAAAGCCGGACAAACTTCTTTCAGCACATGGAACGGACGCACGCACGCTTCCGAGACTTGCACGCCTAACGCCACATGGAACGGCATTCAACTCTATTGTATTGTGAAAGACAGTGCGGGTAATAAAGTGCAGTCGAACACTGTCACCGTCAAGGTCAATTCGGCGGGCATCACGATCA
>CADBZY010000032.1 GCA_902799245.1 uncultured Ruminococcus sp.
CTTTTCATTGGAACTCCTTCCATATGTCCTCAGATTGACAGGTGATTTTTTGTCTTGTGATTTATTTCCTCTTGACAATGGTCACTTCATAACAGAATCTCCGACATCACAAGGGGTGTTCCTCAAACTGTTTTCTTTGCTGTCGCGTCCCGTTCCATTTCTGATGGGCTGACCGAACAGATCGAATCCTTTGTCACAGAGCATCCGGATACGGTTCTGGTTGCCATTGACACCTTCCAGATGATCAGAAAGACAGCGGGCGACACGAGTTATTCTAATGACTATCAGGTCATCAGCCACCTGAAAGAGCTTGCTGACCGTCTGCAAATCACGATATTGCTCGTACATCATCTCAGGAAACACGGCTCTCCTGATCCTCTCAACATGGTTTCCGGCACGACCGGCATCATCGGTGCGCTCGATACTACGTTCATTCTTGAGAAAGAGGACAGGAGAACTGCCGACGCCAGACTGACGTGCATCGGTAGAGATGTGCTTTACCGTGAGATGAATATCCGGTTTTCAAATGCCACTAGCACATGGAATCTGCTCAGTGACAGCGTTGAAAATCCTGAAATCCTTCTGCCGGATGTCATTGTGAATCTCATTGAATTCATGAAACAGCGAGGTTCCTATGAGGGTTCCAACACACTCTTCACAGAAAAGCTCAATTGCTTTTGCGGCAAAGACATCGAACCCAACCATCTGAAAAGGCTCATGAACCAGTACAAAAACGATTTGGAAACGCATAATATCTATTTTGATTCCTACCGGAGCAGCGGAAAACGCTACATCAAAATCCAGTTCCGACCTCAGCTTACAGCTTGAGAGTGACGATGTGGCTGTGATTTTCCGAGCAGCAACACATCTTCAGCATCGTTATTCTGTCGCTAAAGGAAGATTTATTTTGAAATTCGCTCTGCAAAATCGCTACTGCCCTGCATCTTCACCTCAATGATTGAGATGACTGCAACGTCAATAGAAGCGTCATCTGCCAACTGCTATGAGCTATTTCACTCAGGGAAATTGGGTTTGGAATTGATTTTGAAAGACGATGGGCAAAGTTAATTTGGATTTCAACTAGGCTATCAGCTGTTTTCCTCAACAAATTTCGTCAACCGTGGCAGTAGTAACAATAATAATCCGATTGCACCAGACCTCCCGCAATCGGTTTTCACAAGCTCCACCAGCCTCTTCAATGCTTAATATGAGCCGTAAATCATAAGTTTGCCTTACATTTTTTCTTCTGTCAGAAGCAGGGTGACTGCAATTTTCAATTCAAATCTGACCACATGAGGAAAACATTTCAGAGTGTCCTCCACAGTTTGCTGTGGGCTTATGCACTCAGGCAAGCCTTGTCCTCTGATAATTTGGAAAGGATGTCGCACTCCTGAAAAGATTATTCTGCGATGGAACGACAAAATTGTCGTGGAGGGAAAGCAATTCATCACCATCGAGCCGACCAAAATCCACACCAGAGATGGTCGTGTCCGCAACGGAAACCTGCGTTACACCATCCGTCCGATAGAGGACGCGATCAACTATTTTAACGATCGTCAGGGGCTGCGGCATTAGACGCAATTCGTACACATTCGGATTTTGCCTCAGATTTAGCAAGATTTGAGCATGATTTGAGCAGAGTATGCCATTTTTAATGGTCAAGCAGGTTAAAGTCAGCCGTCGCACGTATCGCCGCTGACGTGTTACTTCGGACGGCAGAGCCGACCGTCTCGCAATTTTTCACCCGAAATGAGTGTTACTACCCATATGCCGTTTGAGGGGTCTATCAAGAAGAAAGGATACACCGGAGGATTTTTTCACTATGGAAGACAAAAAATACAGAGTTGCAATGGCATTGTCACCTTTGAAGAAGCCTACCGGTATCAGAAATCATAGCATGGCGAAGATTATTTTTACAAGTCGGTACATTAGAAATGCCTCCAAAGCGGGGAATCTTGTAAAATACATGGGCACTCGCGAGGGAGTTGAAAAGCTCCCGACAGGCATAGACCACTCCCCTTCCACCAAAAAGCAGCAGGACTTGATCGCCAGTATTGTCAAGAAATTTCCAACTGCTACTGACTATCCGGAGTACATTGAGTACCAGCAGAAAAAAGAAAAGGCCTCCGCGACAGACTTCATTGACGCTTTCGTCGAGCGCAATTCTGACCGGATAGGCAATTTCAAGAAGCTGGTTTCCTACATCGCGGAGCGTCCGAGCGTGGAAAAGCTGGGGCGACATGGGCTGTTCAGTCAGACCGATGACAAGATTGACCTCGACGCTGTGGCGGAGGAAGTCGCTTCTCATCAGGGAATCCTCTGGACGCACGTCATCAGTTTACGCCGTGAGGACGCGGAACGCCTCGGCTACAACAACGCCGAGGCATGGAAGAAAGCCATCCGACGCAATGTTATTTCGATAGCCGAAGCTCATAAGATCAAGGTATCAGACCTTAAATGGTACGCAGCCTTCCACAACACTACCCACCATCCGCATGTTCATTTGCTGGTCTACTCACGCGATCCGAGAGCCGGTTACCTCACCAACAAAGGCATTGAGTCCATGCGGAGTGTGTTTGCCCGTGACCTGTTCCGCAATGAACAATACAAATTATTCAGGTTGGAAACACAGCAGCGCGACCTGTTAAAGCAGAAAGTCAACAAGATTTTGGATAATATGGATGTCTCACGTGAAGCTTCTCCGGAATTGGTTGCGTTGTTTCAAACGCTCGTCACCCAGCTTGATGGCTATCGGGGCAAGCGCGTCTATGGGTATTTGCCGAAGCCGATGAAGGAAACTGTCAATAAAATCGTGGACGAGCTGGCGAAGGAGCCGACCGTTTCCGAGATGTACGACACATGGTGCAAGATCAATCGGGCGAAGCTGTCTGTCTATTCCGAGAAAGAGAAGCCTCCTGTTCCTCCGTCGGAGAACGATGTGTTCAGAAGCATCAAGAACACTGTCCTCAATAAATCTGTGTATCTGATGCGACTGTCCCACATTGAAGGACTTACCAAAGAAAACTTTCAGCATTCGGTGGGTAGCTTTTACAAAGGACTGTCAACCATCTTGGCGAAGCTGATCGGTTCGGATTGCCATAGAAAGCTCCGCAATTTAGAAGGACAGATCGATTCAAAGCTCCGTCAGCAGATCAATGAGAAGAAGGTCGCACAGGGTTTGAAAATCAGCTACACGCCTGTCGAGGATGATGAAGATGAGGACGAGGATGAAGATGAGGGCTTCGGTTTTATTCTTTGAAAAACCACTTGCTATGTTCAGCAATTCGTGATATTGTTGCTTGCTGAAAGGGGGAAAATTAAAAATGCAGAAGAAATTACTCACAAATGGAAATGTATTTAAACGCACAGACGGACGCTGGGGAGGCACAATTTGGTATGCGTATTCACAAGGAGAACGCAAGCGAAAGAGCTTCTCCGGCACAACCAAGCAAGAAGTCAGCCGAAAAATCAAGGACTACATCGCAGCCTTTGAGGATGCAAATTCTGCGTCGCATGAATCAAAGAAAAGTCTGCGTCGCATGAATCAAAGAAAAGACTTCGGGAAAGTATGCAGAAATGGCTGGAACTGTTCAAGTTTCCTGCCGTGGAACGAAGCACCTATGATCGGCTGGAATGCACCGCCAAGCACCAGATCTACCCTGTTCTCGGAGAGAAAGTTGTCGGAGATATAACCTCGGCTGATATCAGGGATTTGCTGAATCAGGAGATGAACGACGGCTACGCCTACACGACTGTCAAGAAAGTCCACGTCCTTCTGAACGAATATTTCCGGTATCTGACACAGCAGGAACTGATTGTTAAGAATCCGATGGTCAGCACGCCTATGATCAAGAAAAGCAACTTCATGGCTGCTCAGGACAAGGAGAATCTACCGGAATACGATACGGTAACCGTGTTCACGCCGGAAGAAATCGAGAAATTTAAAGCTGAAGCCTTCCGCTGTTACAGCAACGGGAAACGGGTATATCAACAGGCAGCAGCCTACATTCTCATGCTGAACACAGGCTTACGCACCGGAGAATTGCTGGGCTTGCTCAACAGTGACATTGACCTCGAACATCGGGTAATGCACCTGAACCGCGGCGTGAAAGAGGTTGCCAAGCGCGACGGAGTGACCGCCGAACACGGCAGAGAAGTCAAAACAGGCAAGCTCAAGAGTGCTTCGAGCAAACGTGATGTTCCTCTGAATGACACCGCCGTGGCGATGATCCAAGACCTTCGGGCAGAACGATATATGGGAGAGGACACTCCGCTTGTGTGCGATGAAAACGGTGACTTCACCCGTCCTGTGAACTTCCGAAAGAGATATTACAGAGTACTGCAAGCCGCAGGGATCGAAACCAAAGGACTCCATGCATTAAGGCACACCTTCGCCACTAATCTGGTAAACGGAATCAGGCAGCCGGACGGTTCCATCAAGGCACTCACGCCCCGACAGGTTGCCGACCTTCTCGGACACACCACGTCACAGATAACCGAGATGTACTACGTGAAGAAAGACACCGCCCGACTCAGCGGAATCACCGATGATTTCAACATCTGAAAGTAACCTATAAAAGAATTATAGCAGGTGAATTATCACGAAAGCATTCGCCTGCTGTAAATTTTCTCTGAACTATTGGTAGATTTCCGAATTTGCAGTAGATTTGTCTTGACTTATGACAATCTATGTGGTATTTGTTTGTTTCAAGAAAGGACAGGTGAAACAAATGAATACCATTCAAGACTTATACTACGGACGCATATCGCCCTACGAAATGAGCATTTCAACTACGCCGGAATACCAGAAGCTGAAAGCTCTCGCTGACCGGAACGAGGATTTGTTAAAAGAAACGCTCTCCGATGAGCAAAAGGAATTATTGGAAAAGCTCACCGAGTGCATAACCGACATATCCTCGATCTCAGAGCGGGATATGTTCATCGCCGGTTTCAAGCTGGGCATGAAGGTGATGGTCGATGTAATGAAAGACGATTAACCGCCCCTGTTGCCCCGTGTAAGCCAATGTGAGCGATCAATTTGGATCAGTCAGAAAAGTCACCCTTCCACCCAAAAAGGCTTGAATCAGGCGATTTGAGCCTATTTTGGGTTCCACGGCTTTTTCCCATCAAGCCAGCCTTTTTCTTTCCAATATTCTGCCTCAACCAGAGATGAATCCCAACCTTTTTTGTGAAGCATTCCCATTATCTTAAACATAAATCTTGTTTTAATTCCTACAGCAGGTTTCTTTCCGGTAGATAGCTTCCTTGCTATTCTTTCCGCATCCTTTTCAATCTGTTCTTTCTTTTTCTCGGAAACTCCCTGCCAATTCATAGCCTGTACCGGCAAGCCGTATTTCATTATTTTAGGAACACCCATATAAAACAAAGCATCCTGAACGTCCTTCATTGCTGTTTTTGGTGATGATCCTGCCGATGTAGATACAATGACCGATTTTTTGGTAAACATAGATTCCATCGGACGGTGTACCATCCACATGTCAAATGTCAGGTCGAGAAATGCTTTCAAAGGTGCGGATACATGCATACAGTATGTAGGCGTTGTGACAACAATAATATCGGCTGCATCAATCGCATCTATAATAACCTTTTTCTCATCATAGCAATGGCATTTTGTCACATCTTCAATACACTGATAACAGCCCATACAAAAGTGATTTAAGTCCTTCGGAAAGAAAAACTCAGTCACCTCATTTTCTCCCTTGATCTTGTCAACAATACTGCGACCAACATGATATGAACTGCCCTTATGATTTTGTCCGTTCAACATTACAATCTTCATCTATATCCTCCTAATCCACGCTTTCACAAAGAATGGTTTTTGCAACATAGTAACTACACTCATTCTATCACGTCCGACAACCACAGTCAAGTCAATCATGTGTTCTTATCAGCACAACACGATTGAACAAAAAAGATGCATTTATTTTCTCCACCAGTCCCTATCCTCGACACTCGGTACAGAACCGTACTTTTCCCGAAATTCGATGATGCTTTTTTGATGATGTACCCAACGGCTACAGTTGGAATATTCACGAATATTGGGGCATTTGGAGAATTTTGCCACGGAAATCCGGTATCTTTAGAGCGTGTCCATTCGGGCGATTTTGGCATGGAAAAAGCCCGTAAACGCCCTGTTTTCCGGCATCTACGGACTTTTAGTCAATGGCAGGGGCAGAAGGATTTGAACCCTCGGCACGCGGTTTTGGAGGCAATGTTGAAATTTATCTCACACTCCGACTTCTCCCCGATTTTGGGGATTTGTTGCCGGTCGCTTCGCTGATGCTTCAAGAATTGATGCTTTTTTGATGATATGCGAAATTCTGCACCCGGATTTTGATGCTCTTGATGATGAAATGCGATTCCACGGTTTGGATTGTAATGGGAATTGAAGATCGGTCAGGAGAGCAATGTAGCAGGTAGGCAATGCTCAAAATTTGCGTCGCATTAATCAAAGAAAAGGCTTGCAACAGCTAATTCAAAAATCTGACTGATAATTCCTGAACCGCTAAAAACGGAGCTTGATCATAGTTTTCGTCTGGATAATCGCGTTCAAACCGCTCCGCTTCCTCTATCAGAAAATCTATCATGCTTGCGTCTCCACGAAATCCCAACACTAAACAGAGCATAGACTTCATATACTCACTGCGAATTTCTTGATAGTTTTCCATAATCCATTGGCTGCAATTTGTCTTGCACCTCAGAAAAAACTTAAGGGCGTTTTCAATAAACATATGCTGACCAGTTGTTAAAACTCTGGACTTGATAAGTGGCAGTATTTCCTCTTCTATATCAATTGCTTTGTTAATAACTTTGACCCTTTCGCCCGTAACCATTTCTTTGCGCATAAGTTTTATTATCTCATCTGGACTTGAAGCCTTCTTTATCATTTCTTCAATAGTTTTCTTATCTACATCATCTCTTTTGTTAACCCTTTCAGCCAATTTAAACATGACATTTTCCACATTTCTGCATAAATGCAAACTGTATTCAAATTTCGCAGCTGATAGTTCTACATCCCTATGTGTATTAAGAAATCTCCGAACTTCTTTCTTAGTCATTTTTTGCCTCCATAGAAATAGATTGATGAAGCTCAAATTTTGCGTCGCATTAAACAAAGAAAAGGGAATCTGGTCAAACAGACTATCCTCAAGACCTTGTTAGATTTTTTTATTCCTCATTTTTTCTAATAAGCTCTGAAATGCCCTAAAATACGTCATTTGCAATTAAGACCTTGTTAGATTTTCGGCTTATTCTTGTTAGATTTTTAAAAATCTCAAGAAATCTAACAAGGTCTGTTATGTTGCATTTAGATTTATAGCAAGGCGAAAGTCCGTTATTTTTTTCTATGTGTTGCCGTGCTTCCTTCAACAAGAATCCAACAAGAATTCTGCTGGCTTTCGGAATCCCTTGTAACGATTCCCTTCCTTCTCATCGAAGTAAGCAATGTACTGATTCTTCCCTCTTTCTGCTTGTCATCCAAGACATCGGGCAGTTTGTCCCATAATAGATTTCTTATATCCTGTCGGGAGGCTTTACCGTAGCTTTGCAGGTAATTGACAATCATATCCCTGTAATATTGATTGTCGAAAGCCCTGTTTCTAATGTACTGTGCTTCTGCATCAATACTCTGGGCTACCTCTGCCGACAAATACAAATTAGTAGAACGACCTTCCACCAGCTTATACTTCCTCAAATATGCAATCTCTTCTTTGGACAGCTTGCTACCGTTGCCCTTTTGCACCTGATCTATGAGATATACGGTCTCCAGATCAAGTTCGGGATGTTCATACAGAATATAGGTGTAATGTTCGTCAATCGTTTTGCCGTAAACGGTGACGGAAACCATATTGACATCGGACAAGTCATAGTCAGGCATGGGGAAATACTTCTGCCGCTGAATCCGATAGACCTTTTTGATTCCGCTTGTCGCGGTGTCGATCATGTGAAACCTCACCATTGAATCCGCTAACAGTTGATTGCGGTAAAACGGCGGATTATACGTTGTTTGAAGGACGGTTTCGATTGTCCTTGGGAGAAAATCGCCGGGATTGGTGATATTGATACTGTCTTCGCACTCATTTACGTAAATTCTGCCTCCCAACTGATAATTGGAGTGAGCAATACAGTTGTTCAGAAGCTCGCGCAACAGCCACATATCATATTGCTGTGTTTCCTTCGGGAAAAGGGAAAGCTGATTCGGCATATACCGATAGGTCAGGTTGCGGATTTTGGCAAAGATTTTATCCGCGACAGTGATAAAGGGGATCGTGAAAATCTCGTAATCCTTTAACTCACCGTCCGCTCCATACAATCTCCACATCAGCGAAGGCGCACTCTCAAACAATGAATCATAATCCGGATTGCCCAACAGAATCATGGCGGCATTGGTCACTCTGCCGTCTCTCATCAGCTTGATTTTGGTCAAGAATTCCTCATCCGTCATGGCGTCTATTTCTTCGGAAATATGCGGACGATCCATCTTCTCCTTGTATTTTTCTCTGGCAAATCGGATAGCATCCTTATCGAAATGACGAATATCCGCTCCTTCCAATATGCGCTTTGACCAATCTCTGCGCTCCTGCAGCCTGATTTGATCAACCTTGAATTGAGGCAACGGAACCAGACTCTCGCCGCTTCTGGCGTAATTGCGGTTCTTCCACTCGGTCGGCATTCCCACAACCGCCGCCGGAATCTTGAACATCAGCACCCGACAGGGCTTGCCGTCGCATTTCGGGAACAGTTCAATGATTTCCAGAAACGTAATCCCGTCGGTTGTATTTCTGGCAATCTCGTACTTGAATTTTTCCAGAAGTGTGGAATCGCCCGATTTGAAAGCGGTTCCGACCGGCTTTCTCGCACCGCTTTCACTAACGCCGAGTACCAGCCAGCCGTACTGACAGCCCAATAAATTTGCCTCATTGCTGATGGCGGAGAAGTACTGTCCGATCTTGTCTTCATTATAGCCGCCTTTAGCCTCTTTGAACTCTACGATCTCATGTTCCCATCGTTCCATGAGATTCATCAGGGTTTCATAATACTCCGCCTTCGCGTCGCTCCGGTCATATTCAAAATACCGCACTGAAACACACCTCGCAATCTGTCTGTGAATGATATGATTATCTTAACTCTAAGGCTGTTCTTTGTCAAGATGAAGATAGGCAATGCACAAAACTTGTGCCGCATTAAACAAAGAAACCCCTCACCCATTAAACTCCCGATACAGCATTTCGGCGAGCATGGACATGATGGCGTTGAATTTGCGCTTGTTGCTGAACAGGGAGGTGAATGCCTCGGTCTGTTCCACATAGCAATCCTGCGCGGTGGCTTCGAATGTCTTGGGAAAGATGCTCTCGGTGAACACCTGCGGGTCGGAGGAACGGGCGATCTTGCCGAGTCTTTCGTCGCTCTTTAGGCGGTCGTGGAGAATGTGCAGGACTACCTTGTCCGCCTCGGTGAAGTCGCCGTCGGTCATCTGGTTGATGCGCTCGATGATTTCTTCCAGCGGTTCCTTGGGTTCGGGCGTAGACTGTCCGCTGCTGCCGCCCGGTTCATAGACGCTGCTCTTCTGCTCCAATCCCAGACTTCCCCGGAATGTCTCTTGCAGCTTGTAAAATTCCAGTTGCAGGGCGTTTTCGAGATTCAGGGTGGGAATGACGTCCTTAGGAAGCAGCCGCAGCAGATAGGAACAGAAGATGTATTCCTTCTGCAAATCCCTGTCAAACATACGGCAGATCTGCGAAATGAAGCCGTACCATTTGATAAAGGAACGCAGCTTGCGGCGGAAATTGTACCGCTCGTCGGCTGTTTTTTCATTATAGCGTGAAGCGACGGGCTGCAGCACCGAGGTCATTCTGCCCATCTGCTTGTCGTCCTGTTTGCTGTCGGAGAAACAAATGTCAATCAGCGCGTCGATGTCCTGATCGGTGTACAAATGATAATCCCGCAGCTCCCGCTGTGTCTGATAGATGAGGTCAATATTGATTTCCTCGGACAGCGTCGTCTCCTGATAGAAGGGCTGGAACGCCTCCTGAATATCCTCGGCGGTGTTGGCAAAATCAAGGATATAGGTATCGGTCTTTCCGGGGCAGATGCGGTTGAGGCGGGAGAGCGTCTGCACGCATTTCACGCCGCGCAGCTTCTTGTCAACGATCATGGTATGAAGCAGCGGCTCGTCAAATCCCGTCTGGTATTTTTCCGCGACAATCAGCACATTGAAATTGTCGTGAAATTCGGCTTTGGTCTGATCTTCGGAGATATGGCTGCCGTCCCTGCGGACGTTGAGCTTCGGCTCGGTATAATCCTCTCCGCCGTCTGAAACCGTTCCGGAGAATGCCGCCAGAATGTCAATATTCTGATAGCCGCATTCTCTGATATATTTCTTGATTTCGTGGTAATAGCGTACCGCAGCAAGGCGCGACGAGGTGACAACCATCATTTTTCCTCTGCCGCCGATGGCATTTGCCGTGGTGGAACGGAAGGTTTCCACGATGATCTGCGATTTCTGACTGATGTTGTAGGGGTGAAGCTCCTCAAAGCGGCGAATGACCTTTGCCGCCTGTGAAGCCGGCACTTCGGGATTGTCGGGTATGGTCTTGGCGATCTTGAAGCAGGTCTTGTAGGTCATGTAGTTTTGCAGCACGTCCATGATGAAGCCTTCTTCTATCGCCTGACGCATGGAGTAAACGTGATAGGGGCGCATCTGTCCGTCCGGCTGTTTCGTGCCGAAGGTTTCGATGGTTTCGCCCTTGGGCGTGGCGGTAAAGGCGAAGAAGGAAAGATTGCTGTGCCTTCCGTGAGAAAGCATGATCTGCGTCAGCTTGTCGTGACGGTCGATTTCGTCTTCTTCCCTGCCCTCCAACTCGGCATATTCCCGCAGCGCATCCTCGGTATCGGCAAGAGCGGTTTTCATTTTGACGGCGGAGGAGCCTGTCTGCGAGGAATGTGCTTCGTCCACGATAATGGCAAATCGCTTGCCGGACGTGTCGCCGACTTCCTTGTAAATCACGGGGAATTTCTGCAATGTGGTGACGATAATGCGGCTGCCGTCCTGAATGGCTTGCAGCAGGTCTTTGGAATTTTTGCCTTCGCCGATGGTTTCGACCATGCCGAGCGCGTGGTCAAAATCCGACACAGTTTCCTGCAACTGCTGGTCAAGCACAGTGCGATCGGTCACGATAATCACGGAATGGAAGATCGGCTGATTCTCGTCATTGTGCAGCGAGGCAAGGCGATAGGCTGTCCACGCAATGGAATTGGACTTGCCGGAGCCTGCCGAGTGCTGAATGAGATAATTCTTTCCCGAACCGCTCAAACGGACGTCGGCAACCAGCTTGCGAACCACGTCGAGCTGATGATAACGCGGGAAGATGAGCCGCTTCTTTTTGCGGTCAAAATGCAGGAATTTCTGGAGAATATCCAGCATACTGTCCTTTTGCAGAATGCTCTCCCACAGATACGCGGTGGGATAACCGTCGGGATTGGGCGGATTGCCCGCGCCGCCGTCACGTCCCGCGCCGTTGGAACCTTGGTTGAAGGGAAGAAAATATGTACCCGCGCCGTCGAGCTTGGTTGTCATGTAAACGTCGGTGTGATCCACACAGAAATACGCCAATATGCGGCGGTTGAAGCGGAAGCACGCTTCACGCGGGTCACGGTCGTTCATCCACTGGCGTTTGGCGTCCTCGACGTTCTGTCCTGTGTACTGGTTTTTCAGCTCCAGCGCGATCACGGGAATGCCGTTAAGCACCAGCACCATATCCACGGAATTTTTGTTATGCGCGGAATAATACCACTGCCGGACGCAGTTGCAGCTATTTTCACGGTAGAGCGCGGCTGTCATCTGGTTGAGTCCCGATTCGGGGCGGAAATAACAGACGCGGAAGGTAATGCCCCTGTGCTTGAAGCCGTTGCGGAGGACATACAGCAATCCATTCATCTCACAAGCATTGTTGAAGGCGGCAATGAACTGCTTGACAGGCTCGCCGGTGCAGATTTTTTCAAACCGTTTCCACTCTCTCGGCTGTGTCCGCTGCACAAAGGCAATGAGGGTATTAACATACAAGCCGGACTGCGGATCATAGCGGTCGGTCGTCTTGGTATATCCTCCCTCGGCGGATATGAGGAAGGATTCTATATCCGCTTCAAAGCGTTTTTCGGTGGTGTCCGTGATAGGCATTTTCAAGCCTCCTTAAAACCGTCTGTTTTCTCTTCGCTTTTGCTCCAAAATCGCACAACATTCAATCATCAATGCATTCTGATACTCAGGATTGACTTTTTCAGAACTATCAAGAAAATCCTTAAACTTTTTGGCTGCATCAGAAACATTGTAAATCTGTTGATTATGATACTGGATAGCTTGCTGCTGTGCGTAATCCATGTTAAAAATATTATAAATCGGGTTATTAATATTTTGCATATTTATTCTACTCCTTTTTGTTCTGTTTCTTTGTTAATACTTTCGATTACATCAAAAAAATAATTTGAAAGATTCTCTTCTATGCTTAATCGTTCTTTCATACTATCCCGTCTCTCTTTTTCGTCTGATGTGAAATAATAAGAAAGGAACATGAAAGCAAAAGTAATAATCGTTAAAACATTTATTGTTTTATTAGTTAACGCATCAAACGGAATTATCTTTAATGGCATGATTATCATTTGAATAGTGCAGAAAACTAACTGAAAAAATGTTAATGCAAAATCAAGTTTATCTAATTTATTAATCATTGCCTCGTGATTATCTTGTTCGGGAATATCTTTCAACTTAGATCTGAATAGCTGCGTATATCCGTCAAGACTTTTATACGGTTCAAATAGTTTTATATTTCTTTTTAATATATCAGAATAATTTTTAATTAAACGATGTTTCTCACTAATATTTCGTTTAAGAGTTTGTACTAAGCTTTTTAGTATCTGAAGAAGGCTCAATTCTAAAGATACAAACGCAATTGTTACATACAGATTTGCATTAAGTGTTCCGGGCATTTGAAACTGAATGATTGCAACAATAAAATAGCAAATAGCTATGCCTAAATAAAAATGTTTCCCCTTCAACCTTCACACTTCCTTCTTTCCCGTTACATATTCATAGATGACGGATTTCTTATAGCTTTCCAATTCGGTTAATAATTTTTCTTTCTTTGAAATAAGAACGTCTATATCAGCAGTTTTATGTTTGATGTATTCTACAATTTCTCGTTGTTCTTTTTCCGACGGAAATGGTAACAACAAACTTTTTAAATCTTCTTTAGATACTTTCAATCGACATGTATTAACACGATCATCACCACGCACAATAGCATATATACCTTTACCTAAACTATATAGTACTCGAAGCATGGTCTTACTTCTGAAAATATATTCACAATATTTAGCGGTTATATGATCTCTTGTTTCATCAAAAAATGTATAGTACACAGGACTAACACAACCAAAAAACTCTGAAACGCCAGTTGCTCCAACGATCATATTCATGCTGTTCAGAACCAAATCACCCGGATATGTTAATTTGTACTGCTCAAAATCATCTTTAAATCTATCCAGATTTGTAGTTTTTTCTGAATATAATGTAACTCCTAATTCTATGGATAAAGATAATCTCTCTGTAGACTTAATAGGAGAGTTTTTCTCATTGCGTTCTTGTAATATATGTCTAAACGGTACAAGTATCCACTCCTGCGGAATCTCACCAATCCATTCCACGCCGCTGTCTTTCATCGGGCGGTCTGGGCGGATGCCTTTGGTGACAGCCTGCGTGATGACTGCCTGCTTCAGGGCTTTGTATTGCTCGATGGTTGCTTTGGTCTTGGAAATAATGCTGTCGATTTCGGCACATTTGCGGTCGAGAAATTCGACGATACGTTGTTGATATTCGTTCTTCTTAGGATAACAGATAACACTGTTATATACAAAATAAGGAGATACTCTTTTCAAACCTCCTGTACCAGTCATTGTTGCACAAGCAGCATTTACAAATCCTGTATTTCTTAACCAGTAGAATAAATATTTTACATTAATCCTTTTTGCTCTGAAGACAAATAATTCAGAACTTCCCATTCCAATACCCGATGAAAGATTTGTCATTATTGCGATATTTCCATTTTCAAAGCACGGAGTTACTTTTGCCATGACAATATCGCCTTCACAATACTGCGTTAATGAAGAAGATAACTTTCCGTATGGAGAATCATTTTTTATATAGTATCCATTTTTAATATACTCCATAGGGGTATATGTAACGATACTTTCATTAGTTAGCATCGAGGTATCACATGTTGGTTGAAAATCGGAAACATATTTAATTCTGCTTATTTCCCACTCCTGCGGGATATCGCCTATCCATTCCACGCCGCTGGGTTTTACAATCAAAACTGATCCCCCCCTTTTTTCTAAGTATTTTTAAAAAACAATCTTCTTTTATCTATTTCAAACACAACTGGATTATCAACTAACTGAGATAATTTAACTATTATTGAAATATCATCTATCTTATCCATTTCAAATCCAATTGATTCATGAACAGTAAATTCATTCTTAAAAAAAACTTGTGAAGTTGAAAAATTCACAACCAAACGGAATTCTTGTTGCAAATCATATTTTGTTCTTTTTATAAAGGCAAAATGAGAAATAACCTCTGTATTAGTTCCTGCCATTTGATTTATAACTTTTTTTTCATATTCTATATACTCATCATCACTTACATAACTTACATCTCCCCAATAATAATGTAAATGATATTTTTCACAAGCACTACAAAATCTCTTAATAAATTCAGGTACATCGAAAATAAATAACGCATAATCTTCGGAAAATCTTTTCAATTCTTGTGCCGATTGCTCTGATATTTGAAATAAGAGCTTATTATCCAATGTTCTTTTTATATCTTTTCTTTGATAATGAAAAAAACACTTAATATATGTCAGAGGATTCATTAATCTTGGATTTTTAACTTCGTTTTTTACCCAATCCGGAAGATTATATCCTTCATATCCACATTTAATTGCACTATCATATTTATCTCCACGTTGAGGATCATCATTCTCTAAATCCTGATAGCATAAACAATTCTTCATAAATACTTTGCCAGCTTGAAAAGACTCAAGATAGTCTTTTTGAGTAACTAAAACAAGTGGAAGTTCCAAAGACAATAGTTATTCCTCCTCAAACAGCCTTTTCAGCGACTCCGAAATATCGCTTTCCAGTCCGATGATTCTTTCCAGAATCGCGTCGGACGCTTCCGGCTGCTGGTATTCATAAAAATAGCGCGTCATGGGTATCTCGTAGCCCACCTTGGTCTTTTTCTCGTCAATCCACGCATCCGGCGCGTAGGGCAGCACCTCGCGGGCAAAATAGGCGTCGATGTCCTGCGTCAGCGGAATGTTCTCCGTGTCGCGCAGCTCCGGATCAGCCACGGGCTTGCCCTTCTTCCGTATGATCTCGCCGTTTTCGTCGCGCAGAGGACGTTCCACCACGATCTTGTGATAGCCGAATTCCACGGAGTCAAATATCTTGCTCTCGCAGTAAATGCCGCTTTTGCTCCCGTCCGCGCTGTAAACCCTGTTTTCAAACTCGCCGTAAGCGGTCACGATCAATTCCCGGCAGGCGTCCGTAATATCATTGCGCTTGGTGCCGATGGATTTGCGGCGCGGTTCATAGCAGTGCGAAGCGTCGATCAACTGGACTTTTCCCACGCGGTAGGAGGGTTTGTTTTTATTCAGCACCCAGATATAGGTCGTAATGCCGGTATTCATAAACTGGTCGGTGGAAAGCTGTATGATCGCCTCCAGCCAGTCATTTTCCAATATGTACTGACGGATATTGGACGGTCCCGAACCCGCGTCGCCCGAAAACAGCGGAGAGCCGTTCTGAACAATCGCCATTCTGCCGTCCTCCGCGAGCTTGGCAAGACCGTTGAGGACAAACAACTGCTGACCGTCGGATATTTTGGGCAGACCGGCACAAAAACGCCCCTTTTCACCGAGTGCGGCTTCCTTCTCGACAGCCTTCTGTTCGCGTTTCCAGTCGATGCCGAAGGGAGGATTGCTGATGATACGGTCAAATTTGAAGCCGGGGAATTTGTCGTCCGACAGGGTATCGCCGAATCGCATATTGTCGGGATTGCCGCCGCGAATCATCATGTCCGCCTTGGCAATGGCAAAGGTGGAAGGGTTGAACTCCTGCCCGAAGCAGGTGACTTCCGCCTCGCTGTCAAGCGCGTGAATCCGTTCCTCCATACAGGAGAGCATCTGCGATGTTCCCATCGCCATATCATACACCGTGATAGCCTGTCCGTTGAACCGTGTATCGCAGAGCAGCAAGTCCGTCATCAGATAGATGATGTCACGGGAGGTGAAATGCGCTCCGGCTTCCTCGCCGTAGGATTCATTGAAACGGCGAACCAGATCTTCAAAGATATAGCCACAGTCCACCGCGCTGATTTTGTCGGGTCCGAGATAGCCCTTCGGCGTGGCAAATTCCTTGACCACCAGATAAAGCGTGTTGCTCTCCACCATGCGCCTGATGATGCTGTCAAAATCGAACTTCGCCAGCACGTCCTGCACATTCTCCGAAAATCCGGCGAGGTAATTGCGGAAATTGCTCTCGATATTGTCAGGGTCGGCAATCAGCTTATCAAAGGTAAAGGGGGAAATATTGAAAAACTGATACTTTGAAGCCCTCGTCAAAAATCCGTCGTACACTTCGAGCGTTTTGACCTTTTCGTATGTCTCCATGACCTTATCATGCGTCGGCAGCAGGCAGTCGTGGAAACGCTTGACGACCGTCATCGGCAGGATCACAAGCCCGTATTCATGCGGCTTGAAAGGTCCCCGCAGCATATCCGCCACATTCCAGATCACAGTTGATTTTTCAGATATATTCACACCGACATTGGTGATTTCTTTCATCAGGCATCATTCTCCTTGGGATTCGCTGTTGTCTTTTTTATGCATTTTATATATTATAGCATCACTTCAAGTGCATACGAATTATCCATACCATATGCAACATCGGATAAAGTGCCAATCAGTATATTTCTGGATTTAATCTCTTGCAGCGTTTCTGCTGCGTCTGCATAAATTTTGACATCATTGCGAAAGAAAGAATAAAAGTCATTTTTAATTACGTCTAAATATTCTAATGAGATGCTTGTCCCGTTTAATATCTCAGTAAAAATTGCGCTTGATGAAACCTCAATTTCTCTTGGATTTATTCTTGTGTTGTATTTTGCTAGGACATCAACGATATATGTGTATTCATTTTCTGTTATATTGAATTTACGTTTTTCTGCTATACTTTCAAAAGCAGGGCGATATAATTTAGACCAATTTAATGGTAGCGGATAGTAAACAAGAGTTTGTCCTATATCAAAATTACAGCTTTTATTTTCATCATTGACACACCTACAAATTCAGATTTATTCTCCAAACTAACATTACTTCCATTCTATCACACCAGCCAACCACAGTCAAGCAGATCATGTGTTTTTATCTACACAACAAGGTTGAACAAAAAAGATGAATTTCTTTTCTCCGCCAGTCACTATCCTCGGCACACGGTACAAGACCGTCCTTTTCCGAAAATTAGCTGATGCTTTTTTGATGATGTACCAGACGGCAGCAGTTGGAATATTCACGAATATTGGGGCGTTTGGAGGATTTTGCCACAGAAAGCAGGTATCTATAGAGCGTGTCCAATCGGGCAATTTGTGCATGGAAAAAGCCCGCAAACGCCGAATTAGTTAGCTTCCCATAAGGATACCAACGAAACACCCACACAACCAACCGATTGAGAGAAAAAAGACTGCAATTTACAGTGATTGCTGTAAGCTGCAGTTTTTTTGTATGGAATAATATTTTGTGATTCGCACCCATGCGCTTTATGAAATCATCGCTATTCCGTAATCAGTTCCTTAACGTCCACGCGCCTGACGCGGCCCGCCATCAGGTAGGCAAACAGGAAGAAGCAGACGCACAGCAGCGCAACCGGTACGGCAATCGTCAGCGTGGTAAAGGCAACACGGAAGCTGCTCACGCCGATGCTCCACAGCATCATGGTGAGCACCCTGCCGGAGAGCCACAGACTGAGAGCGGTGCCGACTGCCGCGCCGAGGAGCGCCAGCAGCAGGAAGCGCACCGCGAATTGCAGCCGCAGACGGCGCACGCGGAAGCCGACCGCTTTGTAAATGCCGATGTCGGTCTTTTCCTGCAGGAAGGTCTTTTTGCAGACCATGACCACGACCACCAGAGCAAAGACAATCGAGAACAAATAGATAAACGCTTTCATTGCATTGATGGCAATGGTGAAGGTATCGTCCAGATTGCCGTCCTCATTGAGTTCACACTCCACATAAGCTCCATAAGTTCCGAGGATTTCCCTCTGAATGGCTTTCAGGTCCGATTTGTCATCCACATGGAACGCGGCATAGTTCACATTCTGAATCCCGATTTTTCTGACACAGTCCAGATTGGTGGCAAAACAGCGTCCCGTATCATTGACGCACTGAAACAACCCCGTGATGATACATTCCGTTTTGCTATCCTTCGATATCGTCACCTTGTCGCCGACGCGCAGATTCAGTTCTTCCGCAACCATGGCCGTAATGACAATTTCGTTGTCATACAGCGGTGCGCGTCCCTTTGATATAACCAGTACATCGGGATTTTCATAGTACATACAATACAGGTTTTCGCCGTTCAGGGATACGTATTGAGTGGAATAATAATAATGCTTTTTGATGGGCGTATGCCGCTCGATGATATGCTCAATGCCTCCCACATAGAGGTCAAATCTTTCGGAATCGCTGAAAAGAACGCCGATTTCGTTGGTGATCATTCCCATGCCTTCCAGCGCGGATTCCGAATCTACAGTATCTCCCAACGCCGTGATGGTCAGCATGAAGAAGGTGAGAAGGGCGACGATTACCACGGTGCCGGCATAGCGTCGTTTGTTGGAAGTAAGCTGCCGCAGCGCAAGGCTTGCGGAAAGGAAGCGTTTGAAGATTGGCGCTTTGAGACGGCTGTCAAAGTAGATTTCCTCTCTGCCGCCGGAAATGGCCCGAATCGGTGAAATCTGCCCGACCTTGCGGGTGCCAAGAAGAATAAAAAGACACGAAATTGCTAAAATTCCCGCCAGAATCGCGGCGCTCGGCAGGATTGCCAGCGCGTTTTCATTGGGAATGGCAATAATCGGCTGGAAAACGTCGCAGAAGGCATTCGTCAGTGGAATTGAAAGCGCAAAGCCGACGACAGCGCCGATCAGTTCCGCCAGCAGGTATTGCAGCAGGAACACCGCGCGGATTCTCCCCTTGGAGAAGCCCGTCGCCTTGAGCACGCCGAGGTTGACATAATCAATTTCAATGCTGGTGGCAATGGAGTGATTCATGACGATCATCACAATGACGGTCAGAAAGATCAGGAAGACCATCAGGATGGACACGATGATCTCCGTGTACAGATAGGTGTAGTGAAACGACTGCTCGCGGGTAATCGCTCCATTCGCGCAGTCAATCACGCCGGTGTCGAGATTGAGCTGCCGCTGGAATTTCGCGTAGCTGAGCGTACTGTCGGGTGATTGATAAACGCGGACCATGTGGCAATTGCTGCGCTCTGTATTGGCGGCGAACATCCTGTCAAAATCCTCGTCGCTGATAAAAATCTGCTTCCAGCCGATCATGGCGGAACCCATGGAAGGCTCCACCACCACGCCGGCGACGGTCATTTCCGTGGCGTACTGTTCATAGGGCGCTGTGGCCGGATACACCTTGACCCTGTCGCCGATTTTTATTTCATCAGACGTTAACGTTCCCTGCGTCACAAAGATTTCGCCCTTTTCCGGCTTTTGCTTGCTGCCGGAATAGCCGGAACAGTCGTCCTTTAAACGCGGATATTTTTCGCTGTCGTATTTTCGCAGAATCCATGTGTTGTGATCGACGGTGCCGTTCAGACTGTATCTGACCGCGATGCTGTCCACTTCTTCCACACGGTCAACCAAAGAGTGATCCCTGACTTTCGCAATTGTCTCCGGCTTGTAGAAATCGTCCATGATATAGATGTTGATGTCTGGCGCGTCGGCGGCCTTCATGGCGTTTTCGATGCTGGCGCGGGTGCTTTTGCTGATGCTCAGAAAGGCGGTCAACGCCATCGAGATAATGAGCATCAGCAGGATAATGCTGGTGAAGGAGCCTTTTTTGCGGCGGATATTGGCGGATAATAAGGTAAAAATTTCCATTCTCGTCACCGCCTTACCACTTCATGGAGGAAAGCCACGCATTGACCTGCGTTTCGCGGCTGTGCTCTTCCTCGGCGTTGTAGGGCGGAAGGTCGAGCGTGCCGATGACCCGTCCGTCCTCAATGTAGACAAGGCGGTTGGCACGCAGCGCGGCGCGGAGGTCGTGCGTTACCATCAATATGCTCTGTCCGGCGGCGTTCAGTTCCGTCAGCAGGTCAAGCACTTCGGTGGTGTTGTGACGGTTGAGCGCGCCGGTCGGCTCGTCGGCAAAAAGAAGTCTCGGATTATTGACCACCGCGCGGGCAATGGCGCAGCGCTGCTGTTCGCCGCCCGAAACCTGCGAGGGAAGGTGGCTTTTGACCTTTTCCAGCCCCATTTTTGCAAGCAGTTCATTGGCGCGTTTTTTGACTTCGGAAGAGGAAGCCGCCTTGTTGAGATAACCGGACACGGCGACATTTTCAAAGAGCGTCAGGTTGCTGACGAGGTGCATCTGCTGGAAGATAAAGCCGAAGTCGGTATGGCGCAGATCGGAGAGCCTGTTTTCCTTTGCCTTCACGATGTCGAGCTCTCCGTAAAGCACCTGTCCCGAAGTGGCGCGGTCCATGCCGCTGAGCGAATAGAGCAGGGTGGACTTGCCCGAACCCGACACGCCCATGATGACGGTAAAGTCGCCCTCATAAATATCGAGGTCGATGTGCTGCAGGACGTGCACCTGTCCGCCGTTGTGGGCGAAGCTCCTGCAAAGGTCTTTTGCTGACAGAATGATTTTTTCCTTGTCTTTCATGTTTTTCATGAACTGAAAGTGCCTCCCTTTGGTTTGATAGCCACATTCTATCAGAAAAGTTATTAAGAAGTAATTAAGAAAACCGAGAAATCCATTATTTTTCTTCCGGCAGGGAAACCACCGCTTCCAGACCGCTTGTATGATTGCGAAGCGTGACGCAGCCGCCCATCTTTTCAGCGAGATATCTGACGATATACAGCCCCAAGCCGGAACCTTGCTCGCTGCCGCGGTTTTTGCCGCGGTAGAATTTGTCGAAGATAAAGGGCATATCTTCGTCCGGAATGCCGCCGCCGTAGTCGCGGATTTTCAGGCATACAGTTCCGTTCTCCCGCGACAGAGAAACGTCAATGCGGGACTTGGCGTACTTGCGGGCGTTGTTGACGAGGTTCTCGATGATTTGCAGAAGGCGGTTCCTGTCGGCATTGACATAAGCGGAGAAGGAAGGCGGAATGAAAAAAATATCGTCCTGCTGGGCAGCCAATTCCTCTATGGCTTCTTGCACAAAGGAACTGATTTCCAGCGGTTCGGTGTTGATTTTCAGCTTGTCCAGATCGGACAGCGCGTGCAGGAACAGGTCGTTCGTGAGCTTCGCCACCTCGTCGCATTTCCGCATGATGACGGAAAGATACCTTTCGCGGCGTTCGGGAGAAGAATCCATGTGCGCCTCCAGTCCCTCGGCATAGGCGCGGATCGAAGCAATGGGAGTTTTGATGTCGTGAGAAAGCGTGGCAATGATGGTCTTGTTGTTCTCGACAGCCTCGCGCTCACAGGCGCGGGCTTTGGTGATTTCGCGGCGCATACTGTCGAATGCCCATGTGAACTGCCCGAAATAATTGGAACGGGCATAATCCAGCGATACATCAAAATTGCCCTTAGCAATCTCCGCGGCATATTCCTTCATTTTGTCAAACGGACGCAGAACGGAAACATACACATATCCCATTACGCCTGCCAGAAAGGCAAGGCTGACACCGCAAAAAATCCATTCCCGTCCGGCTCCGCTGCGCCGGATTTCTTCGGAGCGGATTTTTTCTTCCAGTGCTTCAATCCTTTGGGCTGCCAATTGAGCGTCTGTTTCCGCGAGCTGCGCTATTTCATTGAGCGCAATCAACTGTTCGGCGCGGGCATCGTCCGGATTGGCGGCTTTGTCTGCGAGCGAAAACAGTGCCGAAATCAAAATAATAACGGCAGCGAAAATTGCCGTGACCAAAATCAATTTACGCTTCATGCTGCTACACCTCCAGCAGATAGCCGACGCGGTAGACAGTTTTGATGTATTGCGGCTCAGCGGGATTGTCCTCCAGCTTTTCCCTCAGCCAGCGAATGTGTACAGCAAGCGTGGAAGGTTCCACTGCCGAGAACGCGCCCCAGACCTCCGAGAGCAGCGTATCTTTGGAAACGGCTGTGTTCGGGTGCCGGCAAAGGTAAGCCAGCAGGTCGAATTCCCGCAGGGAGAGAGAAACGGACTTCCCGCCTTTTACGACGCTGCGGGCGGTGAGATTCACCGTCACATTGCCGAAGGTCACGATCTGCTCCTGCTGCGAAAATCCGTAGGTGCGGCGTATCAGGGCATTGACGTGTGCCAGCAATTCCTTCATGGAATACGGCTTGGGAAGATAATCGTCGCCCCCGATGTCGTAGCCCTCCACGCGGTCAGTCTCGCTGGTTCGCGCGCTGGCAAAGAGTACAGGAACGGTGGAGACGCGGCGCAGTTCCCGGCAGATGGAAAAACCGTCGGCATCGGGCAGGTTGATGTCCAGCAGAATCAGATGGTAGGTATTGTCCGACAGCAGATCAAACGCGCCGTTTCCGTCCGTAACGTGTGTCACGCGATAGCCGTAATCCGTCAGCATATCCGAAATAATCATGGACAAATCTTCGTCGTCATCAATGATGAGAATTTTGTAACTGTTGCTTTGCGTGTTACCGTTCATAAAAAATTCCGCTTCCTTTCGCATACGACCTATGTGTATATTGTAGCTTTTGCTCCCATAGAAGTCAATGGCGTTTTCATTGATTTGGCATTAATACACTCCATAGCATATTTTTTGCAACACAATAATGCGGTTGGGAACTCATCCATATTCTCTGTAAAAGTGTATAAAAGCTTTTCTTTCTCTGCAAGTCGTTATTTGTCTTGACTTATGCGATCTTCTGTGATATTTGTTGTTGCGAAAGCACTATCCACAACTTAATGGTAAGAGCAAGAAGCACAAAAAAGAAATAAAATCTCGTACAAAATACCACTTGACAAAATGAAAAAGCCAAAAGAATGGAAGTAGGTATCAGATTGAT
>CADBZY010000033.1 GCA_902799245.1 uncultured Ruminococcus sp.
TAATTCTTTGCATATTGCTCAGGCTGCGTGATATTGGATTGCCGTTTTTTCCCTATATTACGGGCTTTTGGCTGATTTTCGGTGTGGGAAGTTTGAGTTAGAATTATTCCCGCTGGCATAGAAAGCAAATACCGGGAAAAAAACTACTTCATGAAAAAAGGCGAAATCATTTCGGATACAACGATGAATTTAGTTCTTCTTTCCGATTTGAAAATAAAAGATGGCATTCTTGCCGAAGATTTGAAAATTGAAGGCAATTGGCGTTATAGTCAAGATGCCATGTCACAATATGCTCATGCAAAGGAACTGTATATCACCAGAGACTTATACCTTCGCCGTATAGTCAAAGAACCGCGCTATAAAGGTCTTAAGGATTTGCTTCTCCGATTGGGTGATTCTCAACAATCCGGTTACTCATATGAGTTTGATTTGAACAATCTTCAGCTAAACGGCTGGGGTTCAAATGAGGATGCTGATGAGGAGCAACGGTTATTATTTGGAGAACAATCTTTGATGAGTTATCCTAAGCCTGTATTACTGATAATGAAATTACTTGCTTCGCTTCAAGAAGAAAACATGGTAGTATGCGACTTTTTTTCAGGTTCAGCAACAACTGCTGAAGCAGTAATGCGTCTCAACACAAAAGGAAAGCGCTTGACTTGTATAACAGTACAATTACCTGAAAACATAGATGATAAAGTTGTAAACGCAACAGGTGATGATAAAAAGAATGCTGAACGACTGAATTCTTTCTTGACATCCTGTAACAGGCCTCACACTCTCGATTACCTCGGGATCGAACGCATTATCCGTGCCGCGGCAAAAATCCGGGAAGAACACCCCGACACGACTGCCGATCTCGGTTTCCGCCATTTTACGCTCAGGGAACCGTCTGCCAAAACGCTGGATAAGCTGGAAAAATTCGTGCCGGAATCCGGCTTGCTGCTTCAAAACACGGTTTTGCGTGATTTCGGCATCCCGACCGTGCTTGCCACATGGCTTGTCCGTGATGGGTACGGGTTTACCGCTCCGGTTAAGGCTCTGGATTTCGACGGATACACCGGCTACTGCATGGATAAGCACCTGTATCTTATCCATCCGGAACTGAAGGATAACGCAATCGCCGCTATTACCGAAAAATTTGAAACAGACGGCTCATTCAATCCGGAAAATGTGGTTCTGTTCGGTTACAGCTTCATGTGGACGGAAACAGAATCCCTGAGGATGAACCTTGCCCGATTAAAGAATACCGAAAAGAACCTGCGGATCAATTTTGATATCCGGTATTAAAGGAGGACGGCATTATGGAACTAATCCTCCAAAAAGACCTGCTGCACCAGCAAATACCCATTCACGCTGTGTGTAACGCGCTCAATGGCGTGGCTATTACTTCTCCTGTACAATACTATGAGAATCCTCAGATACGTTTGACCGACCGACAACTGGCTGTCAATCTGCATTCGCTGCAATCCGCGGTTCCCGCCCAGTACAGGAACAATGCAGCGGTCGGTTCCTGCCTTAATCTCGATATCAAGATGGAAACGGGAACCGGCAAGACCTATGTGTACACCAAGACCATTTACGAACTGCATAAACGCTACGGTTTCAATAAGTTTATCATCGCCGTTCCTTCCCTTGCCATCAAAGCCGGCACAGCGCAGTTCATGCAGGATGATTATTCGCGCCGCCACTTTACCGACGGTTGCGGCTACGGCACGGAAATAGAGCTGGGCATCCTCGAAGCGCCGAAAAACAAAAAGAGAGGACGCGGGTATTTTCCAAGCGTCGTAAGCGATTTTATCAAAGGAAGCTGTCAGAACACTAAAAAAATATATGTCCTGCTTGTCAATATGCAGCTGATTACCAGTAATTCTCAGCGCGATGGACGGAATACAGGGCTGCTCTGGCGTGATGATTACGATTATGGAGCGGAAGGCTTTTACAGGCCCTTTGACGCACTTCGTGCGACAAAACCCATTGTAATGATTGATGAACCGCACCGTTTCTCCCGCGATCAAAAGGCTTTTCAGACAATTATGACCGAGATACAGCCGCAGGCAGTCATTCGTTATGGAGCGACTTTTCCCGAAACGACAAAAGGACGCGGCAAAAGTAAAATAACCGTCAAGGACTATCAATATCTGCTCTACGATCTGAACGCCTGTCAATCCTTCAATCAGGGACTGATCAAGGGTGTGGCAAAAGAGCATATTGAACCGCTGTCCGGACAGGAAGAAACGATCAAAATATTATCTATCGCCAGCAAAGATTCCGTTACCTTCCAGCACAAAAAGAAAGGCGGCATCCGCACGTTCACGCTGAAAACCGGCGATCCTCTCGCCTTAATCAGCGATGCCTTTGAGGGCATTACAATCCTTGCCATTTCAAAAAATACCGTTGAATTCTCAAACGGAGTAATAAAATCACCCGGAGAAGAAATGGACGTCGACGTCTATATGTCGTCCTATCAGGAACAGATGATACGACTTGCGTTGGAGCGGCATTTTGAAACTGAACGTAAGAATTTTTGCGACCGTTCCTTCAAAATAAAGACGCTGGCACTGTTTTTCATCGACGATATTTCCTCTTATCGCCCCGACGACAACGGTAAGGCGCCGTATCTGCTGACTGCGTTTGAACGATTGCTCAAAGAACGCATCGAGGAGGTTATGGCATCTCTGAATGAGCAAGAGCAGGAATACCGCGCATTTTTGGATGCGTCCCTTGCAAATCTTTCCGCCTGTCATGCCGGTTACTTTTCGCAGGACAACACTGATTCCGATGAAGAAATAGCGAAAGAAGTGGATGCTATTCTTCACAAAAAGAAACAGCTTCTGTCGTTCCGCAATCCTGACGGCACCTACAATACACTGCGATTCCTGTTTTCCAAATGGACGCTGAAGGAGGGCTGGGACAATCCCAATGTCTTTACCATAGCGAAACTCCGCTCCAGCGGCAGCGAAAACAGCAAGCTGCAGGAAGTGGGACGCGGGCTGCGTCTACCCGTCAATGAAAACGGCAACAGAATTTCCCATGAGGAGTTCCAGCTCAACTACATCGTCGATTTTACAGAAGCTGATTTTGCGCAGCGGCTCGTTGATCAAATCAACGGCGAAATTCCGCAGGCTTCTGTGTTATCTGAGGACAGCATCAGTAAAGTGGCCGCAATGCTCGGAAGAGAACCCGGAGAGCTTTTTCATGATCTCTATACTAAAAATTATATCGACTGGCAGCGCAACATTCTTTCAGAAAACCGCGACGCATTTTTTGAGGAATATCCGCAGTTTGCATCCGGCTTATCTGCCGGAAAAGTCAAAGACAGGAACAAAGTAAATCGGGAACACATAAAAATAAGGAAAAATGTTTACAACGAGATCCGTGAGCTGTGGGAACACATCAATCAGAGATACCGCCTTTTCTATGATAAGGAACTGGACGCGAATATGGAATCCGTCGCACTTTCGCTGTTTGAAAAACCCGGAGTATTTACGGATGTTGTGATGAGCAGCAGACGGGATGTTGTTAAAAGCGACGGAATAGAGATGAATACCACAACAGGTACAGGTGTACAGTATACGGTCATGCGTCCGATTGCTTATGGTACCTTCCTGTCAAGAATTATGCGTGTCACCGGCATTCCCATTACCGTGCTGCACAGCGCAATGGTTCAGTATAGCGCTAAACACGGCGTGGTTGAACCTAAATATATTAACGAAAACTCCGCAAGCGCATTCTGTGCAGAATTCCAGAATTGGAAGGTAGAGAATCTGCAGGGACGTTTCCGTTACGAAAAAAGCAGTATGCCGTGTGGAGCCACAGCGCTGTCATATGCCGACGGTTCTCCGCGGGATGAAATCTCTCAGGGAAGAATCGGCATGAAAATCGTCGATGGTAGTACACCGAGCGAAAAATATCTGTACGATACCTATACTTACGATTCACCTCTCGAAAAAGACAACGTCACTGCAAATATTGACAATGTAATTGTTTACGGTAAGATTCCTCGCAACAGCATAGCCATTCCTACGATCACAGGCGGAACGTACAGCCCGGACTTCATGTATGTAGTCAAAAAGGCAAACGGTCAAAAAGAACTGAATATTGTAGTTGAAACAAAGGATGTAGAGGGCAAAGACGAGGTGCGCGGCAACGAAGCCGCAAAAATCAATTGCGCCAAAGTCTTTTTTGAAATTCTATCCAAAGACGGCTATACAGTTCATTTCCGGGAACAGATTAACAACAAGCAGATCGCGCAGATCATCAACGAAGTGCTGAACCAATAAATCAAAAAAGAAACACGGCTTTACCGGGAGCATATCCTCCCGAACAAGCCGTGTTTTTTTTGTAACCTGATTAATGCGCCTTATTTGCCTTTGCCGCAGCACTGCTTGTATTTCTTGCCGCTGCCGCAGGGACAGGGAGAGTTGCGGCCGATCTTGCGGCCCGCTCTCTGGGGCATTGACTCGGAATCGGCATCCGGCTCCATGGGCTTCTGGATCTGTTCGCGCTTGGGTTCCTCGGCGCGTCTGATCTGAACGGTGAGAATCTGGCGTGCGGTGTCCTCCTTGATCTGGGCGATCATTTCGTCGAACATGTCGAAGCCTTCCTTGGTGTAGGCGACAGCCGGATCCGTCTGACCGTAGGAACGAAGTCCTATGCCCTGTTTGAGTTCCTCCATGGCGTCGATGTGATCCATCCAGAGGGTGTCCACCACGCGCAGCATAACGACACGGTCAAGCTCACGGGCGATCTTCTCGCCGAATTCCGCTTCGCGCTTCTCGTAAAGATCGTGCGCTCTCTTGATCAGCTCGTCAGTGATGTCCTGCTTATCAAGCGAGTCAAGTTCCTGAAGGGTGTAGTTGAAATCGTCCTCGGTGGTAAGAAGATTGAGGTAAGTCTGGCGCAGTCCCTCGAAATTCCAGTTGTCCTTCTCGTCGGCGTTGAGGTAGAGATTTACATTGTCGGTGATGGAATCGTCAATCATCTTGATGATGTTGTCGCGCATGTTCTCGCCGTCAAGCACCTTGTCTCTTTCGGTGTAAATGACCTCGCGCTGGCGGTTCATAACGTCATCGTAGCGGAGAACATTCTTACGGATGGAGAAGTTTCTGCCTTCGACCTTGGCTTGAGCGCTCTCGATGGAACGGGATACCATTCTCGCCTCGATGGGCATATCCTCATCGATCTTGAGGGTGTTCATCATGGACTGGAGACGGTCGCCGCCGAAGATTCTCATCAGGTCGTCTTCCAGCGACAGATAGAACTGGCTTTCGCCCGGATCGCCCTGACGTCCGGAACGTCCGCGCAGCTGGTTGTCGATACGTCTCGATTCGTGACGCTCGGTACCGATAATGACCAGACCGCCGGCTTCGCGCACCTTGTCGCCCTCCGCGTCGGTCACTTCCTTGAACTTTTTATTCAGCTCGGCGAACTTCGCGCGGGCTTCGATGATGGCTTCGTCGTCGGTATCGCTGTAGGCGGTGGATTCCTCGATCAGCTCCTCGTCATAGCCGAGCTTGCGCATTTCGCTCTTTGCCATGAATTCCGGGTTGCCGCCGAGAAGAATATCCGTACCACGTCCCGCCATATTGGTGGCGATGGTGACGGCACCGTACTTACCGGCCTGCGCTACGATCTCGGCTTCACGCTGGTGATACTTTGCATTCAGCACGGAATGTTTGATGCCGCGGCGCTTGAGTGCGTCGCTCAGCATTTCGGATTTGTCGATGGAAATGGTACCTACCAGAACAGGCTGTCCCTTTTCGTGTGATTCAAGAATACGCTCGATGACGGCGTTGTACTTGCCGCGCTCGGTGGAATAGATGCGGTCGGGCAGGTCGTTGCGGATACAGGGCTTGTTGGTGGGAATTTCCACGCAGTCAAGCTTGTAAATCTCGTTGAATTCGGTTTCCTCCGTGAGGGCGGTACCCGTCATGCCGGAGAGTTTTTTATAGAGACGGAAATAATTCTGGAAGGTGATGGAGGCAAGCGTCTTGGATTCGCGCTCGACTTTCACGCCTTCCTTGGCTTCGATTGCCTGATGCAGACCTTCGTTGTAACGTCTGCCGTACATAATACGGCCGGTGAATTCGTCGACAATCAGCACCTTGTCGTCCTGTACCACGTAGTCCACGTCGCGGGTCATGACGCCGTGCGCCTTGATAGCCTGATTGATGTGGTGCAGCAGGGTGATGGATTCGTTGGTGTTGTCCATCAGATTTTCCACGCCGAACACCTTTTCGGCTCTGGCAACGCCCTTGGGCGTAAGGGTTGCGGTCTTTGCCTTTTCGTCCACGATGTAATCCGCGTCGCCGTACTTGTCGTCGTGCTCTTCCTTTTCGTCGACCTCGGTGATCTTGACGAAGGAAAGCTTCTTGGCGAAGTCGTTGACGGTGTTGTAAAGAGCGGTGGATTTGTCACCCTGACCGGAAATGATAAGCGGCGTTCTCGCTTCGTCGATGAGGATAGAGTCAACCTCGTCCACGACGGCGAAATTATGGCCGCGCTGCACCTTCTGCTCCTTATAGATCACCATGTTGTCACGCAGGTAGTCAAAACCCAGCTCGTTGTTGGTGCCGTAGGTGATGTCGCAGGCATAGGACTCGCGGCGCTCGTCGTTCTTCATGTCATGGAGAATCAGACCGACGCTCAGACCGAGGAAGCGATGAATCTTTCCCATCCATTCGCTGTCGCGCTTGGCAAGGTAGTCGTTGACCGTGACAACGTGAACACCCTTGCCGGAAAGCGCGTTCAGATAAGAAGGGAGCGTTGCGACGAGGGTCTTGCCTTCACCGGTTTTCATTTCGGCAATACGTCCCTGGTGAAGAATAATGCCGCCGATGACCTGCACCGGGAAGTGCTTCATTCCCAGCACGCGCCAGCCCGCTTCGCGGCAGACTGCGTAGGCGTCGGGAAGTATGTCGTCGAGCGTCTCGCCGGCCGCCAGTCTGTCCTTGAGGATCTGCGTCTGGCTGCGAAGTTCACTGTCTGACATCGGAGCGTATTTTTCCTCGAGAGCAAGAACCTGGTCGCATATCGGCTGCACACGCTTGATCTCGCGGTCGGAATAGCTTCCGAAGATTTTCTTTATGATACCCATTTTAAAAGGACCGTCCTTCCATTTGAATAAACAGCATTTTTCATATATGCGTCGATACAACAATTCCAGTATAGCACATATAATAAGATTTTACAATATCCGCCATAGGAAAATGTTACGCAATTGAAAATAATTATGCATCCGTCACACTGAACCCCGCGGCACGGAGCAGGCGGTTATAGACTGCCATTCCCACGCCGTCCGTCGAGGGACAGCGGGCAAAAACCTTGACAGCGCCCTGTTCGTCAAGCTCACGAAGGGCGGTGAAGAGCCGGTGAGACTGGGTGAGCGGGTCATCCTGCCGCCCGTAGGTCACGCAGCGCAGAGGAATTTTTTCTTCCTCGCCGTCAAAGCAAAGGGCAAATGTATTCTCCCTCTCCCCTGTTCCGCTTATATATCGGACAAATTGGTCAAGCGTTCCCTTTACAATGGTGATCTCTGCCTTCGGGCTGTAATGCTTGTATTTCATGCCGGGAGAAGCCGCCTTCACGCCTTCTTTGAGCTGTCCCATCACAGCGTCATCTATCTCCAGCTCGCCCAATACCTCCCGCAGTTCTTCGGGTGTAACCGCCCCCGGACGCAGCAGACGCGGAACGGGTGTGGCCAGTGTGACAACGGTGGATTCTACGCCGAAATTACACTCTCCTCCGTCCAGCACCGCATCGATTCTGCCCCGCATGTCGTCCATGGTGTGCCGTGCGCAGGTCGGGCTGGGACTTCCCGAGAGATTCGCCGACGGCGCGGCAAGGGGAACGCCTGCCGCGTCGATGATTTTCCGGGTCGTGCGCATGGAAGGAAAGCGCACGGCGACAGTGTCCAGTCCAGCGGACACTTCATCGTGGATAATGCCGCTTTTGGGCAGGATGATCGTCAGCGGCCCCGGCCAGTAAGCCTGCGCCAAAGCCCTTGCCCTTTCGGGGATGTCACTCACAAGCGCATCCCATTGATCAATGTGGGATATATGCACAATCAGGGGATTGTCCTGCGGTCTGCCCTTCGCCTTAAATATCTTGGCGACGGCTAACCCGTCGAGGGCGTTCGCTGCCAGTCCGTAGACCGTCTCGGTGGGGATGGCGACAAGCCCGCCGCCGCGAAGTATCTTCCCGGCGCGGGCTATGTCCTCCTTGTTGTTTTGCAATAGTAAAGTTTCCATTTTGATTATTGCTATTCGCTCCTGTAAAGAAATTCAAAGCAGACAGCTGCATCATTCAAACAGCGAACCGTCGGTGAACTGTCCGAACCAAAGGCTGTCGGAAGACGCGTCCGCGTCGAATTCGATACCGCTGTCGGTTATCCTGAAAACATAACGGTACTTTCCGTCGGAAGTTTTCAGCGTCAGTCTGTCGCCGCTGAGGTAGAATTTGCCTATTCCCAGATAACTGCTCAGAGGAGAAAACTCAAAGACAAATGAGCCGTCCTCGTTCAGCGTAACCTTCGAAGAATCGACTCCCTCCCCGAAGGTATACGTCCGATAGAATTCATTGCTGCCGCATGAACACAGCATCAATCCGCACAGAATGGACGACACTAAAATCATTCGGATATTTTTCATAATAACAGCCTCCAGATTTAGGTAGTAGGGTGAAGGTAGAAGGGTGAAGGTAGAAGGTTGAAGGTTGAGGAAGAAGGTCAAACCGCAATAGTTGTATTGCCTTGGGATGGTCAGCTTTTTGCGCTCTCGTCGATCGACGCTTTCAACTGCTCGGCTCTTGCCGACGTGATCAGAGCATCGAATATTTCGTCCAGATCGCCGTTGAGTATCGCGTCTAACTTGTAAAGTGTCAGACCGATGCGGTGATCGGTCATGCGTCCCTGCGGATAATTGTAGGTGCGTATGCGCTCCGAACGGTCGCCCGTGCCGACCTGCAATTTACGCTCCGCCGCAATCTTGCTGTTCTGCTCCTCCATTGCCGCTTCATATATGCGGGAACGCAGAATCTTCATGGCGCGGTCTTTGTTCTTGTACTGGCTGCGCTCGTCCTGACATTCCACCACGATTCCCGTCGGAAGGTGGGTTATGCGAATCGCTGATTCGGTCTTGTTGACGTGCTGTCCGCCCGCGCCGCTGGAACAGAAGGTGTCGATTTTCAGATCAGTCGGATTGATTTCCACGTCAACCTCGTCCACCTCCGGCATAACGGCCACCGTCGCGGTGGAGGTGTGGATGCGTCCCTGTGTTTCCGTCTCAGGGACGCGCTGGACGCGGTGGACGCCGCTCTCGTATTTCAGCTTAGAATAGGCGGATTCGCCGTTGACGATGAAGCTGATTTCCTTATAGCCGCCGAGTTCGGTTTCGTTGGCGTTGACCACTTCCACCTTCCAGCCTACGCGCTCGGCATACATGGAATACATGCGGAACAACACTCCCGCAAAAAGTGCCGCCTCTTCGCCTCCCGCGCCGCCTCTGATCTCCATGACAACGTTGCGATCGTCATTCGGGTCTTTCGGAAGCAGGAGTATTTTCAACTCGTCAGAAATAACGGCGAGCTTCTCGCGCGCCTCGTCAAGCTCGCTCTCCACCAGCTCACGGAATTCTTTGTCAGATATTCCCTCGTCCAGCATGGTTCTGGATTCGTCTTCTATTGCCTTTGCGCTCTTATATTCGCGGTATTTTTCCACAAGCGGAGTGAGATTCTTGTATTCGCGCATGGTATCGCGGTAGAGCGCGTTGTCATTGATCAGTTCGGGATCGCAGAGCTTTTTGCTCAGTTCCTCATATCTTACCTCTGCCGCAGACAGTTTATCAAACATTTTATTTTCATCCTTTTCTTTATAAAATCAGTGAATTATTTTTTATTATTTTTCCCAAAAACAACACACTGACAACGCTAATTCTCATGCTCCCGAATAATTTTCTTGATATTTTTCTCAACCTTCCAGCGGGCTGTCATGATCTCATGCCCGCACTTCCGGCATTTGATTTTTATGTCCATTCCCACACGCAGCACGTCAAACTCTTTGCCGCCGCAGGGATGGGCTTTTTTCATTTCCAGAATGTCGCCGACCCTTAAGTCCATGTTGTACAAACCTCCCGTTTCTGATCGATTTTTCAGACACTAAAAATTTTTTTAAATCGTAATGAAGCCAAGCGCATTGGCAATGGAGCTTGCCAGAATGATCATGAGGAAAAAGGGTGCGATGTATTTTGTAACTACATAATACATCGGCTGACGGCGAAAGGCTGACGAAAGCTTTACTTCTCTTGAAATACCGTCGAATCCTATCACATTAATCACCAGAATGCAGATGAAGAAAGCGGAAACCGGCATCATCAGCGAATTGGTGAGGAAATCAAAGAAATCGAGTATCTGCATTCCGAAGATTTTTACATAGCTCCAGACGCCATAGCCAAATACGCTCGCGGTTCCCAGCAGAAGCGAAACAATCAGCACGATAAGACTGCTGCCTGTGCGATTCAGACCTAATTCCTCCGTGATGGTCGCTGTGCATGTCTCAAAGAGCGAAATGGCGCTGGTCAGAGCGGCAAAGAGCACCATCAGGAAAAAAACGCTCCCTATTATATTGCCGAAGCCCATGCTGTCGAAAACCTTCGGCAGCGTAATGAACATGAGCGAAGGACCCGCCTTCAGGGTCTTGATGTCGCCGCCGGTGAAGGCAAAAACCGCCGGAATGATCATAAGTCCCGCAAGAATCGCTATGCCTGTATCAAACCATTCCACACGGGTGGTGTTTTTCTCAATGTCGGAATCCTTTTTAAGATAAGAACCGTATGTGACAAGAATTCCCATAGCAAGCGACAGCGAATAGAACATCTGTCCCATCGCCGCAACCACCGTCATGATGGAAAAATCGCTGAAATTCGGCACCAGGAAGTATTTGACGCCTTCGAGCGCGCCGGGACGTGTTACGGAATAACCCGCAGTAATGACCGCCAACACGATGAGCAGAGGCATAATGATCTTGCTGACGTTTTCTATGCCGTTCTTGACGCCTGCGATAATGACAAAGAAGGCCGCCAGAATAAACACGACAAAGCAAATTTCCGCCGCGAACGAATTGCTGATGAATTCTCCGAAAAAGCCGTCGCCAGCCATTTCAGATGATTGGCCCCTGAGATATTCGACGCAGTATTTGACCACCCAGCCGCCTATTACGCTGTAATAAGGCAGAATCAGCATGGGAATGACCGCGTTGATCCAGCCGCCGAATGTAAGCCATTTTTTGCTTCCGAGAGAGCTGAACGCGCCGACGGGACTCTTGCCGGTCATTCGGCCGATCGCTGTTTCCGATACGATCATGGCGTAGCCGAAGGTCAGCATCAGTATCAGGTACACCAGCAGAAAGATTCCTCCGCCGTATTTCGCGGCAAGGTACGGGAAACGCCAGATATTGCCCAGTCCCACCGCCGAACCCGCTACGGCGAGAACATATCCGATATTGCCCGAAAAAGTGTTCTTTTGCTTTTCTGTGGCACATGCCGCAGTGGAATTTGTTTCTTTTTCCATGATTGCCTCTTTACCTCCAAAAATCGCAGCACTCACATCATGCCTTGTATAAAATCATACCCTATGCGGATGGAAGTGACCGTGTCGCTTGTGCTGTCGAGATAGAATACCATGCTGTAGCTGTCGCCGGTGTAGGCGCTTTTATCCGCGTTCCAGTCGAGAGGATTGTAGTAGTAATATTCCATCATGTAGGAATTGTAGGTGTCCTCACCGAAGCGATTGATGTAAGCACATTCAATGACGTCCTTCGGCTTGTTCTCAAGGAACCACGACGCATTGATGTCGCCGTAGATATAATCCCCGCAGGATTCCTCCATGGTGGAAAAGTAGAGCGGCTGCGGTTCCTTTTCATGGGTAAAGACGTTCAGAACATCCTCCTTCGTGCTGCCGACGTGCAGACCGCCGACAAAGCTGACTTCGGGTGATTCGGTGTAAATGATGCCGAGGGTAAAATTCCCCTGCTCATTGACGTCATAGAAGGAAAGATTCAGCTTGCCGTACCTCATGCTGGTGTATTCGCCGTAGATGAAGTTGTCGTTGGTGACATTCTGTCTGTCGTCAGGGGCACCGAGTATTTCCGTCACCTGATTCTCTGTCATGCCGATTCTGACTCCGTTGACGGTCGCGTCCTCTACGCCGAATTTGTGCGGGGTGAAATTCTCGACGGCCGACGAATTGCCGTCCTCCGGAACAGGATGCGCTCCCCAATCACAGGAAGCAAGGCTTGCTGTCAGCATGAATGCCGCCAGAAACAAGCTGATCATTCTATTAGTTTTTTTCATGCAAGGCTCTCCTTTTTATTACTTAAAATCCTCGCCGCTTTCGGTGAGAATTCTCTCGCGCACGATGTCGCATTTGTCAAACGACAGGCTGTTTGCATTCTCAAATCCTTTGAGTATGATGCTCGGGTTGATATTCACGTCGTTCCCGGCGGGAAGCTGTATTGACAGCACGGCGCAATTTCCGCCGTCCGTCACATCATACGATATAATATGCGGCTTCACATCCATGTCCACAAGCTGCTTTTTCTTGTTCTTCTTCTGAACGGTGATTGTATCCTGTGAGAGGTATTTTTCAATCTCGTCCCTCAATTGCATACCCGAAAAACCGTCGGAAGTGAGGGTAATGAGATAGACGGCGGATTGGATGGCGGTTGCCTTCTGCACCTGATAGTCCACCCTTGTGACGCGGATACCCTCGCAAAGGGCTTCATTCAGACGTTTTTTTACTTCCTCAAACGGCATATCGGTGGTCATGCGAACGTCCATTGTTTCACACAGTCCCGACGTCCCCAGCGACAGCGGCATGGCGAATGTCATGAAGGGATGCGGATTGAAGCCTTCGGTGTACCAGATCGGCACGCCGGCGCGGCGAATGGTGCGTGTCATGCAGCGCATGAGGTCAAGATGCGACATGTATTTGGAAGGGCCTTCCTTGACAAAGAAGATTCTGATCGGCAGGCAGAGCGTTCCCTGTATGTCAACCACGTTTTTCATTCCCGTGTTTAAGGACACTGCAAACACCTCCTGTCAGTTTTGCGGCACCGCAGCCCGCGCATTGCAGGCGGCAATGGGGCGTTGTCTCGGCGGCAAGCGCCTTTTTGTGCTCACGGATGAGAAATTCCTTGGTGATGCCGTAATCCAGGTGATCCCACGGAAGAATCTCGTCATAGCTGCGGCGGCGGTTCGCGTAGAACGCCGGATCAATGCTGCATTCGTCAAAGAGTTCCATCCAGACCGGCAGCTTAAAATATTCGTCCCAGCCGTCAAAGCGGCAGCCCTTTTCAAAGGCGCGTATGAGTACTTTAATGAGCTTTCTGTCGCCGCGCGCAAAGACCGCTTCCAGGAAGCTGGTGTCAGCGTCGTGCCAGTTGAGGGTGATCTTGCGGCTGCGGACACTGTCGCGCAGGTGCTGCTGCTTCCTGTGGATGGTGTCGATGTCGTCCTGCGGCTCCCACTGGAAGGGAGTGAAGGGCTTTGGCACAAAAGTAGACGCGCTGGAGGTGACATTGACGCCCTTGCCCTTGGGCTTGTTGGGGTTGCGGTAGAACTCGTCCACCACCTTCTGCGACAGCTCCCCTATTCCCTCCACATCTTCGAGGGTTTCGGTGGGAAGTCCGATCATGAAGTAGAGCTTGACATTCGTCCAGCCGCCGTTGAACGCCGTGCGGCAGGTATTCAGCACTTCTTCTTCGGTGACGTTCTTGTTGATAGCGTCGCGCAGGCGCTGTGTACCCGCTTCCGGGGCAAAGGTCAGTCCGCCGCGGCGCACCTTTTTGAGCTTTTCGGTCAGCTCGTCGCTGAATCCGTCTATTCTCAGCGAAGGCAGCGAAATGCTCACCTTGCTGTCCTCCGTCCAGTTCAGCATATTGTCGAGCAGCTCCGGCAGTTCGGTGTAATCGCTGGAGCTGAGGGAAGAAAGCGACACTTCATCGTAACCGGTGGTGTCACAAAGGCTGCGGCTCTGTGCGTCAACCGTGCCGTAATCCTTCTCCCTGTTCGGGCGGTAGATGTAACCCGCCTGACAGAACCGACAGCCGCGTATGCAGCCGCGGAATATCTCCGTGACGGCGCGGTCGTGAACAATCTCGATGATCGGCACGACGAAATTGGGAGGGTAATAAACCTTGCTCATATCCTGAATAATCCGCTTCTGGATTCTTTCCGGCGCACCTTCCTTCGGCGTGAAGGAAGAAATCGTCCCGTCCTCATTGTAACGCACGTCGTAAAGCGACGGAATGTAAAGCCCCGGAATCTTCGCTGCTTCGCGAAGGAATTGCTTTCTGTCGAAATGCCCGCTGAGCTTGTGCCGGCGGTAGAGGTCGAACATTTCAATACTGACCTCTTCCCCTTCACCCAGAGAAACAATGTCGGCAAGGTCAGCCAGCGGTTCAGGGTTACAGACACAAGGGCCGCCGAGAACGACAATAGGGTCATCGTTGGAGCGGTCGGCAGAGAGGAAGGGAATGTCCGACAGATTCAGCATGGTAAAGATATTGGAATAGCTCAGCTCATATTGCAGCGTGAATCCCACAAAGTCGAATTCCTTAAGAGGATCGCCGCTTTCCAGACCGTAGAGCGGAACAGAATGTTCCCGCATTTTCTCCTCCATATCCGGCCAGGGCGCGAACACCCTTTCGCACCACACGTCGGGAATGGAATTGTACAGTCCGTAGAGTATCTTCATGCCGAGGTGAGACATGCCTATCTCATAGACGTCCGGAAAGCAGAACGCAAAGCGTATATTCACGTCTTTTTTGTCCTTGACCACGCTGTTTGGTTCGCCGCCGACGTACCTCCCCGGCTTTTCCACGCTCAGCAGAAATTTTTCTATGTCGCTTCTGACCAAAATAATTCCTCCGATTATCAGTTTTTTGCTTGATGGATGTGTATTATATCCGATACTTTCCTATTTTATATTGTACCATTTTTAATAGGAAAAGTCAACAAAATAAAAAAGCGGATGCTCCGCAATTCAAAAGAACTTGCCTGAGCAACCGCTTTTTGTTTGAATGAGAAATGCCTGATAAACAAGCAATGATTATCTCTTGGAGAATTTTTCCAAAGTGTAAAATCTGTATTATTACTATGTTTTTGCTTTTATTTGTTGGTTACTTGATAGTTACTGTGAGGGTTTCAGAATAACTCTATCCTTCCATCGAACAATTATACGACTGTGCCTGCGGGTGCAGTCGTTGTTTTTGGTATACTCTTTTCAATAGCTTTTACAATGTCTGTAATAAAAGCTATAACATCTGTTGTATCTTTTTTTAAAATAATTTGTTGTTGAAGTGGAGGCAGTGTAGATAAACAATCTCCTTCATGAACAATCTGATTTCTTCTAATGACTATATTCCTTAATTGTGTTTTTAAATCTTTTTCGGATATAGATGATGTCATATTCTTGCTAATTACAGCCCATTTATGTTTTTCATCCCATATAAGCGATAGTGCTTCGGAAATCTTATCAGGATCTTGGAATGCTTTATAACTGTGTTGCTTTAGAATTTCATTAGAAAAATCTATTTCCGGAGTAGAGGAATTCATAATTAACAAAGCGTTCGAAAGTTCTAATTTAATTCCTTTAAAACTATCGGTTACTACTCTATTTCCTTTGAATTCTTCAACCATTCCAATTCTCACAATATCATGTATATACTTATCTAACGCAGATACAGCTAAAACATATTGCCATCTAAGTAAATCGGAAGCATCAATTGGTATCGTATTTGATTCAAGGTATTCATATATTCCCAATGTAGTTGAACATTGAGCAATTAGTGAATTAAAAACAGTCATTGCATTATTCATCAAAAGACCTCATTATTTTGTTGGATATATCCAAAAACATTTCCTTTATTTCATCTCTTTTAGCTGTTGTATTCACAAATGTCGCTCCACCAGGTAATTCATTATCAGGTAGACAGTATACAGGAATTCCAAGCAAATTTGATTTTTGCAACATGGCACCAAAATCAGGTATTTCTGCTAAGTGATATTCCTCAGCAGGGCAAATCATACCGTACGTTCTTAATTTATCAGCAAACTCACCGTTAATAAATCTTTTTATATCATTAATCATCAAGCTATAAGATGCAGTGGGTTTGTTATTTCTTCTATTAAAGCGTTGACTTACTTCTCCAAGAAACTTCATTTCAGCTGTGGGAAGTGGATATGAAGCATCCACTAACAAAGGTCTAGTGCTGTCTGCCCAGGATTTCCAACGAGGTAGTACTTTCAGTAGGGTTTTTAAAGCCATTAATGAAAAAGGATCAGGGTTAGTTGGAACAATGAACCTATCAGCAAGTGTAAATGTTATCTGATTAATTGCACTCAGACCAGGATTTATATCTATAAATACGTAATCAATGTCATTTTCGTCTGCACAAAGGCTGATAAGTCTGTTTAAAGCGCCTGGTAAGTTCTGTAATGCGGTCATGGAATTATTATTATTCATAGCTAAACTTAAAGAAGGTTCGTATTCTGACAAATCCATATGACCAGGTAATAAAAACAAATTTGTATTTCTTTCAACTTGATAACATTTAATAGCTCGGATTGGTTCAGGACGACTTTCAAACGCAACCTTCAACCCATCTTTGACATTTGCATTTTTAGTTTCATCATTCATATAATAATCTTCAAAATAATCGCCCAAAATCAATGCTGATAAATTACATTGTGGATCACAATCCACTAAAAGAACTCGTTTGCCTTGAAGAGCAATCATCCATGCTATGTTAAAAGTTGTAAGTGTCTTGCTCACGCCACCTTTATGGTTAAATAATACTATTTTTTTGAATCCCATTTTTATCTCCCAATAAAATCATAATTATCTATTTCTCACAAAACTACATTACCATTGCAAAGTTCAAGGCATTCATCAGTTTGAAGAATGCCTTGAACTTGTTTGCTACTTGTTAGTTACCGTCTGAAAAACACCGCACTCCAGTGAAATCCAAAGCGATAAAACCAACATAAACACTGTATTTCCGATAACCGCAATGATTATCTCTTGCTGTGATAAATAGTGTCCATTCTACTGTTTTACACCGTTTTGTAAAGTGGCGTATTTTAGGCGTTTAAGAGGTATTTAATTAAATATTGTTTAGCTTTATTCAGCGGCTTTTCATAAATTTAAACACCAAATAAACACCAACAAACACCACATTATTCAAGCTCTAAAGCAATCAGATCGGCGACTTTTTGCTTAGTGTCTGCGAGTACATCGGCATAAGTATCAGCAGTAACACCCACACCACTATGACCGAGATGCTCAGACACAATTTTTAAATCAACACCATTATTAATCAGTAGTGTTGCGTTTGCGTGTCTGAGAGTATGAAGAGAAGCCCACGAAAAATCTGTGTCTTTAATCAGTCTTTTAAACTGAGTAAGTAGTGACGCACGATCAAGATAATTACCTGTTGTAGAAGTAAATACCATATTTGGATATTGAAATGTTTCTCCCACAATCTCAATTGCTTTTTCTTGTTCGGCTTTATGCTCCAATATAATTGATTCAAGTACCTGCGACATACCAATATATCTAATGCTTGTTTTGGTCTTCGGTTCTTGCAGGAAATGTTTCCCTCCCACATCAGCAAGGGAATGAACGACATGTATTAAGTGCCTGTTAAAGTCTATATCCTCCCATTGCAGACCGAGAGCTTCACCGCTCCGCATACCTGTGAACAATAACACTTTAATGATTGTGTTAAGCTGAGAATAAGACTCAACCATTTGCAATAATTCTTTTGCTTGTTCAGTGGTTAAAGACTGACGTTTAACTTTGTCTTGTTTCGGCAATATAACATTTCTGCACGGAGTTTCTTTAATAAAGCCTTGTTCAACCGCTCTTGTAAACAGGCTTTCAAGGATCGTATATAGTTTTTTGCAGGTGGAAGGATTCAATTCAAGTTCAGAAAAGAATTTTGTAAGAAGCGCAGGACTAAAATCTTTTAGTTTTCTGTTGCCGAACTCAGGGAGTAGATGCTTGTCTACTTGCCCTTTGTAAGTGTAAATAGTACACGGCTTTAATTTATTTGGCGCATAATGATCAAAATACCAATCGCACAAGTCGGAAAACCGCATATTCTCTTTTAGTTCCGTGCGCCCCTGACAATCCTTTTCAAATTCCATTGCAAAGGCATGAGCTAACTTCTCAGCCTTTTTTGGTGTAACACCTTCCGGCGGTTTAAATGTAGTTGTCTTTCTGATCTGCTTGCCGTTGGAATCATATCCCAAACTAACAATAATCTTAAATGAATTACCACGTTTCTGGATCGTCGGCATACTTAACCATCTTCTATCTGCACATATATTATATAATAAGTTTACCAAACTTCCAATAATATTGCAAGAAGAAAAACAGAGAATCAGTTACAAGATTGTAACAACTTAATTAATTTGAGAGCGGCGGATATGGAACAAATAGTTACAAAAGCGTTACAATGTGTTACGACTTTGTAATATTTTTATCCAAAATTACTATTAGTCATATTTCCGAATCCGATAATATCAACCCTTTTCAATTCATCACTCACCCAAAAAAGGCTCAAAAACTGAACGTTTACCGAACCATTATCCGAATACCTATTTACTTAGTATGTTTTACGAATTAGAAATATCAACACCATTTGATTTCAATATGTCTTTTACATAATCCACCATCTCATCAGATTTTTTGATGGAATCTTGATATAGTTCTTGTAATGCTTTCGTCCGTTCCATCTCCGCTTCGTGCGTCTTATACATTTCATCTATCTTCTCTGCCAGTGGAGCCACCGTGTCACCCCTACTTAGCTTTCCGGTCAATGTAGCGTTTTCAATTGCCAACTTCAGCACATAATATTTCAGGACTACTATATATTTCTCTCTATTAAATACCATTTTCAAAAATTCTAACATTTTATAATCCTCCATTTATGGCAGCGGAGAAGCAGAACCCTCCTCCGCCACCGATTAATTTTCTATTTCCAATTATACTTATACTTGGCTAACGCACTTCCACCCACTAAACGATCTGTGGTCATAGACTGCACAAACTTCTCAAATTGACCGTCGTGTTTCAGTTTCTCAACAAATTCATCATAATTCTCCACATGATCTATATTCACGTTCAGAGTAACATTACTATTAACATCTTGATTGACCGTCCTGCTCTGGATGCTGTTCAATTTCTTGCTAATCGTATCTGCGGAAGAAATAGCGTG
>CADBZY010000034.1 GCA_902799245.1 uncultured Ruminococcus sp.
TTTTCTATACCTCCGAGCATAATATTATACTCATATTATAGCATATGGAAATGATTATGTCAACCTTAAGTTAGTGCATATGGGGCTCTGCCCCTCGTTGGCAGCTTTGCTGCCAACATCCCCCGCAAGGGCCCTGCCCTTGACCCGCCAGGAGGAACTAGTTCCCCCTGGACTCCCACGCTCGCATTCGCTCGCTAGTTATAGCGTTGCGCTATGCTTTTTCGTTTTTACAATCTAAATTCCTTTGTGTTTTACACTTTCGTCACTCATCCAACAATTCTTTTTTTCGGAGAATCCTACTTCTATTCCCCTGTCTTGCGTACCTCACATTCCAGTTCTACTCCCGTTTCTTCCCTGACGGTTTTCTGTATACTCGCGATCAGCCCCAAAACGTCCTCGCAGGTAGCACAGCCGACGTTGACAATGAATCCGGCGTGCTTCGGGCTTACCATTGCGCCACCTACCTGCGCGCCCTTCAGCCCGCACTGCTCGATGAGCCCGCCGGCAAAGTACCCTACGGGACGCTTAAATACGCTTCCCGCGCTCGGGTATTCCAAAGGCTGCTTATCCTTGCGGCGACCCATCAGATCATCCATTTTAGCCTTGATTTCCTCTTTGTTTCCCTTTTTCAGTCGAAGATTCAGCGCCGTGACCACATATCCGCCGTCAGAATACACACTGTGACGGTAGGCAAAATCCAGTTCCTCGCCCGCAAAACTGCCGCATTCTCCTGTACGGAGATCAACATGCTCGCAGGAAACAACCACGTCCTTCATCTCTCCGCCGTATGCTCCCGCGTCCATGAATGCGGCGCCGCCGCACGAGCCCGGAATTCCCCATGCGAATTCCAGACCCGTCAGCGAATGCTCCAGCGCAAAGGCGCACAGCTTGGACAGCTGCGCACCCGCGCCGCAGTGAATGCTTCCGTCGTCATTCAATCTGATGTCGCAGAATCCGCCGCTGAGCCTGAGTACAACGCCCCTTATTCCCTTGTCCGAAACCAGCAGGTTTGACCCGTTTCCCAGCACGAACAGCGGGATTTTCTTCTCATTGCATAGAGCGACAACAGAAGAAAGCTGCCTGTCATCTCCGACCGTAACGAAAAGATCGGCGCAGCCGCCTATTTTGAAGGATGTGTGGTTCTTCATGGGTTCGTCGGCTCTGACTTCGCAGCCAAAGCGCTCAAGAAGGGATTGGTATTGCAGATATTGATTGGCCATCAGATATTAATTCCTCCGGAAAACTGTATTATTTTATAATATGATTGATGATGTAAGAACGGAACAGCGCTGAAATTATTCGGCATTGAGATAGAGGTTGGCAGCGCCGATGATTCCCGCATCATTGCCGAGCTTGGCGACGACTATTTCTGTCTGCTTGGAAAGATTCTTGCCGAAGCGCTCCTTGTTGACATATCCCATCAGAGGCGCCAGAAGGGTATCGCCTTCCTTGCTCACACCGCCGCCGATGCAGATAATGTCAGGCTGGAAGATATTGATGACATTGGCCACACCGCAGGCTATGTAGAAGATGTATTTGTCCACAACCTCGCAGCCTGCCTTGTCGCCCATGCGATACGCGTCAAAAGCGGTCTTGCCGTTGACGTTTCTCAGATCGCCGTCCGCAATATTCCACATGGAAGAGGTCTTGTTGTCCAGCATTTTGAGCTGCGTCTGATAGATCAGCGCGGATGCCGAAGCATACGCTTCCCAGCAGCCGTCTCTGCCGCAGGTGCAGTGTCTGCCTTCGGCGACGATAACCATGTGACCCAGTTCACCGCCCGCGTAATTCGAGCCGCTGTAGATCTTGCCGTCAATGATGATGCCGCCGCCTACGCCTGTGCCGAGAGTGACACAGACCGCGTTCCTGGCGCCCTTCGCAGCGCCGGCGATGGATTCACCGAATGCCGCTGCGTTGGCGTCATTCTCAATGAACACCTTGCGGCCCAGACGCTCCTCTAACTTTTCGGCGACAGGGTAATTCTTCATGCCTAAATTGCCGGAGAATTCAAGCATACCGGTGCTGGAATTGACCGAGCCGGGACAGCCGAGACCGATGTGCTCCACTTTGTCAAAGCTTACGCCGGCGTTTTCCACTGCCAGGTGACAGGCCGTGGCGATGTCGTCCATGATGTCGTCAGCCGGACGCGGCGGCTGATTGGGGGAATTGGTGGGGACGGCGGCCTTGCCGATAATGGAATTGTTCTCGTCAACTACGCCGACCTTGACGCTCATGCCGCCAAGATCGATACCAAGATTGTACATAAAAATACACCTCAACAATTTAATTAATTTAACACACAGCGCCCGGACTCGCGGACACTCATGCATTATTTTACAGAATAATTGTATGCGTTTTTTTACGAAATACGTCTATCAGCTGAAGCTGTCCCATTCTTCCTTGACTTCAGGAGTGGTGGGAACCACATCCATGCCGAGATTGTGCAGAAGCTCCTGGGCGGCGTTGTAGCCCATCTTCTTCTGACGGTTGTTCATGGCCGCAACCTCGATGATGATGGCCAGATTTCGACCGGGCTTGACCGGAATGGTCAGCATTGGCAGCTTATTGCCTAAAAGCTCGGTGTATTCATTATCCATGCCCATGCGGTCATATACCTTCTCGGGATCCCAGTTTTCCAGAGCGATCACAAGATCGATCTTCTCGGTGATTTTGACCGAGCCCATACCGAAGATACGGCGGGCATTTATGATGCCGATGCCGCGAAGCTCGATAAAGTGACGGATATTCGCAGGAGCCGAGCCGACAAGGGTCTTATTGGAAACCTTGCGAATCTCAACCGCGTCATCCGCGATTAATCGGTGTCCTCTCTTGACAAGCTCTATAGCAGTTTCACTCTTGCCGACGCCGCTGTCGCCGAGCAGCAGAATGCCTTCGCCGTAGACTTCCACAAGAACGCCGTGGCGGGTGACTCTCGGGGCCAGCTCCACATTCAGCAGCGCGATAAGGTCGGACATGAACTGCGACGTGGGTTCCGGCGTCACGAACACAGGCATGTTGTATTTCTTCGCCGCTTCCAGCATTTCCTCAAACGGCTCAAAGCTGCGGCAGAGGATGAGCGCCGGCGCGCCCTTTGACATCAGATCATCAAGACACTTAGCCCTCTGCTCCGCAGTGAATCCGCGGAGATATACCATTTCGGTGTTTCCGCAGACCAGAATACGTCTGTTGTCGTAAAAATCGAAAAATCCCGTCAGTTCAACGCCCGGGCGGTTGACTTCATTGGAGGAAATAAGCACTTCCTCCGGGTTCTTTTCCAGATAGACCGTTTCAAGCGAAAATTCCTTTATGATCTTCGCAAGGGAGACAGTAAAGGTGGTTGCCATATTATACGACCTTTCGTTAATAGATTTTATTTCTTGCACGGAAAGTAAATTCACGCAACTGTAGTTATTGTCATTATATCATGCAATTGCATAAAATTGAAGTGTTTTTTGATAATTTTTTTGTTTTTTTATGGGAATATTTTTTAAATTTTTTCACATGCTGTCAAAACGCTCCCGGACCACATGATATGCTGTCCGGGAGCGTTTTACTATTATTCATGATTTACCGGAATGAACTGTGTTTTGCGGATTGCCCGCAAGAAAAGCCCTGAAATTTGCCGCGACTATTTCAAATAGTCTCCGGCGGGTCTCGACCGGCGCCCACGCGACATGGGGAGTGAACACAATATTCTTTGCCGTGCGAAGCGGCGTATTCTCCGTCATTGGCTCCTCTGTCAGCACGTCCACCGCCGCAGCGGCGATGATGCCATTATTGAGGGCTTGGGCGAGATCGCGTTCATTGATGATTCCTCCGCGTGACGTATTCACCAGCAGGGCGGAAGGCTTCATCAGAGAAAGCGTCCGGCGGTTGATCAACTCACGCGAGCCTTCGTTGAGCGGACAGTGAATGGACACAATATCCGATTCGCTCAGCAGTTTTTCAAGAGTAACACAAGTGATTCCGGAAAGATTCCTTACCTTCTCCGGTGAGCGGGTGAAAACCAGCACCTTCATACCGAAAGCCTCGGAAATTCTCGCCACCCTCTTCCCTATTCCGCCGCATCCGATCAGTCCTATGGTTTTTCCCGCCAGTTCATGCATCGGTCTGCCGAATGCCGAGAGGTATTTCTTCTCTGTCCAATCGCCGGAGGCACAGTCGGCGGTGTAACCGGAGATGCTGCCGAAATAATTGAGTATCAGGGCAAAGGCGTGCTGCGCCACCGCGTCGGAGGAATAAGCCGGCACATTGCATACGGTAATTCCCAGCTCGTCGGCGGCCTTTATGTCAACCTGATCAAAGCCGGTTCCCATGAGTCCCACGTATCTTAAATTCGGGCAGCTTTGCATCACCTCGCGGGTCATGCGGGTCTTGTTGCAGATCACCGCGTCTGCGTCGCCGATCAGTTCCGCCGTATCCTCCCTGCCGGTCTTGCCGAATATTTTTACTTCCCCCAATTCCTCAAGCGCGCCCAGCGAAACATCCCCGTCAATCGCGGCGGTGTCCATATCCAGTACGGTAATTTTCATGATCGTCACCTTTTTTCCGATAGAAATATTCCTTCACCGGAAGAAATATCCGGTGAAGGAATGAAAAATTGTACGCGATCATCCATCATGATCAGTCGTTGACTTTGGAGGTTACCTTCTCCACCATAAAATCAACGAATTCAGCAGACGTCATGGCGCCGAGGTCGCCGTCCTTGCGGGAACGGATGGCAACCGTGCCTGACTCGACGTCCTTGTCGCCTACAATTACCATGTAAGGAACCTTATTGACCTGTGCTTCTCTGATCTTGTAGCCGATCTTCTCGTTGCGGTCGTCTACCTCGCAGCGGATGCCCTTGGCTTCCAGCGCCTTTTTGACCTCATAGATATAGTCGAGGTGTCTGTCGGCGATGGGCAGGAGCTTGACCTGTACGGGAGCCAGCCACACCGGAAATGCGCCGGCAAAATGCTCTATCAGAATGCCAATGAATCTCTCGATACTGCCGAATACCACGCGGTGAATCATGATAGGACGATGCTTGTTGCCGTCAGCGCCGACATATTCCAGTTCAAACCGCTCGGGAAGCTGGAAGTCGAGCTGAATGGTACCGCACTGCCATGTTCTGCCGATACAGTCGGTCAGGTGGAAATCGAGCTTCGGACCGTAAAACGCGCCGTCGCCCTCATTGACCTTGTAATCATAGCCCAGTTCCGTAACGGACTGACGGAGCGCCTCTGTAGCGACTTCCCAATCCTCCTCGCTGCCCATGGAATCCTCGGGTCTGGTGGAAAGCTCAATGTGATAGGTAAAGCCGAACTGCTTGTAAACCTTATCGATGAGCTTCACAACGCCCTTGATCTCGTCCTTGATCTGCTCCTGTGTCATAAAGATGTGCGCGTCGTCCTGCGTGAAGTTTCTGACACGCATAAGACCGTGCAGCGCGCCGGAAAGCTCATGTCTGTGAACAAGACCCAGCTCGCCCATTCTAAGCGGCAGATCGCGGTAGGAATGCATTTTTGTCTTGTAAACCAGCATACCGCCGGGGCAATTCATCGGCTTGATGGCAAAGTCCTCATCGTCAATGACGGTAGTATACATATTCTCCTTGTAATGATACCAGTGGCCGCTTGTCTCCCACAGATGACGGCTGAGCATGATGGGCGTCTGAATTTCGTCATAACCGGCCGCTCTGTGTATCTCGCGCCAATAATTGATCAGCTCGTTCTTCACAATCATACCCTTGGGCAGGAAGAACGGGAAGCCCGGGCCTTCCTCCATCAGAGTGAATATTTCAAGCTCCTTGCCTAATTTTCTGTGATCGCGCTTTTTGGCTTCCTCGAGCATTGTGAGGTGTTCCTCGAGCTGTGCCGCCTTGGGGAAGGATACACCGTAAACGCGGCAGAGCATTTTGTTCTTGCTGTCGCCGCGCCAGTAGGCGCCCGTGCAGTTGGTGAGCTTGAATGCCTTCACGGGAGCGACGCTCATGAGGTGAGGACCTGCGCAGAGATCGGTGAATTCTGCCTGCTTGTAAAAGGAGATATTCTCGCCCTTGTCAACATGCTCGTTGCAAAGCTCCACCTTGTAGGGTTCCTGCATTTCTTCCAGCAGTTTGACAGCTTCTTGAGGAGCCAGTTCAAAGCGGGAAATTTCTATGCCGCTCTTGACAATCGCCTTCATTTCCTTCTCGATGGCTTCAAGGTCTTCGGCCGTGAAGGGCTTCTCCACGTCAAAGTCATAGTAGAAGCCGCTGTCGATGGACGGACCGATGGACAGCTTTGCCGCCGGATAAAGACGCTTGACCGCCTGCGCCAGAATATGCGAGGTCGTATGCCAGAAAGCCTTTTTACCGTCAACGTCGTCAAATGTAAGTATCTCCACTTCACAGTCCTCATTCAGAAGGGTGCGGAGATCGCACACATTGCCGTTAACCTTGGCGGCACATGCGGACTTGTAAAGACCCGCGCCGATGGATTTTGCGATTTCGGCGACGGAAATACCGGATTCAAATTCCTTGACGTCGCCCTTAAGCGTTACTTTGATCATAAATAATTCCTCCAGTTAATTTTTTATTTCAGCCGTTAGCTATCAGCCAATTGATTACAAAAAAGCAATACCTACTACCTCCTACCTTCTACCTAAATAAAAAGCCTCACCCCAAATATACCGCCTGGTACATTCGGGGTGAGGCAATTGAAAACAGAAATAAGCCCCACGGTTCCACCCGTGTTGAAGCGACGTTTACACAATCATCGCAACCTCTCTGTGTGCCTTTAACGCGGCAATGCGCCGAGGCTTGTGCGGCACAGAAAATGTGCGGCTTTTTCGCTTCGGACTCGGGAGCGGTTTATGCCTGCATACTCCGTCCGCCCTTTCAGCTGACAGGCGGATCTCTGTGACATGGAGCAAGGAGGTTTGTTCTCCCTCAACGATTTAAAAAATATTCCGATGTGGTTATCATGCAACTATCATAACGCAAATATTCCGTTTTGTCAACAGCTTTTTCAGATTTTTTTAACCGAACTCAGCGGTCGGCCCGGTATATTTTGTGCGGGAAAAACCGTCGGTTGGGGCTGTCGTGGAATTTGAAGAAGGCTCGGTTTTCTTTGTTGTTGTTGTTGTTGTCGTTGTCGTGGTAGTTGTTGTTGTGGTGGTGGTGGTTGTCGTCGTTGTCGTGGTGGAAGCAGTTGTGGTGGTAGTGGTTGTCGTCGTTGTTGTCGTGGAAGTAGTTGTGGTGGTTGTAGTGGTACGTTTGGTCGTGGGTTTGGTGGTAGGTTTGGTTGTAGGTCTGGTTGTCGTTCTTGTGGTGGTTCTTGTGGTGGTTCTTGTGGTGGTTCTTGTGCTCTTTTGGGTGGTAGTCTTCTTTGCCGCAGTCGATGCGGTTGAAGTAGTTGCAGTGGTCTTTTTGGTCGTCGCAGCGGACGTAGTGGTGGTTGTACTTTCCGTAGTTGTCGTGGTCGGTTCTGTCGTTGTGGTTGTCGGCTCGGCGGTTGTAGTCGGTTCAGTGGATAATGTCGCCGGATTAATCACGTCCGAATTTGAAACGTCAGAAGCCGAAACGTCAGAAGCCGAAACGGACGATTTTCCATTGTTTCCCGTCACTTCCGGTGAGCCTACCGCCTGGATCGCAATTCTGCTCACCATCCAGCCGACGCCAGCCAGCACCAACAGCAGCGCCGCCGCCTTGATATAGACCGGTACACGGCATTTCCCGCGACTGCGGTCGGCTTCGGGTTCATCTGACACCTTCAAGGTTTCGTTGCTTTTGCCGTAATCCACAAAATCATCGATGGATTCCTCGTCCACTTCGTACCATGCCCTTCCGTCTGCGTCCGGTACAATAAGTTCTTGATTAACACTGACTTCCTCGGAAGGAGAATCTTCCGCAACGACTTCTTCGGCTTTTGGCGGAATAATCTGTGAAGAAAGGAACGCGTCCATCAGTTCGTCATCAATGGAGTAATCATCCTCCGGGTCGTTGCTATCCTTCGGCTCGATGTCCACAAGAAGCTCAGCGACGAGATCGTCTATCTTCGGCACGCCTAAATGCATCTGCATATCCTCTGTATCACTCGTAGAAGTGCCGGAATCGCTTTGTGGTTCAGTGGACTCTTTTTCTTCCTCACCCAGCATGTCAGAGGACAACTCTCCGCTGCCGTAGCGTTTTACGGAAATGAATTCTCCGTCGGACTCCGGCTCAAACTCCTCCGCATCAGTTTCATCTTCTGTGGCGGATTCCTCAGAGTCGAGGCTCGCGGAGTCATCCTGATCGTCTGAATCGTCCGTTTCGTCTGTAAAACCGCCGTACATTTCTGATGAAGCACTGTCGTCAAAATATCCTTCTCCCAACATATGACTGAACGCCATCATTGCGTACGAATCCATGTATCCGGGGGGAAACGCATACTCGTTTTCGTCCTCATCGGAAAAATCGTCGCTGCTGTAATCACGAGCGGGTCTGCTTGCGCCCAAGTCTCTGAAGGTCAGCGGTTCGATCTCGCTGTCCTCGTTGATTTCGTCCTCCATACTGAGCATCACACCGTTGGCCCTAACGGCAATGGTATCATTCGTATACAGATTCTCAAATTCATCAAGGATGTCTTGCACGGTCATTCCCGGGCTAAGATATTTCACTTCTCCGTTGATTGTCACCCTGATCATTTTTCTGATTCCCTCCGCTGCTTTATTGTTCAGTGGTTTTTGCTGTGTTTATCAACCCACAGGTTCGCTGCCGGCATCGGCTGCTGTGGTGCTTTTTGTGCTTTCCGTTGTGCTTTCTTCCTGTGAAGACGGCGTTTCTGTGGTCGGCTTCGTCGGCTCGGTATCTGTAGTTTTATCCTGTCTGTCGGTTGTATCGTCCGTCTTTTTTGACTCCGACGGCGTGGCAGAAGTGGGCTTTGTGGCTTCCTCTGACGTCAACGCTGCCGTGCTCTGCGTCTGGGACGGTGTGGACTGCGTTGACATCTCTGTCGTTGAGGCCGACGCTTCGGTGGTCGTGGGAAGATCGGTTGTCCTGGTGGTGGGAGCTGTCGCATTCGCGTCAAAGATGAGCGCATACGTCTGACTGTCCACCTCGCCCGTTGCTTCAAGATAATTTGCCTTCTGGAACTGGGTTACGGCTTTTTTGGTCGCGCTGTCGTATGTTCCGCTGACCTTGTCCGGCGCCAGATAGCCGAGAGAAGCAAGCGTCCTCTGCACCGCGTCCACCATTTCTCCCGTGTCGCCTGTCGTCAGCTTTTCGGCGGTGAATTCGGGAACGACAACCGGCTCCGGCTGGTCGTCTTTGAAAGGCTTTATGATCGTGCTGGTTGTGGAATAATCGTATTCCTCCGCCGATGCCGAATCATCGGCTCCCATCACGGAAAATGCGACAAGGCTCAGCAGCCACGAGATGAACACCACCGCCACCAGAAGTCCGGCTATCGCCGCAAACCCTCTGAAAAAGCCGCCTTTTTTCTTTTTGCCTGCTGTGGCAGGCTTTTCATCGTCATAATAATAGGCGGAATTCCTGCCTCCGGTCTCACCGTATGCCGGCTGCGGTCTTACAGGCTCGAACACGCTTGTCTGTCCGATGTCCTCAAGCTCCTGCTCCTCTGCAAGAAGCTCGGAAACGGGCAAATTGACAATGGTTTTATCCAATTGCTCAATGGCGTCGGATTCGTCGGCGTCGGCTGCAAATTCCGTGAAATCATCCTGAGCGGGTTCGGATTCCTGAACCGCGTCAGTCTTCTTGACAAACACCTTCACATCCCCGTCGTCGTCATCGTCTTCAATAAATGAAACGGCTTCGCAGTTCTCGACGTTCATTACCTCGGCAAGGCTGTTCAGCTCGACAGCAGCCACACTCGAAGCAACCTGTTCCTCAGTGACTTCACTTTCTTCCGGTTCGGATGTTTCCTCCGCGCCTTCCAGGAAGGAATACGCTTCGTCGTTCTGTGTGTTCATTACCGCCGCGAGGCTGTCCAGTTCGACAGTCCCGGAGAAGGGACTTTCTTGCTCTGCGCTTTGCTCCTGCGGCTCTGTGACGTCGGAACGCTCCTCCGGCATTGGAAACAATTCGCTCTCCGTCAGTTCTGCTTCGTCAAAAGCGGTTTCCGAGTCGGCCTGGCCGTCCGAAAGATCGTCCGCCAGCTGCAGAAGATCGTCGGAAGACAGCATGGCCGTTTCTTCTTTTTCTTCCTCCGCAAGATTTTCCTCAAGCTCGTCTACCAGATCATTGATACTGTCCGCTAAATGCTCCGCCTCTGGGATTACTTCTTCCTCGGGAGTTTCTTCTTCCTCGGGGATTTCTTCTTCCTCGGGAGTTTCTTCTTCCTCAGGAGTTTCCTCTTCCTCAGGAGTTTCCTCTTCCTCTGGGATTTCCTCTTCCTTCCTCTTCCTCAGGAGTTTCCTCTTCCTCAGGAGTTTCCTCTTCCTCAGGAGTTTCCTCTTCCTCAGGAGTTTCCTCTTCCTCGGGGATTTCTTCTTCCTCGGGGATTTCTTCTTCCTCGGGAGTTTCTTCTTCCTCGGGGATTTCCTCTTCGAAAAAATCTTCCTCCGGGATTTCCTCTTCGAAAAAATCTTCCTCGGTTATTGGCTCGTCTTCGTCAAATTCTATATATTCATCGTACAAGGAATCATCATCATCCAGAGAATCTTCCTCGTAGAGTGAATCCTCAATGGAAAAAATGGTATCCGGAAAATCCTGAAGCTCGTCGGCAAGCGCTTCAAGATCGGCGATCAGATCTTCATCCGACAGTTCGTCAAAGCCCTCGGGAAATTCTTCGCGGAATGCGTTGTCTGCAACGCTCTCCACCGTCATGACGGCTTCTTCTGTCAACCCGTCTGTCGGCTGGCCGTTTTCGTTTTTTGCGTTCAGTTCGTTGTTGTTCTCTGAAATCATACCGTTCCCTCATTTCCTTCCAATAGCCTGCATTGATGGTTCTTTCCGTTTATCATTATAGATTATGTCACAATTTAATTCAATTGTACAAAGCGCCAAAGATAATCAATTAATTGACGGTATTTTGGATAATTGACGGTATTTTGGAAAGAAATGGCCTTTCCGCCCGAAATGACGTTGCAAGGGGGATTCCGAACGTTCTCTGCCACGTGTGACTGTGTATTCTGTCAATCTACGCTCACATTTTCGAGTATGTTTGCCTTCATTTTTTCCATGTATTCGTCGATCGACATATTGCCGTTGTACTTTTCCCCGCCTTCCATGGAAAATTCGATATTCTTGTTTAATGTGCTGAGGAAGCTGTATTTTGATATGAGCTTGTCGCCGTAATTCTTTTTGGCGATTCGGTAGTATTTCAGGTAATTGTTCAATGTGAACCATTTGCTCTGCGCAATATCGAGAAGATAGCCGCTGTAAAGATCGGTGAAATAACCGCCTTTCAGCACCGTCTGCCGAATCATTGTCGCCTCCTGCGGAGCGTCAAACCGTATATTGTATTCGAAGTAAGGCGAGTCCTCCGTCATGGCCGATTCTGACGGGCTCCAGACATAGGTGTCGCCCAGAACCAGCTCGTTGTCATACGGTATAAACACCGCTTTTCCGTCGCTTCGGCGGAAGTAGAGGTAGTGATTGTTATAATTGGTCCGCATATCGTCCTGATTGCCCACGGCAAAATTAATCGCCAGCACCCGTGCCAGTTCGTCCATGTCCATCACCGAATCAAAATCCTCTTTGGTCGCGTTCGGCTTGTTGATGACGTTCAGCATGTTTTTCATGGACGCATGTTTGCTTTTGTCGAGATTGGTTTTCAGGTCGAAATTGTATTCATCCGAATCTTTCTTGCTGGCTATGCCGTAGGTATTTCCAAGCGAATAGGTCGCCGGGGAAAACCTGGTGCATCTCACCTTGTAAAGATCGCCGCCCCAGTCCTCTTTGGGAAAATATCTGTGAATGAAACCTTCGTCAATCGGTTCAAAAAGACGGTAGATGCCCAACTTGCAGCCGCCGAGACGGAGGGTGCAAAGGGTGCATTTCTGCACCGGAACGCCGTAATCCGCGAAAATATCCTGCACGTACTGATTCCGGACGTAGGTGTTGTCCGCCATGATGTTCCATTTGAGCTCAATGGTCTTCATGGTGGCAAACGTGCGTTTCTGCCGCTTCTTTTTTTCCTCCTTGTCGGGCCATTCGCGGGTCTGAAGACCGTAGTCGCCGGTGTCCTCGAAGGTGCAGTTGAAGCAGAGCCGGAAGTTGACCAGGTTGTAGATTCCCAGAATATCGTTGAAGAAATTGGCACGGGAAGAGGTTCCCTTCAGGCGGATGCCCACGTCGTCAATGACGTATTTTTTGCCGTTAATCGTAAAAGTGACGTTATCGCAGATCCGATAAACCGATGAACGGGAATACTTCTGCCTGTAATACTCCAGATCCGCCTGCAGGTCGGAGAGCTGTTCCTTGGATATATCCACCGCTATGTCGATCACACTGTCAGGGGCAAACAATTCCTGGAAGAGCGCCTCCTGGTCTATCTCCGACGCGGTTTCTTCGTCGTCAACAAAGATGCTGTCCGCGGAAACATGCGCAGGGCTGACGTTCAGAGCATTCAGCATTAGCAGCACAATCGCTGCCGCCACCACACAGGCAATGATTTTTTTCATATCAGATTCCCCTTGCAACAGATTTTCCTGTATTTTCGTATTATTATATCAAAATTTTCCTTCAATTTCAATTGTTATTAATCATTTGTAATAATTTTTATAATTTGTTAATTTGTTGACGTGACAACTAAAAAAAGGCCGGATATACCGGCTTTCCGCGTGAGAATCCGGTATATCCGACCTGAATATCTTCAAAGTATATTAATCGAGGAAGAACTCATAGAAGGCTCTGTAAGCCATGTAAACATCGATCTTGGCGACAATCTCCCACGGCGCGTGCATGGAAAGAACCGGAACGCCGAGGTCAACGGTGTCGACGTCAAGATCAGCGACGAATTTCGCAACCGTTCCGCCGCCGCCGACATCCACCTTGCCCAGCTCGCCGATCTGCCAGAGGACGTTCTTGCTGTCGAGCAGCCTTCTGACGCGGCTCATGTATTCCGCCGAAGCATCCGAGGTGCCGCTCTTTCCGCCTGCGCCGGTGTACTTGGTGATGCACACACCTTTGTTGATAAAGCAGGCGTTTCTCTTTTCGTAAACGTCGGCATAATTGGGATCAAAGGCGGCGTTTACGTCAGCCGAAAGGCACTGTGAAGCCGAAAGCACGTTTCTTCCCTTCACGCCCTGCATGTCGGCGAGGTCGTGAATGAAGTATTCCATATAAGCCGACTTGAGGCCTGTGTTGCCCTCGCTGCCGATCTCTTCCTTGTCGGTGAGAACAGTGACGGCTGTGTGCTCCGGATTGTTGCAGGTCAGCGCGGCCATGAGCGCAGGGTATGCGCAAACGCGGTCGTCGTGTCCGTAGGAGCCTATCATCGAGCGGTCAAATCCGACGTCGCGCGCCTTGGCTGCGGGAACGAATTCTATCTCCGCGGAGAGGAAGTCGGCTTCCACAAGGCCGTACTTTTCATTGAGCAGCTTGAGGATGTTGAGCTTGACAAGGTCGTTGCCCTTTTCCTCGGGAAACGGAAGGCTGCCTACCACAATATTCAGATTCTCGGCGGGAATAGCGGTGGCAAGCGGCTCCTTCTCCTGCTTGCGTCCCAGATGGGGCAGCAGGTCGGTCACGCAGAACTGCGGGTCGCCTTCGTCCTCGCCTACGCGGACTTCCAGCTTGCTGCCGTCGGCAAGGCAGATCACGCCGTGCATGGCAAGCGGAATCGTCGTCCACTGATACTTCTTGATGCCGCCGTAGTAGTGGGTTTTGAACATGGCGATCTCGTCGGACTCGTAAAGAGGATTAGGCTTAAGGTCAAGCCGGGGAGAGTCGATGTGGGCTATCGCAAAACGAACGCCTTCGCTCACCGGTTTACTGCCGATGACCGCCAGAATGATTGCTTTGCCGCGATTGACTTTGTATACCTTATCGCCCGCTTTATAGACTCTGCCCTTCTCAAAGGGAACGAAACCGGCTATCTCGGCGAGTCTTACCGCCTCGGACACCGCCTCGCGCTCTGTCTTGGCCGCGTTGAGGAATTCCTTGTAGTCATCGCAGAATTCATAGGCACGTCTGAGCTGATCCTCCGTCAGCGTCAAGCCGCCGTTCTTCGGGTTGTAAGCAAGCTGCTCGCGCAGCTTTTCTGCCAGTGTTTTTTCTTTCATTTTTTCATAGTCTCCCTGTTCTAATTGATAAAATCAAATTCAAAATCGTATATGCTGACGGTGTCCTTCTCCTGAACGCCGGCGTCCCGCAGACCGTCGATAATGCCGCTGCTGCCCAGCACCCTCTCGAAATACTGCATGGATTCGTAGTCGTCGAAGTTCACCGAACGCATGATATTAAGCAGCCACGGGGCTTCGACAACATAGATGCCGTCCTCCACGTGAATGGAAAATTCCCGCTTGTCCTCCACCTGTTCGGGCACAAAAGGCTCGGGCTCGTAAATCGCTATCGGCGGGAGCTTGGAGAGCATTTCCACGATCTTGGCAACAAGCGCGTCAACACCGTAATTGATCGGCGCGGAAATCGGGAAGTATTCGTACCCCTTGCCGCGGATATATTCCTCAAAGCTCTTCATCTGCTCGTCGTCAGCGAGGTCGATCTTGTTGCCCGCGACGATCATGGGATGCTTGGCAAGCTCCTCGCTGTATTTTACCAGTTCGGCGTTGATCGTTTCAAAATCCTCTATCGGGTCGCGGCCTTCGCTGCCCGACACGTCCACAATATGCACCAGCAGGCGGCATCTGTCGACGTGTCGCAGGAATTCGTGTCCCAATCCCACGCCATCACCCGCGCCTTCGATCAGACCGGGAATGTCCGCCATGACGAAGGACTGTCCCTCCGCTCTGCGAACCACGCCCAGTACCGGCTCGACGGTTGTAAAGTGGTAATTGCCTACCACGGAATTCGCTTCGCTCACCTCGTTGATAAGCGAGGATTTTCCGACATTTGGGAATCCCACAAGACCCACGTCCGCCAGCAGTTTGAGTTCCAGGAGCACTTCCATTTCCTCCCCCGGAATGCCGGGCTTGGCAAACTTCGGCACCTGTCTGGTAGGTGTGGCAAAATGGGTGTTTCCCCATCCTCCGTTGCCGCCCTTGGCGATGACATGCGGCTTGTCGTCTGAAAGATCGGCGATGATTCTACCGCTCTCCGCGTCGCGCACAACCGTGCCGAGAGGCACCTGAACGATAAGATCCTCGCCCTTTTTGCCGGAGCCTCTGCCGGCCTTGCCCTTTCCGCCGTCCTCGGCGCGGTATTTGCGCTTGTAGCGGAAGTCGGCAAGGGTGGAAAGATGGGTCGATACCACAAAGACGATATTGCCGCCCCTGCCGCCATCGCCGCCGTCGGGGCCGCCAGCCGCAACATACTTCTCACGGTGGAAAGAAACCGCACCGTCTCCGCCGTTGCCCGCCTTCAGCTTGATTTTCGCCTTGTCTATAAACATTCTATATCTCGCCCCCATACATATTCATTAATATTATAAACGCCTCAATCCTGATGTAAGCGGTTTATCACCAGATTCTGTCAAACTCGTCGTCTTCCTTGCTGAAAATAATCATCGGCGCAAGCACGAGTGACAGCAGTACAATCACATAGGAACCTATCACTAGAAAAGCCGAACGCACTGTAGGCATATCAAATGACAGCGGGAAGAAATTCTTTAGCTCGCTTCCGTACACAATCAGTGTAAAAAGGCCTATCAGCCCGTTGGAAATGCCTATGCCGAGGGTAAACTGCTTGAAAACATTGGCGCAGATCACTGTCGCCGCGATCATCAGACCAAAGAGCAGCCAGAACACAAGAGTGGGAACATTCATTATCCCGGGGACAAAAACCCTCGGCACTGACGAAGCGCAGAGGATTCGTGCGTTGTCCTTATACAGCGTGTCACTTACAAGCACTCCCAAAAACAGCATGGCATAGGTTACCGCCATATATCCATAAATCAGTTTACATATGGATTTTTTCATTGCTAATTCCTCCTTAGATGATAAAAAAATACAAAAAACCCGAGACGAATCGGAATTGTCCCGGGTTTTAGTCGGAATGCTTAAAAAGCCGTCTGACCGAAAAAACTCAGCCCGACAATTGAATTATTGCTCGACAGGATAGACAGAAGCCTTCTTGCGGTCTCTGCCGAATCTCTCAAACTTAAGAATACCGTCACAGGTAGCAAAGAGAGTATCGTCGCCGCCCTTGCCTACGTTTGCGCCGGGATGGATCTTTGTTCCTCTCTGACGGACAAGAACGTTGCCTGCGAGGACAAACTGACCGTCGCCTCTCTTGACGCCGAGACGCTTAGACTCGGAATCTCTGCCGTTCTTGGTGGAGCCCATACCTTTTTTATGAGCGAAAAGCTGTATATTGACCTTCAGCATTACTGATGCACCTCCGAAAATATGATTTTGATTTGTTTTGGATACTGCTTCACAAGCTGCTCCATATGCAGACGCAGCCCGGCAAGTATCACCCTTGCCTTCGGAATGTCGTCACCGTTCACGATGACGCGCATATATCCGTCGCTGACCGAAGCCTCGGCGTCTATACCGAGTATTTCGATAATCGTGTTTGCCGCCATATAACAAGCCGAAGAAACCGCCGCGCAAACGATGGACTCTCCCCTGACACCCGTATGACCGCTCACACAGAATCCCGCCAGGTCGTCAGACCCATTTGCGGAATAAAACTCTACCGTCACCACCGCCGGAATTACGCGATGATCTCTGTGATAGCGAGCTTCGTGTAGGGCTGTCTGTGACCCATCTTGCGGGAAGAGCTCTTCTTGGGCTTGTAAGTAAAGACTGTGATCTTCTTTGCCTTACCGTTTTTGACGACCTTGGCCATGACCTTTGCGTTCTCAACGTCGCTTCCGACCTTGATACCGTCCTCACCGCCGAGAGCGATTACCTTAAGCTCCACAACGTCGTCTGCCTCAGCATTCAGAAGCTCGGCATAGATCTCGTCGCCCTGCTCTACCTTGAACTGCTTTCCGCCTGTTTCGATAACTGCGTACATAATTTTACGGCACCTGCCTTATCCATAGACTCGCTGCTGCCGGGCGCGGCTATTTCGGTCAAAAAATACACCTAAAAAAGTCAGACTTAAAAAAGCCCGCAACAAGCGGCTTCATGATTATATCATTATCCCGCGGCGTTGTCAATAGTTTTTTTTATTTTTTTATCCTTTCCGGATACATTTTCCTTCCATCCTGCGGGAAGAATATACAAAGGAAAGGTAGGAGGTTGAGGGTAGAATCAGGTTGAAGGTAGGAGGTTGAAGGTAGGAGGTTGAGGGTAGAATCTTGGGTGAAGGGTGAAGGTTTTGTTTGATGAAGAAAAATATATGTGCAGGAGACGGCTTCTGATGTTCCGGTTGCTTATCGGGAGATAGACAAGTCTGTCAGAAAATACGGATAAGGGGCATTTGCTGTGCCTTACCTTTTACAATCCGCTATATATCACAAAAGGAGAACAAAAATGAGAGTTGAAATACAACACAGATGTTCGTCAAAATACATCGCGCTGCTGCGGCTGTATTGCGGCATGAGTGCATTTATCGCGCTGTGCGCTTCGGTGTCGCTTGGCATGTGGGAGCGCACGGAACTGTCGTTTGCTGCTGCGGCTGTCTGCGCCCTGATGTGCTGTGCGGCGGTCGTTGTGCCTCTGAGCTTCGGCAGGATTAGTTATCTCCGCAGCGGCGGGTGTATTAAAATAGAAAAGGGGTTGCTCAACCGGCACGCGCTGATCATCAATCGGAGTGACATCCGCGGCACTGTCATTAAGCGCGGTTTTGCTCAGAGGAAGCTCGGACTCTGCACTGTCGTCTTTTTTACCGGAAGCGGAAAGGTGAGACTTCGCGGCATTGAAATTGCTGACGGCAGGCTTCTTGACCGTATGCTGCGTCCGGAAGGTGCGTAATTGGATGGACGACAGAATGAGAACATTCCGCTTTTCGCCTCACTGGACGGAAATACTGAAACCGCGTGTGCTGATTCCTGCCGGTGCCGGAGTTTGTGTCAATGCCTTTTTGTTATTGCGCGGCAGATTCGGGAAGGCTGAAATTCTGATGATTTCGGTTTTTTTGAGTGTTTCATTATGGACGCTGCTGTCGGCTGAAAGCCGTCGGCGGCGCACCATTATCGAAATTCGCGGTGAAGCGCTGACCTGCCTTTCACCTTCCTGCGAAAAAACGCTCAAAAGGCAAGGAATTGACCGCGTGGAGATACACGGGACATCCGTCGGGAGGATTCTTGGCGGAGTCAGGCTAAGAATATATTCGGACGCTTCAAGCGGAGCGTGGCTTTCCGTAAGCGTCAGCAGGAAACGGGTCAATGAGATGATCGGGCACATGATTCCACTCGGTGAGGAAACCGGAAAGACGGTTCCCGGCAGACATTCCGCAGCAATATACGCCGTCACATCTGAGAGAACAACGCTGCTGCTCCTCGCTTCGGCGTTTTTCACTCTGTCTGCCCGGGACAGCATTGCGCTCAATGCCGCAGGGGCTTTTCTGTCGGCTGCCGCGGTGATGAATCTGCTTGCCGCTTTTGCACGATTCCGGCGGCTTTCGCTCTCCCGTAGGAGCCGCGGCTTTATTATTTCCTCTGGATTTTGGGGAATGAAAAGAATCTATCTGCCGGAAAACGCCGTTGCCGGAGCGGTCATCCGGCGCAGTCCCGCTGCCGTGCTGTGCGGATTCGGCGCTCTCTGGATGCTGACCTCCGGCGGAGCGCTCATTCCCTGTGCCTGTCGGGTCAATGACGGAGAAGGAGTCCATTCAGCCATGAAGCTCATCGGAGCGGAGAACGGATATAGCGCTAAGCTGTCAGATATTGACGCGATCAGGAAAAAATACGCGTCCTCCATTATTCCTGCGGTTTTCGGGGTGTTTTTATCAGCCTATTTTGCCCTCGGCGCAGAAAGCGTCCCTTCGCGATTTTTCGCCTGCTTGGTCGGAGCGTTTCTGACATCTACGGCTGTGCGGGGGCTTGTCGGATTCCGCTGCGCAGACAGCTTCGGGCTGAATGTTTCTCCATCCGCGATCTTTGCGGGAGGAATGAAAGGATGCAGCGCGGAGTACTACATCTTCCGCCGTGGTTGTTTAGCGGGAGTACGGATCAGAAGCAGTCTTTTCGAACGCATGAACAGACTGTGCTGCGCCATTCCCTTTACTTCCGGCGGCAGACGTGGTGTAAAATGCAGCTGCGTCCTTTACGGCGCTGTCAACGGGTTTACGGCGCGGTTCTGCGGTTAGTTTTTCTTTTTTCAGCTGCGATTCTTCCCTGTCATTATTGATTCTTTATTGTATTTTTCATAATGTGTTAACAAATATATGATAGATTAATTCTGTATAATTATGCAATGTTGATACGGAGGTAGTTTTTTTGGACAGAAACGACCGTAATAATTCGGAAAACACACGCCAGCGACAGGGACAGCAGAGTTTCCACAGGAATCCCCAGCGCCCGCCGGCTCCCGACTATCGAAGCCGGCAGCGGGACGGTTCTTCCTTCGATCGCTCAGGGGAACGCGCCGCCAGGCAGGAGGGCAGCTCACGCATGAATTCCCGCACAGGGCAGAATTCACGGGCCTCGGATATGAAATATGACCTTCCCGACAGACCGCAGCAGCGAAAGGACCCCCGCGAATCCATCATGAACGACATGCAGACGGAGCAGGATAGATTTTCACGCGATCCCGGCAGGCAGCAGGACAGGTTTTCACGCGAATCCGGAAACCGCAGATTTGAAAGGAAGGACTCCGACACCCGCAGGTCACAGAACGGACAGGACAGGCCGCGCGACGCAAGAAATCCAGCCGACAGCCGTAACAGCAGCCGCGAGGACTGGCAGCGGGAACCCGGAAACTACTCCCGCAGAAACGACGGGCAGAGAGAACCGCGCAGATTTGATCCCCGTGACTCCGGCAGGGATCATCCGCAGGACTCACGGCAGAACCGGCAGAATGCCCGGGGTGACAGCCGCCGTTTTGAAGCGCAGAATCCGCAAGGCAGCCGCCGTGAATCACGCAGACCTGATCCCCGTGATTCCGCAAGGCAGGGAACGCAGAATGACCGGCGCGACCGCATGGGGAATTCATCGAGAAATGCCCACGACGAGGAATTCTACAATTCTCCGAGGGCATCCGACCCCAGAAGGCGCGGCGACGGCTCCACCAGATACGAGGGCATGGGCGAAGGAAGTGTCAATCTCTCCAACTTTGACATCAATTACAAGGGGGACGGCGACAAGGGACGCGGGTTCAATGCGCCTGCCATTTCCACATCGCTCCTCGGAAAGCCCATGATCATCGGGGTATTTGCCGTCGCAGCCGTGCTGGTCACAATCATCATCTTTGCCGTGGTTTCCAGGGGAGAAAAGAAATTGCCCGATACCGGCACGGAACCGGCAAAAAAATACGAATACAACATTCCTGACACCGTCACCATAGGCGGAACCGAAATTAATACCGACTCAGATTACATAGAGCTTGCAGAAATGAATATTACCGACATTGGCGATCTCTCCTACTGCTACCTGGTGAACAGCCTTTTCATCAACGGCAACAGCATCAGCGACCTGACGGCCATCGGAGACTGCATTTCACTCAAGACGCTGGACGCCAATACCAATCAGATTTCCGACATATCCGCGCTCTCTCACCTCAATCAGCTGGAGGACGTCAACGTCAGCGGCAATCAGATTGCCGACCTCTCCCCTCTCTCCAAGCTCAAAAATCTGGAAAGACTCAGCGCGGGACAAAATCGCATTTCCGATCTCACGCCCCTTGCGGACTGCTCTTCGCTCCGGCAGATTATTATTTCGGAGAACAGCGTTTCCGACCTGCTGCCGATAGCGGGACTTGAAAATCTCACTACCCTTGAAGCGGCGAAAAACCAGATTTCCGACGTCTCCGCTCTCGGTACGCTGACTAATATTTCCACTCTCAATCTCAGCGGAAACAATATCACGAATATCAAACCGCTGAAATCCCTTTCGTCGCTCACGATGCTCGACCTGAGCGGAAATCCGATCAGCGACGTCTCTGCTCTCAGCGGTCTGAAGGGTCTTCTGGAACTGAATCTCACCGGAACAAAGGTATCCAAGGAAGACCTCGCCCAGTTGAAAAAGGATCTTTCCGGTTGCACTATCAGAAAATAATCGGATAAATACTTTGATAATTGTCGTAAAAAATTTAATTAACCGTTGACAGTGGGAGATTTTTATAATATAATGTTTGAGTTGCAGAAAAACGCTGTTTTATTCTGCGCATTGATCCACTAATCTATGAAATTGGAGATGAGCGTGATTGGTTAAGGCAATAGTCGGAGCTAACTGGGGCGACGAGGGCAAGGGCAAGATCACCGATATGCTTGCCGCCGAATCGGACGTCGTCATACGCTTTCAGGGCGGCGCCAACGCAGGACACACTATCATAAACGAATTTGGCAGGTTTGCACTTCATCTGCTGCCGTCGGGCGTATGCCATCAGCATACTGTCAATATTATCGGCAACGGGGTCGCTCTCGACCTGATGAAGTTTGAAAAGGAGCTTGCCGCAGTTGTCGAGCAGGGTGTACCCACTCCCAAAATTCTTATTTCCGAGCGCGCACAGCTTATCATGCCTTATCATGTGCTGTTTGACGTATACGAAGAGGAACGTTTAGGCGGTGAGGCTTTCGGCTCCACCAAGTCGGGAATCGCTCCTTTCTATTCCGATAAGTATTCAAAGATCGGCTTTCAGGTCAACGAGCTTTTTGCCGACGAGGAATATCTCAGGGCCAAGGTCAAAAAGGTGATGGGCGTAAAGAATACCCTGATAAAGCACCTCTACGGCAAGCCGGAAATTCCCGAACAGGAGATTTTTGACTATCTCATGCGCTGCAAGGAGATTGTCACTCCCTATGTTGCAAATACAATTGGGTTTTTACAGAAGGCTGTCAGAGAGGACAAGAATATTCTTCTCGAAGGGCAGCTCGGTTCCCTGAAGGACACCGACTTCGGTATTTATCCGATGGTCACTTCTTCCTCTACCCTTGCGGGTTACGGCGCTGTCGGCGCAGGCATTCCTGCAAGAGCTATCAGTGAAGTCATCACCGTTACCAAAGCGTATTCCAGCGCCGTTGGCGCAGGTGAATTCGTCAGTGAGATATTCGGCGACGAAGCCGACGAGCTGCGCAGACGCGGCGGCGACAGAGGCGAATTCGGCGCCACCACAGGCAGACCCCGCAGAGTCGGCTGGTTCGACTGCGTTGCCACACGCTACGGCTGTATGGCACAGGGCACCACAAAGGTTGCTATGACCTGCCTTGACGTTCTGGGTTATCTCGACGAGATTCCCGTTTGCGTCGGCTACGAGATCGACGGCAAGATTTCCCATGAATTCCCCGTCACTCATCTGCTTGCCAAGGCCAAGCCCGTACTCCAGACCCTTCCCGGCTGGAAGACAGACGTGCGCGGCATCAAGAATTACGATGACCTCCCCGAAAACTGCCGCAGTTACATCGAATTCATCGAAGGCCAGATCGGCTTCCCCATTGACATAGTATCCAACGGCCCCGGCAGAGACGAAGTTATCTACAGATAAAAGGTGAAGGGTGAAGGTAGGAGGTAGAAGGTAGAAGGTTAAAGGTAGAAGGTAGAAGGTAATACTTTCTGCTGCGTTTCTTTTTCCCCAATTTCCCATATCTGATTTACTTTTACCTCATCACTTTGAAATCGACTGTTTACTTCCAATGATTACAACGACAAAAGCGACTTCCCGCAAGTCAAACGGGAAGCCGCTTTTTTATTTGTGCTTTTTGCACAGCATCACCGACATTCGGCATGTAATGCGAAACGATGATTGATAACCTACTACCTACTACCTACTACCTTCTACCTACTACCTTCACCCTTCACCCTGATTTCAGTCGTCTATGCCGAGGAGGGCTACACGCTCGATTTCGGGACGGACGGAAAGGAATACGTTGACGATTTCGGGGTCGAAGTGACCGCCGCTGCCCTTCTTGATGATTTCAAAAGCCTGATCGAAGGACATCTGCTGTTTGTAGCTGCGCTTGCTCACCAGCGCGTCGAAAACGTCCGATACCGCCAGCACGCGGGCGCAGAAGGGTATTTTGATTCCTTTAAGTCCGTAGGGATAGCCCTTGCCGTTCCACCATTCGTGGTGATAAGCTGCCATATCCTTGCCGAGCAGCAGATAGTAATTGTCATCGATCTGTTTTGCACATTCCTCGAGAATCTTCGCGCCCTCTATGGTATGGGTCTTCATCAGCTCGAATTCCTCTTCGGTGAGATCGCCCTGCTTTTTGAGGACGGAATCGGGAATCTTGATCTTGCCTATATCATGCAGCGGAGCCGCAAGAGTAATGCTGGTAACGTACCTGTCGTCAAGGAATTCGGGGTACATTCCCTCGCTGCGCATTTTGCGGACAAGCGTTTCCACTATCGCGCTGACGCGATGAACATGGATTCCGGTGACTTCGTCACGGGTGTCTATCATGTTGGCCAGCACCATGATGATCTGGGACTTCATCTTTTCCAGCTGCGCACGCTTCTTCTCGTTGTCAAGCTCTAACCTCATGCGGTAATCCTCTAACTCAATGGCGCGCGCGATGCGGGACTTCATGACCTGCGGAACAAACGGTTTGCCGATAAAGTCTACCGCGCCCATCTCCAGACATTCCACTTCGGTCTGAGGATTGTTCTCCACGGTGAGGACGATAATCGGGATCTCGTTCCACTTCTCGTTATCCTTGATTTTCTTCATGGTCTGCTTGCCGTCCATCTCCGGCATATTGAGGTCAAGCAGAATAAGATCGGGCGTATCGCGCTCCAAGTATTTCAGAGCCTGAAAACCCGAAATAACAGCAATGACAGTATACTCGTCGCCGATCGCCTGCTTGGCCATGGCGAGTGTAGTCTTGTTGTCATCAATAACGAGAATTTTTTTCATCTTGGCTTTTCTCCTCCATAAATAACAATCTCTCGACTGGATTTATTATACACGGGCATTGTTAAGATATTGTTAAATCGGTTATACAATTTGGAAATAAACAATTGTACAGAATTTATATTCCGCTTAACGCCTGAATGGCTCCGTCAAAATCGTAATTTTCCAGCAGCTCCGTCGCTTTGGTGAGCGCGGTTCTGTCTGATTGATCGAGCTTGCAGTGAAGCAGTTCATTCAACATCTCCATTGCCGCGTCACTGTCAAACAGTTCAATGAGCTGCCGGACTTTCGCAACGTCGGCGTGCTTCTTCTGCGACGAAATGGGCTGCATATCTTCGCTTTTCGGTTCAACGGTGCCTTCTTTTTCCAGCAAGCCGCCTGCTTTCAGATATTCTTTTACATGACCCAGCAGGAGGTCATAATTGTCAACAAGTTCTTTATAATGATCCGACACAAAGCTCTCGTCGCCCTGCTTAGCAGCGTCCTCATGCTCCTTGGCCTGCATGGACAATTCTTTCGCTCCGATGCTCGCGGCGACACTCTTGAGAGAATGGGCCTCAATACGGTAGGAATTGACGCTCCCTGATTCGGCGTATTGGCGCAGGAGATCCGACTGCGCCATTCCTTCGACAAGAAATACATTCAGAATGTGATGGTACGCGTCCAGACTGCCACCCATGTTGAATATTCCCTGCGGCACGTCGAGTCCCGGGATCTTTATGCCGCGGGCATCCTTGCCCGTGTTTTCGGTAATATACTCGCTGCGAGAGCGGCTCACCTTCATCATCGGGTCAACCTTCTCGGTGTATTCGCTCTGCTGCTTTTCGGCGGGAATGAATTTTCTGATGACGCCTGCCAGCGTTTCAGTGCTCATGGGCTTCTCTACAAAATCGTTCATCCCATGCGACAGGAACAGTTCCCGCGCTGCTTCTCCGACGTTTGCCGAAAGCGCTATGATCGGGACGTTCTTATAATAATCACCATCCACGGCGCGGATGTGTTCCACAGTCTCTATTCCGTCCCAGTCGGGCATCATGTGATCCATGAAAATCATATCGTAATGCGGATCCCGCAGCAGCAGCTCATATGCCTCGCGGCCTCCGCCAACCATATCCACATGCGGCTTGTAAACATTCAGCAGACCCGCTGTCACACGGAGATTGACATAATTGTCGTCCACTACAAGTATTCTTGCGTCGGGAATGAACAGGTGATTCTCATTCTTTTTGATACGGCGGAAGCTCTCTGCGTCGTCTCCGCGGACAAGTGAAGCCACCTGTCCGGTCAGAACCGGCTTGTGCATGATGAGAATATTCTCCTTCACACCCGCGTCAACAAAGGTGTTTCTGTCCACGAGTGCCACAAGGCGCATACGCTTTATCTTCTGCGCAAAGGAATTGACGCCCGCAATGCAGGAACCGTAATCAAAAAAGAGCATTGCGCCAAACCGGTCGGCATTGTAGTAATCCCACACCGCAACGTCACTTACGGATATGACCGCCACGCCCATTCCCTTTAAAATGCCCCTGAGATTATCGGCGTAATACGGATCCGGCTCACAGATATAGGCAAGATAACCGTCGGAATCCGGCACAAAGCCCAATTCGCGGCGCCTTTTTACCTTCTGCTCCACCACGACCGAGAAGGTGGAGCCTTTGCCCGGTTCGCTTTCCACGTTGATGGAGCCGTTCATCTTGTTGGCAAGGCGCTGGGAAATGACAAGTCCCAGACCTGTGCCCTCCATGCGGCGTATGTGATCGGTATCCACCTGCGTGAACTGTGTAAACAGCTTTTTCTGATCCTCGCGGGAAATACCTATTCCCGTGTCGGTGACATCGATCCTCAGCCAGAAACGGGCTTCATCGTCCACGCTGCATGTCATACGCAGCCGGATCATGCCGCTTTCGGTGAATTTAACGGCGTTATTAAGCAGATTGATGAGTATCTGGCGAAGCCTCGCTTCGTCGCCTGTCAATTCTGCCGGAATCTCGGGCGCTATATCGACAATGAACGCTATATTCTTTTCGCCTATTCTCACATTGATGATGCTTGTCACTTCGGACACAAGATCCTCAACACTGTAAGGCGCTTCATCGAGACTCATCATGTTGGCCTCGATCTTGGAGAAGTCAAGTATATCATTGACCATGCTCAGCAGATTGTTGGCGGAATTCTGAATCGTAGCGACATATTCCTCCTCCAGCGGAGTGAGATCGTTTTGCAGCAGAAGTTCGCTCATCCCGCAGACAGCGATCATAGGCGTGCGCATTTCGTGACTCATGTTGGCAAGGAAGTCCGCCTTTTCACGGCTGCCGGCTTCGGCATTGATTTTTTCCTGCTCTACCATGCGGTAAAGCTCGGTTATGCTCTGCGCGCGGGACTCCATTATCTTCACAGCGTTGCGGAACCAGGTGATCATGGCAATGACCGCCGTACTTCCGAGATAAAAGAGCAGCAGTCTTGCGACGGCGCTCAGCGGCATCTCCAGATGGGCGAAGAATCGTTCGGGGTACATGACATAGAGCCACGCGTAAAGCACAGTGACATAGATGATTTGCAGCACGGTCAGACCTATCCTTCGATAGAGCGCGGCAAAGCACATGATCACCAAAAAGAGCCCGTGACTGGCAGAGATCGTATTGTTCTCCCAGATGTAGGCGGTTCCTGCCGCTATCATGCAGGCGGTCGCCATGTATGCCTGCGGCGCGCCGTTCAGAAAGGGCACAAATGTAAAAATTCCCACCACAGCGGGCAAGACAAGCATCATCTGCCACAGATAATCAGGCATGTTGCAGAGAAAGCAGAAAAGCGCTGCGAGAGGGAAGAAAAAGAGAAAAACCCAGAATATGAATTTTTCCACTGAGCGGTGAGTTATTTCCTTATGCTTCATACAAAAAACCCCCAATTATATTTATTTTATCCTAAAACAGCGCATTTGTCAAGCGCCGTGTCATGTACAAACCGCCTTCGGCAGTATTTATTTTGAATATATTTTTTGATTGACTCCACTCAAATTTTGTTGTATAATAACAGATACAATAGCTTTGCATAAACTATCATAAATTCATTGCAGGAGGTAATACATAATGTTCTTTAAGAAGAAAACCGTTCCAGCAGAACTGGTAAGTCTCGAATTGCCGTACTTTGACAGAGGCAACAAAAAGGTGAGGATCTTTGTGCCGGAACACAAAAAGGGCGAAAAGCTCCCGGTCATCTATATGACAGACGGACAATCCGTATTTGACGAGGAAAGCAACCCGCTCGGATGCTGGCACACACGTGAGGTGGTTGCCGCCGAGAAGGCCGCCAGCGGGAAATCGGCCATCATCGTTGGCATTCACAGCGACCCGAATCCCATGTTCCGCACAGCCGAACTGACGCCCGCTTCCATAGGTAAATTTGTCCCGCCTCCCATACCGGAAGGTATGCCGCCTATGCCGCCTATGCCCCCCATGCCGCCGCAAGGTATGCCGACCATGCCCGAGGGTATGCCTCCCATGCCGCCGCAAGGTATGACTCCGGAAATGATGCAGAAGATGATGGAGGACATGATGAAGGGCTTTTCTCCCGAGGGCGAGAAATTCGACGAATTTGTCTTAAAGACCGTCATGCCGGCGGTGGAAGAAAAATTCCAGGTCAAAAAGGGAAAGGAAAACACCGCGATAATCGGCAGTTCATCGGGCGGACTCGAGGTATTTTATACCGCGCTGAGTCATCCCGAGCTGTTCTGTGCTGTCGGCGCGCTCTCCCCTGCCTTCCTGTTCTATTCCGAGGAGGACATTAAGAAATGGACTGCGGATAAGCTGAACAAAAAGACGCCGTTCATTTATCTCTACTGCGGCGAGGGAGAACCGAAGGAAAAGCAGATGTGCGACACCGCGAAGCCTGTATTTGACTTGATTAAATCCACCCTTCCGAAAAACAAGGTCAAGGAAGTCATCGCTCCCGACGCCATTCACAACGAATCGGCATGGGAACCCATCTTCAAAGATTTTTTGCATATTTTTCTCAGTCGGTAGGGATTAGTTTTTTTCTCGATGCAGAAATATAATATATGAAATATTCTCACACTTTCTTGACAGAAATCACTTTCGGTAGTACAATGAGTGAGCAAACTGAAAAGTAAGTGTGAGAATTATTTTCCCTGAAAATTTATTACAGCTTACCTAATAACTGAAACGCGGAGGTCTTTAGATGATAAAGGATATTAGTGCAGCAAACGAGAGTATTACGCCGAACGCAAAGGAACTGTCGGTGCTGCGTGAGCATTTTCCCGCTTGCTTTGCCGCCGACGGGAGTTTTGATATTGAACGGTTCAAAGAATACCTGACCGATAAGGTTGCGGTGACAAACGAAGGCTACGAACTGCGGTTCCTCGGCAAAAACTATGCCCGTCTGCTGGCGTCGCTGGATACGACCACCGTCATTGTACCGGATGAAGAGCATAACAGCAAGCCGGAAAACGTTAACAGCCAGAATATTTACATCAGCGGAGATAATCTGGACGGATTGAAGCATTTGCTTAAGTCATATTCCAAAAAGGTAAAGTGCATCTATATCGATCCTCCGTACAACACCGGTTCCGACGGATTTGTATATAATGACAGTTTTCATTTCACACCGGAAGAACTTGCCGATAAACTCAGTATCAGTGAGGAACAGGCAAAGCGGATTCTTGATCTGACAAAGCGCGGGAGCGCGTCTCATTCCGCATGGCTGATGTTTATGTACCCGAGACTGTTGCTGGCTCGTGATTTGCTTACAGATGACGGGGTAATATTTATTTCGATTGATGACAACGAACAGAGCAACCTTTCGCTTCTGTGCAATGATGTATTCGGAGAAGAAAATTTTGTCGCACTATTGACTTGGGAAAAAAAGAAAAAAGGCTCCTATTTAGCTAACGATATTACAAATATCAAAGAGTACGTTTTTGCGTATGCAAGGAACAAAGCCTTGTTCAACGGTTTGATAGGAGAAGTTAATACAGAAGAAGAAACGTACCCTTGCGTAAACGCAAGCAACAGCAGGGATATTAGAACTCAAACTTCCCACACGCAAAAGAGCCATGAAGCCCCTAAAGTAGGGCAAAAACGGAATAAAAAAATAGCATAGTACCTCGAAATGTGGTATAATTGA
>CADBZY010000035.1 GCA_902799245.1 uncultured Ruminococcus sp.
TTCTCGCCTCGCCGAAATCGCCTAACACAAAACCCGCTTCATTCCGGAAATCCCCGTCGTAAAGGATATTACCGGATTTTATGTCCCGGTGGATGATCTGCTTCTCCATGCAGGTTTGCAGCAGCGGAAGCAGGTCGTTCCCCAGACGCACGGCGATCTCAATATCGTCCGCTTTGTTTTCATATTTCAACAGAGAACAGAGAAAGGGCATCAGCGTGCAGTAAAGCGTGTGACGCTCCTCGCCGTAGGTCGTTTCCACGGTGAAGTTCATCAGAAAATAGACGATATGCTTCTGACCGCGCGCCATCAGCCTTTTCACGGCTTCCGTCTCGCGCTCGTTTTTGCCGTTGTTTTCGTCGGAACTGACATCGGATATGCGCAGCGCGTATTTTTCACCGTTGCCGCGCAGCGAATTCACGGCATACACTCTCGCGTAGCCGCCGCTGTCTATGTATTCGCCTATCACATACTCACTGTAGCCGTTGCTGCCTTTCAGCCTGTCAAACTCTTTTCTCACCAATGTCAGACTTCTGTCGTTAAGCGGTCCTTTTTTTTGCACAGTGTACATCAATAATTCACAGTTTGAGCCACAGCACTGGACGGACGCCGACGTTATAATAATTGACGTCGCAGCCCGATTTCTTGACGCCGCCGGAATGGTCCACACAAACAGCGTGCCTTTTGTCTGCGCAGGAGGAACGAAGCCACCAGTCGTCCGAGCGGTCGTCATAATCAAATTTCTTCCTGTGCGCGTAATCGGTGGTATGGGCTGCCATATCCTCTTTGGAGCCGAAATACCGCTCCGCCTCCTCCGCGCTCAGCGCAAACACCTGATCCCGCGTGGGATTGAAAGGCGCGTAGCCCGTTGGCGGCACGCTTCCGTTCCGATTGGTGACAGGCACCACCCTGGCAAGCCGCGTACTGCCGAAAGCCTTTGTCATGAATTCACCGTTCAGCCATTGGCGAAGGGAACATTCCTCCCACGTCACTTCCGTGAGCTTTTCATTGAACCGCTTGTAATCAATCAGATTTTCCGTAATGATCAGCGCCCTGCCGTCCCTGACATCCAGCACCCGCCAGACAATCGGCTGGGATTCTCCGGCCGCGGTCTGCGGATAGCTGCCGAATGTCAGCCTGCTGCCGACCTGTACGGTCAGCCGTCCGGAAGCGCTCCGCGCCGAAGTCTGTCCGTCCTGCCTCCGGGGAGGCTGCGGTTGATGACCCGCCGTCCGCTGTACATTCTGCATCTTCGACCGAACGGTCTGCGCCATCGTCGGCCTGTCAATTCTCCATGTTTCCTCCGATGAATGATCGGGACGCGCCGGCGCGATAAACGCGGCGTATTCTTCGCATTTTTTCAGCTCGCTGAGCATTTCCGCCGGCGAGGCAAACCGTTTGGACGGATAATACTGGGTCGCTCTGAGAACGAGCCGTTTCAGCCGCACGGAGCCGTATTGGGGCGGCGGAAGTGTATCTTTGGTGCTGAGCCGTCTGCGATGGGCTTCTTCGTTGTTGCCGAAGGGATATGTCCTGTTGTTCAGGTAATAATACATCACAATGCCCAGAGAGTACATATCACACAGGCTGTGCTCGTTCTTGATGTCGTCATCGAAGCAGGCGATCTCAGGGGAAACGGTAGCCGGTGTGCCGATACCGGAAACCGTGCCGTCGCTGTCCCACCTCGCCTCGCCAAAATCGCCGAGAATCAGCCCGCTTTCGTTTCGGAAATCCCTGTCAAAGAAAATATTCTGCGGCTTGATGTCCCGGTGAAGAATATGTCTCTGCATACAGATCTGGAGAAGCGGAAGCAGGTCGTTTCCGCACCTGACGGCAAGCTCCACGTCGTCTGCGGCGTTGTTGTACCGTGACAGGGTGCTGAGGTATGGCATCAGGGTACAACAGTATTTGATGCCGAATTCCGTTTCAACGGCAAAATGCATCAGGTAAGGAACAATATGCTTCTGTCCGTCGCGCATAAGCTGATTCACGGCGCTGAGCTCCCTCAGATTCTTCTGCGCGTCCTTTTCCGACCTGTCATTTTCTGCAATTCGCAGGGCGTATTGGGGTCCCGCGCTCCTTCCGCCGAATGTTTCGGTGAGCCTCTCTCCGAGCCTGCCTCCCCAAGATCGCTCAACGGCGTATACTCTCGCAAATCTGCCGCTGTCTATATAATCGGTGATCCTGAAATACCGATACGCCGTGCCCTTTTTGCAGCGGTTGAATTCCTTTATCACCTGCTGCAGGCTGTTTTCATCCAGTTTGCCCAGCTTAGCCACTTAACTCACTTCCCATCTGTACCGTGATTGAATAACGCAATCAATCGACACCCCCTAAAACCGGGACTGTCGATCGTTTTCTTAATAATTGCAGCCGCGCGAATGATTAACGGCGCGTATGACCAGGTCCTGCTGCACCTCGCAATTGGCAAATACCAGCGCGACGTCGTAAACCATGACCACCATCAAATGCTCCAGTCGTTTTGATTCAATTTTTTCTCCATGGCAGATGCTGCCCGCATTGGATCCCAGATCATGATAGGTGTAAACGATCCCCTTGCGCGTCACCATAGCGTGTCTTCTGCCGATCTGGGGACGCATCAGCTTAAGCTGGCAGCTTTCTCCCCTGCCGATGACAAACTCGTCCTCCTCCCGGTTCAGAACAATGTCGGATCCGGTAAAGCAGTTGCCATCCCTGTCAATGGCGTACACTCTCCAATCCACCCTTCCCGCGTTGGCGGCGTTTGGAACGGACGCGGCCGCGGATGTGGCAGGAGGTGTTTTCACGCGGTTCTTCATCACCGTCCAGACGGTGAAGCCTATCATTGCGACGGCTGCCAGAATCGCCGCCGCCAGAAATAAATCAAAGAATTCCATAACCTGTCTTCCTTCTATTGCAATCGTAACAATACCGCGGAATGATCGTCGCCGTAACGCAGCACCTGTTCGGTATCAATCAGACGGGCCAGCGCTGTTTCATCAAAATCCTCCCGGTCGGACTCTCTGAATATCCCGGCGATGAATCCGGCACGCTCGTCCTTTCCTTCGGAAACGGGATAGCCGTTGTAAACGCCGTCGGTCATCATCAGCAGCCTGTCATAATCGCCGGCATCGAGAATTTTGGTGTATAAATGCTCGTCGGCGTCGGATTCGATGGTGAAAAAGGTGCGGTTGGAAACATAAAAGTTTTCCGCGTCGGAGATACATTCCACGCTGCCGTCCCGTTTTCTGCCGTAGATCATTCCGTCGCCGATATGCACGCAAAACAGCTTTCCGTCTCTGAGATACACGCCCATCATGGTCGCATATGCCTGAATAGCGTCTTCCGGCTTGTCTTTGATCAGCTTCTCATGCGCCTGCTCGATGCTGTCAAGCAGCAGCTCCTTGAACTGACCGTAAGGAATGTTGTCCTCGCAGCACGAAAGAAAGGTATCCACATTCATAACGGCGCCGTACTCGCTGCAATTGCCTCCGCCAGCGCCGTCGCTCAGAGCGGCCGCGGCAAAATCCTTCGTCACGCGGACATCGGCGAAATCCTGACAGTACTGTCCCTTGGAGGCGTGGCGTCTGCCGGTAACAACCGCCCGGAACACCTCCAGCCCCTTTTCCTCGTCGCGGGCAGACGCGCCTTTGACCAGGGAAAGACCGGCATCCGCTTTTTTATTTTTCGCGTTTTCTCTCAGCGGATAAAGCGACGCGCCGTCAAAGGCTTCAAAGGCCGCCAGCCTGACGGATTGCAGCGGTAATTTTTTGTCCGAAATCAGGAGATTTTTCATGCCGCCGTGTGACATGCAGGAATGTGCCAGCAGCTCAGTCTTTTTGCCCCTGTACACCTTGACCGCTCCGTCACCGATCACAAAGCAGACCACGCCTCCTCCCTTGACGGTAAAGCAGCCTCCGATAAACGGCAGCGGATGATTTTCCTGTGTTCCCAGCGTTATGTGAAGCTTTTGATAAGCGTATTTGACATGCTCTAAAATCGTTTCGGTAAACTGTTTCTTGCTCATCTTGGCCGCGTTGTCCGTGTCATACAGCCTGAAAAATGTCAGCACAGAATGCGCATAGGCATAAGCATACAGCGGTTTGTCCCGGGTTTCTCGCGCCATCACGCTGACAGCCGCCAATTCACCGTTTTTGGTGCGCATCCACTCGGAATAATATCCGTCCCGGCGAAGATTGCGTTGGATTGTTATCATGACATTTCTTCTCCTTTTTTTCATCATATAAAAGTTTCAGATACACATCGCCTTTTCCAGATCAACATCCATTCCTTTCAGGAACGACGCCAGCGCTTCCTCGCTCAGCAATGCGTGTACATAACCGAAAAGTCCCGGTTGGAACGATAACCGATATTCTTTCTGTACTGCACAAGCGCCGCAGAAAGAGCGTGATAGCTGCCGGTGAGCGTTCTGCGGCTCTTCTCAATCATCCTGTAGAATTCCTGGTCGCTGAACCTTTCTTTCAGCAGCGAACCGGCCGCCATTTCCTGACGGCCTGACGCCCACAGGCCTTTGGACTGTATGCGGCTGACTTCGGCATAATACAGATCGGCCCTCTCGCTATAGGAAGAGGGCACTTCAAACACATCCGCTCCGCTTTCCGCGATGCTTTGCTGCATGATCTTGAGAAGACGGATATACATTATATCTTCCAGGCTGTCCGACCGCAGCCCGGAAAAACCTCCGTAGCGTGTCATCAGCTTGGACACTTCTTCAGGCTTCAGACCGAAGCAGCATCCGATCATCACATAATGCTCCCGGTGATACGGAATGGATGTGTTCCACTTTTTCACCGTATTGAGGGCGCATTGACAGCGGTCGGCTGTCGCACGGGGCGTACACCCCTGCGACAGCCCTGCGTAATAGCTCTGCCACTGCTGGGTCAGTTTCTTATTAAACCGGTCAATGTTTTCCTCGTAAAGATTCAAAAATGCGCTGCTTCCTTCTTCCTTTGCCGCCCTGGATATTTCACCCTTCATAATCACGGTCGTGTTCATGGCTCATACCCCCATTAATGTAGTATTGCAGCCGAAACCTCCCTCGGATCAGGACAGCTTGCTGAGTTCCTTATAAATCCGCACGGCAGAACCCGCGAGATTTTTGCCGGCTTTGCCTGTGTTGTTTTCCACGATGCAGACGGTGTATCGGTCGTTGAAGGATACAAACGACGCGCGGTAGGCTCCGTCCACCTGCGCCGTACCGGTCTTGGCGTGTATGCCGAGCTTTTTGTCCACGCCGTAGCTGTCCGCCGCCTTCTTCATGGCGTTGGAAACATACGCCGCGGATTCCTTTGAACAGGCAGTGCCGAGGCTCTCGGTCTTTCCTTTGTAGAATGTCTTTTCCGATGTGGAAATGCTGTCTATCAGATACGGCTTTTTCAGCTCGCCGCCGTTGGCGATGGCTTCGCCGATCATGGCGATATTGACAGGCGTCAGAAGAAGTCGGCCCTGTCCGAAACCGGCGGCCGCCGCTTCCTCCGTGCTCGAATTCATAAGATTATGCTCGGAGTGAATGGTGCAGAAATCCAGTTCGAGGTCGCTGCCTATGCAGAAGCTCTCGGCTCTCTGCTGGAGCTTGAAGGCGCCTATCTCGTTGCTCATGTGCGCGAAATAGGTGTTGCACGATTTGACAATGGCTCTTTCGAGCTTGATTTTGCCGTTGACGCCGAAACCGGCGTTGCGGAAGGCATGGCTGCCGATCTTCTCGGTGCCGGTGTCATTATAAACGACGTCTGCAAGACCCTCGTCGTAAATGAGGGTCGCCGTGACCGGCTTCATGGTGCTGCCGGGTGCAAGCGCCTTGCGCCAGTTCTGGATGAGGAATCCGTCGTTGTCGGGCGAATTCATCTCCGCCCAGTTGGAGGAAAGATTGTTGACGTCCATTTCCACACCGGGATAGGACGTGGCCAGCGCCAGTATTCTGCCGGTGGCGTTTTCCAGCACCACCACGCAGCCTTCGGTACCTCGAATCTCCTCATAGGCGACGTTTTGTATGCGGTTGACGGTGGTGAGACGGATGGTGGCGCCGTGATGCGTCTTGTCGCCTGTCATCAGCACATCCTCATACTTGGCCCTGAGACCGTACTTGCCGTAAACGGCATTGTTGAAGCCCACCAACTGACTGTAGGCTTTATTCATGCACTTGGCGCTTTTGCCAGCTTCCTCCGCAAAGGTGATCACATCGCCGTTGGCATCGGTGATGCTTCCCTCGACGGTCACGGCTCTGATCTCTTTTTTGGCGATGCTCTCCTTGAGGGAATCTCCCTTTTCATTCACGCCGTAAAACACCGCGCCGTAGTACAGAAGATAACACGAAAAGATCACCGTGAGCGCCACAAATCCGCAGACGACCGCGTTGGCCCTGTTGACGGGTTTTGAAAAAACAGTTTTCAGCATTTTTCTTTCTCCTATCTGGTAAAGGGGATTTCCTCCTGCTCAGGAGTCTGTTCCTGATGATTCCCGCTCTGTCCGGAAGTCTCCCTGGCAAGGGCCGGCAGAGGAAGATCCGGCCGCAAACGGGCTGTTCCCCAGATCAGCAGCATCACATTGAAGACGGAGAGCAGCATATTGGTGCCTCCGTGAGAGATAAACGGAACGGCGATTCCCGTCATGAAACTGAAATTGGTGGTTCCCATCACGTTGATGAAGGTCGGGAGAATCAGTCCCAGCGCCGCGCCGGAGACCATCACCGACTCAAATCTGTTTTCCATGCGCACCGATTTGAGCAGCGAACGGCAGAATATCACAAAGAACAGCACCAGTACGACGATGGCAAAGACGATGCCGCAGCGAAGAATCAGTCCGACATAGGCGTAGTCGGATTCCTCGATCGGAATGGTCGTGCGGCGTGTGGTGCCGAACAGACCGCCCTTCATGATCATTTCCCGCGCCTTGATGGGCTGCCGGCTCGCCTCGTCCTTGTAGGTATCCATATATTTATCCAGGTCGGTAAAGATCAGGACTCTCTCATGCAGCTTGAAGAATATCTGGTATAACTTCTTGGAGATTCCCGACGGTTTCTCCCCGAGGAGTATCTTGCTGTTCACCCTGGAATACACCAGCGCGAGTACGCCGTAGCCGCCGAATACCGTGAGCAACGTTCCGCCCGCCACAATGGCCGTATCCATCAGCTTTTCGGAATAGATGAAGGTCAGGATGATCCACATCAGCAGGATCACCATAAGCGTTCCCAGCTCGTTGATGACCAGAAGGAGTCCGGCGGAAGCAAACGTCATCCCGCAGGAAAAGAGAAAGCACTTTTTATGCGCCAGGGAGGACTGCCACAGCACCGCGTGGAAGAGCACATACAGCGGCTTGAAAAGCTCCGTGAGCTGGAGCGAAAGCGGGCCTATGACCAGCCACGCCCTGGTGCCGTTGATATTCCTGCCCACCGTCATCAGCGCCAGAGAAATCAGCACCACACCGCCGGCAATCATGCAGAGTGTCTTTATCGCCTTTTTATCGTCGTCGAAAGAGCTTTTGCCCAGATAGGCGATCAACGCCACACACACCGCGCCGAAAATCGGTGAAACAAAGAGCAGTATCTTGGGCATAGAAGAAACGCCCTCATTGATAAGCACCTGCGTCATCTGACCTGTTTCCAGCAGCAGCACAGCGGACATGGCGATCACAAGGTCTCCGTCAAAATATAGCGTGTAGATTAACGCGCCCGAAGTCACGATCAGCATAGGTATGACAATGCTCATCATGGGATCGCCGAGTTCCCTGTTGGCGGCAAACAGCACCAGCAGCACGAGAAAGGCGACATTCAGTCCCAGTATCCATGCTATGTCACGAATCTTATTATTCATCTTCATTCTCCCACACCCCGCAGGGCATTTTATTATTCAAAAAACGCTGAACAATGGTACCGCCGTCCCTTCCGCACGTTGTACGGAAGGGAACCGGCTTATTCAGCGTTTCTCTCAAAAATCAGGTTATCTTGTAAATCCGTTGCTGCCGTTGTTCTGCGCGCCGCTGTTTCTGGAAAAGGCCATGGTGTTCTCATAATCGCGTTCAAACGATTCCTGATCGCGCTTGTCGGTGCCGGGATTGAATTTGAGATCCTTTCTGAGATCCTCATTGCGCACGAAAGCGATCGGAATTTTACCCAGCAGAATGACCTGTCTGTCAACCAGATCAAAGCTGCCCACGATCAGCTGACCTTCGATATAAGTCAGAGCTTTGGACTTGTCCGGACGCGGGAACGGCTTGGCAAAGTATCCCTTTTCGTCCCTTCTCACTCCGAGATGCTTCCGGCTTGCGTAATCCTCCGGGGTCGCGCCTTCCAGGACAAAGTCGCAGCTCTTGTTTCGGCCGATGGTAAATACGGCTTTTTCCGATACCTTGATATTCTTTTTCTTGATCGGCACACCGGTGGCACGATCCAGCTGCACGACGGCCCATTCCGTAAATATGCCTGTTTCCTCGCCGGCCTCATCGTCAACCTCTTCTACGGGAATGTGAGGAGCGGCCGGAGCGGCAACAGGGTCTCCGCCGGGAACCGACGGCTTCGGGAAATTAAAGATCGGGTCTGTGCTGCCGTTGGAGCGTTTGACGATCATATAGCAAATAAAACCGATAAGAGCCATAATCGCAATGATAATGAGGTAGGACATAAATTCTTTCATACTGGATAACCCCTTTTGTTTATTTTCGACTTTCCGTCGTTGGTAATATTATAGCACAATATAAATATATGTCAATTTGTTTGAAAGATTTTGACCGGCTAATTTTAGAGCCTGCCGGAGGAAAACGGCGGCACGGCAAACAGCACGCAAAAAAAGCAGCCTTCTTCGGTCGCGTCGGAAGGCTGCTGATCAATATGTGGTATTGCCTATCGATTCGCCTGTGACCTGCGCTCCGTTGACAGAAACCCTGTCGTACACCTCGGTGTTGACGCCGCATTCTATCACCTTATACTCGATGGTATTGGCGGGAAAGTGAATTTCGGCGCTCTTGCCGGGATTGAGGAAGTAGACCGACCTGTACGATCGGGTGCTGTTGGGCGGAATAATCCTTGAAGATTGCTTCGCCGTCGTTGAAATACCCGGCGAGATAGGCGTTCACCTCTTCGGCGCTCGCGTCGGGATTGCGCTTTCTGTAATTCGACTTGTACAGGGCGCGCAGGTTGGTTTTGCGGCCGTCGTATTCCACATCGCCGGTCGCGAAGTTCACGCTGCCCGAGAGGGCGGAATGAATTCCGCCGAGGTCGATGACAAGCTCTTTGTCAACATACAGCCAGAAGTCGTCGTCGCCCTTGAATTCAAAGACAATATCATGTCCCCACGAATCCTTGCCGCTGGGCGTCTGAACGAATCCGGCGCTCATCTCCATGCCGTTGTAATAATTCGGCGAGGTTCCGACGGTGTGAAGCTTTTCGTACTTGCGGGGATCGCTCTCGGGAAGGACACCGGCTTCGTCATCTCCCGGCACAGCCGAGGCGCTGTAGATGTTCTCGGGGTTCTGATTTCCATCACAAAAAGAAAAAGGCGAAGCCGGTATGCGTCGGCTTCGCCTCTCCGATTATTCAGTTTTTTTCTAAACGACGTCATCCAAAAATAACGCCCGAATTCACAGTACCGTCATATGACAGACGCCGCGCTGACCGCTGGAAGTGATGGCATAAATATCCACCTTTCCCTGTTTCAGCGCCGTTACGTTACCGCTGATGCTGACGGTGGCAATGGTTGGATCGGCGCTTTCCCATCTGACATAATCCGTGGATTCAATGGGATCCATTCTGGCCATCAGCAGAATCTCTTTTCCCGCGTAAATGGAAAAGTTTTCATGTGTGACGCAGACCGATTTCGCGGGTAGATCAGGGTGATCATGGCTGTATACCGGCACGGTGTGATATGATTTCTCAGGATATTGGTCAAGTGTGGCAAATAGATAGCCCTGCTCTCTGAGGTAGGGAATAATTTTTTTCAGCGCCGGCACATTGAGGCTTCTGTCGTGCATCAGAAGTATTTCCTCATCATCCGTGCAGCTCTTTTTGACATTCTTCAGCGAAAACGCGGCGCTCGCCTGCTTAGAGGTATCGCCCGCCGAAGCGGTCCAGTCAAAGACCCTGTATCCGAGATCCTCCGCTCCACTGAGATTCCGGCGCATCCAGAGGGGATCGCAGCGCGTGTTGTCGGTGCCTCCCGGAAAACGCAGCAGGTCGCATTTCTTTCCGATAATCCCTTCCACCTTGTCCGAAAGGATTTCGATGCCGCGAAGATAGGAATAATAGGTAGCGTAACACTCTTTGAATTTATGGCTGTTGGAATGAAGTCCCACCACATGCCCCTGTTCCTGCATGTCTTTGGTAAGGTGCAGGTTAGTGGAATTCACCACAAAGAAAGTCGCCTTCACGTCATATTCCTTCAGCACCGCAAGAATGTCCTCCGTGCTGCCTGTCGGGCCGTCGTCTATGGTGAGGTAACAGGTCTTTTTGACCGTCACGGCACAGTCGGCACGGCTTCCGTCTTTGTTTTCCGCTGTCACCGTACATTGTCCCACGCCGGTGCCCTTCACCAGACCGTTCTCATCCACGGACGCTATATTTTCATCCGACGAACGGAAGACGATGCCGTCTCCGCCTTCGGCGACAAGCTGAAAGGTCAGCCCCTTGCCTGTTTCGGCGGACGTTTGATTCAGAGAGAGAGGCACAGGCGCGGCTGTTTCATCGGATGTGCTGACTGCATCTGAGACAGACACGACAGACTTGGGCGCAAGCAGGCGTCTGCCCTTATGGGAGACAAACCACACCGCCATAACAAGAACTTCGGCTGTCACCACCACCAGCAGCACCTTCGTAAGAATTCTGACGAATTTTGAATCTTGCATTTCTCAACAACTCCACATACGATTTTCTAAAAATTGATCAGTCTTGGGGATAAATTGGTTACGGTCATATATTTGTTATCAGAGTTATTTTACCATATGTCAAATTTAAAATCAATCGTTTTACAAGGTATGTTAATGAAAAGATAAAGAATTCCCCCAAAGCATTGACAATCGGACAACGCAAATGCCATAATAAAAAATAAAAAGGGCGGTGATGCATACGCTGCAAATCAGGCAACTGACCATCCATCACCGGCGCGACCTGCGCTGTCTGATACGCGATCTGTCGTTCACACTGCGGGAGCATGACCGGGCGGCGATCATCGGCGAGGAAGGCAACGGCAAATCCACGCTGCTGAAACTGATATATGAACCTTCACTGATCGAAAGCTACTGCGAGGTAACGGGAGAGATCATCCGACCCGGCAGCATCGGCTATCTGGAACAGGAACTGCCAAAGGAAAAGGCCGGATGGACGGTGTACGAATTCTTCTGCGCGGTGCCGGAATTCTACAACCGCACGCCGGGAGAACTCAGCCGGACGGCGCAGAAATTGGGACTGACCGGCGATGTCTATTATTCATCCCAGACGCTCGGCACACTTTCCGGCGGCGAAAACGTCAAGCTGCGGCTTCTCGCGCTGGCGGTGCAGCAGCCGGACGTTCTGCTGCTCGACGAACCTTCCAACGACCTCGACATTCCAACGCTGGAATGGCTGGAGCGCTTTATCAGGGAATCCGACGCGCCGGTGCTGTATATTTCCCACGACGAAACGCTGCTGGAAAACACGGCAAACGTGATAATTCATCTGGAACAGGTGCGCCGCAAGACCATTCCTCTCTGCACCGTCACGCGCTGCGGCTATCGGGAATACATTGAACGCCGGGAGGCTTCACGCGCCCACCAGACGCAGGTCGCACGGAAGGAAAAGGAAGAATACGAAAAGCAGCAGGAAAAATTCCGCCGTATTCAGTCGCGCGTGGAGCATGAGCAGAATGTCATCAGCCGACAGGATCCCCACGGCGGACGGCTGCTCAAAAAGAAAATGGCCGCCGTCAAGTCGATGGAACGCCGCTTTGAGCGCGAACACAGCGAAATGACGCAGCTTCCCGAAACGGAGGACGAAATCTTCGTCCGGTTCTCACCCGAAATTACTTCCAGCCGGGGAAAGACGGTTCTCGACCTGCATCTCGATACGCTTGCGAATGAAGGCGGCGAACTCGCCAAAAACATAGACCTTCACATCGGCGGCGGAGAGAAGGTGTGCATTGTCGGGCGAAACGGTGCGGGCAAGACCACCCTTCTACGGCTGATCGCGGAACGGCTGCTGTCACGCACGGACATCAAAGCCGCCTATATGCCGCAGGATTACGCCGAGCGCATGGACTTGTCCCTCACGCCGGTGGAATTCCTTTCCCGCACGGGCGACAAGGAAGAATTGACCGCCATACGCACCTATCTCGGCAGCATGCGCTACACCGCAGCCGAAACAGAGCACCCGATTTCCGCGCTGTCGGGCGGACAGAAGGCAAAACTCTACTTCATCGCCATGAATCTCGACCGCTGCGACGTGCTGCTTCTCGACGAGCCGACGCGGAATTTCTCGCCGCTGTCCGGGCCGGTCATTCGACAGGCACTCAGGGAATACGGCGGCACGGTCATCAGCGTGTCTCACGACAGGAAATTCATCAGTGAAGTGTGCGACAGGGTGTTTTTACTCGGAGAATGAAAAATCCGCAGGCTCCTTTTTAAGGGAAGTCTGCGGATTTTGGGTATGTTCGTGAAAGATTACTCCTGCTTTGCGTTCTTCTGCGCCTTGATGACTTTCAGGCGGCTGAATTCCTCTCTGTCCTTTTCGTCAAGTGCGTCGGTGATGTATTTCACCGTGGTTTCAAACCTGGGTATCATGATATTCTTCAAGGCATTAGCGCGTTTCTGGGTCTTTTTGATGGCGTCAGCGAGTCGGTAGACACAATTCTCCACTTCCGCCAGCACCGCTGTCAGACGCTTGACCTCCTGAAATTTCAGGTAGGCGCGGTCAATCATGGAATTGGATGTGTACATACCGAAGGGAATCGTCAGCGGACGTTCTTCCAGACGCACGGTGGGAATCTCCACGCCCATGACAGAACGGTAGTCGATGGTGAGTCCGTCGTCCACCGGCACCGCTTCCGCAAGCGGTTCGCACAAACCGAATACGATATTCGCCCTTTGCAGCGCGATATACGCCTCAGAATAGTTGGTGTCGATCTCGCTCTGGATGGTCGCCGCGCGATCCATCATGGTCATCATTTCGCGCACCAGTATGTTGCGCTTGCGGTCGAGCAGGTCATAGCCCACTCTGGCAAGCTCTAAGGATTTTTTCGTTGCAATCAGATTGCCTTTGGTGGGGACTGCATTCACAGCCATTGACCTCACTCCTTTACAGGATGATAGAACTTCTCCAGCGTTTCATTATCCACTCTGTCAAGCTCTTCCCTCGGCAGCTCACTCAACAGCTCCCAGCCGAGCGTCAGACTCTGCTCCATCGAACGCGCTTCGTTCTCACTCTGCCTGATAAACATATTCTCAAACTTCTTGCCGAATTCCAGCAGCTTCTTATCGCTCTCGGAAAGCTCTTCCTCACCGATAACCGAAGCCAGCGAACGCGCGTCCTGCACCTTCGCGTAGGAAGCAAAAAGCTGATTGGACAGCGCGGCGTGATCGGCTCTCGTAAAACCTTCGCCGATACCGTCCTTCATCAGACGCGACAAAGAAGGCAGGATGGAAACGGGCGGATAAATGCCCGAACCGTCCAGCGCGCGGTCGAGAACAATCTGTCCCTCGGTGATATACCCCGTCAGATCAGGAACCGGATGGGTGATGTCGTCATTCGGCATGGTGAGAATCGGAATCTGCGTGACCGAGCCTTTATGCCCCTTGATCATTCCGGCGCGCTCATAGAGCGAAGCAAGGTCGGAATACAGGTAGCCCGGATAGCCCTTTCTGCCGGGAATTTCGCCCTTCGAGGAGGAGAATTCACGGCAGGCTTCGGCATAGGAAGTCATATCGGTCATGATGACCAGTACATGCATATCGTGTTCAAACGCCAGATATTCCGCCGCGGTAAGGGCGCATCTCGGCGTGAGAATTCTCTCGATGATCGGGTCGTTGGCGAGGTTGAGGAACATGGTGACGCGTCCGAGAACGCCCGATTCCTCGAACGAACGGCGGAAGTAATCCGCGACGTCATTCTTGACGCCCATGGCGGCAAAGACAATGCAGAACTTCGCGTCCTCGTCGTTGGCAATCTTCGCCTGACGGACAATCTGCGCGGCAAGCTCATTGTGCTTCATGCCGGAGCCGCTGAAAATCGGCAGCTTCTGTCCTCTGATCAGGGTGATCAGGGTGTCGATGGAAGAAATGCCCGTGCAGATGTAGTTCTGGGGGTACACTCTCGACACGGGATTGATCGGCGTGCCGTTGACATTCATGCGCTTTTCAGGGTAGATTCTGCCCAGTCCGTCAATCGGCGTGCCGACGCCGCTGAATATTCTGCCCTGAATTTCCGGCGAAAGATCAAGCTCCATCGGTCTGCCCTTCAGGCGTGTGCGTGTGTTGTTCAGCGAGATGCCTCTGGTGCCTTCAAAGACCTGGATCACGGCTCTTCCGCCTTCAATAGTGACGATTCTGCCGTGACGCACGCTGCCGTTGTCAAGGCGTATCTCGACGATTTCCTCGTAGGAAGGGCAGTCCACGTCGTCGAGCACGATCAGCGAACCGTTGATCTCCTTGACTCCGATATATTCAAAAATCATTGTATTACTTCCCTTCCTGCTTTATGAAACCGTGAATGTGTTGATCACATCGTCGATTTCCTTGGTATAGCCGTCGAGCAGCTCTTCCTTGTCGTTGGGAACGTCGTATTTAATGCGGATGATCTTGTCAAAAAGTCCGCTGTCGGTGATCTTGGAGAGCGGAACACCCTGCGCCACGGCATACGCTGCCACATCATACAGATGAAGCGTCGAGCGCATCATTTTGAGCTGCTTGGAAAGCGGCACATAGGTATCGTCCTTGTGGAAGGCGTTCTGCTGGAGGAATCCCACACGAATCGCCTTGGTGATCTCGATGATGAGCTTCTGGTCGTCGGGAAGCACGTCGGAACCGATCAGCTTGACGATTTCCATCAGGCTGGCTTCCTCCTGGAGCAAAGCGGAAAAGCGTTCGCGGCACTTCATAAAATCCTCGCCGACGTTGTCGCAGTACCATTTTTCCAGATCGCCGGCGTATTCGCTGTAGCTGTCGAGCCAGTTGATCGCCGGATAGTGTCTCGCGTAGGCAAGGGATTTATCCAGCGCCCAGAAGCAGCGGGTAAAGCGCTTGGTGTTCTGGGTGACAGGCTCGGAGAAGTCGGAACCCTGCGGAGAAACAGCGCCGATGATGGTGACGGAACCCTGCTTGCCGCAGAGCGATTCCACCAGACCCGCGCGCTCGTAGAATTCCGAAAGGCGGGAAGGCAGGTAGGCCGGGAAGCCTTCTTCGGCGGGCATTTCCTCCAGACGGCCGCTGATTTCACGCAGCGCTTCCGCCCAACGGGAGGTGGAATCCGCCATGATTGCCACATGGTAGCCCATGTCGCGGTAGTATTCCGCGAGGGTGATGCCGGTATAGATGGAAGCCTCACGCGCCGCCACAGGCATATTGGATGTGTTGGCGATAAGGCATGTTCTGTCGGTCATGGGGCGGTTGGATTTCGGGTCGATCAGCGAGGAGAATTCCTCGAGAACCTGGCTCATTTCGTTGCCGCGTTCGCCGCAGCCGACGTAGACAATAATATCCGCGTCGCACCACTTGGCGAGCTGGTGCTGGGTCATGGTCTTGCCCGTGCCGAAGCCGCCGGGGATGGCAGCCGTTCCGCCCTTGGCAATCGGGAAAAGAGCGTCGATGACGCGCTGACCCGTGATCAGCGGAATGTTGGCGTAAAGGCGCTCGTTGATCGGGCGCGGGTGACGAATCGGCCATTTCTGGCAGAGCGTCAGCTCGTGTGTTTTTCCGCTGTCATCCTTTAATGTTACAATTGTATCGTTTATCTTATATTTCCCGTCAGGAACAACGCTCTCCACCACGCCCGAAAGATCGGGGCGCACCAGACAGCGGTGCTCAATGATGGAGGTTTCGGGACAGGTGGCGTAGATCATGCCGCCGGTGAGCCTGTCGCCGGGCTTGACCTTCTTAACCTTCATAAGGTTTTTAAAGCCCTTTTTCTCGGCCTTTTTAATTATTGATGCGGCACACTCGCGCTCGGTTTTGTTTTCGGAAATGAATTTCCTGTAGCCTTCACAGAAATCCATCACCTTTTTCCGTCCGGCTTCGTCATATTTAAGCCATGCATTTTTCTGTTTGAATATTTCAGCCATTTCATCCTCCCAATCATACATTGATCTCGGCCCTAAGACCGATAACATCTTTGTTTTCGTCAAGTATGGGTTTTATAAAATCTTCAATAAATTCTCTGGTCTGGTCTCCTGCACGTCCGACATATTTTGAGGGATCCATGGTCTTCTTAAGGTCTTCAAGGCTCAGACCGAAGGATTCATCCTCTGCTATGAGTTCCAGCAGATTGTTTTCAAGTCCGTTCTGTTTTACATTC
>CADBZY010000036.1 GCA_902799245.1 uncultured Ruminococcus sp.
TTTTCGGAAAAAACAGAATTAGCCCGGGCATGAGTAAAAGCACCGACAGGATACTGAAAATAATTCCCTTTGTGAGAACCACGCCCAAGTCATAACCCAATCGGAAGTGCATCATAGTAAGTGCCAGCAACCCCGAAATAGTTGTAAGACTTGATGAAGATATTTCGATAATACCTTTGGAAAGGGCTTCAATAAGAGCAGCTTTTTCGGTAGGCTGTCTGAGGACTTCATCCTGATACCTGTGTATGAGAATGATGGAATAGTCTATGGCAAGGGCAAGCTGTAAAATAACGGCAATGGAATTTGTTATAGATGAAATAGTTCCTAAAAGATAGTTTGTTCCCATATTGAGAACTGCCGCAAATATAAAGACTATACCGAAAATTACGACTTCAAAATAACTTCTTGACGTGAAAAGCAGAACGAATACAATAACACTGACTGCCAAAAGAAGTACACCGCCCATTTCTTCGGCGACCTTCTTGTAAATACCGAACTGCTGGTCCTCCGTGGGGAAGGTCTTGGAGTTCAGATAGATGAATTCGGAGCGGAAGAGTCCGATACCGCCCGCGTCATTGTCCAGCACCATGCCGATGTCGGAAACATTGCCGATGTTGGCGTAGACGTTGATTTCCACGCAGTCGAGGGTGACGTTGGGCGTACCCTTCAGTTTTTGCAGCATCGCGCGCTGTTCCAGATCATACACGCGCTTTTCGTCGAGCGTTTTAAGCAGATCTTCTGTCGGCTCCACATAGATGCAGCCCTTGTAGCCGTCGATAATCGCCATCTTGCCGTCCCAGTCCTCGCTGATTTCGGCGCCGATGAGCGCGGGAATATTCATATTGCGGGCAAGAATCGCCGTGTGGCTGTTGGTGCTGCCTAAACGGGTGACAAAGCCGAGCAGCTTGCTCTTGTCGAGCTGAACCGTCTCCGACGGCGCCAGGTCTTCCGCGACGATGATAAAGGGTTCGTCGCTGTCGGCGGGACCTGTATCCGCGCCGGTCAGAATATTGACAACGCGCCCGGAAATATCCTTGACGTCTGCGGAACGCGCCTTCATGTACTCGTCGTCCATGGAGGCAAACATCTCCGCGAAATTCTCGCCTGTGGTTTTGACGGCGAATTCCGCCGTCTTGCCCTCGGAATTGATCAGCTCGGTGATGGATTCGTTGTAGTCGTCGTCATCCAGCATCATCATGTGGATTTCAAAGATAGCGGCGTGTTCCTCGCCGGCTTCCACAACCGCCTTGTCATACAGCCCTTGCAGCTGCTCTGTCGCGAGCGCCTTTGCGTCCTCAAACCGTTTCAGTTCGGCGGCGGCGTCCGTGGCGTTCTCCTTGATTTCCGCCTGTTTTTTTGCCAGGAATCTGATCTTGCCGATGGCGATGCCCTTAAGAATGGATTTACCTGTAGCTGTAATCATAATAGAGCATTCCTCCCTTTATGCGCTCAGCGGAGCTGAGCGAAAAGAATCAAGCATCAAAACAGAAAACATCAGAAGTTCTCTTTGAGGAAATTCTCAATGTATGCCGCTGCTTCCGCTTCGTCGGAACCTTCAACTTTGATTTCAACCGTGTCGCCGCACTTGATGCCCATGCCCATGAGCTGCATCAGCTTGCGGAGGTCAACGGTTTTCTCGCCCTTGGTGATGGTGCAGGTGCTGGCAAAGGGCTTGATGGCTTTTACAAGAACGCCTGCCGGACGTGCGTGAATGCCTGAGGGATCGGTAATGGTGTAAGTGAATTTTTTCATGTCGGGATCTCCTTTAGAATAAATTAATAGGTGTGGAGCCTTAACTCCAAACTCCAAACTATTTCAAGCTCCAATCTTTAGTGAGCTTGCGAGCGCTGATTTCTCATTTGCCTCATTATGCTTTTTCCGGCTCCGCCGCTTCTTCTGCTTTCATGGTAATGACGCAGTTGAGAGGTTCGCAGGCGCCTGCCTTGATTTCAAGGCCCGGATAATCGTCGCTGTTGGTCACGAGAACGGCGGTTGTGGTGGAGTAACCTGCTGCCTTGATCTTGTCGATGTCAAAGGTCATCAGCTTCTGACCTGCCTTGACCTGATCGCCCTCGGCGCAGAACAGCTCGAAGCCGTCACCTTCCATGGCCACGGTATTCACGCCGACGTGAATCAGCAGTTCCATGCCGTCGGGAGAGGAAATGCCGACAGCGTGCTTTGTGTCGGTGGTGGAGGAAATTTCGCCGTCGAAGGGAGCGTATACGACGCCTTCTTCCGGCTCGATGCCGACGCCTTCTCCCAGAACGCCTGCCGCGAAGGTTTCATCGGGAATCTCGGCGGAGGGAATGACATTGCCTTTGATAGGAGCGTAGACCTTGCCGGGTTCGCAGGTGATTTCAGGAAGAGCAGGCTCTTCCGCGACTGCTTCACCCTCGCCCTCATCCGTCTGATCCCTGTGCAGGAACCATGAAAGGGTAAAGGAAACACCGAACGAAACAGCTAACATAATGGCATACTGCCAGATGAAGTCCGCGCAGGTGAGGAATCCGAACAATCCTGTTACGCCGTACGCCGTTGCGCCTATGCCGAGCATTGAGCCGACTGCTGCGCCGACAGCGCCGCCGATCATGCCGCAGACAAGCGGCTTGACAAGTCGGAGGTTCACACCGAAGATGGCGGGCTCAGTAATGCCGAGGAACGCGGAGAGAGAGGAGGGAAGAGCCAGCGTCTTGAACTTCTGGTTCTTGGTCTTGAGGGCAACCGCGAAGCAGGCTGCGCCCTGTGCGAAGTTGGCGGAGGAGGCGATGGGCATCCATGTGTTGTAGCCCTTCGGAACGCTCAGCATCCGCGCTTCAACCGTGTTGTACATATGGTGTACGCCGGCGACAACCGTGAGCGGATAAATCGCTCCGGCAACAGCCGCGCCGAGACCGTAGGGAATCGTGATGATCCACTGCACCGCGACGAGGATCCATTCTTCGAGGGTGGAGAAGATGGGCCCGAAAACGGTGAGGGTGAGATAGCCTGTTACCAGAACCGTTACCAGAGGGGTAACGAAGAGGTCGATCATCTCGGGAACCTTTTCATGCAGCTTCTTCTCGAGGAAGCACATGAACCACACGGCAATGATGACCGGAATAACGTGGCCCTGATAGCCCGTCAGGTTGATATTGTAGAGACCGAACCAGACGGAAGCCTGCGGAATCTTTTCTCCCGCTTCGATCATACTTGCAACGCTCCATGCGTTGACAAGGTCGGTGTGAACCATGATCATACCGATGACGGCTCCGAGGAAGATGTTGCCGCCGAAAACTCTTGCGGCGGAAACGGCTACAAGAATGGGAAGGAATACGAATGCTGCGTTGCTGAACAGGTGGAAGATCTGATACGTGCCGGAATTTGCCATATCCGGCCAGATCTTGGTCATACCTTCGAGCAGACCCATGATAAGACCTGCCGCGACGATGGCGGGAAGGATGGGAACGAATACGTCGCCCAGTGCTTTGATCATGCGGAAGGGGAGAGGCTGCTTGGCTGCTGCTGCGGCTTTGACATCCGCTTTGGTGGCGGCGGTCATTCCGCTGATGTCAAGGAATTCTTCATAAACCTTATTGACAGCGCCGGTTCCGATGATGATCTGAAGCTGTCCGTTGGAGCTGAATACGCCTTTGACGCCATCGACGTCCTCGAGCTTCTTCATGTCCACCTTGCTGTTGTCATTGGTGACAAGACGAAGCCTTGTCGCGCAATGAGCGGCAGATACCAGGTTTTCCCTCTGACCTACGAGGTCATAGATTTCCTGCGCGCATTTTCTGTAATCCATAAAAACACTCCTTTGTTTTAAATTTTTCAAGACATGCGTACCGTCTTGAAATCGATTACAATATCATTGTAACGCTTTTTTCGCTTGTTGTAAATTGACAATAATAACGAACATATTATAGAAATTTAGTCAGTTTTTTATATCAGACTCAGCTTTTCAAACGCCTTGTAAAGACCGTCGTCGCCGACAGCTGGACAGACATAATCCGCCATTTCCTTCATAGCGGGGTGTCCGTTCTCCATACACACGCTGTAGCCGACCGCCTCGAACATCTCCTTGTCGTTCATGCTGTCGCCGAAGCCGATCGTGTCGGCAATGTCCTTGCCGAGATACTCGCAGAGCTTGCGGATGCCGATGCCCTTGTTGAAGTCCAGACCGAAGACCTCTCCGTTAAGGCATCCCACCGCCTCCAAATTCTGCACGCAAAAGACAAAATGCTCCTTCAGCACTTCCATAGGCTCGTTGAGCTGGCTTCTGTCGGTACACATGAAGACGATTTTGTAAACCGGCGCGCCGTTGTATTCGCTCATGGGACGGATATCCAGCGATTCGCTGAGCTGGCGGCGGAAGCGCAGCAGCTCGGAATTGGAGAATTCGTCCGCGCCCTCGAGCAGGTCCTCCAGACCGTTGTCGCCGTAGGTGCCGTCAAGACACTCCACCGTGCGGAAGACGTGGTTGCGTCCGAAAACATCCATCGCAAGGCGGAACACCTCGGGCTTCATCGGACGGTCAAACACCACATGTCCGTCGCACACCACATAACCGCCCGCGCTGGCGACATATCCGTCAAAATTGTATTGCAGAAGCGGCTTGAGCATAGCCAGATTTCTTCCGGTGCAGAGAAAGACCTTGTGTCCCTTCGCCTGCGCCTTTCTCACGGCATCCAGCGCCGACGCGGGAGGTTTATTATACCCCGGTTCGGTCAGGGTGCCGTCAATATCCAATAACAGCAGTTTCTGATTCATATGGCTGTCCCTCCTTGATTTTTTTACACCGACTCACGCTCTATCAGCTTGTACCCAAGCATCGTATGCGTCGATGGCATCCTCTCGCCGGGATGCTCCCGGTTATAATCAATCATCGAAAGCAACAACTGCGCCGCCTTCTCTCCGCTTTCGCGGTGAAAGAGCTGCACCGTCGTCAGCGTCGGCGAAATAATGGTCCCCGCAAGTCCTCCGCCGATGCCTCCGACGCTCACATTATCCGGAATCACATATCCGCGCTCTTTGAGAACTTTCATCGCACCGACGGCAAGCGTGTCAGTCGCGCAGATCACTCCGTCGGGAACAAAGCCGCTGTCCAGAATCTCATTCATGCCCTTGCTGCCTTCTTCCACCGTGAAATGCACCTGCGTCCTCACCAGTCCGGCCGGATTCATTCCCGCCTCCGTCATCGCTTCCTCCACGCCGATGCGCCGGTTGAGTCCCACACTGACGTCGGCTTCCACGGCGCCGACAAATGCCAGCCGGCGCCGCCCCTTGCCGATGATATGCCGCGTGATCTCCCGCGCGGCGCGGCGGTCGTCGTGGTAAATGCAGCTGACGGAGGAATGGTTCTGCCCGCAGACGACAATAGGGATATTGCTTTCCTTAAAGAAACTGATATGCGCCGGCGTCAGTACCGTACCCATCAGAATCACGCCCGCGAGCTTTGCCTCCTGCATCATCCGCAGGTAATCCAGCTCCTGCTTTTTGTTGTTGCCGGCATTGCCGAAGATGGTCAGATACCCCGACTTGCTCAGCACCGAGGAAACGCCTTCGAGCAGGTTGCTCACCGAATCGGAATTGATTTTGGGAACCACGACGCCGATGCTGTTGCTGCGCTGCTGCCGGAGCGAACGCGCCGCGACATTCGGCACATAGCCGGTTTCTTCGATGATCTTTTTGATCTTGTCCTTTTTTTCTTCGCTGATACTGCCGCCGTTCAGATAACGGCTGACCGCGGCGGACGATACGCCCGCCAGGGCGGCAATTTCGCTGATTTTCATATCGCATCATCTCGCTGTGAGATTATTGATTTACAGACCGGAATCATTCCTCCAGCGCCCAGATAAAGCCGTACGGCGGGAGCGTGATGGAATTGGTCGTCTGCTTCTCGCCCGTCATCAGATCGGTAAAGGTGAGCTTACCGCCGAAGGTCAGCTTCTTGCCCTCCTCGCAGAAGTTGAAGAGCGCCAGCAGCTTCTGGCTGCCGTACTGGCGGAAGAGTCCCAGCACGTTGGGCGAGCCTGTTTCGATGGGATAGAATTCCGCCTGCGCCTTAAAGACCTCGTTCGCGGCACGGGTTTCCTCCAGCCTCCTGAGCGCGGAGAAGATTCTGCCCTGATAGCTTTCGGGATCCTTGCGCTTGTCGGCGAGTCGCCAGTTGAACTTGCCGCGGTGGAGATAACGGCTGTCGAATTTCTTATTGATGTCGGCGTGGTATTTGTAATCGTTGAGCTGTCCCACCTCGTCGCCGCTGTAGATAACCGGGATGCCGCTTTGGGTGAACATATAGGCGTGCAGCATAATGTCCGCGTCAACGGCGAGACCCAGCGCCTCTTCGTCCTCGTCATACAGCGCCGCCTCGATGCCGCACAGACTGGCGGTGGTTCCGCAAAGGCGCGCGTCCTGCAAAATCTGGTCCTCGTTGTAGAGTTCGCCGCGGGAAACGCTGCCGGGGTACTTGCCGATGAAGTAGTCATTCAGATAACGCTTGTGAGGAATCTCCTCCATCAGACGCTCCTTGAGCCAATCGTAATCCAGACCCCAGCCGATGTCGTCGTGACATCTCAGGTAATTGAGGAAGACGTAATTCTTTGGCAGCTCGGCGAGTTTTTCCATCTGCCGCTGCAGCAGCCTGACGTCGCGGGTAGCGACGGTATTCCATGTGCTTGCCATGGTCGTGACGTTGTAGAGCATATGACACTCCGGCTTCTGAGTGGTGCCGAAATACGGAACGACCTTCGACGGCTCCATGACGACTTCGCCGAGGAGCAGCACCGACGGACAGACGATTTCGCAGATCATGCGCATCATGCGCACGATGTTGTGAACCTGCGGCAGGTTGCGGCAGGGCGTTCCCGGCTCCTTCCAGATATAAGGAACCGCGTCCAGACGGATGACGTCAATGCCGGCGTTGGCAAGATAGAGCAGGTTTTCGGTCATGTCGTTGAAAACCATCGGGTTGGCGTAATTCAGATCCCACTGGTAGGGATAGAAGGTGGTCATGACAATATCGCCGTTCGGAAGCTGGGTGAAATTGCCCGGCGCGGTGGTGGGAAATACCTGCGGCACGGTGCGTTCGTATTCGCTGGGAATATCCCAGTTGTCATAGAAGAAATAGCGGCTCTTTGCCGACTCGTCGCCCTCCCGGGCAGCCTTTGCCCATGCGTGTTCGTCGCTGGTGTGGTTCATGACGAAGTCAAGACAACAGCTGATGCCGCGCTGGTGGCAGAGTTCGGTGAGCTTTCTCAGGTCGTCCATGGTGCCGAGCTCCGGCTGCACCTTGCGGAAGTCCGCGACCGCGTAACCGCCGTCGCTGTGCTCCTTGGGACTTTCGAGCAGCGGCATGAGATGGACGTAATTGACGCCGCTTTCGGTGAAGTAGTCGATCTTCTTGATCACGCCTTTGAGGTTGCCGGCGAAATTATCGACATACAGCATCATGCCCACAATGTCGTTGCCGCGGTACCAGTCGGGATTCTTCTCCCTGTCGCGGTCAATGGCTTTCAGGGAATCCACGCGCTCGGCGTAGTAATCCTTCATGAGCCTGCAAAGGTACTGGAAGCCCTTTTCATCGTTGTTGTAAAGTTCGCAGTAGAGCCATTTCAGTTCGTCATAACGCGCTTTCAGGCGCGTGTCAAATTCGTTGGAATGAGTAGCAGCCATTTGAAGTTACCTCCTGTCAATGTTGTTTTTTTCTTCCAATTCCTTCAGGTCAGGCATCGCCGGAATCGCGCCGTGACGGGATGTGGTGATGGACGCGGCAAGATTCGCGGTGCGGACGCTTTCGTAAAGCTGCTCCGAACTCAGGTCGGCAGGACGGTAGATTCCCAGCGCCGCCATGCGGCTGAGGAACGCCCCGAAGAAGGTATCTCCCGCGCCGTTGGTGTCGGCGACCTTCACCTTGAAGCCGTCGGCCTTGCCGGTTTCCTCACCGCGGCGGTAAAACGCGCCGTCCGCTCCGAGGGTCAGCAGAATCAGCGGAATGCCGTACTGCTCCCGGAGCTGCCTCGTGCCTTCCTCGCAGTCCTTTGTCCCTGTGAGAAGCGGCAGCTCTTCATCGGATATCTTGAGGATATCCACCTTGCCGAGCACGGATTTCATCTGCCCGACCGCCTGCGCTTCGCTCTTCCAGAGATTGGCGCGGTAATTCGGGTCATAAGTGACGGTCGCGCCGAATTCCTTTGCCTTCTCCGCGGCGAACACCGTCGCGGAACGGGAAGGCTCGTCCGTCAGGCTGACAGAGCCGAAATGCAGGAAATGGGTGTCCGACAGCATGGCGAGGCTGATCTCATCGCTTCGCAGCAGCACATCCGCGCAGTTCCGGCGGTAGAAGGAAAAGCTGCGCTCTCCCGTTTCGGAGACCGAAACCACCGCCATTGTCGTGCGAGCGTCCTCGTCAGTAAGCATCCCCGAAGCGTCCACTCCGTTGTCCACGAGCGTCTGACGCAGGAACTCTCCGAAATAATCCCTTCCGACCTTGCCGATGAACGCCGTCTGCGCTCCCAGCCTTGCGGCGGCAACGGCGACATTGGCAGGCGCGCCGCCGGGATTGGCGGTGTAAAGCGGAACGCCGTTTTTCCTCTCGCTGTAAGTCAGGTCGATCAGAATTTCTCCCACGGTAACAATGTCTTTCATAAAAGCACCTCTCAGCAAAAAATGATAAAGACAGTGAAAATGATTGTAATCGATTTCATCAATAATACTATACCACAGCGCCTTGTTTTTTTCAATTGCTTTCACCCTTCTTCTATATAGAATTTAACCATAAGTTTTTGTAAATTCTCAACGAATATATGTATATTATTATGAAAAACAATGAAAAGCCGCAAGAACACCGACCAATTCCCAGAACAAAAAAGCGCACAGGATTTTGGCACCTGTGCGCTCGAATGGTAAAAAATCCTTCTGCTGCGCTGTTCATCACCGCGGCCAGCACAGCTTTTCACACGTGGAACCCTTAAGCGTCTGCAGGCGGGTAGTGCATTAAAAGCTCTCTCATTTTCTTGCGGCCATGAAAAAACCAACCCGGCTCCGTCAGAACCGGATTGGTTTGCCTTGTTCGAGCAGCCGCTAAGAAGAATGACACGACGGTATTCTCATTGGAATGGCGTTGAAAGATCGGTTACTAACACCTGAAACGGTTATTCATCCTGCGCGGCCGCGTCGGAAGGGCTTACGTCATTCTCATACCTTGTCCATTAATTGTCCTGAATACGCTTTTCAGGGCGTTACAAAATTTTCGTTAAAAAGTTGTGCAATATTACGATAGATTTTTTTTCAAAACCCTGTCATATACTGGACATTTACTGGACATAGCGTGGTATACTTCTGATAATCACCATGATTCAATGTGCCGTTTGTGAATGATTATCGGTTTCCTTTCCCTGATTGAAGAAAAAACCTGCATTCTCCAATAGGCAGAATCCCAGATTGTGATGTTTTACGCTACCAGTCTTCAATTGTATCTGATGCCCACCGGCGCAGATCAGACAGTATTCCAGATGAGAAAAATAACGGGAGAAAAATAAAGGGAGAAATATAACGGGAGAAATATAACGGGAAAAAAACGGGAGAAATATAACGGATAAAGTAAGAGTGTTCCGTGCAAGTGATATGAAAAATTCCCGAAAAACGTAACAAACCACGTCCGCAGCGCTGCCCATCGGCTGTCGTTTCGGACGTGGTTTGTTGTTTTAGTCAATTAACCAAGCGGTATCGGGTCGTTATTCCACCCTCATTCTCCTGCGTGAAAACGCGTAGACCATGCCGTAAGCCGCCAGCAGCATCAGCGCCATGCCGAGAAGACCGGGCAGGCCGCTTTCACCTGTGGCGGGAGAGAGCGCGCCGGCTGCCGAGACGGTGAACGCGTGTTCCACAGAGGCGTAAGAAAGCTCGACCTTGACGGTATGCACACCTTCGGAGAGCGTTACGAGATAGGCGGGAGAAAACGTAATGCGCACGCTGCCTGCCTCCGCGGCGTAATTGCTTTCTTCGACCGGAACGCCGTCTACATACACGGCCTTAAAGCAGCTGAATGTCAGCTTGTCCTGATGGTTGTCGGTATTCTTGACAATCACGGTCATTCCGTCTTTGCTGCCGATGATCCAGCGGAAGGAACTGTCCGGGGTGAATGTCACCGCCTGAAGCGATTCGGTCGCGGTGTGTTCGCCGTTGTGCCTGCAGGAGTAGGTGACTTCGCCTTTTTCCGCGTCGATCATGCCGTTTTCATAATCCCAGTCGTGTCCGGTGGCCTTGACGACCGTCGCGTCTTTGTCCACAGGTATATAAGCACCGTCTTTGTATACATAGCGATTTCCGGCAAAGTCGGAATAATAGTCCTTATTGCCGTCCTCGGTGCAGGTGGCTGCTTTTTCTTCCGTGTGCGCATAAGCCTGAAATGCGGCCGTCACCGTCACATCGTTCTTCGGCATGGAAAAGGCATAGGTGCCGTTCTCCATCCGTGCCGCTTCGTAATCGCCGTATCTGACGCTGATGATGTCATATCCGGCTTCGGGAGTGACGGTCAGCGTGACGCGCTCGCCGTATCCCGCCGTTTCCCTGTCGGCTGCAATGCTGCCGCCGGCGGCCTGCTCTATGATAACCGTATGTTTTTCAGCGGAAAGCGCGGCGTAGCGGTAATCCTTGTCAATATTGCCTGTCATGCCTTCCACTTTGCCGCTGTCGGTGTACTGCCATGTGACGCAGAAGTCGGACAGATTGTAATTGTCGGGATTGTCCGGCCAGAACGCAAGCCATATTTCACAGTCGGTGTTGCTCAGCAGGTTGGTGTCGATGTTGTTCTTGAACCAATTGATGGAGGCATAGACGCCCGCCTTGCAGCCTGCTTCGGAGAGAAGCTCACAGCCGTACTTGACAAGTTCGGTCAGCGCCGCCTTGCTGAGATTGGTCTGCCGGTTGGCCTCCACGTCGATATAAATCGGCATATCGAAGGTCTTTCCTTTGATGGTGGAGAGCAGCGCGTCAATATCCGCTTTCATTTCCGACTTATTGACGGCGCTGGTGTAGAGGTACGCGCCCAACTTGACGCCCGCGGCGCTGGCGTCGCGGTAATTCTGTTCAAATGTCGCGTCCTGCCTGAAGTTGGCGTCGCCGTTGTTGGTGACGCCTGCGCGGAGAATGGCGAAATCCACACCGTCGGCATAAGCGGCATTCCAGTCGATGTCGCCCTGGTAGGCGGAAACGTCCACGCCCTTCATGGCGATTTCCGGCGAATCCTCGTCGCTTTCAACGCTTCTGATCCTGAAGAGGGAATGAATCAGCTCCACCTCGTAACCCAATTCATCCTTCGCCGACACGATGAAAAAGTATTCGCCTACCGGAAGGCTGCCTAATGCGATCTGGCTGTCAAAATTGGCGAGGTTGAAGGAGGTTTTTTCGGGATTGACGGAAAAGACAATTTCATCATTGTACTCGGCGGTCGAGCCTTCCGCTTTGAAGATGCCTCCCCATACCTGCGCGAGCTTGTGCGATGAGAAAACAGCGCCCTTGAAGCTGAATCCCTTTCCCTGCCGGAGTGTGCCGGTGGGATAGGTCGCTCCGTAGACGTGAATGTCTGAAGCCGCCGCGTCTTTTTCGACGATGGAAAAAGCCTTTTCAATGACCGTTTGCGAAAAACCTCTCAGATCGGTGGCCTCTATCCGGTAAATGTAACTGCCCGGCGTCAGGCCGCGAAATCCTAAGTGCAGGTCAAATGTGGCGTTGAGATTATACATCGCCAGGTTTGGCGCATCCTCATAATAAACCTCGGTGGGAGTGCCGTCGGTATGGTAGACGCCGCCTTTCACGCTGGTAAGCCTGTAGGTGGAGGCGATCATGCCCCTGATGCTGAAACCGCTGCCCTGCGGGAACTCATCCACAGGAACGCTTTCGTCCGTCACAGTAATCTCGGAGGGAATGACGCCGTCCACGACGGAAAAGGGTGAATGAACCGCTACGGCCTTATGACCTTCGCCGTCCTCGGCTTCCAGTTGAAAGACGTATTCACCGATCGCAAGGCTGCCGAATGTCATCGCGGCGTCAAAGCCCTGCGCTATGTTGCAGCTGTTTGCGTCGGGTGTCACCTCACGGTAAACGACCTTTTCGCCGCCGGCGGTGTAGATGCCGCCGCAGACCTTGGCGATCACGCTGTCGGAAAGGATCGTGCCGCCGATGGAATAAGACGCGCCTAAGAACAATTCGCCGGACGGAGATTTTTCGTTTTCCACCGTGACGCTGAACGGCGCGGGAGCTTCATCAAGCCGGCTCGGAGATTCCTCGGTGCTGATATTCTCCACTGTTTCCGTATGGTCTTCCGCAGGGGAAGGGGAGATGTTCTCCTCGTCTGACGCGACTGCCGCCGCAGGGACAGCTTCCGGCTGTTCCTCGATGTCCGCCGCAAAAACGGCCGGCGGCATGATGATAAACGCGGCGAGAAGGACAGAAAGCAGCGAAAGAATTCTTTTGTGTGACTTTGTCCATGTTTTTTTCATAGTACAATCCTCCTGTATAATGACAATGTGTTTCTTATGCATTGTTAAATCTTCCATGGTCTTGCATAAAACAAGACGTGAAAATGTATACTTTTATATAATTATAATACACTTTTGCCTTGATTTCAAGTACAAATCACATCGATACATGTACTCTGTTCCCCTGTTTCTGTCGCCTTTTCAGACAGAGCGACTGCTGCCGGCGAATGGCGAAAAACTGACGGAGTGTATCTCCTTATCCCCCAAAAAACAGGCTCGTGCGAAGTTCTCCTAAAGAGGCGAATCGCACGAGCCAGCATTATTTGATTGGGAACGGGGTCTCGCCGATACTGTCAAGCGAAATGGTTTTCATGTATACGTCTGTCAGATTGCCACAATCTTCAAATGCATATTTCCCGATCGATTTTACGCTGTCGGGAATATTGACATTACCCAGTGCGGTGCAGGTTGCGAAGGCGTAAGCCTCAATGATCTGCAAGCCTGAATCGAATTCGATCCGATCGAGGTCATAATTACCGGCGAATGCGAATTGCCCTATCTTACATACAGAAGCGCCGATTTTCAGCGTTGTATTACCGTCTTTCGATCCCTCATTGTCTTCAAAGGCAGAGGAATCGATCCCAATAATGTTTCCGCCGATTTCGGTTGTACAGACATCTGAAAATGGTTTATCTGCTCTGTCGTTTAGAATTACGCGAGTGCTTTTTTTCTGCGGAGAACGGCATAAGCCGCGCCTGCCGCTGCCAACGCCAGCAGAATCGCGCTGACGGCAAGGGCTATGGCGCTTTCGCCGGTAACAGGGGAATCGGAACCGGCAGGTGCCGGAAGAACCATGAAGGTATGGCTGATGGTGCCGTCGGTGAACCGGACAGTGAGGGTGTGTGTGCCCACGCTGAGCGTCTGGAGATACGCGGCTTTGAGCGTGAGGCGAAGACTTCCCTCGGCAGCGGTGTAATGGCTGCTGTCGATTTCCTGGCCGTCCACCAGCACAGCGAGGAGTTTGTCGGCGGTTTCGCTGTCATCAAAGGCATTTTTCACCACGAAGAGCAGGTTTTGGCCGCTGTTCTTCTTCCACTGGTAGGTTGGGTCGTCCGCCGAAGCGACTTCTTCATCCGCGGTTCCGTCCGGCACGAATCGGTAGCCGCCTCCCGTCGCGGGAATGGTTTCGGTCTGGATATGGGTCGGATCGTTTTTGCATTGACGCGTTCTGCTTCCGTCTGCCGTTTCGGTAGCTTCTTCGGTCACTTCCCATTCGTCCCAGTCGTGACCGAGCGCTTCCGCGATTTGGGTTTCGATGTGCTCCCCGTTACGGCGGCATATGCGTTTTTTGATGCCGGTTTCGGTGCAGTTCGCGGGAGTTACCACTTCCCAGTCACCCCAGTCGTGACCGAGTGCCGGAATCTCCGTGGCATTCTGGGCTATTTCCACCATCGCGTCCTCTTCGCTGAATATCCTGCCGCAGCTTTGGCATGTCCAGAACTCGATATTTCCGGCTGTTTCGCAGGTTGCCGCTTTAGCGTCAGTCTTTGCCAGATTGTGGTCGAGCAAGGGAAGCAACGTGTCCTCTATGGTAATTTCATTCGTCGCGCTTTCATCGCGGAATATCTTTTCGCAGCTTGTGCATGTCCAGTATTCCGTATTTCCGGCAGTCTCGCACGTAGAGGCTTTCGCCTCGGTTTTCGTCAGCGTATGGCCGCGAACGGGAATCACTGTTTCTTCTATAGTGATTTCATTCTCAGCGGCTGCATCGCGGAATATCTTGCCGCAATTGCGGCATGTCCAGTAATCCGTATTGCCGGTAGCGGTGCAGGTTGCTTCTTTCGCGTCGGTTTTGGTCAGACTGTGACCGAGTGCTTCGAAGTATCTGGTTTGGCGGTGATTGGGGTCGCGACGGCAGGTGCGTGTTTTTTCGCCGTCCTCGGTGCAGGTGGGAGGCGTCACTTCCCACTCGTCCCAGTCGTGACCGAGTGCGGAGTTGCTGTCCGTCACAATGAGAAGATCGTCATGTGTTGTGGTGTAGGTATGATCCTGAAATTCTACCGTCGCGGAGTAAATGGTTTTTCTGTCATCTGTGCAGGTCGGGTCTATGACAACAGACGATTCGGAACCGGCAACCGCCACTTCTCTGTTTTCCGCGACGGGACAGTGGATGTCTGTACAGGAGAATGTGGCCGTGGCGTGATGATCGTTCCATGACCAAACGGGCGTTCCGTAGGTATGAGTGTGCGTGTAATTGGCATAAACCTGAAATTGGGCGTTTTCGGCGCAGGTGACTCTGACGGTGTTTCCGTCGCCGATTATTTCGCCGCCCGGTCCCTTGGTCCATACAAGGGTATTGTAGCTGCTGCTCTCCGGTGTGGCGGAATAGACGTAAACCGTCCCGCCGGAACCGACAGATTGGTCCGTAATGACTTCGTTGGATGTATTTTTTACAGAAACAGTACAGTGTCCGTTGTCGCCTGCGTTATAGCCGTAATAGTTGATGGCGCCGTCAATCAGGTTCTGGTCTTTGACATATGTTGCATCAAATATCGCGCCGTCAGACAGATATATATTAAAGGCGGCGCTTTTGGGATAACTAAAGGTTTTAAATGAACCTGTCAGGGTACCGTGCAGGTTCAACGTGGAAGATGATTGAAAATTGACCTCGCTTTGATCATTGCCGAGAGTATTCACGTCAGGAACCATTGTAACGGTATATCCCTGTTCGATGGTAAGAGTAACAGTAGCGTGAATTGTAATATGTGACAGTTCCATATTTTCTGCAATGCTGCGGTCGGAAAATGCATTGATGGAACCTCCGGCCAGCGTATCCTTCTGCGTGACCGTTTCGCTGTAGACGACCTCGCCGTCATCCTTGGCGTTCATGTTTCCCGTTACAACTGTCTTGGCCCCGCCGAAAATACCAAGCAGGTACGGTACTGCGCCGAACGCCAGCGTCAACGCCAGCGCCGCGCAGCCAATTCGCA
>CADBZY010000037.1 GCA_902799245.1 uncultured Ruminococcus sp.
TAGTCTGTTTTTTCTTCAATTTCCATGCTTCTATTTTAGCATACTTTGCCCTATTTGTAAAGGTGAATATTATCTATATTTAATCGCCGAGTTAATATTGAAGAAAGCCTTTGATTACGGACGAGTTACGCTCTTAAGTTTTTAAAGGATTTCTGCTATTACAAACGCTGGAGCGTCAAAAAGAAAAACGGACAGGGACACAAGCCTGTTATTCCGCGTCGTTTATGCAAAAGCGGCAATCCGGATATCGAGAAAGCTTATGCCACTCACTATGTTGACACAGAAAAATGTGAGGAATTAAATAAAAATCGTGCTGAAAATAACTGAAGTCATTTGTCGAGTGGATCGTATCCTTTTTCATGTAGCAATGCCCCTTTGCATCAAAACGTAAATGCCACGGCCAGCGTCGTGGCATTTATCTTTACACTTCATTATAACACAACTCCTTTCCTTTGTCCATTTCCTTTGCTTTTCTGATGGCCTCGGCAGGTATTAGTTACAAAACTGTCATAATAACAACTAAACTGTAACCCGAAAACCGCCGTTTATATTGGACATTTATTGGACAACGCATGATAGACTACGCAGTATAAAGCCGAAATGGGATTTTCCGACGGTGACAAGGAAAGGAAGTGAGCCATATGAAACGAGAATGTGCCATTCCAAGGTATCATTACGCTCAAGGCTTCTTACCTCTCGACACTTTCCCCCGGCGAGTATACGCTGACAGCCACATTCAGCATTTACGGAAACATTATAGAGAGTGAGCCTGTCACCTTTACCGTTGCATAATCTTCCGGCGGCAGTACCGATTCTCCCGGCACGGGCGAAAGCGGCATGATCATTGCTTTGAGCTGTCTGCTTCTGGTCATTTCGGCAGCGGGTGCGGCTTATGCCGTGTTCAGAGAGAAAAAGTCTGTTGCGTGAGTGAGCCGTTCATGATTTTATCAGACTATACCTGAATTTTCCTCACTTTCTTATCCGAGTATCTACCGGCGGCGCGATGTGACTGTCGGCAGCATACTTGGTCACATCTTTACGAAAATCGACTATACCTTATCTACTCCATATCAATCATTCACCCGCGCCCGAAGAACTGCATCATACCGTTTCTTCCGGCGCGGATTTTCATTGCCGTCAAATTAAACAAATCAAGAGGCAAAAATTTGTAACTGATTTTTGCATAAAACCGCCGTTTATATTGGACATTTATTGGACAACGGAGGATATAATGATTAAAATAAACTTGAGAAAGGCGGAGGACTGGTCATGATAAAATTATTCCGGCAACACGCCACGGTAAAAAGCATAGCAGGCATCGTTTTATTGCTTGTTTTGTTTTCTGCCATTGTATTAACCATAGGATTCAATATTTTTACGGACGCACTGCTTGAGCAGTACGCGGAAGGCGCGTATCTTACCGCCAAGACCGCGTCGCAGTATGTCAACGCCGACGAGATGGAAGATTACCTGCAGAGCGGAGGCGAGGGCGAGGCATATGAGCAGGTGTGGGACAACCTTGACAGGCTGTGCAATTCCTCCGGCTCTACCTTCATTTATGTCATTATTCCCGACACAACCGATTATGCACATATACAATTCATCTTCTCAACCATTGACCATCATACCAAATACACCAGATATGATTTCGGTTATCTGAGGGAAACCACCAACGATGAATACAGGCAGAAATACCGTGCGCTGGTTGAGAAGAATTCCGACCGGGAAATCGTGGTGCGCGACAAAGGATACATAGAGACGGATACCCATATCACCCTTCTTGTTCCGCTCAAGGACAGCGAGGGAAATGTCAGCGCGCTGCTGTGCGTGCAGCGGCAGATGGACGTTCTCATCAATATGCGCAAAAAATTCATCAACAGGGCGCTTCTGGCGCTTGTCGCATTGATTCTACTGGTGCTGCTCGGACAGAGCTTCTTCCTCCACCGCACGCTGCTGCGCCCGCTGAAGCTGATTTCAGACGAAGCGACGCGCTTTTCGACCGAAAACACCGTGTCGGAAACCAAACTTCGTCAGTCGATACGCAATGAGGATGAAATCGGCGCGCTCGCCGGTTCTATTGACCGGATGGAAGAAGAAATTCAGGCGTATATCGAAAACCTCACCAAGGCGACGGCGGAAAAGGAACGCATCGGAACGGAGCTGTCGCTGGCGACGAAAATTCAGGCGAGTATGCTGCCGAATACCTTTCCGGCGTTTCCCGACCGTACGGAATTTGACATATTCGCCACGATGACGCCGGCCAAGGAAGTCGGCGGCGACTTCTACGATTTCTTCCTGGTGGACAGCGACCATCTGTGCATGGTGATAGCGGACGTCTCCGGCAAAGGGGTTCCCGCCGCGCTCTTCATGATGGCGTCCAAAATCATTCTTGCCAATAACGCCAAGATGGGCAAATCTCCGGCGAAGATTCTGGAGGATACCAACGCGGCCATCTGTGCAAGCAATCACGAAGAAATGTTTGTGACGGTGTGGCTTGGCATTCTGGAAATTTCCACAGGGAAACTGACCGCCGCCAACGCGGGGCATGAATATCCCGTCATCTGTAAGCCGGACGGAAAGTTTGAGCTGTTCAAAGATAAACACGGTTTCGTCATCGGCGGCATGGACGGCATGAAATACAAGGAATACGAAATGCAGTTATCCCCCGGAACAAAGCTGTTCGTTTATACGGACGGCGTGCCGGAAGCGACCAATGATCAAAACGAACTGTTCGGTACAGAGCGGATGCTGGCGGCACTCAATAAGGACACGGGCGCTTCGCCAGAGTCGGCGCTGCAAAACGTCCGTACAGCGGTAGACGGTTTCGTAAAAAACGCGGAACAGTTTGACGATCTGACGATGCTGTGTATGGAGTATAAAGGAACGGAATACAACGGAGGTGAGCCATCGTTGAAAACATATGAATTGGAAATCATGGCGGAAAATGAAAATCTATCCCGCGTGCAGTCCTTCCTCGGTGAGTGCCTTGCAAAGGTGGATTGTCCCGCAAAGGCGCAGATGCAGATGGAGCTTGCGGCGGAGGAAATCTTTGTGAACATCGCAAACTACGCCTATGCGCCGGAAAAGGGACGCGCGGTGGTGCGTGTGGAGGTATCGGACGATCCTGTTACCGTCACGCTGACCTTCATCGACCAGGGCGTGCCGTATGACCCTTTGAAGAGAGAAGAACCGGACGTAACGCTTCCGGCGGAAGAACGGGGCATCGGCGGTCTCGGCATCTTCCTGACCAAGAAAACAATGGACGATGTGTCCTATGAATATAAGGACGGGCAGAATATTCTGACATTAAAAAAGAAGATACATTAAGGAGGCAATTCCATGAAACCTACCGCAAAGGTACTTAGCGCACTGTTGATTCTGTTTGCATTGTTCTCGGTAATACCGCAAATGGCTGTATTCGCCGCCGGACAGGACGGAATCACCCTTTCGGTCGAAACCGATAAGGAAAGCTACGAATCAGGGCAGGAGATAGACGTCACTGTTACCGTAAAGAATACGAATGATTACGAAATAATCGATGTGTCTGTCACGGTAGAATTGCCCGAAGGGCTGCGCCTTGTTTCGGGCGATCTGAGCGTTTCGGATCTCACTCTTCAACCCGGTGAATCCTACCAGCGAACAGTGAAAGCGATGAAGTCCGGCGAAACAGACCCGACCGAGTCAACGACCTCTACAACAGAGCCGACCTCCGCGACCGAGCCGACTTCTACCACCGAGCCGACTTCTACCACCGAGCCGACTTCTACCACCGAGCCGACTTCTACCACCGAGCCGACTTCTACCACCGAGCCGACTCAGATCGGGCCGGTCAATCCCACATGGCCGACGCTTCCTACGACCGGACAGACTGAGACGACGGCTTCCACCGCGCCGACCACGGCTACCACCAAGAAGTCCAGTAAACCCTCCGACAAAGCAGACGATTCACATGAGGTCAGTCCCAAGACCGGCGAAATGTCGCTTGCGCCTTTCTGGATGATGGTGTTTATCATGCCGATCATCGCGGCAGCCGCTTTGATGTCCATCAGAAAACAGCAGTACTATGCACAGCAGTGCAATACCAGGAAAGCCATTTGTCTGCCCGCAAAGAGCGTGATTTCTTTGGCGCTGATCCTGTCGCTTGCGTTCAGCATGGCGCCAGTCCGTGTGCTGGCGGCAGGTTCTGATGAATCCAATATGGGAAAAATCAGTCTTTCCGAGGAAAAAACCATCACGGTTGACGGGGAAGAATTTGTCATCAAAGTCACCGTTACCGGCGCGTATCAAAAATCCGAACCCGAATATACAACCCGTGAAAAAGAGGACGGAACCGTCGCTGTCACAGGTTATAACGGCTCTGACAGCGCCCTGACGATTCCCGCCTCCATCAACGGAAAGAAGGTTTCCGAAATCGCCGACAGTGCCTTTGCGGGCTTGCTCTGCCTGAAAACCGTCCGCGTTCCGGATGGCGTTACGCACATCGGCGACTACGCTTTTGAATGCTGCTCTCTGCTCAAAAAGATCTACCTCCCCGAATCCCTGCGCTCCATCGGAGACGGCGCGTTCTCCGGCTGCGGCAGTCTGTCACTGGTCGATATGCAGGACGGCGTGAAGACCATCGGTAACGGCGCGTTCCTGTGCTGTGACTCTCTGGTGCAGATGGAGCTGTCCGACGCGCTGACCAAGGTGGGCGAATTCGCGTTTGCCTACTGCGAATCACTTGCCAGCGTCCGTTTTAGCGGAGATAAAGTCACCGCGCTGCCTGACCGTGTTTTCTACGGCTGTCATTCTCTCTCTCAACTGCGTCTCCCGGGCAAAATCACTTCCGTCGGAAAACGCGCTTTCTCGGGCTGTCGAAAGCTCGAATCCCTCTACTTTGGCGAACCGCTTAACTCTCTCGGCGCGTATGCCTTTGAAAACTGCGCAAAGCTCACCAGCCTGACAGTGACCGCGGAAGTGATTCCAACGGGTTTGGTCTACGGCTGTTCGGAGCTTTCGTGGTTCTCGGTCGCGGACGGCACCGTCTGCATCGAAAAGGACGCATTTGGCAGCTCCGGCGTCACCTCCGTCAATATTCCCGCCTCCGTGACGGAAATAGAAGCCGGCGCGTTCTTCCATGTGCATGAGAGCGTGATGCTGGACGAGGAAAACACCAGCTACCGGCTCATCGACGGCTCACTTTATACCGCCGACGGCAAGACGCTTCTCGCGTTCTTCCCCGCCGACCCCTACGCCGAGGAACCGCAGACGGAATTCACCGTGCCGGACGGCGTGGAAACCGTCGCCGCCTACGCTTTCGCGGAATCGAGTCTTACCACCGTTATACTTCCTACGTCATTGAAAAAGATAGAAGGCTATGCCTTTGCGTACACCAATATAGAAAAACCGGTAATTCCCGAGGGCGTAACCGTCGATCCCGCTGTCTTCGGCGACCCTGAACCTCAGGAAGAACCGTCCGACGATTCCGGCGAGGGTGAAACGCCGCTGGAAGTCGGTTCGGTTGCGGGAGAGAAGAATCTCTTCCACGAAGAGGATTACGCCGATTACAAACAAATCAGCAACGACGATTTTGACGCATGGTGCGAGAAGTACCTTGCATACAACCAATCGCAGGGCATTACGCTCAACACCGACACCATTCCGTATATCATCCGCTACAAGGGCGAAGTGATTCCCCATTACGTTCCCATGACGGCTGTGCAGAACCGTGACCCGGCTATGTGGGCGGAGGCGGCAAGTACCTTCGGCGACGATTTTGAGCAGCTTTACCTGATGATGGATCACGGACTGTTCACAGAGCTTGGCAGAGGAAGGATGGAAGAAGCCCTGATACTCTACAGCGGACTGTATGACAGCCAGCTTATGGCTGCCGCAGGAACCGACGTCCTGCCGACGCAGCAGCAGTTGGTGGACGCTATCGGCAGCACCTTCACCGACCCCATCATGATCAGTACCACCACCGACCCCGGCATTGCCGCCGGCTTCGGCGACACGCTCTTTATCATCTATGCCTCACCGGAGGCCTTGGAAGGTCTTGGCGCGGTCTGCATTGACGCGGTCGTTCACTCGCAGGAGAAGGAAATCCTGATGAATCACAACGCCCGCTACCGTATTCTCGACGTGGGAAAAGTGGCGATACAGCATCAGGACCCGTGGGAGGATGAACCGACGACGCTTTACAGACATTATGTGAAGGTGGAACTGCTGAAACCGTAAAGAATGGGGGATAACTGACTATGCAGGGGATTAAAATCATTCTGCCCTGTATCACGCTTCTTGGTATGCTGATTTTCGGACTTGGTTTTACCGTGCTGGGCGACGCTTATATCCAGCGGGTTCACAGAAGGGTGCTGCTTATCATTGCCGCTCTGGACATCGTTCATCTTCTCAAGGATTTTGCCGGATGGTATTTTAACGACGCCATGCAGATTTTTCCGAGAACGGTGAACTCTATCCTGGGTTATTCCATACGACCGATTATCATTATCTTGTTCTTTATAATCATACTTATAAAAGATAATAGTTACAAAACTGTAATAATAAAAACACGATTGTAATCGAAAAATAGCCATTTATATTGGACATTTATTGGACAAGCCTGTGTAAACTATAAGAAAGATGGGGTTCGCATCGTCAAATGACCGCCGTATGAAAGGAAGTGATCACAATGTGGTGCAGTGAAAACAGAAGACCGGATTTTAGGGAAACGCTGAATAAGTCGATTCAAGCACCGCTCAATGGCGTATCCTCGCGGCGCGGAATCGACGGCTGCGCCTTTAATCAGCTTATCCCTAGACCGCCATAAACCATCCTGCGCAAACCAACAAAAGTGATATGAAATCTTTTATTTAAGAACAAGGAGAATGAACATAATGAAAAAAATGAACAAAATACTCGCAATGATGATCGCTCTTGGTATGGCTGTTTCTTTAATGGCAAGCTGCGGTGAAGACAATAAGCAGACCTCCAGTCAGGAAGGCGCGGATACATCCGCCACGGAACAGCTCACAGAGGACACGCTGGGAGAAATCTTGAATGATGCGTCCGAAATCGGCGAAGGCACCGCAGGCTCATCCCTGAAAAAGGCAGCGCTTGCCGCCAGAATCGCGTCCTACGCGGCAGCAATTGGTTTCACCGACGATCAGGTGGAAGATCTTAAATCCGAAATGCAGGCAAAATTCGACGCATTCGATAAGGAAAAACAGGCGAACATCGACAACGCTTTTATGGAAGCCTTCGGGCTGTTAGACAAAGCCATCGTGGACGGCGACTACGACAGCGTGAAGGGGCAGTTTGAGGATGCCGGCGCTGCGGAAGGGCTTGATGTTGTTCTGAAGGCTCCGGGTCTTAAAGAAAGTTATAATGTATTCAAATCAGCCTACCTTACCATGGGCAATTCCGATGATTAATCCTCCTGCGGAATCCTGCTCATCATGAATGGATAAGCCCATTTGTGTCTGGCTGAAAGGAAGATAAAAATGCACGCTAAACACCAAAGAAAAATTCTAAGCGTTGTGCTTGCCATTGCGTTTCTCTGCATGACTGCGGCAGCGTGCGGTAAGACAGACAAGCGCGACGCCAATGTCTCCGATTCAGACGATACTGCAACAAAGAAGGTTGTTTTTTCCTCCGACACGCGGATTGCTTATCTGGGTCCCGCCGGAACGTATACCGAAGAAGCGACACAGTTCTTTTTTGCTAATACGGGAGTTATGAAGCCGGAACAAACCGTTGACCTTGTCATCGAAGCACTAACAGAGGGAACGGCGGATTATGCTGTGATTCCCCAGGAAAATACGGTAGGCGGAGCGGTGACAAACTATGTAGACGCGCTTCTGAATCAAACCGACGTTTGTGTGGTGGGCGAAGTAATCCTGCCCATCAGCCAGACCCTGATGGGCATACACGGCGCGAGCCTTTCTGACATCAAAATCATCTGTTCGCACGCACAAGGTATCGCGCAGAGTGAGCAGTGGCGAAAACAAAATCTGCCGGATGCGGAAGTAAAAGAAATGTCCAGTACTGCAGCAGCAGCCGAATATGTCGCACAGCAGAAGGATAAGACAGTTGCCGCAGTTGCAGCTCCCGGCGCCGCTTCGCTTTACGGACTGGAGGTTCTGGCGCGTGACGTGCAGATTACCGACGCCAACAAAACACGCTTCTATGTCCTCTCCCGCTCTGATTCGTTTGTCAGCGGCTCCCGCGCCGTGTTTGCGGCGGTGTGCGACGCCGACCGTATCGACGATATCATTGTTGATATTCACAATTCAGGATTGGAGCTTGTCACTATTCACGACCGACCGGAGGGCAGCAAGCTTGGTCGCTATCGCTACATTATCGAGGTGATGGCGAAGAAGGACATTTCCGACGAGCAGATCGCCAAAATAGAGATAGCTCAAGAGGTTCGGTGTCTTGGGAGATTTGACACTGTGGAAAAAAACAACGAAGGAGCAAATTAGTATGAAAAAAAACCTGTATCGCCTGATGAAATTCATGCTTGCGCTTAGTATGGCACTTGTATGTGTGTCATGCGGAAAAGACAAGAACACAATTTCCCCGAGCGATACCCGCACCAGCAGGAACATCATTGAGGAACTGGCTGTGTATTACGGCACTTACGGCAACGAAGCCGATAAGAACATCGAATCGCTTCTTCAAGAGCTTGATAAAAGCGACCCTGTCGCCGGTGAAAAATGGAGAAGCATTATCGGCTTGTGGAAGTCTGTGAACAGCGACCTTTCCCTGCATTACGATGTACTTCCCGACGGTCTGCCGGACACAGATGAACTGTGCATAGTGGTGCTGGGATTCCAGCTCAATCCCGACGGAACCATGCGTGAGGAACTCATCGAGCGTCTCAAGGTTGTGAAAGCCAGCGCCGAAAAATACCCTCATTCGCTGATCGTCTGCACCGGCGGCGGCACCGCCTCGGAAAATGAATCCGCCACGGAGGCGGGCAAAATGGCGGAATGGCTTATCGCCGAAGGGATTGCGGAAGATCGCGTTATCGTAGAGGACAAGTCAGTTACCACCGCGCAGAACGCCATGTTTACCTTTGACATCCTGAAGGAAAAATATCCCCAGGTCACACAGCTTGCCATCGTGTCGAGCGATTATCATATTGCCACAGGCGTGCTGCTCTTTGGCGCGGAATCCACGCTGCGTGCTGACCGGGCAGGAAATGAAAAGGTGAAGGTTGTTTCCAACGCGGCTTATAAAGCGCCGTCAGGCACACTTTCCTCTATGTTCCAGGCGGGAGCGCTGATAGAGCTTTCGGGCGATAAGGAAACCGCTTTTGAAATCTACTACGAGGAATACGATATTCATGAGCTGCCTCCCCTCGACAAGTGATATAATTTTACAGGAGTGATATCGTGAAGAAAAGCATTTTTTTAAAAAGACTGCTAAGTGTTTCGCTGGCGGCAATCGTATCGCTGCATTTACTGACTTCATGCGGCAATGGCGAGAAAAACACACAAGACGAAACAAGCGGCTACACCATCGACAATATCCGCGAGTATGTCGTGGGCGTTGACGAAAAGGTGGAGCTTGAGGACGGCAGCAAAAGAGCCATTATCAACTTCGACAATGCCGCCACTACGCCCGCTCTTCAACCTGTTTCGGACGAGGTGGAGGCGCAGATGAAGATGTACGGCTCCATCGGCAGAGGTTTCTCTAAAAAATCCGATTATTCCACCGATCTTTACAACAACACCCGAAGCAAGGTTCTCCAATTCGTCGGCGCGGATGAGGAAAATTACACCTGCTTCTATGTCAACAACACCACCGACGGTCTGAACAAGCTGGCTTCGGCGCTGATTACCGATGAAAAGGACGTGGTGCTGTGCACCCGCATGGAGCATCACGCCAACGATCTTTCATGGAGAGAGCGCTGCAAGGTCATCTATGCCGAGATAGATAAACAAGGCAGGGTGGATTACAAGAGCCTTGAAAAAATGCTCAAGAAGAACAAGGTCAAATATGTGGCCGTCACAGCCGCTTCCAACGTGACCGGATATGTCACAGACGCGCAACGTGTAGCAAAGCTCGCTCACAAATACGGGGCGAAAATCATCGTGGACGGCGCACAGATCGTGGCACACCGCAAATTCTCCATGATCGGCGAAACGCCGGAGGAAAATATTGACTTCTTTGTATTCTCCGCCCACAAGATGTATTCTCCCTACGGCGGCGGCGCGGTGGTTGGTCTGACCTCAGTGCTAAATAAGTATATGCCGGAATTCTACGGCGGCGGCATTGTCACCATCGTGACGGATCAAGAACAGAATTACAAGGACGCGCCCGCCAGTTATGAAGCCGGTTCTCCGAATTACCCCGGTGTGGTCGGTCTGGGAAAAGCCATCGACATATTGCAGGAGGTCGGCTTTGACGCGATCAGCGAGCATGAGCAGAAGCTGAACAGAAAGCTCATTGACGGCATACTGAAAATGGACAATGCGGTTGTCTATGGCGATACGGAGGATATCAGCGATAGAGTGGGCGTGGTAACTTTCAATCTGACTGACGTCAATTCCTATCATCTGGCCGCCAAACTTTCGGACTACGGGGTAGCTACCAGAAGAGGGGCTTTCTGCGCTCATACATATGTATGGCGACTGCTGGGCGTTCCCGACGAACAGGCAAAAGAGTACGTTGAATGCGGCGACTCGGGAGTTCCGGGTATGATTCGCGTCAGCTTTGGCATCTACAACACCGAAGAAGAAGTGGACGAATTTCTCTCGATTCTAGACAAGGCGCACGGAGAATGCCTGAAGGAAATGGAAATAATGCCTTACCGCCCAGGACTCTGACCTGCGGCAATGCCATGTTGATACAATTCATCAAAAAGGCGAAAGATAGACTAAAGTAATATGCATATAGAAATTTATTTGAAAAGGAGTTTTGTTTTATGAAGTACGAAATCAAAGGCGATAATTTACCCGTTGTATTGTGCCATCTGGAAGCCGGCGAGGAAATGACCTGTGAGGGCGGCTCTATGTCGTGGATGGACGACGAAATCGAAATGAAGACGCAGGCAGGCGGCATCGGCAAGGCGCTTAGCAGAATGTTTACCGGAGAAAAAATGTTCCAGAACAAGTACATTGCCAAGAGCGCCGGCGAAATCGCGTTTGCTTCTTCCTTCCCCGGCTCGATCCGTGCGGTCGAGGTAACGCCCGACAAGCCTGTGGTGGCTCAGAAGGGCGCATTTCTTGCCAGCTACGGCGACATCGAGGTTTCCGTGTTTTTCCAGAAGAAGATCGGCGCGGGTTTCTTCGGCGGCGAGGGCTTCCTCATGCAGAAGTACTCCGGCAACGGCATCGTGTTCCTTGAAATCGACGGCTCGGCAATCGAGTACGACATTCCCGCGGGCGACAAGAAGATCGTCGACACCGGTTATCTCGCAGCGATGGACGCTTCTTGCTCGATTGAAGTGGTTATGGTCAAGGGTGTGAAGAACATCTTCCTCGGCGGCGAGGGTCTGTTCAACACCGTGGTCAACGGTCCCGGACACATCATTCTCCAGACCATGCCGGTACAGAATACCGCATCCCTGCTTTACAACTATATGCCGCATTCCACTAACAGCTGAAAAGGAGAAAATGCATCATGAAAAAAGCAATCAGAACAATGATCGTCATTCTCACCGCAGGATTCATGCTCATGGCATTCGCCGCCTGCGAAGAAAAGAAGGATGATACCAGCAAAGACGACGCTGCCAACACGGAAATCATTATGAAGGCGGTTTTTGAGAATATCACTTCCAGCGACCGGTATAAAGAATGGAAACAAATGAATCCCGAAGCCACCATACAGGAAAAGCTGGACGGAAACACAATCACCTTCACCGTCGAGAGCAGTATAGATACCGACAGCATAAAGGAAGAGGATGTTACGAATGATATGCCTGTCAGCTCCGGTGAATATGTCTTTACATTTGACGGGGATTATATCGTATACAAAGCACAGGACGCAAAGCACACGAGCAATCCATTCTCCACGTATATCCTGATTGCAATCTGTGATTATTACGGGATGAACTGGGTCACGGCAAACGAATATATCGGCGCCCATCCCGATAACACGTATTATATCGAAGATACGGACGCCAATACCATTAAGATTTACGCTGTCAACAATTGGAAAATGGACTGAAAAAAGGAGAAACAACATCATGAAAAAAACAATCAGAACCATCATTTCCATTCTCACCGCAGGACTGATGCTTATGGCGTTTGCATCCTGCGGAGAGAAAAAGAATGAATTGATGCAGGGTATTTATGAAAAACTCACCGCCGCCGATTCGAGCTATTCCGAATGGAAATCCGGATTCAATGCTACCACATTTGAAGAAAAGCTCGACGGTGAAGCCATCGTCATCACCGCAAAGGGCGAAGAAGGAATGAACGGAGAATACACATTCACGCATGACGGCGATTACATCATCTATACCACTGCCGACAAAGAGGATTATTCGGGCTATTCCGTATTCATGTTTATCAGAAACGCTGTGGGTGATTATTACGGCATGAACAGTACCCTGATGAACGGCTATCTTGCGGGACTTCAAAACTTCGGCTTTGAAAACAAGTATCTGAACATCGATATGGAAAAAGGCGAATATAAAATATATTCCGCAAGCAAATGGGATATGAAAGAGCTTGACGAAATGTATGTCAACGATACTGCGCTGGAATACTACGAAGCCCTCACAGAAGATGATGTAAACAGGATCATCAACTCCGGCAAAATTACGGTTGTCACATACGGCAACAAAGATCATTTCAAAATGTTTGTCTATGAATACGGCGACAAAAACACAGACCTCACCTACAAATCCATCATGGCCGTTATGAATAAGTTTCAGCCAACGGATTACGAGCTTTTTAACAAATATTACACCGAACTGAAGGAGGTTAAAGACGCGGACGGCTTTACCGTTACCTTCGGTCTTGACAAGAGTATGGAGGAAGCGGGTGAAATAACAGGGCTGGATGATTACAGCTGCGTTACCATTATTTATAACGCTTCCAAATAAGTCGGCATATACCTGCCAGATTATTATATTGTGAAGAGGTGTTGAGATGAGTAAAAAAATCTCTAAAAATTCATACCGTATACTTTCTGCGATACTGGCGGTGCTTCTTGTCGGCGTTATGGCCGTGCAGTGCGTTTATTGGGCAGGCGGTTTCAAACCGAAGAAAGAAGACAGTGAGACAATATACAGAGGCAGCCTGACACGCATGGGCTACACGCTGGATCGGGTAGTTGTGCTGAGCCGTCACAATATCCGTTCTCCGCTTGTCGGCGGAGGTTCGCTGCTTGGCGACATTACGCCGAACGAGTGGGTGGAGTGGTCTTCCGATCCAAGTGAGCTTTCTGTCCGCGGCGGCGTGCTGGAAACCGAAATGGGCGAGTTTTTCCGCAAATGGCTGGAAGCGGAGGGACTTTTTGAAAAGAACGAAAAACCCGCTAAAAATGAAGTTCGTTTTTATGCCAATTCCAAGCAGCGCACGATTGCCACAGCGCGGTTTTTCTCAGCGGGGCTTCTCCCGACCGCCAACGCCAAGGTGGAGTATAAAGTGGAGTACGACAAAATGGACCCCGTTTTTAACCCACAGCTTACCTTTGTCTCCAATGCATACAACTCCGACGCGGAAAAGCAGGTATGGGAGTTGTACACCGACACGGTAAACAAACTAAGCGACAATTATTCGCTGCTCGCCAACGTGATCGACATGGAAGAGTCCGTCGCGTGGAGGGAAGGCACCGTCACGGAGCTGCGCACAGACGATACCAAGCTGAAACTGGAACTGAACGCGGAGCCTGCCATGACCGGTTCCCTTAAAACAGCCTGTTCCGTAAGCGACGCGCTGATACTGCAATACTATGAGGAACCGGATGAGGAAAAAGCGGCATTCGGACATGAGCTGACACAGGAACAGTGGGAACAAATCGCGGAAATTAAGGACGTCTACGGAGATGTATTGTTTACCGCCCCGCTGATAGCCTCCAATGTAGCTCACCCGCTGCTTCAGGAAATCCAGAAAGAGATGCGGACAACGGACAGAAAATTTACCTTCCTTTGCGGACATGATTCCAATGTCGGCAGCGTATTGGCGGCGCTGAAGGCGGAAGATTATACGCTTCCCTATTCCATCGAAAAAAAGACGCCCATTGGCTGCAAACTGGTATTCTGCCGCTGGCACGACGAAAACGGAAAGTCATACTGCTCTCTCGACCTTGTCTATCAGACGACACAGCAGCTTCGCAATGTGACGCTGCTCGATCTGAATGAAAGTCCCATCGCGGTTCCGATCAAACTCAGCGGGCTGAGTACAGTGGATGAAGGGCTGTATGAAGAAGATGCGTTTATGGCAAGATTGCAGGAAGCCATAAGCGAATACGACGCTATTCTGGAAAAATACACGTCCGAAGAGGAAAACAAGAAAGCGGCATAGTCATATCACTGAATGATAAAGGAGTTTTTTCTATGAAAGCAATTAAAAACATCGTTCTCTTTGCGCTGGTTTCTATTATGCTATTCAGCGTAGTCGCATGTAATGCTTCTGAAAAGGAAACCGTCGATTATTCCGGCGAATATGTTGAGACGGTCGGTCAGAGAGCATCCATTACTGTCACCAAAAAGGATGACGGATACGACGTGTGGGTCAGATGGCCAAACAGCGCGGAGGAAGTCTACAACTGGAATTTCAGCGGTACATTTGACGACGACGGCGTTATGAATTACACCGGCTGCGAAAAAACGATCATCACATTTGACGAGAACGGCAACGACATTAGCAATACCGAATACACCGACGGCACCGGTAAACTTATCTATAAGGACAACGTCCTGACTTGGCAGGACGACAAGGATAACGCCGGCAATGACGCTAAATTTGAGAAAGATTAATTCTACCCTCCTGTATTGACGGAAAGCGGTGTATTGCTGTGATAGTATCCTGCCGTGCGCCGCTTTCTGAAATTTTACAAACAAATGAAAGAAGTGTGATTGTATGAGCAAAAATGCAAATGCCGTAACCAAATGGAAAACGTCCACCATCGTCGTTTCGTGTATTCTCGTTGTGGTAACGACGTTTTACGCGCTTGGCGTTGGCTGGAAAACGACCGAAAATTCCTACATGAACGCCATCACGGAAGAAAGCGACGCGGATTATATCCCGCCGGAAAACCGCATTGCCGTTTTCGATCTGGACGGTACGCTTTTCTGCGAAACCGACCCAAATTATTTTGACTACACCCTTCTTGTTTACCGCGTGCTGGAAGACAAGAACTACAAGGACAAGGCAAGCGATTTTGAGAAGGAAACAGCCCAGAAAATTGTAACCCTCAACGAAACCGGCAAGGCAGCCAAGGGTCTGGAAGTCGATCACGGCAAGGCTGTCGCTTCGGCGTTCAAAGGCATGACTGTCGGCGAATTCAACGACTACATCCAGAAATTCAAGCAGCTTCCCATGCCAAGCTATGACGGCATGAAGCGCGGCGAGGGCTGGTACAAGCCAATGTTGCAAATCGTGGACTATCTGCAGGCGAATGACTTCACGGTCTATATAGTCAGCGGTACAGACAGGTTTATCGTGCGCGGCATTGTTTATGATTCTCCTCTGAATGTTCCAAACCGACAGATCATCGGCTCTGACGAAACTCTTGTCGCTCCCGATCAGGGCGATACCGACGGACTTTCCTATGTCTACGACGACGACGACAAGCTGGTTCTCGGCGGCGATTTTGTCGTCAAGAATCTCAAGATGAACAAAGTGACCGTCATCGCGCAGGAAATCGGCTTGCAGCCTGTTCTTTCCTTCGGCAACAGCACCGGCGACGCGAGCATGGCGGAATATGTAACGAGCAACAACCCCTATAAGAGCCTTGCCTTCATGCTCTGCTGCGACGACACCGAGCGCGAAAACGGCAGTCAGGAAAAGGCGGACAAGATGTTCTCGCTCTGCGAGGAATTTGACTGGGTACCGATTTCCATGAAAAACGACTGGAAAACCATTTACGGCGACGGTGTGACAAAGAAGTAATACGTTTCATGATATAAAGGAGAAGTAAGGTATGAAAAGAAGTCTGGCATTGCTGCTGTCTGTTCTGCTTCTGATGACAACGGCCTGTGCAAAACAATCCGACAAAGACAATGACACGATTCCCAACTGGTCGGAAAATTCACCTGCCATGAAGTCCATCGTCGCTTTTGTGAACGAGGTGTGCGATGAATCGTCCGACAGCTATGTGCCGCCGGAGCAGCGTGTCGCTGTGTTTGATTCGGACGGTACGCTTTACGGGGAGCTTTTCCCGACCTATTTCGACCAGTGCCTGATGATGTACCGGCTGCTGCACGACGACACATACAAAGCAAATCCAGAAGACAAGGCATTTGCTCTGGAACTTGAAACGGCATTTCTCACCGGTCAACCCGAACCGAAAGCGCCCCGGTCCACCGGTCAAATCACCACGGAATCCTTTAAAGGATATACTGTCGAAGCATACCGTCAATATATCCGGGACTTTATGTCACAGCCCGCGCTCGGCTTTGAAGGCATGACCTACGGTCAAGGCAGTTACAAGCCGATGGTGTCACTGATTGAGTATCTTGTGGAGCACGATTTCATGGTGTATATCGTCAGCGGCGCTGAAACCAACCTGCTGCGTGAGCTTTGGCAGGACGATCTCGGTCAGTGGATTCCGCCCTACCGCATTATCGGCAGCACCATTTCCCTTGTTGCCACAGGACAGGGCGACAAGGCTTTGCGCGACTACAATCTGACAGACGATGACGAGGTACTTATCGGCGGCGATATGACATACAAGTGTCTGAAAATGGGCAAGGTGGCAAGCATCGTCAACCAGATCGGCATCGCGCCTACGCTGGCATTCGGAAATAGTTCGGGCGATTTTGCAATGGGTACTTATGCTGTCTGCAACGGGGGCAAGGCCTATATGCTGCTTTGCGACGATACCGAACGCGATTACGGCGACACGGAAAAGGCTGCCAAATTCGACAAGCAATGCAAAGAACTCGGATTTGAAACCGTGTCTATGAAGGACGATTTTGCCACGATTTACGGCGATAATGTCAAAAAGACAAGTATTGTGCAGGAACAGGAGCTTGCGCCGGCGGCGTGATTCGGGCGGTTATGGATCGACAGGAGGATTGACAAAATGAAAAACAGTAAAAACGGCGGCTTGTTTGCCGGTATTATCGTGGGATTGCTTATGGTCATCGGCGGAACGGTGTTCCTCTGGTGGAACGAAGGAAACAACGTCCGCAACATCAAAACTACCGATGAGGTGGAAAAGAATGTCGTCGAAATCACATCTAAGAGCGACTGCTCGCAATACAGCGGTCAGTTGGTAGCAATGGGCGGAAGATTCACAGTGGAGGATAAAACGATTACCGACAACGTCTTTCAGGTCAGCCTTCACTCCGCCGCTTTGGACAGAGTAGTGGAAATCTATCAGTGGGAAGAGGAAGAAGAACATGACGATGACGGCACCAGCTATACCTACCATAAGGTATGGCACGAGGGGCTGATCGATTCTTCCGCCTTTAACAGTTCAGGTTATGATAATCCCACTTCGACGGCGTATAGCAGCGACAGCTTCTATGCGGAGAGGGTCAGACTCGGCAATTATCTTCTGGCAAGCAGTCAGATCAGCCAGATGGAGACGGACAAGGACTTTTCTCTTTCGGATAACAATGTAGCCATTCCCGATGGTTATAAGGGCAACGGCAAGTATGTGACCAATGCGGCAGATCTTGAAAAGCCGCAGATCGGCGACGTGAGAATATCCTGGAAATACAACGGCTGGAAAGAAGTAAGCCTGATTGCCAAGATTTCGGGCGACAGCTTTGTGAGCTATACCTCGGAAGCCGGCAAAAACGTCAATTTCGTGACCGAAGGCAACCGCACCGCTGCCGAGATGATCGAGATGATGCGCAATCAGGATAAGCTCATGAAATGGCTGTTCCGTCTGTTCGGTTTCCTGCTGGTATTCTTCGGCTATCTGTCCGTGATTTCTCCGCTGACCAAGCTTCTGTCATATGTTCCGATTCTGGGTAACGCGGTCAATTTCGTATTTGTACTGACGCTGTTCCTGCTGTCGCTGGTGCATTCGCTGCTGGTGATTCTGATCGCGTGGTTCCGCTATCGTCCGTTGCTCAGCGTCTGCCTGCTGGCAGGCTGCGCTGTGATCGGTGCTGCGCTGTTTCTGCTCAGAAAGAACGGACGCACTCAGACAGTCCAGACAGCTTGAGAAATAGAAATGAGAAAGAGATAGCATGAACATTTACAAAAATGAAACAATGGATACAAGAGGCTTCGTCCTGCTCTCTGATTATGTGCCCGGAATCATACAGGAAATCCGATACTTTTCAACCTACAATTTTCTCGGAGAAAGAGTTACCGGCTATGAGGAACCCTGTGCCATAGCGACAGTGGAATTGGCAAGAGCTCTGCGTGAGGTTGCAGGAGAACTCAATGTACAGGGGGTATCGTCTGAAGGTGTTCGATGCTTATCGTCCGGCAGGCGCGGTAAAGCATTTTGTTCTGTGGGGCGTGGACGATCTGGACCAACGGATGAAACCGTTCTTTTATCCTCAACTTGAAAAACAGGAACTATTTGCAAAGGGCTACATTGCGAGTAAATCCAGCCACAGTCGGGGAAGCGCCGTTGATCTGACCTTGTTGGATATGAAAACGGGAAAAGAAGTGGACATGGGAAGTCCGTTTGATTATTTCAGCGAGGCTTCCCATCCGGATTATGACGGAGTGACGCCGGAACAGCATGAAAACAGGATGTTCCTGCAAAAAGCAATGATACGGCATAGGTTTGAGCCGATCTTCTGTGAGTGGTGGCATTTTTCCCTCAAGGATGAACCGTATCCGGATACATATTTTGAATTCCCCGTTTCAGCAAAAGCCTTAAGAGGATAATGTCTGAACCCGATGTTAAGTTTGTATGCGTGATAGACATTTCGGGTTCTGCGAGATAACATTTGTCGTTACGGTAGAAGCAGAACTGTATGCATACGAGAAAATCAGACTGTAAGCATAAAATGAAATGTGGCTGTCATACAACAGGACACTGTATTCTCTGTTTGTGTTTGTGTATGTGTGTGACAGCTACGTTTTTTATAGATTCAGTCTACCATCTTCTTTAATATTTCCTTCCCATCAAAAATAGGAGACACCAAAATATGAAGAACTTTTTTTAAAACAACACTCGCGGTATTGTTTACGCTTAAGAACTTATCCCAAAATTATTTTTGATGAACAGGGATGAACTTGCGCCAAACGATAACGGCACAAGCAAAATGAATCAGAGCAAGATAATTGTTAGCTTTCTTTTCATATCTCACCAGAAGTTTTCTAAAGCGATTCATGTGAGAATGAAGCACCTCGACAACCCATCGGCGTGCCTTAAAGTCTGGATTCTTTTCCTTCTGTTTTTTCTCTTCCCTTCGAGAAACAATGTGCGGTTTATAGTGACGATAGGTGACGGCTTCCTGCTTTCCTGTGTAGCCGGCATCAAGGCAAAGATTCTGCGGATGTTCTTCTGTTACTTCCGGGCGAGCAAGCACGATATCGTCCAGTGTGTCTTCCAGTAACTTGCTGTCATGTCGATTTGCCCCGTCCAGAACAATTGCCAGTGGAAGACCGTGTTCGTCGGACAATACGCTTCGTTTTGTCCCCATTTTTTCCCCGATCGGTGGGGTTTGAACCTGTTGCGTTTCGAGCTAACGGTGCTTTCACCATGCTCCCGTCTACGCTTTGCCATTCCCAGCCGATTCCTTTCAAGTCATCGTATTCTTCCAGAGCTATCGCCCATATCTTCCGGAAAAAACCTGCCTTTTCCCACTCCTGAAAATACCTGTGGAGACTACTTCCTGAGCCAAATTCTGCCGGAACCGCTTTCCATTGGCAACCTGTCCGCAGAACATAGAAGATACCCGACAGCACCTTTCGTGAATCCAATCTCTTTCGCCCCTGTCCTGGTCGATGCTTGTATTCCCGTTCAGGATCACGTCCTTTGGTTGCTGGTATTTCGTCCTTCACTCTTTCCCAAAGCTCATCGGATATTGTCCACGATTTTCCATTTCGTTTCTCTTCCACGGTCTATCTTCCTTTTCGGTTTTTTATTATTATACCACTTCTTCGATAATTTTGGGATAAGTTCTAAGTGGATACCATGCCTTGTCCAATACATGTCCAGTATAACGGCTGCATATCGAAACAAACTTCTGTCAAATATTGTGTTGAATTTTAACGAAAGATGGCCTGCTAACACAAAAAATTCACATTATATTAACAAATTGTTTTAGATTTCGGCGGATTTATATTGGACATTTATTGGACAATGTATGATACAGTAACTGTGAGAGCGAGTGCTTCGGTGAAATGATTCTTTGAACAGAGGCAAGAAAAAACAGGAGTGTTCGACATGAAGTTTGACAAATCCATTCTGATACAAATAGCGGTCGTTATCGGCATCGTAGCACTTATGTGGGTGCTTATGAGAGTCAACCGCATTCTTTTCCGTGAAATCAGAAAGAAGCAGGAAGGATTGCATCTGCTTTTCTTTGAGCGAATCAACAAATCAGTTGTTCTCATCGGCGGCACGATACTGGCGCTTTCCGGCTTCGGGGGGCTTGGCTCGGTATGGAAAACCTTTCTGGGCGGAACGGCGATCATCAGCGCGGTGCTGGCGTTTGCCGCGCAGGACGTAATCAAAGACGTGCTGGGCGGGTTGATGATCAGCATATACAAGCCGTTTGAAATCGGCAACCGCGTTGAACTGGAGAACGGAACGACGGGCATTATTCAGGATATTACCATGCGTCACGTCGTGATCGTCACTTTGGAAAACCAAAGAGTCATCATTCCCAACAGCAAGCTCAACGCCATGATCATCAGAAATTACAGCTATCATACCACGAATCGCTCGGCACAGTTCAGTTTTCACATTGCCTACGGCAGCGACGTGGAAAAAGCCATGAATGTCATCCGGCAGACTGTCAAAGCGTCTCCGTACAGTATCCCAGGCAGGAATACCAAAAACGGCAAAGAGTACGGAGATGTTTATTTTCTGGCGTATGAGGACAGCAGTCTGAAGCTGGTAACAACGGTGTATTATAAGGCGAATGTCACATCGGAAGCTTTGATTTCCGACATCAATCTCCGCGTTTATCACGCGCTGAATGAAAACGGCATTGAGATTCAGAAGAAATGAATGCGACGATGAGAAAATACAAGGAGGAACCGCAATGAGAGCAATCTGTGTCGATGATGAAAAATTGCTCATGGAACACACGGTTTCCATGTGCGCCGGACTGCCTCAGATCGACGAGGTACGTGGTTTTACCAAACCGAAAGAGGCGCTGCAATGGCTGGAGGACAACACCGCCGACCTTGCGCTTCTTGACATTGATATGCCTACGATGAACGGTATTGAACTGGCGATGCGTATCAAGGAGAAATCGCCGGATACGGCTATTATCTTTATCACAGGTTATTCCCATTATGCGGTGGATGCTTTTCAGGTGCGCGCCTCCGGCTATCTGCTCAAGCCGATCACCCAGGAGATGCTCGCGAAAGATGTGGAATACGCGCTATCCGGAATGCCGAAAAAACTGGCGTCGCACGTGCTGGTGTGTACGTTCGGAAATTTTGACGTGTTTGTTGACGGTAAACCTGTCAGATTCAAGATGGCAAGATGCAAGGAACTCCTTGCTTATCTGGTTGACAGGCACGGCAGAAATGTGACCCGTGCGGAAGCCTTTGGGATTCTGTGGGAAGACCGACTGTATGATCGCCCGATGCAGAAGCAGTTGGACGTCATGATCAGAAGTATGCGAGCCACCTTGCAGGAGTACAGAATCGAGAGAATATTTGAAATGAAGCACGGTACCATGAGAATCTGTCCGGAGCAGTTTACCTGCGACGCCTATCTGTTTTTTGAAGGCAATCTTGACGCCATCAATTCCTATCATGGAGAATACATGACCGCCTATTCATGGGCAAATATGACAGAGGGTTATATTTCCTGGCAGATGGGGAAAATCTTGTCCTGATAACAGAATCGTGAGGAGTGAAATAATGAATGAAAAAGTCCGATGACCTTTATGATCTTAGCCCCGAACAGTTGGAAATTCTCAACGGGGGAAAATATTTGCCGGGGAATTATAAGAAGGAAGCCAACGACTTCCTAAAAACGTGTATGGGAGAACAAAAGTACGAAAAAATCATGAGTGCCGATGCGGGACGCAGGCATCCTTATGTGGCGGCAAGACTGTTTTTGAGTGAGGATGACTGGAGAAAATATGTGTGGATCGAACAGTATGGGTCTTTGGACGGATATCCGCTATCATAATGGGTAAGCAAACCGGAACACATTTCTTTTCGGGTCGTTATATTATCATTCTGATCAATTTTTTTGGAGGAACTGTTTATGCTGAACATCACCAAGACAATCAAAAACACCGAAGCTGATTTCG
>CADBZY010000038.1 GCA_902799245.1 uncultured Ruminococcus sp.
AGCGACCGTCGGTGCGTTTGAATACATTACCGTTTGTGAGTAATTTTTTCTGCATGGGTTATCATGCCCCCTTTCAGCAAGCAACAATATCACGAATTGATGAACATAGCAAGTGTTTTTTTCAAAGAATCAACCCGAAATCTTCATTCTCATCCTCATCTTCGTCATCCTCGACAGGCGTGTAGCTGATTTTTAAACCCTGCGCGACCTTCTTCTCGTTGATCTGCTGACGGAGTTTGGAATCCACCTGTCCTTCGAGATTGTTGAGCTTCTTATGGCAATCCGAACCGATCAGCTTCGCCAAGATGGTTGACAGCCCTTTGTAAAAGCTACCGCAGGAATGCTGAAAGGTTTCTTTCGTAAGTCCTTCAATGTGGGACAGTTGTAGCAGATACACAGATTTTTGGAGGATGGTGTTCTTAATGCTCCTGAACACATCGTTCTCCGACAGGGGAACAGGAGGCTTCTCCTTCTCCGAATAGACAGACAGCTTTGCTCGATTGATCTTGCACCATGTGTCATACTAGACGCACTTGCCCCGATAGCCATCAAGCTGCGTGACGAGCGTTTGAAACAACCCAACCAGTTCCGGAGGAGCTTCACGTGAGACATCCATATTATCCAAAATCTTGTTGACTTTCTGCTTTAACAGGTCGCGCTGCTGCGTTTCCATTTGGAATAATTTGTACTGTTCATTGCGGAACAGGTCACGGGCGAAGGCACTCCGCATGGATTCAATGCCCTTGTTGGTGAGGTAACCGGTTCTCGGATCACGTGAGTAGACGAGCAAATGAACATGCGGATGGTGGGTAGTGTTGTGGAAAGCAGCATACCACCGCAGGTCTGACACCTTGATCTTGTGAGCTTCGGCTATCGAAATCACGTTCCGGCGGATGGCTTTCTTCCATGCTTCGGCGTTGTTGTAGCCGAGGCGTTCCGCGTCCTCTCTCCGTAAACTGATGACGTGCGTCCAGAGGATTCCCTGATGAGAAGCGACTTCCTCCGCCACAGCATCGAGGTCAATCTTGTCCTCAGTCTGGCTGAACAGCCCATGCCGACCAAGTTTTTCCACGCTCGGACGCTCCGCAACGTAGGAAATTAGCTTCTTGAAATTGCCTATCCGGTCAGAATTGCGCTCGACAAAAGCGTCAATGAACTCTGTTGCGGAGGCTTTTTCTTTTCTCTGCTGGTATTCAACGTACTCCGGATACTCGGCAGAGGCAGAATATTTCTTGACGATACTGGCGATCAAGTCCTGCTGCTTTTTGGTAGCAGGAGAGTGATCAACGCCATACGGGAGTTTCTCAACACCCTCGCGAGTGCCCATGTATTTTACAAGGTTCCCTGCTCTGGAGGCGTTCCTGATGTACCGGCTAGTAAAAATAATCTTCGCCAAGCTATGATTTCTGATACCGGTAGGCTTCTTCAAAGGTGATAATGCCATTGCAACTCTGTATTTGTTCTTCCATAGTGAAAAAATCCTCCGGTACATCCTTTCTTCTTGATAGACCCCTCAAATTCGCCAAAACGCATAAGGGTAGTAACACTGATTTCGGGTGAAAAATTGCGAAACGGTCGGCTCTGCCGTCCGAAGTAACACGTCAGCGGCGACACGGGCGACGGCTGACTTTAACCTGCTTGACTATTAAAAATGGCATACTCTGCTAAAATCGTGCCTAAATTCGGGCTAAAAACCCATTTCAGTAGTATGTGTACAAATTGCGTCTAATGCCGCAACCCCTGACGCGCGTGAAAAAAGTTGATCGCGTCCTCTATCGGACGGATGGTGTAACGCAGATTCCCGTTGTGGGAGCAACCATTTCTGGGGTGGATTCTGGTCGGCTCGGTGGTGATGAATTGTATGCCATTCTATGATAATCTTGTCGTTCCATCGCAGAAAAATCTTTTCAGGAGAGCGAAGTCTGTTGCCAAATTTTAAGACAGGAGGCTTGCTTGAGGGCATAAGCTCGTAGCAAACTGTGGAGGACACTCCGAAATATTTTCCTCATGTGGTGAGATTTGATTTGAAAACGTCTGTAGCCCTGCTCCTGACAGAAGAAAAACGCAAGGCAAACTTCTGACTCACGGCTCAGATTAAGCATTGATGAGGCTTTTATGAATTTTAAAAGTCATTTGCAGGAGGTCTGGTGCGATGGATTTTTCTGCCACGGCTTACGATTTATGATGATGAAAATTGATTTTCTGAGGCTGGCAGCCCACTTGAAATCCAAATCAACTTCGCCTATCGTCTTTCAAAATCATTTTCAAAACCAATTTTCCTGAGTGAAATAGCTCAGAGAGTTTGGCAGAGGACGCTCCGAGGGCGTTGCAATTATCTCAATCTTTGAGGGCAAAGAGACAGGGCAATGGTGATTTTGAAGAGCGAATCTTCAAAAATAATACCGTCCTCGTAATAAATTGTTCCGGAAATATTCACACGGGCGAGATTATTTTCACTTCGACTGTGATATCATGGTATCAGATAGGCTTGGGAAATCATTTCTATTTTGGAAATTACAAGGGAAAATTCAAATTTCAAATCCAATATTTCTCATTCAAGTGGCTGTTATAGCTATTCCGTGAGTTTAGAAATATTATAACAGCCAATCGAAAAATTCACAATAGCTTTATCCAATGTTTTGTCAGTGAGGTTAGTTTGCCATTTTTCTGCGATTAGGATTATCCAAAATCACCGCTGTTGATAGGATAATCCTTCACAGAAATAATGTCAATAGGGCTCAACAGAAACTCTATTGCTCTGACCAGATTCTCTATTCATGGGTACATCTTAACAGACAGAGAATGAAATCCAATATGCGAGGGAAATTTTGCCATCGTCCTCATCGTCACTGGATGCCTGAAAGAAGCAACGCCCTTTTCTTTGTTTAATGCGACGCAAATTTTGAGTTCCAAAAATAACAGACCAAGCACTTGCAGTGACGACGTATTGTCACTCCCATGCGTGATCTGCCTATTATTATATGATTTTTGCTCCGTTATCATTGATTTGTCTGCGGTGAAACGATTTACCGCTTCCTATTTTTGCGTAAAACGTATCACGCGGCTGTCGCTGTCAGGGGACTGAAGGCTTTCTTCGGCCAACGCGATATATTTAGCAATGCATTTGTCGTTGGGATTGGCTCCGGCTACCTGACGGAAACATTGGAGCGCTCCTTCGCAGTTGCCGAGGTGGAGCTTTTTAACACCGTTTTCAAAGACGTCTTTGGTATTGGTTCGAGCCATGCGTTCCCGGTCGTCCAGGCAATCCAGCACCTCATAGAGCGCTTTGATTTCATTGACGCCAGCCACCTGTACCATGCCGAGAAAGCGAAGGTTATATTCCTCGGCGTCTGAAAGCCTGTCCAGCGTATCTTTGGAGATAATCATACCGGTGGCATATTGTTTGGTCAGTGACTCCAGCCGTGAGGCAAGGTTGACGGTGTCGGAAATAACGGTGCTGGAAAGGCGTTCATGTTCACCGATAATGCCCAGCATGGACATACCCGAATGAATACCGATACCGATACGGATTTCCTCTCCGCCAAACTGGAAGGTGCCTCTGTCCAGCACAATGGACCGGTATAGTTCAATACCCGCGTCCACAGCGGACTTCGCATCGGTAAAAAGAGCCATGACCGCGTCGCCAATGTATTTATCCACAAATCCGCTGTACTTGCGGATGATGGGTCCGGCTGTCTCGGTAATCGCGTTGACAAATGAGAAATTTTCTGATGTGGTCATCATTTCCGACTTTTTTGAAAAGGCACGTATGTCAAAAAACAAAACCGTAATGTCTGTACAAACCGCATCTCCCAAATGAATATCGGTGATGGATTTCTTTTGCAGCAGCTGCATGAACTGTATAGGAACAAATTTAAAATATGTGTCCTTGAGCTGTTCTGTGTGGCGGAATGAAACCGCGAGCTTTTCCGCCATTGTGTTCACGCCGCGTCCTATGTCGCCGATTTCATCATGTGACAATCTGTCAACGCGGGCATTGAAATTGCCCTTGGCTATCTCGGATACCGCGTCGGAAGTTTTTCTGATCTGACGCAGGGTCAACAGTGCCACCGCTACCATGCAGAAAATAAAAATCGGGAAAAACAGCAGGAACTTACCGATGGTTTCCCAGATCAGGTTTTCCGTCATGATCTGATAGGCGTTCAGATCGGCGCCTGTTTCCAGTACGGCGACAATTTCACCGGTAGAATTGTAGATCGGCGTCTGCGCATATACCCAGTCGCCTTCAAAGTCCGAATAGGTATTGACAAAGCTCTGCCCGTCATGAAACGCATCCCATTCCGGCGCGGATTCGTCAATGGTATCATAATAGCTGAAATTCGGAGAGGAATCGTTGCTGATAGCAAGCAGATACAGGTCGTATCCGCGCAGCAGATAAATGGCTGTGTAATAGGATTGGTTCCATGTGTCTTTGTTATCGTTGATGATTCCCTGCAGGTTGGCGTGCATGTGATTGAATTCATCGGTGTTCAGGCTGCTGTAGCCCGTCAGCGTTTCAATTTCATCTCCGTTGAATTTATCCGAATTCAACACGGTAAAGCCCATGACCCGATTTTCCATATTCTCCATGAGAATACGCATGACGGAGCTGCTCACATAATTGAGGCTGATGGCAAGCATCGCCAATATGATGGGAACAGTGGCCAGAATTTGCTTGACAAAAATAGAGAGCCGTATGCCGTTTCCCTTTTGCTTCAAAAGAGAAATCAGCACGCAGCATAACAGGCACAGCGCGGTCACCGCGCAGCCCAGCGCAAGGTAGGACGGAATATACAGAATCGTTTTTTTGACAAAGACCGGTCCCTCGTGCCGGCAGTCTCCGTTTTGGGAGATCATCAGCAGCGAATCCCCTGAAATAGTGGTGAGCATCCCCTGACAGAAATATAGTCCGCTGCACGTAAAGTCGCCGGAAATATTTTGGTATGTACCGTCGCTGCCAACCAGAAAGATGGTCCCGCCGCTGATGTCATTGATATAAATATGTTCCGCGTCTCCCGCGATATAATAGGGCTGAATGCCGCCGCCGTCAACGGAATAATCGAATCGGTGCAGAACGGTTTCCTCCCCGTTTATCCGGCCGAGGCCGACGCCGCCGTCCGCTGTCGTAAACAGGTATTGATCCTCAGAAATAAACCGCGCCAATAAATGCATGAAGGCGGCATCCTCCGCATTGATGCGGCCGGTTTCAAAGGCTATATTGACATTCGGATCGACTGACACAATGGAAATATCCGTTCCGCTCCTAAGCATCAGCATCAGCTTGTCGCCTATGAGCGTCATTCCAAAAATGCTGTTGTTGCGGTGGGGTGGATTTTCCGCATTCTGATAATCCATACGGAAAACCTCTTTTTCCAGCTTTCCGTGGGAATTGAATTTGCAAATGGACTCGAATTTGGTTGTATAGGATTCCGTATTCTGAAAAAGATACTGCACGTAGCAGCCGCCGTCTCCGGCTGGGACCATATCCGTGACAAAGCCGATACCTTCAAAAGGAACGTCGGGGATGATGTATTGCACCTTTCCGTCCGGCGAAATGCAGGAGACGCGTCGGCATTCGTTGTCCGTCACAAAGAGATTGCCGTTTGCGTCAGAACAGGCATAAACCACATTCCGAAGGGTCAGCTTCGTGGAAGGTAATAATTCTCCGTTGCCCCAGAGCCACCACAGAATGAGGGCTGTTGTGCCTAAAAGCAGCGAAACCGCAGACAATATAAGACGTGTTCTTTTGTTTGATGTTTGTCCATGTGCCACATTAATTCACTCCTTGACTTTATTATATGCTTCTGATAAAATGATTCCCATGAAGGGGGCAGGACGTATGTCGTTGGAGGTATCCGAGCAAATCGGGTTTATAGAAAAAATGACCGCTGAAAATATATTTCATCTGCCCGATATTTCGGATTTTGCGGAATTCGAGAAATATCGACGCAAAATCACAATAGGTGATCTTTCCTTTACCTCCTGCTATCTGTGGGCGGAATCTATGCATTATCGCATCAGAACTACGCCGCATGCGATGTTTGTTTTGGGGCTGGGAGCCGATCATGAGATCGGCATTTATGCGCTGTTTGGGGAGAATGTCAGTCTTATAGAAGATGATATTCTCTTTTTGAGGCAGCTTTTTGCGGACGCTCATATTCCGCTCAGGCTGGAATGTGTGAGCGAAAGCGATGTAACTCTGCTGAGAAAGCTGCCTTTTTCATGTGAAGTGTCATTTGACGAAAACTACAGCGATTATATCTATGATAATGCCGATTTTTCCGATATTGTTGGTTCACGGAACAAAACCAGGCGGCATGAATACAACCGTTTTGTCCGGTTTCATCCCGACGCGATTCTGGTGCGGGGTCACTTTAGTGACGCTGCCGTGCGCAGCGACTGTACAGCGGTATTTGACAAATGGTGCGCACGGCACAGTTGCGCAGAATGTCGTTTTGGCTGTGAAAAGAAGGCGTTTGACCGCCTTGAAGAAATCGAAATGCCGAACCGCCACCTGCTGGGAATTGTTTATGAAAAAGGGCAGCCGCTTTCCTTTGGCTTCGGAGAGCTTCTGACAGAGGATTGTGTCTTTTTTCATGTGCAAAAAAACGCGGTTGCCATCGACGGTTTATCTTATTTCCTGCACCGTAACATGGCGTTGCAGATACATCCGGATGTTAAAATTATCAACTGGGGTGAGGATATGGGAATGGAAGGCATACGCCGCAACAAATCCAGATACCGCCCTATCGAATGGCGAAAAAAATACAACGTATTGATCAAAGAGTAATACCGTGGCGCGTGAAAAGTTCAAGCAGAAAATCCAGAGAACGCTTCTGTCCTTCCAGCTCTTTGACTTCGATCAGCATCGACGCGCCCTTCATTTGCTCCGCGTACAGCTCGGCGAATCTGTCCCAGTTGATCAGACCGTCACCTATGGGCAGATGAAGATCGTGCCGCAGATCGCAGTCATTCAGATGAATATGTCTGACATAGGGAGCCAGCGTTTTTACAAATTCATCGGCGCTGTACTCTCCCTCGCCGAATACCGTCGCGTGGGCAAAGTCCAGACATATGCCGAAACAAGATACGCCGTTCAGTTCCTCCCCGAGCCGGAGAAGCAGATCAGGCGTCATATCGAACATGTTTTCCATCAGCAGGTCAATTCCCGGATACTGCTGAGTTTTGGCAGTCCAATACGCAGCGTTTTTTTTGACCCAGTCATCGCAATAGGCCTTGTCATGGAAATTGGGAATGCTGCCGGAATGAAAAATCACTTTGCCGCATGACAGCGCTTGGGCGGCGGCAATACTCTGGTTGATCCGTAAATCGGACACTTCACGGATACGCGCGTCGCCGCTGTGTACTGTTACGTCGAGAAAAGCGCCGTGCAAGCTGCGTACCCGTGGCATATCGTGTGATTGATAAACGTCGGTAAGCCTTGCAATTTCATCTTCATTGTCAAGTACGGTGGGAAACATAAAATCATTGAATTCCCAGCCAAGATGATACTGTGCGGAAAATTTGATGGTTTCCGGGAGGCGGGTCACATCGGGAATAATAGAAACCGGCATATTTTGCACCTCACTCAATAGTTTTCTAAATTTTAACATTTATTTTCAAAAAAAGCAATATAAATGATTAATATTTCAATATACTCTTGCATAAAAAGGGAGGTTCATGTATAATACTCTTGGATTATCAAGGGGGGTATTACCATGAAGAAGCTCATCGGACGTCTGACGTCTGTGAAATTTATCTTGGTTATATATATCATCACAGCGTTTTGTGTGCTGCTTGCCGTGAATTGTTACCGCGCGTTCAAAATCGGTCCTTTTTCACTGCAATATGAAATATCTGACATGTCGGGGTATTTCTGCGCGGGCGATGCTCGGTCTTATTTCATTGAGAACAGCGGTCGTACTGTCACGGCGGTCAACGAAAAGGGCGAATACATTTTTTCAATCGACGGAGGAAACCGGAACGACGGTTTCTTCCATGCCAGAGAAATCGCCTGTGACGACGACGGCAATATGTATCTGCTTGACAAGGTAATCAATACCAACGGCAAAGACGTAGACAGCGAGCGTATTCTGAAATACGACGGGAACGGCAAACTGCTTGGCTGCCTGCTGGAGGAAACCGAACTGTCCGGAGAGAATCTGATGGGTCTTGCTTTTTTGAACGATGCTCTGTATGCGGCGTTGATCAGTGACAACGACATACAGATTCTCCGCATGACTTCTGATGGAGAACCCAAAGTACAGAAGCAATATTCGTGGGACAACGCTTCCATGACCATACAGGATATTGCGATCAGCCGGACGCTCGATGGGGTGGCAGTCACCAAAAGCGGCAATGTGGTTCGTCTGTCTGACGGTACCGTGATATTTGACGCGGCAGCGCATAACAGTTCCGAGTATTATGCCATGGCGCACGAAGCGGCTTTTGATACAGACGGAACGCTGTATATCAGCGATATCGGCAACCGTGTTGTTATGAGGTATGACGGGCAGGAACTGACAGAATTCATTGCGCACGGCGAACCCTTAAAGGAGCTTCCCGATGCGTTCAGTGAACTGCCGATTTATACCGGACTTAACTGCAAGAACGGAACGGTTTCCGTTACATATGCCGAGAATTATTACGATAAGGATTCCGGCGAGGTCATTAATCATTACAATGCCTATGCGGTTTCCGCCGTCAGTAAGACCCTGTTGTTCAACAGCAACACCGTCAGAAAAAGCGCGTGGGTATTTGCCAAAGGAATCGTGTTTTGTGTTACGGCGGGATTTCTGGTCGTTGCGATTCTTTACACGTTGCTGCTGGCTGTGCTGCTGCTGCGTCAGAACCGCGGCGACAGGACATTTCTGACGCAGTTGGGACTGTTGGCCATTGCCATTGTCACCGCAGGCATTGTGGCAGGTATCACCCTGAACACGACAAATCAGCGGTATTTTAATGAGGTTATGAACAAAATGACCAACATCGCCCTGCTCATGGCGAATTCCATCGACGAAGACGATGTGAATGCGCTGGAATCGCCTGAGAGCTTTATGAGCCAATCTTACAATCATATCGACCGGCAGATTAAGTCGGTGCTCCAAAATGAAATCAATGCCGAGGACGGTATCTACTGCATCATTTACAGGGTGCATAACGGGATTGTCTACGAGGCATATTCAGATGAAACGCTTTACGGCACGGGTTATCCGATGCCCGGTGGCTTTGAAGGCTCCGCCGAGCAGGAAATTTATGAAACCGGGCAATATATGTCGTTCGGCAATTACAACGGCTCCGACGGCAGCTATATGTTCGTGCTGATGCCCATCAAAAACGCAGCCGGAGAAGTGACGGCGCTCATGGAAGTCGGCACCGATCTGTATATTTTTACCGCCGAATCCAACCGCCTGTTCTTCAATATTCTGCTGTATGCCGCCATGACCGTCATTATTCTGCTGCTGCTGGCGGGAGAAGTAATGATTTATCTCCAGCTTCGCAAGGACAATTCACACACCGGAAATTCTTGCACGCGCAAGAATGCCGGCCTAATTCGTCCGGTTTCCTTTCTGCTCTTTTTTGCCGCCAATATGTCTACCGCGTTTTTGCCTGTTTACGGTGAAAGCCTGTGGCATGAGGGTTCATTGATCCCAAAAGAAATGGCGTCTGCGCTCCCTCTTTCCGCCGAGCTTTTGTTTGCCGCGCTGACTGCCTTTGCCGGAGGATTCATTGTCAATCGCGTCAGTGCCAGAAATCTCTGTATTTTCGGCGCACTGATGTACGTCGCGGGCAATGCTCTGTGCGGTACGGCGCCGACGCTGGGGATTCTGATTCTGGGGAATTCCGTATGCGGCATAGGCGGCGGATGTTTTGCCACGTCAATCAACTCCTATGTGGCGGAATACGCGGAGGAAAAACAGCGCAACAGTGGGTTTGCAGGTTACAACGCCGCGTATCTGGCGGGTATGAACTGCGGCACCGTGGTCGGCTCCGCCATCAGCGAACGGTTCGGCGTGCGGGAGGCATTTTTGGGAGCGTCGATCGTGGCGCTGGCTTCCGTGGTTTTCATTGTAAAGCACATGGATAAACGCATCGTTGCCACAGAACGTTTGGAGAAATCCACATCCAAACATTCGGTCAGAGAAATGCTGACATTTCTTTTCCGACCGGGAATCCTGCGTTACTTTTTCCTGCTGCTGATTCCTTATCTGGTGTGTACGTCTTTCCTCAGTTATTTCTTCCCGCTGTTCGGTGAGGAAAATTCGCTGACGTCTACACAGATTTCATCGGCGTTTCTTGTCAGCGGCGTGATTTCCATTTATCTGGGGCCGATTATCACCGACATTATGATTGATAAATGCGGCGCGAAACTGTCAGCGGTCATTGCTTCGTTTATCTATGTGTTTTCCTTCCTGCTTTTCACGCTTCACCAGAACATCACGGTTTGCTTTGTCATTGTGGGCTTGCTGGCCATTGCGGACAGCTTTGGACTGACGGCACAGTCAGTGGAGTACTCTTCGCTTGATGAAGTAACCGAAATGGGTGAAGGCAAGGCCATGGGCATCAGCAGTGCCTTTGAAAACAGCGCCTATACGCTGGGACCGGTCTTATTCAGCGGTCTGTTTATGCTGATCGGATACGCGGGAGGCATCGGGCTGATCGGCATCATCATGCTGGCGCTGCTGCTGCTCTATGTCTTCGCTGAATTCCGCCGTTTTCGCGGAAAAAGGGTGTCGTCATGATAACGGTCATTCATCCGCCGGAAAGCATGAAATTCCAGTTGATGCATTTATGGAATACATGCTTTGATCACGACGAGGATTTTTGCGCATTCTTCTTTGATCGGCATTTTGAGCCGGAAAAGGCGCTTGCTGTGACAGACGATAGCGGCGAAGTATATGCCGCGCTGCATTTCTTTGACGGTCTTTTTCAGGACGGCAGCCGCGCAACTCATCCGGTATGGTATGTGTACGGTGTGGCAACTTCGCCGTCTCACCGCAAAAAAGGCTATGCCTCCATGTTGCTGCGGCAGTTGATAGAGGAAGCACGCAGTGAGAACATTGCCATGCTCTACCTGACGGCAGAAACCGAGGCATGGCATTTGTACGAATCGGTCGGCTTTTGCCGTGTGGCGGAACTCAGCCGCACCGAGTGGCAGGTTTCCTGGAGAAAATCAGTCTTACATTGGAAAATCTGCTCATTGGAGAAATTCAAGCAGTTGCGCGGCGAATATACGGATACGCTAGCGGAGGCATTTCTCTGGCGCGGACGGGAGTTGGATTTTATGTATAGCGATGCCTGCCGCGACGGGCAGGTACTTTGCACATCCTTGGACGGACGCGAATATTATGCGGTGGTCAGGCTGCGCGACAATGAGTTGACAGTAACAGAAACCGATTTCCCACGCGAGAAGGGAGATCAGCTCGCGGAGAGCATTGCTTCCCGGTTCAGGTGGAACGGTTCGCTTTACGCGCATGGACGGAAGGGCGAATTTTTCAGCGGCTGTTCTGTGGTGCTGAAAGAAAACTTTTACATCGGGCACATACTGTCGGTAGACGGTACGCTTCCCTCATCGGAAACGTACATGAACCTTCTGGCGGATTAAAACACAAAAAGGACGGTAATACTTATGTTCAACAGCAAAGCAAAAGCGGCGCTTCGCGCGATTGACGAGCAGATGACAGCGCTCTACCAAGAAAAACGGTATTCGCAAACGCTTGCCATTCTGAACGATTTAGGCAGAAAGCTCATTAATTCCGATCGGTGCAGCTTCTGGTGTGTCGATGAAAAAAACGATACGCTCTGGACAATGGAAGCACACAATGTGGAAAAAATCGTGATTCCGAAAGGCTCCGGTCTGGTGGGATACGCCATAGATCACAATGAAGTGCTGATTGTCAATAAGCCTTATAAGGACAGCCGATTCAACGCGGAAGTGGATAAACAAACAGGTTATAAGACCAAATCTATTCTTGTGATGCCTGTCACCAATTCCAAAAACCAAGTCATTGGTGCCTATCAGGCAATTAACAAGCGTCACGGCAAATTCAAACAAACCGACGTCAAGAGCCTGATGCTTCCCGCCGTCATGCTGGGAAAAATCCTTGAATCGCAGTTGCTCTATAATTCCGCGGTGGAAGACCAGCTGACAGGTCTCAAAAATCGCAGAGGGTTCTATGATTTTTATGAAACCTATATCAGTTCCAACGAGTATCATAAACATTGCGTGATTATGTGCGATATTGACTTTTTCAAAAAATTCAACGACACTTATGGACATAACGCGGGAGACGCGGTGCTCAGGCATGTCGCGAATGTATTTCACAGCAATATCCGGGTGGACGATGGCGTCTTCCGCTGGGGCGGAGAGGAATTTATCTTCCTGCTGCCTCATACCGATTTGGATACGGCGGCGGGGCTGGCGGAAAAGCTGCGTAAAACCATTGAGGAGTCCGTTTGCCGATTTGAAGATTTGGAGCTTCGTGTCACGATGAGTTTCGGCGTACATACGATTTCTCCGACGCTCAATGTGGAAGACAACGTGAAAGCCGCTGATGAGAAGCTGTATCAGGCAAAGGAGAATGGACGCAACCAGGTGCGGAAGTAATCAATGTCAATTTTTAAGAGCCTGTTCAGCACCCCTTTACACACGCGGGAGTACCAAACAGGCTCTGATTGTTTTCAAATAGCTATGGGCTTGTCATAACGAGAAAGTGATGAACACGACTGTAAAGAATAATAGTGCGAGCAGCATTTCCAAACCGTATGCAATATGGCAGCTCGTATCCTTTCGTGCTTTTTTTACGATGAATTGTACAAGATACATCAACAAAGCGAACAAGAGAATCATGAGCCAATCGCATGCGATAATCAAAAAGACCGTCCACAGTTCCAAAGCAATCCCTCCGTTTACCATCATGGAAAGAGCCAAAGCAGTACCGGCCGCAAAGATACCGCCCAGCCAGAACAGTGCGCGGAATGTCACGGAACTGATTTTGCGGTGAGAATTGACGGGAATATGGCGTTGAATACGTTTCTCACAGATAAGCATAAGCGCAAAGCCAATGAAAGACGAGAATATCATCAAAAGCGGAAGCTTATAATCATCAATAAAATCCACAGCAGAAGCATACCATGCGGATGGGTCATAGGGGAGAAGCCGTTCGGCACATTCTCCCATTGTCAGACTCGCTCCGACGCTTGCCCAAGCGGCGCAGAAACCTGTGAATACAGGCAAAAAATACTGTCTGAAATGCTCCTTCATATCTGCATATACCTCTTTTAATCGGCGTACAATGCCTCGGCTATGGCCTGAAGATCAAAACCGTCAAGATCCTTTGATGAAACGCTGACGGAATAGGAAATCCCCGTTTCTTCATCATACCAAGTGCAAAGATCCGCTCATTCATCTTTACCGATATAGCGGTAATATTTTCCCTTCATTTGACCGTCTGCCCAGTTTGCCAGAGTAACATCGTCCTGCTGTGTCCATTCATAATACATACCCGAAATATCTGCGGTCCTGTCGCCGGTTACCTGCGCTCTCGCTGTAAAGCTGTCCCCGTTCAGGTCAAACGAAAGCTGAACCAATGCGTGCGAATCAGTTTCCATTGCGCTCCATACTGTGTTTTCCGCTCCGGCAGGTACGCCAAACGAATGAGAACATAGTTTTTTTGCCTCGGTTTCTGTAATATCGCGCCAAGGATTGGCAATCTGAACGTTTTCCCAACTCTGTGAATCATTGTCCTACGAATGATTGACGGAACATCCACTCTGTGCGCATATGGCGAGTCCCATCATAATTGCCAGTGCAACTATTGCTTTCCCTCTTCTCATTTGTCTTGCCTCTCTTTCTCATAAACTTGTTTTGTGGATTTCTTAAGCGAACCGGATGCCCACTGTTACTCTTATTATATTTCACCGCCAGTAAAAAGTCAAGGAATATAATACCGTTGTCAGATCGCACTATGTTGACAAATCTGATATGTTCAGGTACAATATTCATAGTGATTGTGTTGCAGAAACCTGTGAGGTCTGCGACCCGGGGCACTTCTGCGGAGACCCCTTTTTAATCTTGATTATATTCACTATTTTTTACATATAGAGAGGTACGCAATGACTAAAAGTGACGTGAAAAAGTTTTTGGACACTCACCGTAATATTGAATTATCAGCGGAGAGGTTTGAATACAGCTTACATTTATACAGAGATGCGGAAGATTTCATGTTTGAGGAAGCAAACAAGATTTTTCCAAGAAATCAAGAAGAGCGGGAATCCATTGAAAAAATGATAGACGAGGCTTCAAGTTCCGACGAAATTGTTAAACTGTTGCGAAAGGGATTGGAATTAGAGACATGTATAAAGCTCATAAAAAAGGCAATGGACATTGAGGAAGAAACATTGCCGATTATACAGAAAAAGATTTTAACAACCGGTCAGGATGTTTTCATTGAAAATGCTTTGAAGTATTTGTTAAGGTGCAAGACGAATTGTTGCGATTGGATCGTGGAAAACTACCAAAAGATTCGCAGTGAGTATATGAAATCTATGCTCTGCTTAGTGTTGGGATTCCGTGGAGATGCAAGTATGATAGATTTTCTGATAGAGGAAGCGAAACGGTTTGAACGTGAATATCCGGATGAAACTTATGATCAAGGAGCGGCTTTAGCAGTTCAGGAGTTATCAGTCAGATTTTTGAATTAGCGACGTAAGCCTTTTCTTTGATTAATGCGACGCAAATTTTGAGCATTGCTCATCTGCCATTTTGCTCTCCTGACCGATTCATAATTCCCGCCACAACCCAAACCGCGGCATCCAGATTCATCATCAAGAGCATCAAAAATCGGGCGCAGAATTTAGCATATCATCAAAAAAGCATCAATTCTTCAATCATCAGCGGCGCGGCTGGCGACAAATTCCCAAAATCGGGGAGAAGTCGGAGAGTGAGAGAAATTTCAACATTGCCTCCAAAACCGCGTGTCGAGCGTTCGAGCCGTTCTGTCCCTGCCATCGACTGAAAGTCCGTAGATGCCGGAAAGCAGGGCGTTTACGGGCTTTTGTTTGCATGAAAAACGTCGTTCCACGGTTCTGAAATTAGTGATAATAAGTCGCTCAAAAGGCTTGAAATCGTCCTTTTTCTGACGGTCATAGCATCAAAAGAGCATCAATTTTTCATTGGAAATCCGCCTGTCAATCCTCGCTCACAAGCGGCGATTTCTGCCCAACGTGGCGTTTAAATCATCTGGGGGGGATAGTTATCCTGTCTTCGTAAAATTTTGCGACACAGGGCAAATTTGGCGAGGTTCTGGCGCGACAATCGCTTGCCTGAATCAGGTCGATAAATCATAACTGCTTCGATGATAAATCGGTTTGAAAAAAATGAATGATGGGTAAAGTGGGTGTGGGCTTCTGCCCGCAAAATGCCTTCGCAAGTGCCTTGGCGGTTATGCCATCACTATCCACAACTTAGTGAAGCAAATCACAAATTAGATTTTTTGTTATGATGATATTTGGACTTGCG
>CADBZY010000039.1 GCA_902799245.1 uncultured Ruminococcus sp.
GCGGATTGTTGTTGCTGTCGCCGATCACATGGGAATTGGTGACAATGTATCCATCAGACCGGAGAATAATGCCGGAACCTTCGCCGCTCTGGGAATTCATGTAATTGACATTGTCCACCGTGATGACGCTGACAATGGACGGACGAACCTTGGCGGCCACCTGCGCAGGAGTGAGCAATTCACCGGCAGCGCCGACGGTGGTGTCGGTCTTGGGCGTTTCCACTTCATTGAACGAAAAAGCGGTTTCTCCGTTCTTAGTGGAATTCGAGCCGCCGTCTGCCGAACCGTAGCCCGCACGGAAAAGCGCAAATCCGCCAAAGCAGATAAGCAATGTTGCCAGAACAGCAGACACGATGGCGACTGCCACCTTGCCGCCTGCGGACTTCTGCGGCTGCGTTTGCGGTTGTGTTTGCACAGCATACTGTATCGGTTGCTGTACGGCCGGCGCATACCCGTTTCTGGTCGTACCGGGAGTTGTCTGATGGTAGGCGCTTGCCTGGTTTTGTTGAACACCGTTTGGATACTGCTGATTCATAAATGATTCCTCTTTTCAAATAAAGTTTTCTTTCTTGCTGAATATAATAAACTTCATTGGTGTTGGAATTGTGATGTAAAAGTGATTATAGCGTTAAACAAATTCAAGATAATTATGAAGAAGCCTCATCGCTCTGTTTTTTCGGCTCCTCGCTTTTTTTTCTGGATTCGTCATTCTGCTTTTTGGAGCGTGCAGCCATGCGCGAGCCTTCCGACGCCTCCGGCAGGGTAAAGATAATGCAGCAGAAATTCCCCTCGGAGCCTTCGGCATGTATTCTGCCGCCATGAAGCGTGACGATCGTCTTGACGATATACAGTCCCAGTCCCACGCCCTGACGGTCAAAACTGCGGCTCTTGTCGGTTTTGTAAAATCGCTCGAATATGTGGGAAAGCTCCTCGGTGGAAACACCAATGCCGCTGTTGGATATGCTGACCGTGACAACCTTGTTCTGCACCGTTGCCTTCACACGGATATACCCGCCTTCGTTCGTAAATTTCACCGCATTGTCGAACAGATTGTACAGCACCTGGTGAATCAGATCCGCGTCCCCGTTTACCGTGATCTGCCCCAGCTCGTCAAAGCCCTGCACCTCAATGTGTTTTTCATCTATCCTGTGTTCAAAGGAGAGCAGCGCCTGGAAAATGACCTCTGAAAGATTGAATTTCTGCTTTTTGAGCTGCATAGCGCCGCTGTCAATCCTCGATAAATCCAGCATGGATCGCACAAGACGCGCAAGGCGTTTGGTCTCGTCGGAAATAATGCGCAGGTATTTGTCCTGCTGCTCATAAGGAATCGTCCCGTCGAGCAGACCGTTGACATATCCCGAAATATTTGTCATCGGCGTCTTCAGCTCATGGGAAATATTGGCTATAAAGCTGCGGTTGATGGTCTCGCTCTCGGCGAGCTTCGCTCCCATTTCATTGAGAGCGTCGGCAAGCTGTCCGACCTCGTTTTCGCTCTTGAAATTGATGCGCATGGTAAAATCGCCATCAGAGTATTTCTGGGCAGCCTTTACCATTTCCCGGAGGGGCTTGACCTGCTTGTATGTCAGCATATATACCATGCTGAAGGAAATAATCGCGGCTATCAGCACGGCTACCACCACGATTCTTGACACATCGCTGCGGAAATCGGAAATAGCCGAAGCGGAAGAAGCCACAAAGACAAATCCCGCGATATATTCCTTCCCTACATCGCCTCCGGCGACAAACGGCACAGCTACAATAAAGTGATTCTGGTCATAGATGCCGCCGAGTCTGTCGGTGATCCGATACTCCCTGACCCTGGCAGCCGCCGCAATCACTGACGGAGAAATGCTTTTCTTCTGATGGCGGCACTTGAATTCCTCTTTGTCGGAAGTATCGGCGCGCAGGTACTCCTCAGAACATATGACAGTGGTTCCCTGGGCGTCCACTATGAATATATCGGCTCCGCAGCTGGAACTGAGAATGCCGAGTGTAGAACGCAGCTTTTCCTTGCCCGTATCTGTCACCACATACTGCATCGTGGCACTGATGCCGTCACCTGTCCGTGTCGGCACGGGAATGACATAGGCGTTCATCCTGTCCGCGACAATATGCGCGTTGTCGGCAAGCTGCTGCTGCTTTTCACTGCGCCATCTGTTGGAAACCAGCGTAGACATGATGATGCCGAAAATGATAAGACTGCATATCAGCACGGCCGACGTGACAAACAGATATTTTGTAAAAAGAGAACGGGAAGCGATGTGCTTCATCTCGTTGAACATACCAGCGAGCCACGATCCGAATCCTCGCTTTTTCAGCCCGCCGGAGTCTGACGGGAAGGAGCCGAATTCATTCTGCGGCTCGCCGTCCCTGATGTTTTCTTTGTCGAACTGCATAACAGATAATGTTGTCGTTATTTAACTTCAAATTTATAACCGACGCCCCATACGGTCTTCAGCGACCACTGATCGCTGACGCCCTCTAACTTCTCGCGCAGGCGCTTTACGTGAACGTCCACCGTGCGGCTGTCTCCGTAGTAATTGAAGCCCCAGACCTCGTCAAGCAGCTGATCGCGGGAGAATACGCGGTTGGGATTGCTGGCAAGGTGATAGATCAGCTCCATCTCTTTGGGAGGAGTGTCCACCTGCACGCCGTTGACCTTCAGCTCGTAGTTATTCAGGTTGATGGAGAGCTTGTCGAATGTGACGACCTTCTTTTCGTTCGGATCCTGCTTGCCGCTTCTGCGAAGCACCGCCTTGATGCGCGCCAGAATTTCTTTGGGTTCAAACGGCTTTACGACATAATCATCCGCGCCGAGTTCCAGACCCAGCACCTTGTCAAAGGTTTCTCCTTTCGCAGTCAGCATGATGATGGGACACTGCGACTTTTTGCGGATCTCGCGGCAAACCTGGAATCCGTCCTGCTCCGGCAGCATGATGTCAAGCAGAATGATGTCGGGACTCTCCTGATCGAAGCATTCCACAGCCTTGCGTCCGTCATGCGCTATTGCAACGGTATAGCCTTCCTTCTCCGTATACAGGCGGAGAAGCTCACAGATATTCTGATCGTCGTCTACTATAAGTATTTTTCCTGTTTCCATTTACAATTCTTCCCTTCGATAAAATTTTTTAATATTAATAACAGGTCATATACAACTAAAAATACATTCCCTATCCAATTATTATACATCATTATTTTGTGAATTGATTGATTTTTTATTAATATCCAATCAGCAAATCATTAATTTACAGTAAAATACTGCGGCTCAGTCTGCATTGTCACCGTAGAAATTCTTCTGCCAGAGATTGCCCTCCACCTCACGCATATCCGTCAGATCGAAGTTTTCCACGAGTACCTTTCCCAGATAATCCGAAACCTTTTCAGCGCCGTAGACATTCAGATGACCGCCGTCCGAAAAATCTTTTTCGGGGTCAAATCCAACCTCGTCAAACAGCTCAAAAAAGTCTACATAGATGCAGTCATGGGCCTCCGAATATTCCTGCATCACATCGTGATAAGCGTGGTTTCCGTAAAACGGAGTGGTAAAAAATACGATCTTAATATCGTTTTCCTTACAAACAGCTATTATTTTCTCCAGTTCTTCCTTTGCGTCAGAATCAAGTCCGCTCTGTTCATTGCAGGTAATACTTGATCGGCTCAGAACAGTGATTCCATCCGTTTTGCAATAGCCCATATTGATTCTGTGAAATTCATCTGTTTCACTGTCTATAAAATTGCTTTTTTTAAGGATATTCCAGTTTTCATGAAATACGATGACAGGGAGATAATACCCCAGATAGCTTTTATAGTTGGTTCCAAAACTGTTCTTTAAGTATTCGTTCACCGCGTTCCTGTTTCTTAAATATTTGGAAGAAAAAATCTCGGCGCTGGGATCAGCGTTGCGATTCACTGCGTGAACATGATACGTTTCTATCAGTGCCACCTTTGGCTTCTGATATGCCAGTGAATCCTCGATAAAAAGACGTGTCGTGTCTATTTTCTGCCAGTTCCAGGCGTGGTTAAACGCGCCTATCCCATACTTTGCGTACAGTTTCTCCGTGCTCACACCCCTGTAAGCATGGCTGGAGCCGTAAATCATTACTTCCACGCTGTTTTTGGGGAGAGTGTAAAAGAAATTGGCTTTTAATTGGCAGTCCGCTGTATCCTCCGGACGAAATAACGGACTCAGTTTCACCAGAATCAACGCAATCAATCCGAATGTTATCAGGCAGCTTAACGCTCTTTTCATTACTTGCTTCATATATTATTTACCTCTAAAACTGAAAATATATAAAAGCCGCACTGTCAAGTCTCTTTCCGTACTTGCCGAAAAGCAGAATAAAGCAAACGCTTACCGCTATAAAAATCCATCTGAACCAATAATCCTGCCGCAGGATCACTTCTCTGATCTTGATTCCCCGGCGTTTGACAATATCGGCAAATGTCAGTATCGCCATACAGACCGCAAGCAATCTGAAATTATTGACATCCAGCCCGCAGCCGTAAATAGAACCGTCAGGTATGATCCAGGGGTTGTCAGCGCTAAACATGGAACCTATGATGTTAAAAGCGTCGTTTATGCTCTGCGCTCTGAAAAAAATCCATGAAAAATCCACCAGCACAAACGTTATCAACACACACGCCAGTCTGTGCCCTATGGATTTTCTGTTGAGCCGGAGCAGCGACACGGCTTTGTCCCTGGCGGGTTGCAGCGCCTCGCCGATGATCTGATACAGGCCGTTGAGTCCTCCCCATGCCACATACGTAAACTGTGCGCCGTGCCACAGGCCGCTTACAAGAAACACCGTCATCTTATTGAGATATTTGCGCGCTTTTCCCTTTCTGCTGCCGCCAAGCTGTATGTAGAGATAATCCTTGAACCACGAAGTGAGCGAAATGTGCCAGTTGCGCCAGAATTCGCCCACCGACAGGGAGAGATAAGGGGCGTTGAAGTTTTCCATCAGACGTATGCCCAGAAACATGGCCGCGCCCATAGCAATTGTAGAATATCCGGAAAAATCGCAATAAATCTGTACGGCAAAAAGCACGGTGGCTACGATCAGATAATACCCTCCGTATTGTGTGTAATCACCGTAAACCGTATCGACAAATATCGCAATCCTGTCGGCGATCACGAGCTTCAGAAAGAAGCCCCACAGCATCAGCAAAAAGCCCTCACGCGCCATGTCGTAATCAAATTTTCTCGGCGCCGCAAGCTGACGGAGCAGATTTTTTGACCTTTCAATGGGGCCTGCCACCAGCTGCGGAAAAAAGGAAACAAACAGGGCGTATCGGAAGAAATTCTTCTCGGCGTATATATCATCGCGGTACACATCCATCGTGTAGCTCAGGGCCTGAAAGGTGTAGAAGGATATTCCCACGGGAAGAATCACATCCACTGCGGGAACCGACAGGTTTATATTGATCAGTGAGAATGCTTTTGTCAGATTAAAGATGATAAAATTAATGTATTTAAAATAACACAATATCCCTAAATTGGAAACAAAACTCAGTGCAACGACGGCTTTTTTATACCGAATTTTTTTGATCTCGTCAATTTCAAGACCCTTTACTTTTTCAAGAAGCAGACCGCTTGCGTATGTGATCACCGTTGACGTCAGCAACAGCACCGCGTATTTGGCGTTCCAGCACATATAAAAATAATAGCTTGCCGCAAGCAGCCACAAATACCTTATTTTTTCAGGTATCGCAAACCAGACAAGCAGCACTATCGGAAAGAAGATCAGAAATCCTACAGAATTAAACAGCATTTTGCAAAAACCTTTCCATTATTTTGGCTTCTTCTGATTTTCAGCCAGCGCTTTCACTCTGATCGGCTTGGAAGCAAAGGTAAAACCGATCGCTTCATGAGGACAGCAGCGCACACACTGACCGCACCGGATGCATTCGGGGTGATTGGGAGATATAACCGGATTCACCGCCATATCGCATACTCTGGCACAGACGCCGCAGCGGACGCACTTTTCACCGTCCACCTTCAACCGCACCGCCGACACACGGTTGAACAAAGCGTAAAACGCACCGAGAGGACAGAGATATTTGCAGAAGGGACGGAAAACAGCCATGGAAGTCAGCACTACGGCAGTCAGCACAACCGCCTTCCATGTAAAGATCCATCCGAAGAGACTGCGCAGCCGGCTGTCGGCAGCCGAAAGCAGAATGCCGGAGAGCGTTCCCGACGGACAGAGGTATTTGCAGTAAACCGGCGTGAATTTATGGGCAAAAGGAAGAATCAGCACCATAATGAACAGCACGGTGTACTTCAAGTATCTCAGCTGGGCGTCGCCGCGGAAGGAGCGCAGCTTTTTCGGCACCGGCACCTTAAAGAGAAGATCCTGCAAAAAGCCGAAGGGACAAAGGAAGCCGCAGATAAGCCTTCCGAATGCCGCTCCGAAAAAAATCATCAGTCCTAACACATAACACGGAAACTTAAATTTCCACGCCGTAACCGCGTTCTGAAGGGAGCCAATGGGACAGGCGCTCAGCGCGCCCGGACATGAATAGCAGTTCAGCCCGGGCACACAGATGTTTTTTCCGGCTCCGTCATAGATTTTTCCGGTAAAGAATCCCGTGATATGGGCATTCTGCAAAAAAGCCGCGGCAGCCTGAATGAACGTTCTTTTTTTGCTATCCAATTCCGATACACTCCAGACATACGCGGGTCGCTTTCGCAAACACCTGCTCATTCTGCTCCATGGCTACTCCGGCGGCCATCAGTATTGCGGCCGCTGCCAAAAGCGCGGCCGTCAAAAAATTTCTGCGCTTTTCCATCACTTCATATAGGAAAGAATAATGCTTTCCCACTCCTGGTAGGACTTTGAACCTACATACGGTTCATCGGAAAGTACATTTCCGTTCCCGTCCATAAAAACCGTGGTAGGGACATATCCTGTCTGAAAACGGTCAAACGCGGCGCATGACTTTATCATGGGATATTTGATCTTGTTCTCCTTAACAATGTCCTTCAATCCGTCTGTATTGCTGTACACACCCACGATCATCAGACCCTCTGATTTGTATTTCTTATAGAGCTTCTGAAGGTCGGGCAGTTCACTTCTGCATGGACCGCACCACGGCTCCCACATATTGAACATAATCACCTTGGCCGAACGGTAATTCTCAAAGGAAACCTTATCGCCGTTCATATCGGTGGTGGTAAAGCTGAAATTTCCATGATTCTGAGCCTGTTCTTCCGCCGATGAAGTTTCATTTGACGAAACAGCATCTGACGATGTACCATCACCGATGAGATTTTTGTTTTCGGAATGACAGGCGGCCATAGTCAGAACCAAAGCAGCCAGCAAAGCGGCAAGTGTTTTTCTTCCAATACGCATAACAATATCTCCCTTGCAATTTTCTTACTATAATTTAACCATATTTCGCCCCAATTATCAAGGGTTTTTTCATTTTTCAACAATTTCACTATGATGTGTTGGACAGAAGAACAGGATAATTTTTCCTCCGTCGCACCGCTTATGGAATAACGTCTTCCGATCTGCCAATAATTTCAGCAAATAGCGATCGAAGGAAGGAATTATCATTGAACAGAAACAAATTCGGCATTGCAACAGAAGCTCCCGCTGTCACGGAAAAGGTGCCAAAACAGTATCCCTGGCTAAGCGAAGAAAAGCACTGCGATGTCTGCGTTGTCGGCGGAGGAATGACCGGGGCCATGTGCGCGCTGTCGGCTGCGGAAATGGGACTGAGTGTGGTGCTCATTACCTCTGACGCTATCGGATACGGAGACACGGGGCATATCACGGGCTGCGCGAGATTCGATGTAGGACGGACGCTCACAGAACTGGACAGACTCATGACGGTCGACGACGCGCTCAGGCTCTATGCCATGGGCTTTGAAGCCCTCGACGGATTGCAGAATCTTTGCGGCACACTCGACGGAGAATTTAAAAATACCGGCATTTCAAACGGGTTCGAGCGCCGGGACCTGCTTCTTTTTACATCAGAGCCGACGGATCTCGCACTTCTGGAAAGGGAGTACATCGCCGTCAGCAAAAAATTTTCCCATTGCACGTTTATCACCCGCAAAACCGCCGAAAGCGCCTTTGCATTTCCGGTTGCGGGCGGTATTCTCACGGCAGAAGGCAGCGCCGTGCTGAATCCATACGCTCTGGCACATCTGTGCCTGATGAAAGCGGAGTCCTTCGGTGCGGAGATATTTGAACAAACCGGAGCGGTGGACATTCAGACTCCCCATAATGAAGACGGATGCGTCATCATCCAAACCTCGACTCATCGCACGGTTTACGCCGACAGGCTTGTTTTGGCCGCCGGCAGCGAAGGAACACGCTTTTTGAGCGGAAGAGTAAAAAAACGCACACTGTACGCTGTTATAGCTCCGCTGTCCGAAAACCACTCTGGATGGTCCGGCAAATGCACTCTTGGCACTTTCGGCAGACATTCTGAAAATGGCAGCATTTCCTCCCGCGGATGCTTAGAGGTCAGCTGCGTTTGCGACAGCGGTATGATCAACAGACTATTCAGAAGCACCGATGAAACGGTAAAACTCACCGGATTAACCGATTTTATCATGAACGTTCTTCCCAAGCATGACGATCTAAAAATCAAATACGAATACGCGTACACGTTTATATCCTCGCCTGACGGCTTACCAATCATCGGGAAGCACCCTTCCTTCAAAAACTGCATATTCGCCCTTCCCGGACTGTACAGGGGTTCAGAGCTGCCAATTTATTCTCATATTGCCTCCAAAACAGCTTCACAATTACTTGCAGATAACGCATATGAACCACACCCTCTTTTCGATCCTATGCGATTGTTTTAATTAAAACTAAAATTTGTAAAAAAAATATTTACAGATTGCTGTGGAAATCATTAAAATAAACTGATATAATATCTTTAATTAACGTTTCTATCAGTGAATATCTCATAAAAAGGACGGTTGATCAGATGAAGACATCACGTATCAAAAGAGCAGCCTCGCTGCTGATGGCCACAGCATTCATCCTGTCGTATGCGGTTTTCCCTGTCGACGGGACAAGCACGGTCTATGCGGCAGGCAGTCAATCCTCTTCCGCTTCAGTCAATGAATACAATTCCACTTCGCTGACGGTCACTTCGCATCCGCAGAGTCTGACCGCGAAGCCCGGCGACATCGTTAAATTTTCCGTTGGCGCAACGGGAACGGGCACGCTGAAATACCAGTGGTATATCAAAAAGCTGGGAGCTTCCGACTGGTCCGTATGGAACAATCACACCAGCGCAAAGACGGAAGCCATGACCAATGCCACATGGAACATGATCAAGGTGCGCTGCAAAATCACCGATAACAACGGCAGCGTTTATTCAAATGCCGCGACTGTCATTATAGACCAGCCTCTCTCCATTCTCACCCAGCCGAAGAATGTCACCGTCAAGCCCGATCAGCCCACAAAATTCAGCGTAAGCGCTCAGGGCAAGGGACGCATATCCTATCAGTGGTATTTCAAAAAAGCCGGGGCCGCAGACTGGACGGTATGGAACGGCCGTATTTCCGCAAGCATTACCTCTACCTCCAATCCCACTTGGAACATGATGCAGGTCAGGTGCAAAGTGACCGATGATTCGGGCAGCATTTATTCCGACGCGGCGACAATCACCGTAGATCAGCCTCTTACCATTCTCACGCAGCCAAAGGACGCCACAGCGAAGCCTGATGAAAGGGTAAAATTCAGCGTTAAAGCGCAGGGCAAAGGCGTATTAAAATATCAGTGGTATTTCAAAAAGGCAGGTTCCAGCAGCTGGAAGATCTGGAACAACCTCACCACAGCCAGCATGTCGTCTGTTTCCAATCCTTCCTGGAACATGATGCAGGTTCGCTGCCAAGTGACCGATGATTCTGGCAGCGTTTATTCCGACACGGCAACTGTCACCATCAATCAGCCCCTTACCATTCTTACACAGCCAACAGATATTTTCACCGAAGTCGGCAAGACTATCAAATTAGCTGTCAAGGCGCAGGGAACAGGCATTCTGACATATCAATGGTATTTTAAAAAGGCCGGAGCGACAGAATGGTCAATTTGGAACAATCACAATACCGCTTCGACTAACGCCCTCGTCAACTCCACATGGGACGGCATTCAGCTCTACTGTATTATTTCCGATGCGGCGGGAAAGACAGTTAAATCTGACACCATCACCGTATATGACGCGGACAAGCTCAGAATACTGAATCAGCCTGAGGAAGTATTGCTTGAAACGGGAGAAACAGCAACATTCAACGTAAAAGCATATGGTTCCGGCACTCTCTCCTATCAGTGGTATTACAAGAAGGCGGGCAAAACCAATTGGATCGAGTGGACAGGAAAAACCAATGCCACCATCACCGCAAAAGCCGACTGCACTTGGAACGGTATGCAGGTCTACTGCAAAATAACAGACAGCAAAAACAGATCCATTAACAGTGATATTGTCTATGCGATGATCACCAAACTGGGCAATAAGAGGTATTTCAGCAGAACCATCACCACCAAGAAAAGCAGCACCAAGATCTACAGCGGCGTTGGCACCGGCACTTCGGTGATCGCAACTATCGCGGCCAATAAAACCTTTAATGTATTGACATGGGACAATGACTCGTCTGACACTACATGGTACTGCTTTAATTACAACGGCAGAACCGCGTGGATTCCGCGTACTTCCGTCAGTTCCTCCATCAGCTACACTACCATCCCTGACCGCAAATTCAAAGACGGAGGCATTCCGGTTATTTATCTCTCACCCTCCCGCCAGACTGCCAACCTATATGCTGTAGGCAATACCACAGAACAGCAGCAGATGTACAGGGTGGCCAATGCGCTTAAGAAGATACTCGAAGAAGAATACTACTGTTCCGTTTATATCCCGTCCACGGGTCTTTTGCTTGGACTGAAAGACAGAGCGTATGACGCGTATATCCGGGACTCTGACGTATATCTCGCCATTCACAGCAATTCTGTTTCCGGCGGAGTCAAAATGCACGGCGCAACCGGCTTCTATTTCCCGGCGTGTAATCAGAGCTATCAGCTGGCGCAGAATATTGTCAGTGAAATGGGCAAAATTGAATTTAAGACTTCGATTGTCAAAAGCAAACTCCAAAACGGTATGACCGCGTTTGACAATACCGGTTACGGAGAGGTGCGTGATCCGTCGTATTACGGCATGATCAGCGTCCTTGCCGAAGTGGAATACCACCATTATGATGAACCCGCCAGATGGATCATCAACAACACCGACAGAATAGCCCGCGCATTGGCCAATTCATTGGAAAAAACTCTGGAAATGCAAAAGAAGAAATAAAACTTCATAAATGACATACGTCCCGTTTCTGTGTCAATCAGTTGGCACCTTGAAACGGGACGTATTTAATTAATTATTATTCTGTGACTTCTTTGCATAATAATCGTCGAGCGCGTTCTTGATAGCCTCCTCCGCCAGAACGGAACAGTGCATCTTGTAATCCGGCAGACCGTCGAGCGCTTCTGCAACCGCCTTGTTGGTAAGCTCCATCGCCTCGGCTACCGGCTTGCCCTTGATCAGCTCGGTTGCCATGGAGCTGGAAGCAATGGCGCTGCCGCAGCCGAAGGTTTCAAATTTTACGTCAGTGATAATGTCATCGTCGATCTTGAGATAAATTTTCATGATGTCGCCGCACTTGGCATTGCCGACCTCGCCCACGCCGTCCGCGTCCTCAATAACACCCACGTTGCGCGGGTTTCTGAAATGATCCATTACTTTTTCGCTGTATAATGCCATGATGGTTTCCTCCTGATATGAAAATAATTATAAAATGAATTCTGTCTTTCCCGCGCAAAGGTCACGCCACACCGGTGAAAAACCGCGCAGGTATTCTACGACTTCTCTCACGGATTGAATGATATAGTCTACCTCTTCCTCCGTCGCGTCGTCGCCTAATGTCAGACGGAGCGAACCGTGCGCCACGTCATGGACTCTGCCGATTGCCAGCAGCACATGACTGGGGTCAAGTGAACCCGACGTACACGCCGAGCCGGATGAAGCGCAGATTCCCTTGTCATCCAGCAAAAGAAGGAGCGATTCTCCCTCGATGCCTTCAAAGCAGAAGCTGACATTGGACGGCAGTCTTTTCACCGCGTCGCCGTTGAGCGCGGAATGTGGAATTCCGGCAAGTCCGGCGATCAGCTTATCGCGCAGAGCCGCCGCGTGTTTGACATTCTCCCCGATCTTTTCGACAGACTCCTTCAAAGCTGCCGCCATGGCCACAATGCCGGGAACATTCTCTGTACCTGCGCGTCTGCCGCGTTCCTGCGCGCCTCCTTCAATAAGGTTTGTCAGGCGGATGCCCTTCCTGGCGTACAGAAAACCGACGCCCTTCGGCCCGTGGAATTTATGTGCGGAAGAGGAAAGCATGTCGATATATTCGCTCTCCACATTGACCGGAATATGCCCCACCGCCTGTACCGCGTCGGTGTGGAAAAGTATTTTTTTCTCCCGACAGATTTTGCCGATTTCCTTGATCGGCTGTATGGTGCCGATTTCATTGTTGGCATACATGACGGTGACAAGGCAGGTGTCCTCGCGGATAGCGGCTTCCAGGTCTTCGACCTTGACAATTCCGTCTGTACCCACCGGAAGATATGTCACCTCAAAGCCTTCCTTTTCCAGTTTTTTCAATGTATGAAGCACCGCGTGATGCTCTATTGCGTCGGAAATGATGTGGGTTTTGCCGGCTTTTTTCCCGAGGGCGGCAGCCGACAGAATCGCCTGATTGTCCGCCTCTGAACCGCCCGAGGTAAACAGAATCTCCCGCGGCTGCGCGCCGATGCATTTAGCTACTGTCTCACGCGCCGATTCCAGCGCTTCCTTTGCCTGCTGTCCGAAGGAATACAAACTGGACGGATTGCCGTAGTATTCCTCAATGTACGGCATCATGGCGTCAATGGCCGCTCTGCTCATCCTGGTTGTCGCCGCGTTGTCGGCGTATATTTTCATATTATCGATCTCCTTATGGTATTATGGAATTATTATAAACCTACTTACCTACTATGTCAATAGGCTTTATGTAAATAATTATACGCCGATCACATTTTATAGGTTTATATGCTTACTTGACCGGCGTATTTTAACTTATTCAACTTTTAATTCCGTAATGACCCAGTCGTAATCCTTGATGCTGTATTCACGGGAACAAAAGGGACAATGCTTCTCCTTGGTCGCGTCGAAGCTGCCGCCGCAGCCGCGGCATTTGATCGCCTTGACGGTGAAACCGTAATCCTCCGGCGCGGTCGCGCTCCTGCACACCGTCATGTGGAATTTTTTATTATTCGATCTGATTTTTCCATCCTTACAGGATACTACATCCATATACATCTTGAGATTAATATAGAGATAGCCATCTTTTTCGTAGCATTCCCTCACGTCAACAGTGCCGTTGTAGCTCATGTCAATGATGTCGGAAAGATTATCCTCGATAGGTTTTCCACAATACAGCGCGCAATTGTCAAGTTCTTCATTATAAACAATGATATTCAGCATGGAAATCAGCTTACCGATGAAGCGGTCGCTCGAAAAATCCGGTGAATAGCGTCGCATGAAATTCGGCAGGCGTCTCTTTGCCGTGCCGTATTTGATGATGGTGGGAATGGAAGAGATTGCGCGGACAATCACTTCCAAGAAAATGGAGAAGGTGCCTACCACATACCCCAAGAAAGCACCGCCAGCAGCAGCAATTGCAGCGTAAAACAGCCAGCCGATGAGGGAAAGGATTCCTCCTGAAGCAATTCCGGCAGAAACATCTTTGAAATTGTAGACAATACCAAACGCCGCCATCGCAATCGCTCCGACAATGGCAAAAGGCTTGAGCCGTTTGAGGAGATTCTGCGCCGCCGGCAGTGTGTAGTAATTGACCGCCTTCGGATAAAGGTCGCTGGCAATAAAGCGTGTGCCGCAGAATTTACATCCTTCCGTGAGATTGCCAAGGGTGGTCGCTCCGCCGCAGTTCGGGCATGAATACGGTGCATCGGGCTGCTGCGCCCTGTTCCACACAATGTAGGAGTAGAATATTTCCTTTCTGTCGATGGATTTATTTATACTCCCGCCGACAGAATAATTCCTCTTTGTATTTACATAGGTAAACGGAAGCCGCGTGATATAGCGGGCGTCAGAATCCATTTTCCACGAAACACCGGATACCATAGGTTCATCAATTTCATATGCAACCTGAACGGTTGCACCCTTTGCTTTCAACCGCTTCCCTTGCATCATGCGGGAGTATTTCAGGTCAGCCGCGCACAGCTTCGGTGCGTCCTCTGCATCAACGGGTGAGGCGTTGAGCTGCGAGATAAAATTGTGATTCATTTTTTTAGCCAGCTCATCCATTGCACCCGGCTGGGGGAATTGGATATTTTGCATGTTTTGCATGTTTTGCATGTTTTGTTGTCCTCCTGTTTTTCAACTGGCTTTTATTATATTATAAAAGACATTGAAGCCCTTTTTCATTCATTATAACAGGATTCACACCCAATAGCAAGTCTGCCAACTGAAAAAACAACAAAAAAAGCTGACCGCCATGCGATCAGCAAATTTGTAAAAACATCGGTACACTCAAAACCGAACAAAGGGGAAGGGGCAAGGAAAGGGATTTATGCAACGAGCTTTCCAAAGAGACTTGGACAAGCCCTCGACCTATTAGTAC
>CADBZY010000040.1 GCA_902799245.1 uncultured Ruminococcus sp.
ATCGATCTTTGCCTTTCAGAGCATCACTTTTCGGTATCTTTTCCTGTGGATGACGTATTTACGTGAGTTTGTATAGTCCGATATTTTGGGAAAGTTTTATTTGAATGAGTCTACCATTAAATAGCCACGCAAGGCGGCGTAAAGATTGCGCTGCCTTGCAGTGCTGTAGCAGTAATATTGAAAAAACGCTACAAGCAATACGCAAGGAGGAATAACAAACATGTATCCAAAGCAAGAATGTATTGCAATGCTGCTTGCAGGCGGACAGGGCAGCCGACTGTATGCTCTGACCAAGAGAATTGCAAAGCCTGCGGTACCGTTTGGAGGCAAGTACAGAATCATAGATTTTCCGCTTTCCAACTGCGTCAATTCCGGCATTGACACCGTCGGCGTTCTGACGCAGTACCAGCCCCTCGTGCTCAATGACTACCTGGGCAACGGTCAGCCGTGGGATCTTGATACCATGTACGGCGGTGTTCACGCGCTTCCGCCTTATCAGGGAACACACGGCGCCGACTGGTACAAGGGCACAGCAAACGCAATCTATCAGAATATCCCCTTTATTGAGAGATACAACCCCGACTATGTAGTCATCCTCTCGGGCGACCATATCTATAAGATGGATTACTCCGAGATGCTGGCATTCCATAAGTCCCACAAGGCCGCCTGCACCATCGCCGCCTACCAGGTGCCGATGGAGGAAGCCTCCCGTTTCGGCATCCTCAACTGCAATGAGGACGGAACCATCTACGAATTCGACGAGAAGCCGAAGGTGCCGAAAAGCAACAACGCTTCTATGGGTATTTATATTTTCAGCTGGGATAAGCTGCGCAAGTACCTTGAAATGGACGAAGCCAATCCCGACAGCAGCAACGACTTCGGCAAGGACGTGCTTCCCGCTATGCTGAACGCGGGCGAAAAGATGGTCGCGTGGAAGTTCGAAGGCTACTGGAAGGACGTCGGAACCATCGACTCCCTGTGGGAAGCCAACATGGACCTGCTCGATCCTAACGATCCGCTCGATATGTCCGATCCTTCCTGGAGAATCTTTACACGCAATCCCGTCAAGCCGCCTCATTATGTCGGCAAGAACGCGGATTGCCAGAATTCGCTTGTCACCGAGGGCTGTCTGGTCAACGGCAAGCTCGAATTCTCCATCCTCTTTGAAGGCGTTCAGGTGGAGACAGGCGCACAGGTTACGGAATCCATCATCATGCCGGGCGCAAGGATTATGGAGGGCGCTGTTGTTCAGTTCGCCATTGTCGCCGAGAATGCGGTCATTGGCCCCGGCGCAGTGGTCGGCGAGCGTCCCGAACAGATGGAAAACAGAGACGACTGGGGCATTGCCGTTATCGGCGGCGGCGTCAAGGTTGGCGCTAACGCTGTTGTCAAGGCAAAGGCAATGGTCGAAGAGGATATTCCGGAGGTGACAAAATAATGAGAGGAAATAACGTAGTAGGTATCATTTTTTCCAATATGCATGACGATACCATGCAGCAGGTCACCAATATCAGAACCTTCGGTTCCGTGCCGTTCGGCGGAAGGTATCGCACCATCGATTTCCCGCTTTCCAACATGGTGAATTCGGGCGTCAACAAAGTCGGCGTTATTACCAAGAGCAATTATCAGTCGCTCATGGATCACCTCGGTTCCGGCAAGGCATGGGATCTTTCCAGAAAGAGTGAAGGTCTGTTCATACTGCCTCCCTTCGGGAACGGCAATCAGATGTACAACAACCGCATCGAGGCACTTGACGGCATTTCCAGCTTTTTGAGAAACTGCAACGAGGAATATGTCATTTTATCCGACTGTGATATGATCTGCAACATCGATTTCAGGAAGGTGCTGGAAGCACATCTTGATACCAACGCGGACATCACTATCGTATACAAAAACAGCGAAATGCCCGCTGATCTCAGTGAGCCTGTCGTTCTGGAACTGAACGGTCAGGACAAGGTGACGGATATTGTGGTCGGCGTTCAGAAGGGCGAGAAGGTAAGCTGGAGCATGGGCATGTATGTCATGAAGAAAGCCTTCCTTCAGAAGACTATCGCTGAAGCCGTCAGCAGAAACCGCAGCAACTTCATCCGGGATATTCTCCAGAGAGGCGTGCTGGAAGACAAGATCTGCGGCTACCGCTTTGAGGGTTACGTCGGTACGCTGGATTCCATGCAGTCTTACTTCAAGGTGAATATGGATCTCATGAAGTGGGATGTGCTGAGAGATCTCTTTAATCCCATGCGTCCTATCTACACCAAGGAAAGAGACGAAATGCCCACCAGATACGGTCTCGGCTCTGTTGTCACCAATTCCCTTATCGCAGACGGTTGCGTCATCGAGGGCGAGGTGGAGAACTGTGTGCTCTTCCGCGGCGTTCATGTCGGAAAAGGCTCCAAGCTCACCAACTGCATTATCATGCAGGATACAGTGATCGGTGACAATACCGTGCTTGATTATCTTATCAGTGATAAGGACGTCACATTCAGCGACGGCAAGTCCATGATCGGCACCGAGTCCTACCCGATTTATGTTTCTAAGGGCAGCGTGGTCTGATTCAAAGATCTCAATAAGGACGGTTTGATTATATGAGAGTTTTGTATGTAACAAGTGAGGCCATGCCCTTTGCCTATTCCGGCGGATTGGCAGAGGTAGCAGGATGTCTCCCTTATGCGCTGCGTCAGCGGCTCGTGACCTGCCGCGTGGTAATGCCCCTTTATGAAGGTATCCCTCAGGAATTGAAGGACAGCATGAAATTCATTGTCAGTCTTTCGGTTCCGGTTGCCTGGAGACGGCAGTACTGCGGCGTTTTTGAGGCGAGATACAGAGGCATAGATTATTATTTCATCGACAATCAGTATTACTTCAAGCGCAAGGGCTATTACGGACATTACGATGACGCCGAGAGATTTGCATTCTTCTCACGCGCGGTGCTTGAAATGCTCCCCTATGTTGATTTTAAGCCCGACATCATTCACGCCAACGACTGGCAGACAGCGCTTGTGCCTGTTTATTATCATCTTTTCTACTCCAAGAACGAGTGGTTCTACGGCACAAAAACAGTCTTTACCATTCACAACATCCAGTACCAGGGCAAGTACGGCATGGAGCTGGTGGAAGAGGTTCTCGGCATTCCCGAAGAGGAAAAGGGACTGGTGGAGTTCGACGGCAGCATTAATCTGCTCAAGGGCGCCATCGAAACCGCCAATATTGTCACCACTTCCAGCCAGACTTACGCTGAGGAACTGCGCGACCCGTGGTTCTCGTTCGGTCTGGATTCCATCATCCGTGACCGCTGGTCAAAGATCAGGGGTATTCTCAACGGACTGGATACAGCTGCCTACAACCCTGAGACGGATATGATGACCTACGCGCAGTACGGCGATGATTCCTTCATTAAAGGAAAAGCTGACAACAAGCGCGAGCTTCAGCGCAGGCTTTTCCTGCCGGAACGCAAGGATGTGCCGATGATCGGTATGGTCAGCAGTATGATCACGCCGAAGGGCATGGATATTCTGCGTGATATTCTGGAAGAGCTGCTGCAATACGCGGATGTGCAGTTTGTCATCCTCGGCTCCGGTGACTGGGAATACGAGGAGTATTTCAGACAGATGCAGGAGAAGTACCGCGACAAGTTCGTGGCCTGCTTCGGCTTTATTCCCGAGCTGGCCCGCAAGATCTATGCGGCGAGCGATATATTCCTTGTGCCCTCCAAGCTGGCTCCCGGTTCAACCGCTCAGATGGTCGCTCTGCGCTACGGCGCTATTCCGATCGTCCGCGAGACGGGTGCCCTGCGCGATACTGTTTCCGACAGCGCCGACGGTTACGGCAACGGATTTGTTTTCCAGGCGTATAACGGCAGAGAGCTGCTGAATACCATTTACCGCGCCCTCGGCGGATATTCACACCGCGAAGGCTGGTGGATTCTGGTCAGACGCGCCATGAACTGCGACAACAGCTGGAAAAAGAGAGCCAAGCAGTACCACAATCTTTACAAGGAACTGCAGGGCGGCGAGTCATAATCATTGACTGCGAAAAATAAACAATTGCCGTGCGGTATTCGGCTTTATGTCGGATTCCGCACGGCTTTTCATTCCTATGGTCATAATTGTGCAACAAAAAAAGCAGGCTTCACCAAACGGAAAAGTCTGCTTTACTGTTTGTTTTTTGAAAAATCCATCGCGTTTTCCGCGCTTCTTATGAGGTTCATCAGGGAAGAGGCAAACAACTGGTAGTCCGCGTTGAGGCTGTCAAATGACATTGCAAGCGGTGCAGTGTCGGACAGCGGCTTCATGCCGTCTGTCTCTTTGCCGGAAGCCAGTGAACGGATATGCGACTCAATAATGCTCATGGACGCGTCAGAGAAGCCCTGGAAGGTGTTTTCCGTGACAGAGAAGAAGCTGGAGGAATTCTGTGAGTGAGCCGAGTAAAGGATACGGAAAATTTTGTAAACCGCAATCATCTGGTATACGGAAACCTGATTTGTCAGGTCGTTGTTGTCGAGCTTCTGGAGCAGGTCGAAGATGATATTGAGAGAGTTGGCGATCAGCTTCTTATTGAGTATCGGAAGGGTAGACCCTTTGAGAATGTTGTCGTCCGATTCCTCCGGTTCGGGAATATCGTTGACCGTCAGCTTTGCGCCGCTGCGGTCGGAGGTTCTGCCTAAGAGATAATCGCAGGATACGCCGTAATAATCGGCGATTTTTATCAGGAAATCCAATCCGCATTCCCTTGCGCCGCGTTCATAATGCGATAACAGCGCCTGGGAAATGTTAAGGTCGCGCGCCGCGTCCTTCTGTGTGATATTGCGCTCGGTACGGAGCAGCGTAATAATTCGCGGAAAGCTGTCATTCACTGATCATTCACCTCGATACACTCATAAGGGTAATGAAACGCTGAATTAACTTTCAGCGTTTTCTTAATTAATACTTGATTATATTCAATATTAAAGTTATAATAAAATAGACGGAAAATGATGGATTTGTTTAATCCGAATAACATAAATAATAGCATAAACCGCGCGTTATTGCAAGAGTTAATCAGAACAATTTGTCATTTGGAGGCAGCTTTATGAAAACTTACCAAATTCATCTCTTAAGACATGGCATAACTGACGGAAATGTAAAGGGACAATACATAGGAAGCAAGGACATCCCGTTGAATGATATGGGGATTGAGCATATACGATCGCTGGATGAAAATTATATTTATCCTGGAGCGGCAGCGTACTTTACCAGCCCCATGCAGCGCTGCAAGCAGACTCTTGGCATTATTTACCCGAATGTCAAGCCTATCGATATTGATGAATTCCGCGAGTGCGATTTCGGCGAATTTGAAGGGTTGACCGCCCAAGAACTGAGCGGCAGCAAGGACTTTGCCGAGTGGCTCGCCTCCGACGGCAGCACAGCTCCTCCCAGCGGCGAGTCTGGATTGGAATTCGGACGCCGTGTGTGTCAGGCATTTGAAAAGATCGTGGAGGCGCTGATGAAGACGGGCGTTCCTTCGGCGGTGATCATGACGCACGGCGGCGTGATCATGACGATATTGGCGCAGTACGGGCTTCCGGAAGCGTCCATGGCGGAATGGACGATGGAACCGGGCTGCGGCTATTCTGTGAGAATTCACCCGCAGCTGTGGTCGGCGGCGAAGAAGGTGGAGGTCTATCAGACGCTTCCGCTGCCGAAAGAGGATGATGATGACGGTTACGACGCGGAATACTTTTTTGCGGATGTGGAGGACTTGCCGGAAACAGAAGCATAAGAAGATGCATCACCTGAAAAAAAAATCAGCCCTGTGCGCGATTGCACAAGGGCTGATGAAAGGTCAATGGTAATGCCTGTCACACAAGATATTTTCCTATCTTGCCGAGATAGGGCGCTGCTTCCTCTTCGGCGGCGTGAATGCCGAGTGTCACCTCGCTGTCTAAGTCCAGACCGAAAACCGAGAGGATGGATTTTGCGTCGGCGACATATCTGCCGGCGATGAGGTCAATGTCAAAGCGCTGCGTCATTGTCAGATAGACGAAGTCCTTAATATCGTTGACCGATGTGAATTTAACGCTTTTTTTAATCATTAAAAATATATTTCCCCTTCCAGAAAAAGCAAAATCTATGTCAAAGCTGAGGGGATAACCCGTGAGCCATGGAACTGAGTGTTTGTTGCATTCTCTGCGGTCCCTCAGCTGTGACCATTATAGAACCTTGTTAAAGTTTTGTCAATGTGCAATTCAACAGACGAATTATGAACACCCTACTTGGATTATATGAAAAATACAAAAATTCGTGCATTCTTTGTACAATCCGACATTTACTATTCAGACAGTAAAGACAATTACCAACTATGGAGGATATATTAATATGGAAAGACGGGACAAAGTCAATTATTATCTCGACCTTGCGGAGATGGTGTCGCAGCGAGGCACCTGCCTGAGAAGGAGATACGGCGCGGTGATCGTCAAGAATGACGAGGTGGTTTCCACCGGTTATGTCGGCGCACCCAGAGGACGCGTGAACTGCACCGACATGGGACGCTGCATCAGGGAGGAGCTTCAGGTGCCGCGCGGTGAGCGCTACGAACTATGCCGCAGCGTACACGCCGAGCAGAACGCCATCATCAGCGCTTCCCGCAACGAAATGATCGGAAGCTCACTCTTTCTGGTGGGAGTGGACGTAAACACAGGCAATTACGTTGCCAACGGCAATTGCTGCTCCATGTGCAAGCGTATGATTATCAACGCAGGAATAGCAAAGGTTTATATCCGCGACACAAAGGACGAATACCGTGTGATTGATGTGCAGAGCTGGATAGACAATGACGAATCCGCCGAGGGAATTATGGGCTATTGATGTGAATTATTTTCCGTCATAGGTCAGTCTAAAATATTTAAAAAAAACATTAAAAAATTAACATTTTGTAATAATTATATGCTATAATAGTATTGACATAATCCGGCAGCCGGATTATAATATGAACATGCAATTCAAATGGCTGTATCAGAGGTTCATAAGAACTTATAGAAATGGCGATTGAAAAGGCAAACATTCAGGAGGTATTATTTGGATGAAGATCTTAGGTTTGACCGATGCTGAGGTCGCCGAGTCAAAAGCGAAGTACGGCGACAACAGTATGACCGAGCAGAAGGGCGAGACCTTTTTGCAAAAGCTGTGGGGCAATTTTCAGGACCCGATGATCAGGATTCTCTGCTTTGCGCTCATTGTCAATGTGGTGCTCTGCGCGCTGGGGCAGGCTGACTGGTTCGAGCCAATCGGCATTACGGCGGCAATTCTCATTGCTACCCTTGTTTCCACCTATTCAGAGTACAATAACGAAAATGCCTTTCAGAAGCTGCAGGAAGAAGCCTCGCGCATTATGTGCAAGGTCTACCGCAACGGCGAGATCGTCGAGGTGGCCATCAATGATCTTGTTGTGGGCGACTGCATTCTGCTCCAGTCGGGCGACAAGATTCCTGCGGACGGTCTGCTGATTGACGGTGAGCTTAAGGTCGACCAGTCTGTATTGAACGGCGAGAGCAAGGAAGCTCTCAAGGTCGCCATTCCCGACGATTATACCGAGACGGACGAACCGCTTGACTTCCTCAACGAATACAAGGTGTTCAGAGGCGCGGTGGTCTGTTCCGGCAACGGCGTGATGGAAGTTACGGTTGTCGGCGACAGCTCGGTTTACGGCAAGATCGCCAGTGAGCTTCAGCAGGACGACGACAGACAGTCCCCGCTGCAGGTCAAGCTCTCCAAGCTGGCAGGCGGAATCAGTAAGTTCGGTTACATAGGCGGCGCGTTGATTGCTGTTGCGTATCTTTTCATGCGTTTCTTTGTCGCCAACCACTTTAACGGGGCGGAAATTGCCGCGTATTTTTCCAACATGGGCAATGTCGTGCATGACTGTGTGGAAGCCCTCATGTTTGCGGTTATCATTATCGTTATGGCTGTTCCCGAGGGTCTGCCGCTCATGGTTGCCCTTGTTTCCGCTATGAACATGAACAAAATGCTCAAGGACAACGTTCTTGTGCGTAAGATCGTCGGTATCGAAACCGCCGGCAGCCTGAACATTCTTTTCAGCGATAAGACCGGCACCATCACAAAGGGCAAGTTAGAGGTTGTTACCTTCATCGACGGAGATCTCAGCGAATACAAGGGAATCAATGAAATTCCCGGTATGCTCGGCGACCTTATCACCATGAGCATTAAGAACAACACCGATTCTGTCGTTTCCGGCGAGGGCGAAAGCCTCAAGATCGTCGGCGGCAACGCTACTGAACGCGCCGTCCTCGGTTTTGCCGTGGACAGCAACAAGGTCTTTGACGCTCCGAAGGTCAGTTCCATTCCCTTCAACAGCACGAATAAATACTCCGCCACAACCGTTGGCAGAAACGGCAAATATGTCACCCTGATCAAGGGAGCACCTGAAAAAATGCTCGCCAAGTGCAGCTATTACTATGACAAGAACGGCGCAAGAATTCCGCTTACCAATTCGGACGAGATCGACGCCAAGATGGATGAACTCGCAACCCGCGCCATCCGCGTGCTTGCGTTTGCCACCTCTGACAGCGTTATCGCTGACGGCAAGCTGCCTGAGGACGAATGGACGCTGGTCGGCTTTGTCGGCATCCGCGATGAGGTTCGCCCCGAATCCATCCAGGCGATCAAGGAAGTTCACCGCGCCGGCGTACAGGTCGTCATGATCACCGGCGACCGCAAGGAAACTGCTGTCGCTATTGCCAAGGATTCCGGTATCCTGAAAAAGGATAGTGACCTTGTCTTTACATCCGACGAGCTTTCCCGCATGAGCGACGAGGAGATCAGCAAGGTCATCAGAAAGATCCGCGTGATTGCCCGTGCGCTTCCCTCCGACAAGAGCCGTCTGGTTCGCATTGCGCAGGAGAGGAACCTCGTTGTCGGTATGACCGGCGACGGCGTCAACGATTCACCCGCGCTTAAGAAAGCCGACGTCGGCTTTGCCATGGGAGGCGGTACCGAGGTTGCCAAGGAAGCGGGAGACATCGTTATTCTCGACGACAACTTCCTTTCCATCGAAAAGGCGATCCTCTACGGCAGAACCATTTTCAACAGCATCCGCAAATTCATTGTGTTCCAGCTGACGATCAACATTTCCGCTGTCATTATTTCCTTTATTTGCCCGCTGCTCAATATGAGCAATCCTCTGACGATTACCCAGATTCTTTGGGTCAACCTTGTTATGGATACCCTCGCGGCGCTTGCTTTCGGCGGTGAACCGGCACTTCGCAGATTCATGCGCGAGAAGCCCAAGAGACGTGACGAAAGCATTATCAGCGAGACCATGTGGTCGTCCATTCTTGTCGGCGCCGGTTATACCGTGCTGATCAGCCTTATTTTCCTTATCGCAGGCAAAAACTGGATGTACGAATGGCGTTATTTCCCCAAGATTCACGGGACAGCCTATTTTGCTCTCTTTATCTTCATCGCCGTGTTCAATGCGTTTAACGCACGTACCGAGGAAATCAATCTTTTCGACAACATTACCCGCAACAAGAATTTCCTTAAGATCATGACGCTGATTGCAGTGGTGCAGGTGCTGCTCACCTATTTCGGCGGCGACATCTTCCAGTGCTACGGTCTGAATTTCGTGCACTGGTGTCTGATTCTCATTATCGCAGTCGCGATCATTCCGGTCGATATTATCAGGAAGTGTATTATCAGGCTGATCAACCCGAACAAGAAATAATTCTCTTTCATTTTGAAACAACATGAAAAAGCAACACACGTTTATTCCCGTCAGGACAGAGTGTGTTGCTTTTGTTTTTTTACAGAACAACTAATATTTATACAAAGTTCACATAATTCTGCGATTGTGGTAGGCTGTTTTCCTTGACAAGATATGTAAAAAAATGGTATAATAATCAAAATATTATTATTTGATATGTATATTATGTATATCGAATTAATAATTATGAAATAATACGGCATACGCCGGAGGGAGAGCGACAATGACAAACAAGGAACTGAATCATTATACCATAGGCAAGAGGGAACTTTGCATTGCCAACGACACGATCTCGGACGTATTGTTCAAAGAATACGGAGTCAACCGAGGACTTCGCGACGTCAACGGAAAAGGCGTTCTTGCGGGACTTACCAGAATATCAAAAATTGTCTCATTCAAGGATGTTGACGGCGTAAAAACCCCCTGTGACGGAGAACTATGGTATCGCGGCTATAAGGTCAACACGTTGATTGAAGAACTGACACGGTACGAATTCGGTTTTGAAAAGACCGCTTATCTGCTGCTTTTCGGACAGAAGCCGACACCGCAGGAGGAAGAGGAATTCTGCTATATTCTCGGCAAGTGCATGAAGCTGCCGGTCAATTTCACGAGGAATGTCATTATGGAGGGTCCCTCCAGGGACATCATGAATTCCATGACCAAGAGCATTCTTACATTGGCTTCCTATGACAAGGAGGTCAATTCAGCGACACTGGAATGCTGCATCAGGCAGTGTCTGGAGCTGATCGCGGTCTTCCCGATGCTGGCTGTTTACGGCTTCCACGCCTACAATCACTACATCAACGACGCGAGCATGTACATTCACAGACCCAGACCCGAGCTTTCCACTGCTGAGAATATCCTGAGGATGCTGCGGCCTGACCGCGCCTACACCCGATTGGAAGCGCAGGTGCTGGATATTGTGCTTATGCTGCATATGGAGCATGGCGGCGGCAACAATTCCACCTTTACCACCCGTGTTGTCACCTCTTCGGGTTCCGATACCTATTCGGCGATCGCGGCGGCGATGTCCTCTTTGAAAGGCCCCAAGCACGGCGGCGCGAATATCAAGGTCATGGAGATGATGGAGGACATCAGAAAGCACGTATCCGACAAGACCGACCGCGAAGAAGTCAGGGCGTATCTTTCCAAGATCATCGACGGCAAGGCGTTTGACGGCAAGGGTTTGATTTACGGCATGGGACACGCCGTTTATTCTGTCTCTGACCCAAGAGAGCGGATTCTCAAATCCTATGTGGAAAAATTAGCCACCGCCAAGCACAAGGACGAGGACATCACCCTATACAATATTATTGAAGAAGAAGCGCCCAAGCTGATCGCCGAAAAACGGCATATCTTCAAGGGCGTCAGTCCCAACGTCGACTTCTACAGCGGCTTTGTGTATGAGATGTTGGGCATTCCGGTGGAACTGTACACTCCGCTTTTCGCCATCGCAAGAATTGTCGGCTGGAGCGCACACAGGATCGAAGAAATGATAGGCATGAACAAGATTATCCGTCCCGCTTACATGAGCGTGATGGACGAATTGGAATAGATAATAGATTAACGACGGCACGGGAGGAATTATCTGAAAAACCGCGCCGTTGTTTTATTAAATATTAAGTGCTGTGATATATATTGTTAAAGAATTGTTAATGAATATAGTTTATATTTAATTATACGAAAGGAACGGTGATAATTTATGGCTGTAAATCTTAGAAAGGGCGAAAAAGTCAATCTTTCTTCTGCCAACAACCGCGTGGCCGGCGTTATCGTAGGGCTGGGCTGGGACAGTGCCAAGGAAGGAAGCGCAAGCGTTGACTGCGACGCCTCCGCCATTATTTGCGGTGTTGACGGAAAGGCGATGGAAGTGATCTGCTTCAATAAGATGCGGAGCGTAAACGACGCTGTGATTTATACAGGCGACAGCCAGACCGGTGAGGGCAACGGTGACAATGAGCGGATTTACATCAACTTTACCAAGCTGCCGCAGTATATCGGAAAGATTGTCATTTCGGCAAATATTTACGACGCAAAAGCAAAGCGCCAGCATTTCGGCATGATCAACAACGCGTTTGTGAGAGTGCTCAACTGGAAGACCGGTCAGGAAATGTGCCGCTTCAATCTCACGGAAAACTACAGCGGCATGACAGGTATTATTGCGGCCGAAATATTCCGCAGCAGCGCGGGCTGGGATTTTGCTCCGATAGGCAGGGCCATTCAGGAGGCAAGCCGCTTGCAGTCTATCGTTAAGCTGTATCAGTAATTTTTTACAGTCCGGAGGAAACATACGAATGAAATCCATTTTATCTGATAATTCACTGATGGACGCTATTGCCAATTCAGTGATCCGGGACAGTGACGGAAAAGACAGCCACCTTCCAGATGACTTTACATTGCCGCCTCTTGATGACGAAAAACTGGCAAAATTTGCCGACGGCGCCATCGACGGCATTTTCATCTATCACACCGAGCATCAGCCGATGTCCGACGAGACCAGGAAGATCATGGTCAAAGCGATGAAAGCCGTCGGCAAGGGCGACAGGGACGAAGCAAAGACGCTCTTTGAAGAACTGGGAACAAAGACGCGCGCCATTTCCATCATTGACGATCTGCAAAATTACATTATCGAGCATAAGGAATCCGTCTCTGCCGAAAGCATTGTCAAATTCGCGCTTTACACCCTCTACAACACCAAAGACCGAGAATCTTTGAAATTTGCCCTTTCCATGCTGGAGCTTGTAAAGTTAGACGATGACAATCTGAAGGACATACTCAGAATTCTCGGATTATCCGACGAGTTCACGCTGTTTGTCATCTTTATCATGCAGCAGTGGGAGAACGCGAACGAGGAAATATTCCGGCTTGCCAGAAAGACAAAGGGCTGGGGCAGAATTCACGCCATTGAGCGCCTGATTCCCGATACGCCTGCAATCAGGGATTGGCTGCTGCGCGAGGGAATTTTTAATAATGTCCTGCCCGCCTACAGCGCCCTGAATTGTTGGGAAGGCTCCGAAGCGGAAAATCTGTTATTTGCCCCGGAAATCTCGCCGAAGGATTTTTCTGCGATCAGCAAGCTTCTTTCAGCGTTGCTTGATGAAGGACCCTGCCCGGGTATTTCGGAGATAGAAAAGGACGATGAAGTTATCAAGGCATTCCTGCGCAAAGCGAAGGAAATGCCCTCCGATTGTATTGACGGCGCGGTAATTGACCGCATCAAGGAGCGTTATTCCGGCGTGGACGGCGAGATTACGTCGCTTGTCTCGCAGAGATTATTAAATAATCACAGGAGAGGAGCATTATAATGAAAACACCGCTTGAAAAAAATATTAAAAACATACGAGTCGGATTAAACTGGACTTCTGGCAGGGAATACAGCTTTGATCTTGACCTTTCGGCATTTCTGCTGGATGAAAAAGACCTTGCTCGGAGTGACGAGGATTTGGTTTTTTATAACAATCACGCGTCGGTGAACGATGCGCTGCTATTCAGCGGCGACGACCGCAGCGGCATGGTGGACGGTACCAATGAGTCGATTTTTGTCGATCTCGAAAAGATTCCTGAGAACATCCACAAGGCAGTGTTCTGCGTGACGTTCGACGATACCGAGGAAGAATACATTTTCGGCGAAGCCGAGAGCATCGTGCTCTCCGCCTGCGGTGTGGCCGATCAGTTTGACAAGGGCGACAGCTCGTTTTTCTCGGTCGATCTGGCGAAGCACTGTCCCCAGAGCAGCGCCATGGCAGTGCTGGAGCTCACGCGATGCGACGACGGCTGGGAATACGACATGATCTGCGACAGCGCCGATTTCGGCTTGCTGGAGCTTTGCAGCCGTTACGGACTCGCGGCAGAGGTGTGAGATTTGGAAGATTACAAAACAATCGGCGTATCGCTTCAGGAAAAGGCGGTACGCCGATTGTGATATATCATTATAAAGCGGCCTTGTCAATAAGTAATTTGAAAAATAGAAATTGAGGACGAGTAATATACATTATTATATATGAAAAAAGAAAATCTGTCATAGGCGAAAGAGAAGTAAACGGAGTAATATCGGGAAATGTGCAAAACAGTGTGGAAAAGCGTTGATAATTGTGGAGAGATGTAAAATATGTTCGTGATTTTAGTTGTTTATTGACAATTGAATATGTGCAAAGCGTCAATCATTTTAAAATGGCTAAAAAACCGAAAAAAACACTTGACATTGGCTCGCAGGTGTGATAGAATAGCAAAGCTGTCGCAGAGAGACGGCGCCGAAAAAGCGCAGAAAGCCGCCCGATAGAGGGAAAAGAGCTGGCGCGGGAAGGCGGCCGGAG
>CADBZY010000041.1 GCA_902799245.1 uncultured Ruminococcus sp.
GCCAGTAATGAATACGCTTTTGTCTTTTCCATTACGGAGAAAACAGCCAATGAGGTGAGCAATGTCGGAATTCCGGCAATCAGGCCTCCAGCCAGCAGTATAATTATAATGACACCATAATTATCATCTACCTGATACCCAACGGTTGCGGCTATTGCCATTACTGCGGAAATGACAATGTATTTTTTTGACGGCAGTTTGTTTTTCACAAGAAGTACAACGGCAATCACGCACGATATAAAAGCAAGAACTAACCACCCATCATAAATTGTTTCTGTACAGCGATACAGCACCAATACCGCAAACAATATCCATAAAAAAATGTCATGCTTTTTCATTGAAATTCTCCTTATCGTAAGTCAATGATCGGGTAAAAATACGAATCAGAGAAATCCAGAGGTAATAGCCGTTCATTTTCAGCGAGGACGCCCGCTGTGCCGAATTTGCAGCCGCGAGGGATTTTATCGCCGTATTCCCGCGTAATCCTTTGTTGGAGTGCCATGCCGTTTTGGTTTTGCCCATATTCTGAAAATTCATGATAATTGCCGTTCTCGTCAAGGGCAGCATAGCGCGTTTCTGTCTTTTTCACTAAATCCGATGGGGGAATGTCTTCCCTTACAGCGGTACCGTCGTCGAAATAAGTAACGGTTTCCGTGAAGTTCCAATCGCTGTCCTTTTTCAGACGTTTTGTCAGACGATTGAGGTCGTCATATTCATACAATATCTCTTCCGCTTCGCTTTGCTTCTCTTTGCGTTGGCGTACTATGCGCGAACGGCTGTCATACGTTACTTCCACGCGGTTGGCACCTATCTCTTTCCCGTCTCTGAGATACTGATTGAAAACCGACGCAGGGCGACCTTTGTCATCATATTGATAACGCGCAGACGTCACTATATCTTCGATCCGATCGTTTTTGATACTTGAAACGACGTTTCCCTCTGCGTCGTACTCGGTGATATCCGTATAAGTATCCGTCGTCTTTCCGTGTGAAATATAATAAAACGTCTCTTCGGATTTCCAGCCGCCTGTTTCGTCATTTTCGGTAATCACGCACTCCGAACGCATGACGCTTTCCGATTCATAGCGTAGATTATCGTCGGAAAAATCTTTCGTCACGTCGCGCATCACAAATGTCTCCGTCTTCTGCTCGGAACCGGTCATGCGTCCTTTTTCATCGTAATGATAGACTGTTGTAACCTTGTCATAGTGAACATCGTCGTCGCCGCAGCTCGGATACTCATATCCCCTGTATTCCTCGATTAGCCGTCCCGCTTCATCGTAACGGTAAGTTTCAACATCCATTTCAAATAACGTATCATCAAACTGCTCTCCGTAAAACTTTCCGTAATGCCTTGCCGCCAGCAGATAGCCTTCAGGAGAAAATTCATATGTTTCACGCCATGTCGGTTTACCTTTCTCGTCATAAAAGCATTGATTGGTGATCGGGAAGTAATACTTTTCTTCCGCGCTTTTCAAATCGGCGGAGGTATCGCTGTCACTTGCAGCCGAATCTCCGTTTTTGTGTTGGCATGAAGAAACTGTCACCTGCATCACAGCCGCCAATGTCAGCGCAAGCGTTCTTTGGAAGATATTTGTTTTTTTCATTTGAGAACACCCTTTCATATTTAAGACAGATTATCAATTATTCCGGAATAATTCGGGAACCACTGCTTCCATTTGTCACCTTCCATGATCCTGCATATAAGATGACACTCGTTCCATACTGCCATTGGCTCCAGTCCAACACATTCTTCTTTGGTGGAAGGTATTATTTTGCCCCGATAGTATTGATGAAAGGATTGACCTATTCTGTCATACATACATCTAGGCGGAGCCCAAGCATCGTCCTCGGTTTCAAACGGTCTGTTTTCTATGAAAATCCATTTACTGAATACCGACCGATAAACACTGATAATGAACATATACTCGTTGTTGTCTGTAGGCAAATCATTTAAGGACGTTCCTAAATGCTTATATACACCTATGGCAGCTTCCTGTAAAACATGAGCAAATGCGTATTGTCCGTTTGGCAGCATGAATGCGTAAACATCACCTAATTTTCTTTTTCTCCCCAATGTTGCCTTACTCCTTCAGCCTAATTCAACTATAATAATAGCGTAATACAACGTCAATCTAAAATCAATACAAAATCTGTAAATAACTATCATGCAGCGGAAATATCCTATAAAAATGTCCTCAAAAGAAAAGCCGCCGTCATACGCTTACAGGCACAAAAGCCCTTTGGCATGACGGCGGTATCGTTTTTCATTATTTCACCACACGGTAACTGACCGTATCGGTATAATGCCACCATTCCGCCTGATAGCCCTTGAAATCGTGCTTTTTCATCACGCTTTCCAGAAGCTCCGCGTTTTTGGCGGCGGCTGAAGAAACATCACTGTAATCACGGTCGGCCAAGGCGGAAAATTCATCGTAACCTGACGGCATCTCTAATTCCTTTCCGTCTGCTGTCACAAGTGTCACATCAATCGTATTTCCCCTGCAATGCCCGGAATATCCCTTGTTTGGGTCGGAGACATACGCCGGATCGGGACAGATTTCCCAGAGCTTCAATTGCGCTTCAATCGGACGATAGGCGTCCCACACTTTCAGGCTGTAACCGCGTTTGTTAAGCTCTTTCTGGACTTTCATCAGTTTTTTTATTGTTCCGTATCTCAATGACGGTTCGCTGAAATCATAAATGACCTGTCCGGTAAAGTTATCGGTAGTGGCATATTTTACATCTATATATATATTCGGAATATAATCCCTGATTGTGACAAGTTCTTGGTCAGAAATTTCTTTGTTGACGGAAGATGCAACCGTAGGTTTCTGCGCAGCGTCGGTTATCGTTGTCGATGTTGCGCTTTTTTTCATTTCTTCGTCATGCAGGATTCTCGCATACTCCGAGCGGTCGAGGTAGGGCGAAGGATAGTAGCCGCCGCTGTTTGTGTCATTATACATATCGCCTGTCTGCGCGTCTATCCAGATCATTTCGGTGTCATTCTCCACTTCGCTGCTGTGTGGCTTGACGGTAACAACCCACGCGGGTCGCTTAGAGGATTTCATGAATTCTTCATCGGTGGAATGAAAAGGCAAATGCCAGTGGTTTTCTGTCCATTCTTTGCAAGGCGTTCCGCTGCCAAAATAGCCGCATTCTGCCGCTTTGCAAACTGAATATGTGTAAAGGTAGACCGACTCTGCGCGTTCTTCCTTCGGCAGCTTCATCGTATCGGCATAAATCCGGCTTTTTGCGTAATTAATAGCATAAAGTGCTTCATGCAGCGTCAGGTAATCTCCCTCAGCAGGATAGGGCATATCGGGGATTTTTTCAATATCCACCAATTCCAATCCCGCCGTTTTGACAATTGGCATGATATTGTCAGAATCTTTTGCAGATGAATCCGACACAATGGCATCGTCCTGCGAATGCACATCACTTCCGCAGGAAACGAAAGCACCAAGCAGCACCGACATGACGATTGTGACGGCAAGCAAGACTATTCCGCTTCTTCTTTTTCCGTTATCAACAATATTTTCAAGCCGTTCCTTCATCGTATTGATTCCTCCATTTGAAAAACAGGTGAAAACAGGCACAAAGCCTTTCTCACGCTCCATTGATGTGAGTATGGATTCCGCATACGCTTTTCGCTGCACGGTATCCGCGTTCCGCAAGACGTCCGCGTCGCAGCAGAGTTCAATGTCCGCGTTTGCTTCACGCACCATCAGGTACACAAAGGGATTGAACCAATGCAGCGCGTTCACCGCTTTCAAAAGCATTTTGAAAGCGATGTCATGCCTTTTGCAGTGAGTCAGTTCATGCCGCACGATCATATTGAGTTCGGCAGAGGAATAATCCTCGCGCGGTATGACCAGCACAGGGCGGAATATTCCGAGAATCATGGGGGAATTGACTTTTCGGCTGATTATCACGGGCATTGTCTGACGCAGTCCGATTGCATGGCTTGTGCTGACAACAAGCTCATGGATGCTGTTGTTTTCACATTCCCTTCCATCTACAAAAATCCCTCGACGGAAGGCATAGTACACATATAGCTGAAAGACCGAAAAAACACAAAATCCAACGCACCACACAATTGCCGCGATATCCGTTACATTCATTATAGCAGCGGGTTGAGCCTCCGTATTTTCTTTCGTGCCGTCGATAGAATACGGAGGTTCGCTAATCGGCTGCTCCTGTTCCTGCGACTGAGACGGCACTGTTTCCGGCTGGCTGCCGGTGTGAGCTTGCGATTGAATCGGTTGCTCCTGCGTATGAATCTGCTGCCGCTGCGACAAATCCGGCAGAATGGAAAAGCCGTTTACTGCCGGCAGATTGACGGGTATCATCAGACGAACCGCCAGCAGCAGCCAGATATAATATTTCCATTTTGCCCCATAACGTCGGTTGATTCTTCGGGAAGCCAGACACAGCGGAAGAATCAGAAACGATGTGGCAATGGATATTTCAAATAAACGAAGCAATGTATCAGTCAACATGGTCATTCCCTCCCCGTATAAACAGAAATATATTCAATCGGCGCTGTTAATTCATCCCAATCCTCTTCATCTTTTAATTCAAAACATATGCCGGGATATTCGGGAATTGTGTAGCAATATAAGTCGTACTTATATTCTCCGACACCATCTGATACATCTTTTAAAGTGGAATGAATGCCAATCAATCCATTCCATTTTCCATTAAAGTCGCCAAATACAGATATTTGATAAATTGCATTATCGTTGTTTATCCAAAACTTCGCATTTTCGATTTTTATGATTTCACCGTTAGTAATTTTTTGACATTCATATTCATCCCCAATAATAGAAATAAGAGTTTCTTTATCCATCCCTAAATATATATTTGATATGCCAATAGCAGGAATAATATCTTCATCTTTTATTCTCATGAATCACTTACCCTCCAATTCGTCCAGAAACGCACGAAGCTCGGCAATGTCTTTTGCGTCAAGCTCCTCACAGTCATACAGACTGGCAACCAACCGCTTCACAGAGCCGCCGTACAGTTTGCGGATAAAGGACGTTCCTTCCGACGCGCGGTATTCCTCCGCTGTGATCACCGCCGTATAGTAATTGGTTCTCGTGGAGCGGTCGCAATACACAAAGCCTTTATCCGTCAGCCGCGCAAGCGTCGCCATGAGGGTGGACAAAGCCCATTTTCGGGTAGGTCTGATCTGTTCCAGAATATACCCCGACGTCAGCGGTTCCGATGAATCCCATAACACCTCCATGATTTCCAGTTCCGCGTCTCCCAGTTTTTTGATGTTCATTCTGTTTCCTTCTCTATTGATTTGTTGGCAGCGTGTTATCGCTTGCTAATAACATTATACACTTGTATAATGTTATGTCAATAGGAAAATTAAATTTTTTTATTGATATACCTTGACAAGCGATATACTTCGTGATATGATGTATAGCATGAAAGGAGGTATAGTATGGATATTCAGCTGAAGCGAGGTTTTTTGGAAATCTGCGTTCTTGCTGCCATCAAGAATGAGGATTCATACGGCTACAAAATCATCAAAGATCTCAAGCCGTATATCGAGCTTTCGGAATCGACCTTATACACCATACTGAAACGTCTGGAATCCGCGAAAATGCTGACGGTGCAAACCGCGGAACACGACGGAAGACTTCGGAAATACTATCATATCACCGAAGCGGGCTTGCAGCGTATCGAAGAATTCAAAGCCGAATGGAAGGAATTGATTTCCGTCTATCAGTTTGTAATCAAGGAGGATGACCATGAATAAAGAACAGTTTATCACAGAATTGAAAGACGGTCTGTCGGGTTTACCGCAGAACGACATTGACGAGCGCGTTTTGTTTTACACCGAAATGATTGACGACCGCATGGAGGAAGGCATGAGCGAAGAAGAGGCAATTTTCGGTATCGGCTCTGTCGAAGAGATCGTGTCACAGATCATTTCAGAGGTGCCTCTGACCAAAATCGTAAAGAAAAGAATCACGCCCGACCGCGCCTTGCGGACATGGGAAATCGTCCTCATTGTGCTGGGATCGCCGTTATGGCTTCCGCTGCTTCTGGCGGCGCTGTGTGTCATTCTCGCCATATACGCGGTCGTCTGGTCGGTTATTCTGTCGCTGTGGGCGGCGGAGCTGTCATTGATCGCCTGTGCGCTGAGCGGCATAGCGGGAGCGGTTGTTTCTTGGTGCCACGGCGATCTTCTTCCCGGCTTTGCCATGCTGGGTGCGGGATTCTTATCCGGCGGCCTCTCGGTTTTTGGCTTTTTCGGATGCCTGGCCGCTTCAAAGGGCATTTTGATTCTGACCAAGAAAGCTATGCTCTGGATTAAATCCAGATTTATCAGAAAGGAGTCTGCGCAATGAAAAAAACAGCATGGATAACCGCCGCCGTTCTCACGTCGCTTGGTTTGGCGATTCTGATGGGTGTGCTGCTCATCTCGGATTTTGACGTTTCAAAGCTGGACAAGACGGATTATGAAACAAACACGTATATTGTCAGTGAGGATTTTAAAAAAATAAAAATCAACACCAAAGAAACCGATATTGTGCTGCTTGCTTCTGAGGACAACACCTGCAAAGTCATCTGCGTGGAACAGAAAAAGTTAAAGCATTCGGTCAGTGCGGAAAATGGCACGCTGCAAATTTCCGAAATGGATACGCGGAAATGGTACGACCACATTACCCTTTTTGCAAAACCGGTTTCCTTAAAAATATATCTTCCGTCAGATCAACTGGAATCCCTGCGCATTGACAGCGGCACGGGAGACGTTTCGGTTCCAGCCGCGTTGACCTTTGGAAGCGTCGGAATGAAGGCAAGCACGGGAGATATTGTATTTGAATCTTCTGTTGACGGTGAGTTGAAAATGATAACCGACACGGGAGATATCACGCTCAGCGGAGTCAAAGCGGGAAAGATTGATTTGTCCGTTTCGACCGGAGAGATTCTGATGCAATCCGTTATCTGCCGTGAAACCGCTTCGGTCAGGGTTGAAACGGGCGATACCCGCATCACTGACATGACCTGCCGGAATCTCCTTACAACCGGCAGCACAGGCGACATTACGCTGAAAAACACCGTCGCGTCAGACAGCTTCTCCATTGCGAGAAGCACCGGAGATGTGATTCTTGACCATTGTGACGCGGGACAGATTACCATTCAGACCACGACAGGAGATGTGTCCGGCACGCTTCTAACGGAAAAAATCTTCATTGCCCGATCTTCCACCGGTTCTATTCATGTGCCTGACACATCTGCAGGCGGCAAATGCCAGATAACAACCTCTACAGGCGATATCAATATCAGGCTGAAATAATGGAGTTTTCCGCTGCTTCCGCTGAAGGTAAGTGCCTGTCGTTTGCTTGATAAAATACAACAGGGCGGTGCGTATCCATTTCCGGTATGCACTGCCTTGTATTTTTATCTCTCTATAATTCTGCCCTTATCCATTCTGATGACGGTATCGCAAAGGAAATCCACGTCCTCTTTGGAATGGCTGGCGATGAGTATGGTCTTGCCCTGCCCTTTCAGTTTGAGAAGAAGCTGCCGCATTTCCTCGACGCCTGATAGATCCAATGCGTTAAACGGCTCATCGAGAATCAGTAAATCAGGATTCTCCATGATGGCTTGCGCAATTCCCAGCCGCTGCCGCATACCGAGAGAATATTTGCCGACGTGCTTTTTGCTCAGCGGGTCGAGTCCTGCCAGTTTGATGGCGGCGCGAATGTCATCGTCTGTGATAGTCCCCCGAATGTCGGCGAGGAATTTCAGATTGTGGAATCCGTCGTAATTGGGCAGAAATCCGGGCGATTCAATGATAATTCCCACGTTGTCGGGAACGTCAATATCCTTGCCGATTTGTCTGCCGTCCACAAGGATTTCCCCGTCTGTCGGCGGTATGAATCCGCAGATACATTTGAACATCATGGTTTTACCGGAACCGTTTCTTCCGATAATTCCGTGTATCAGACCGCGCTGGAAGGAGATGCTCACGTCGTCGAGTACAGTTTCTTCTTTGAATCTTTTTGTGAGATGATTGATTTCAATGATATTTTGAGATTGATTCTCCATTTTGATGTTCCTCCTTCATTGCTATGCTTCTGTGGCAATCTCAATCGGCAGCTTTCTCACCGACAGCATGATAATGACCGACAAAATGACCGCGCTGATCGCATAAAAACACAGCGCGTATGTCGGACTCGGATAGAAGGTAGTGCCTGTCGGGTCAAGCAGGTCGAGTCTTGCCAGTGACAGCGGAGAAAGGTAATAAAAATCCAGATTATTTACCAGCATCAGGTCTGTGAGCAGTACCGCGCCGCAGACCAGCGGACCTGTCATTTTATGGAGCCGCAGGTTGATGGCAAAGGTCAGCAGTCCGATGAAGGTCGCCAGACCGATGTCCAGCAGATAATTTATCAGGAACGCGCTGAGCGGACTGTATAGATTGACGGTGCTGGAGGGTATGTCAAAATACATCCCCAAGCCGAGGTCGTTCAGACTCAGCGTATTGATGAGCTTTCCCCAGCCGTCGGTGGCCAATGTGCCATGCGGAAGCAGCAGCGCCGCCGTAATGAGATTGAGCGCCAGAAAATAAACCGCGCTGAATGCGATAACGTGTATGATCTGTCCCGCAGCCCACAAAAATCGGTTGCTCCTGATGATAACGTATGGCTGGCTTCTGTCGATGAACGGCGCGTCAGCATACAGAAACACCACGCCGGCAAAGATAATCAGCGCACAAATGACATCCGATGTGATGAAGGTAAAAATCATCGGGTTGGTTCGCAGGCCGGTGATGCGGACGGCTTCTTCCACAAAGGAAAGTCTGCTTGCAATATAAACCGTCATCACGATCAGCAGGCATATCACGCGCGGACTGACGATTCTCTGACGGACAGCGTACATAGCGATGGCAAGCACGCTTCTGCATTTGCGTAAGAGTGAATTGCGTTTATCCATTGGCGATCCTCCTTTTCACGGTGCGAACGAAAAAGAACGAGCAGATCGACGCATACAGCAGAAACATTCCCGTGCCGATCAGCAGCGTCGTGACAGTGGAATAGCCGAACAAACGGCAGGCGGCAAGCTGCACAGGATTGATCCATGCGGGAGGCATCGGTCTGATGGAGCCTAGTAATTTGTTGATGAGAAAGCTGCCCACAAACGGAGATGCGTAGGCGACGTATTTATGGGGAAACCAACCTGACAGGGTAAGTCCGATTACCGAAAAAAACAGTCCCACCAGAAATATCCAATACAGGAAGCACAGGAAGTAAAGCGTAATGCTCCCCATTTGCAGTGTTTCGCGGAACATAAATGCCTCAACGTCGATCATGCGTCTTTCGGGTATCATCTGCGGTCGGGTCAGACACATCCATATCATATAGACCAATGCCCCAAGCGATATCGACAGGCCTCCCGAAATGCCCGTTGCGGCGCATTTGGAAAGCGCATACTGCGCCGGCGAGCTTCGCATGACCACGGGACGGTAATAGCCGCTTTGCCATTCAGACGCAAACTGGGCGGCATAGGCAAAGGTGGAAGTCAAAGCGAAAAGGTCGGTGATATTATTGAAGCCGAAGGAATGTAGGAATGCCGTTGCCGCCGGAACGGTTGGCCCTGTCATTCCGATGCTGCCCATATACAGCACCAGCAGAGCCGCCAACGCTCCAAGCGCAAACGAAGGGGACAGAATGGCCCGGTGCAGGTCGGTTTTTAACAGCTGAAAAAACGAAAAAAAAGATTTCATGACCTTGCCCCCTATATGCTCTTTTTGAGAACATCTCCCGTTTCCGCGTCGATGATCCACACATGACGGTTCATCGCATAGGTGGAATGATAATTCTCATCATAGACTTTGCCTTCGGTGGCTCTTTTGATAGCGCGCTTTTCATCGGCTTCGGGGTTGTTGTCCTTCTGATAGACAATCATCGACCACACCGGAACCAGTTTCACCTCATCGTAATTAGAATTGTATGCCTTTGGCGCGTATTCAAATCTCATTTGCTCCACGGTGATTTCCGCGGGAGTATAAACAGTGGTAAATTCCTCATACGCCTTGTCCAGCGCTTGTTCGGCGGTCAGCAGATTTTTTGCGGTATGGTCAACTTTCTTTACCGTGTAAATTGAATCGGTTTGAAAATCAAAAATGCCGTCCTTGCTGTAGCACACCTTGATATTGCTTCCGTTGATAAATCTTTTCATTGAACTGACCACATTGTATCTGGTGACGGGAATGCCTTTTTCCTCGACATTGAAGCACAGAAAGTAGAATTCATCGTCATCGGTCAGCTTTGCTTTGTAGTCGTAATTGATTGCCATATCCGGGTCATTTTTTATGATATAATCCTGATACTCCTGCATGGTTTCCTTGTCTAGCGCGTGAATCTCCACGTCGTCGGATACGGTGATGCCAAATCCTTTCAGAATGTCTTTGACACGGTTGACTGCCTCGTCGGGAGTCATAAAGCTGAGACTTTCCTTTTTGTAAACCTCAAAGTAGCGAGGAATCAAGTTTACAAATTCCTCGTTAGAAGAAAAGTTTTCAAAAGGGAGTGCCAACTGGTGCATTTGCTTGGTGGAGAAGTTGAGATAGAAATCACTCATATAGACATACCTTCCGGCGGCGTCCTGTGCGTCAAAGGTCGTTCCGCCGAATTGATCTTTCGTGATCTTGGTTTTGTCGCCGCCGAAAAGCAGCGATACGATTTTTTGATTGTCGAATTGATAGCTTTTCGCCAGCAGCACATCCGCCTGTTCATGATAGGGCGATACAATGTCCGCGTCTGCCATAAACTGATCGCTGTACTTTTTGTAGATATGCTTTTCGGAGACGTCGCTCTGAGACGCGATGAGCGTTTTGCCCTGTCCGCTGTCACCCATGCTTTCGGGGCGCAGAGAGGAAAACACCACGAGACCCACTACCGCAGCCGAAGCGCAGACCGCCGCGATAATGGGAATCTTTTTCTTGTCAAGTAAACTCATGTATATAGTTCCTTCCTTATCTGTAAAAATCGAGCATAGCTATTCTCTGTAAAGAAGCATACCATGAAGCGAGGAAAAAAAGGTTATCAAAGTGAGAACGAGTTGTAAGCAAGTTGTAAGTCATTATTTTCTACATCAAATCCACCCTGACGGTCGTTCCCTGACCGGGCGCGCTTTCTATGGAGAGGGTTCCGCCGTGCGCTTCGGCGATTGCCTTACAGAGCGATAAGCCAAGTCCTGTGCCACCAAGCTTGCGGCTTCTTGCCTTGTCCACACGGTAGAATGGTTCGGTGACCCGCTTTATATGCTCGGCGGGAATGCCCCGACCGCTGTCCGCAACGCATATCATCTTTTCAGAAAGCGTCACATTCACGATGCTGTCGGTGTCCGAGGCGTTCAAGGCGTTATTGATGAGATTTTGCGTCAGGGTAAACAGCAGATCACGTTCCCCGACCATACTGCCATCGGCAGCAATTTTTACACGATCATTCCCGTACATTTTCCTGAGTTCATCCGCAAATGCCGAAAGGTCAAAGGGCTGTTTTTCGATTGCTTCGCCTTCACTCAGCGAGAGAAGAAGCGTCAGTTTGCGTGAAATGCGCTCGGTGCGTTGTCCGGCGGTCAGTATTTCCTCGGCACAGCGCATACGCTGCCGCTCGTCCAGCGGCATTTTCAGCAGGCTTTCGGCAAATCCGATCACCGCCGTCATAGGCGTTTTCAATTCGTGCGCCAACGCGCCGAGAAGCAGCTTGCGGCGTTCCGACTGTTCGGTAAGCTCGTCGATGTGTGTCTGCACCGCGTCTGTCATATTGTTGAAGGAGTACGCCAGCGTGGCCACTTCATCGTTGGATTGCACACGGGCACGCAGATCGTAATGCCCTCCGGCGATTTCCTCGGCGGCTTTCCGAAGCTCGTCCATAGGACGAAGCGCCCTTCTTACCAGCAGCGAAGTGACGATCAGAACCAATACCGCCGAAAGAATCACCAGCAGCGCGGAATATTTCTTCAGCGCCACCGTTCGGTCATAAGCCGAAGTCACATCGGTGCAAAGATAGACGACATACTGATTGCCGCCGATATCAATCGGACGTGCCATGATATAAAAATAACGCCCGTCGAACTGAAACGTATCGGAAACATCTTCACCCACATATTTCACAGTCAGCAAGCTCACAGGATCATACGGACATTGGTTATAGAGATAATCTCCGTTGTGTGTCAGGGAAAAATAGGCGTTCTCGCTGAAAAGCTGCGCGTATGACTCAAAATAATACCTGACCAGCGTTCTCTTGATCATGTAATAGATCGAGTTGTTTTCCACCGATGATTCCAGATTGGTACAAAAAAGATTCATCAGATTCTCCGCGCTCTCCTGTGATTCGGTGATGATTTGTTTCGACTGCCATGATGAAAAGGTAAACATCGTGCCGGAAATGGCTGTCAGCGTAACCAGCACGGCGATACAGGTGAGCTTAACCCATAATTTCATACGTCAGTCATCCTCCTTGCACAGTCGGTAGCCTATGCGGTAAACGGTCTGAATTTCATCATTCCAATGCAGCTTTTTTCGCAGAGCGGCGATATGGACGTCGACCGTGCGTGTTTCACAGAAGGATTCATCTCCCCACACGGCATGGAGAAGCTGCTCACGGGAAAACGCGATTCCTCTGTGTTTTACCAGCATGAGCATGAGGTCGTATTCCATCTTTTTCAGTTCCACAGGCATTCCGTTCACGCTGACCGCCCGTTCATCTTCGTCAATTGTGACTCCGCTGACGGTATAGATTTTTCTTTTAGGCTCCATGCGGGAAATTACTTTCTCCACGCGAAGTATCAGTTCCGTAATATCGAACGGCTTGACAATGTAATCCTCAGCACCAAGCTGAAGTCCTTTTATGCGATCTGCAGCTTCTGACCGCGCAGAAACATAGATGACCTGAATATTCCTTTTTGTCATATACGCCATCAATTCAAATCCGTCTTTTTCGGGGAGCATAACGTCCAGCAGCGCAAGATCATAATCATTCTTTTCAATAGCGTTCAAAGCCTGCGTTCCGTCATAAGCCGCTTCACATTCATATCCGCACACCGTGAGGTTCATGGTGATCAACTCGGAAATGGGATTGTCGTCCTCTACTACCAGTATTCTTGCCATAATATAAAAAACACCTTCCTTGCTCCCATTATATCACGATAACGAACCTATTTTCCTGACGACTTGTAAGCAAGTTGTAAATTATATTTTCGAAAGCATTGAAATTAACAATAACGCCAACAACCAAATAATTACGCACGACCGATTGAGAGAAAAAAGAGTCTGTTGGCTTACGACTGTACGTAAGTCACACAGACTCTTTTTAGCTTGATCATTGTCTCAAAGGAAATAGTATAGGTAGAGTTCCTCCAGTCCGGCTTTCGCCTTCTGATAATGATAACCTTCCGGCGGCTCATCCTGCACCACCCGATAAATCTTCTCATTGGCGCCCATTCTGATGTTGGCTATTTTTGCTCCGTCCCAGCGGTATTCCTCGTCCATACCCACTTCGATTTCATAGACCTTGTCGCTGATTTCAGTGAGCAGCTTCTGTGGCTGACCTGAATTGGCTATCTCTCCATTTCTGAGCAAAATAATTTCCTTGGCGATAAACTCTATATCAGATACAATATGCGTGGCTATAATAATGATTTTGTTTTCCGAGAGCGTACTCAGAAAGTTTCTGATGCGAATGCGCTCACTGGGGTCTAATCCCGCTGTCGGTTCGTCCATAATCAGAATTTCCGGATTATTGAGCATAGCTTGTGCAATCAGAATCCGCTGCTTCATACCGCCTGAATAGGAGCCTATCTTCTTGTCCTTCTCCGTGTATAGATTGACCATATTCAGCAATTCACTGATTCTGTCCTTGCAGGATTTTTTGTCCATCCCCTTTAGAGCCTGTTTAGAATCTCTTCAAAATGAGACGAATAAAAGCAAGAGAGAACATTTGAAAAGAATTTTGAAGAAGCCTTTCAGCGTTCTTCCAGAGC
>CADBZY010000042.1 GCA_902799245.1 uncultured Ruminococcus sp.
GCGGTGCAATATGTGGTGGCAATCGGCAAGCGGAATCTGCTGTGGGATTTGCTGCCCGACAAGGTGGAACACACCGTTTTGGGGGTGAAGCGTCGTGATCAATGAGCGTGAGGAATTTCTCGCCTATACCGAACAGCCCATATATTCGGCACAGAACAAGCGAGACACAGCCTACATGGGGCGGTTCACGTTTGATATGCTGCTGGATTTTGAGGGGCTGTCGAGAGTGCTGACCATTGTGGCGAGAGGTTATATGTTTCAGGACGAAGAGCCTGATATCGAACGCGCCGCCCGTGCGCTTCGGGCATGGTGCAGCGTGCCGGACAGCAAAAAAGCCAGCCCAAGAGAGGACTGGCAGTATCAGACTCAATTTTCCGATTTACACGGGGAATTCCCCGAATTGGTGGACGAACAGGGCGTGGGCTGGTTCTGCCGCCATGTTCACGGCATTTGCGATTTCGTGAAGGCGAATCCCGATGTGACAAGCAAACCGGCGCAGGAACACTGCAAAAAGCTGTCGCGGGGCTTCAACGACGCTTGGAGAAACAAGGTGCTGCAATTCCAGACCCCCATTTTCTCGCCCACAACAAGGGGCGCATGGGTACTCCGCTTCGATGATATTCTTGCCGACGCAAAGGAACAAGGGCGATTGCGCGACGGGGAGATTCTTCTTTCTTCTGCCGTAAAACAGATCATCTCCGCGGAAACGCCGGAGGACGTTCCCACGGAGGTGGTGGAATTGCTCGTCAGATACTATTACGCCAACAAACAGGACGACAACGAGTGGGTTGTCCTGCCCGTCACCAACTTCGACGCCTATTTCGGGAACACCAACTTCAGCCGCAAATGGTGGAATAGGGTTCCCGACAGCATTATCATGAAGCAAAAACAGTGCTACGGGGTGTGTCGGTATTCGCTTCAAGACACAATAAAGGCAGCAAACGAAAAGTAGATTTCCTGTCAATCGAACCCCCAAAACGGCTCAAATCACCCGATTTAAGCCGTTTTTAGGTATAGGTGCATACTTTCCGACCGAGAGGATTCAATCGCTCTTAGTGCCACAAATACGGCGACAGGGGCAGTCATTCGTCCGTCATTACATCCATCATCAGCTTCATGCCAAGCCTAAATCCATTGATGAACATGTCCCTCTCTGAGATGGAGGATATATCCGTCACGGTTTCTATGAGCTTCTCCAACAGTTCCTTCTGTTCATCGGAGAGCGATTCTCTCAATAATTCCTCATTCCTGTCCGCCAGAACTTTCAGCTTCTGGTATTCGGGTGTGGCTGATATGCTCATTTCGTAGGGCGATATGCGTCCGAAGTACAGATCTTCTATGATTTTCATGCTGCTTAGCTCACCTGACCTTTCGCAACAACAAATATCACAGAAGAGCGCATAAGTCAAGACAAAAAGCTGCTTGCAGAGAAAGAAAAACGGTTCGGAAGATCGTTTTTCATTCTTCTACCAAAAGCAACAAAACCACCTTCGCAGAAACGCCGGCGTGACGTTTCAACGGAGGTGGTTGCAATTACTGTTCAGATACTGTTATACTATTTTACCGGCTCAGTCAACCACGCCGCCTTCGACAACAAGGCTGTCAGGATTGGCTGCCGCGCCGTAAACGGAGGCAAGGGTTGCGTCGTAATCCGCGTGGAAGAAGTTTTCATTGCCGAGTGACTTGATTTCGTCGTTGAGCCAGTTCAGCAGAGAAGTGTTTCCCTTCTGGACAGCGGGCGCGATGGTATCGGCGTTGCCGAGTGCGTCAATGCCCACGGTATAGCCGGGATTGACAAGCGCCCATGCCAGCACTTCCGTGTTGTCGGTGGAGAAGGCGTCGCCGCGTCCCTGCAGCAGCGCGTTGTAAGCGTCGGCGTATTCATCGTACTTCTGGAGCTTGACGTCCGGCTCGTTCTTTTCAAAATAAGTCTCTGCGGTGGTGCCTTTTACCACAATCAGCGTCTTGTCCTTGAGATCGTCAATGCTTCTGACAACCGCTGTGTCGGGAGAAACTACGCCCAGCTTGACCTTCATGTAGGGGAGAGCGAAATCAACCTTCTCCGCGCGTTCTTCGGTGACGGTAAAGTTTGCCAGAATAATGTCAACCTTGCCGGTCGCTGCGTACTCCACGCGGCTTGCCGGGTCGGTGGAAACATATTCGACCTCCACGCCGAGATCCTTGGCAATGCGTTCGGCAAAATAAACGTCGTATCCCTGATAGCTGCCGTTTTCATCGACATATCCGAAGGGCGCCTTGTCGCTGAATACGCCGATAATCACCTTGCCGCTCTGCTTGATTTCATCCACTGTGCGGTAGGTGGCGTTGTTCTTTTCTCCGGCATTACTTCCGTTTGCGGTATCTGAACCGGAACCGGAGCAGGCTGTCAAGGCTCCCACTGCCAGAACAGCGGAAAGGGACAGGGCTGCGATTTTCTTGATAATGGTAGAGTATTTCATGATAGTTGATCCTTTCTTTCATCAGTTAATGTTTTTTAAATTCAAATGTCTGTAAAAAATCCTTTGCACGCTGTGTGCTGGGATTATTAAAGAACGTCTCCGCGGGAAGGTTTTCCAGTATTTTTCCCTCGTCGAGAAACACGATTCTGTCAGCTACCGCGCGGGCAAATCCCATTTCATGGGTGACAATCAGCATGGTCATTCCTCCCTGCGCGAGTTCCAGCATGACGTCCAGCACCTCGCGCACCATTTCCGGGTCAAGCGCTGCCGTCACCTCGTCAAAGAGCATGATTTCGGGATTCATGCAGAGCGCGCGTACAATGGCGACACGCTGCTTCTGACCGCCGGAAAGCTCTCGCGGATAGGCTTTGCGCTTTTCCCAAAGTCCGACGCGCCGGAGAAGCTGTTCCGCCTGCGCTCTCGCGTCCTCTTTCGCGCGCCTCTGCACCTTGACCGGCGCAAGGGTGATATTGTCAAGAATATTCCTGTGCGGAAATAAATCGTAGCTCTGGAAAACCATGCCGATCTTCTGACTAAGATGGGTCATAGCTTTCGAGCCAGAGACGATTTCTTCGCCGTCAATGCGTATGCTGCCCTCGTCAAAAGATTCCAGACCGTTGATACAGCGGAGAAGGGTTGACTTGCCGCAGCCGGAGGAACCGAGCATCACCACGACTTCGCCCTTATTGATTGTCAGGTCAACGCCGTCAAGAATAACGTCTTCTCCAAATTTCTTCTTCAGTCCCGCAATTTCAAGCATGATTCTGTCCTCATCAGCCATCGGCTGTCACCTCCATCGTTTTTCCAAGTATTTTGCCAGCAGTGAGATCGGCCAGCAGGCAAGAAAGTAAAGTACAAATACGGCTCCGTACACCCACAGCGAAGCGGTGGGATATTGGAAGCGGTTCACGTCTATGATCTGCTTGCCTACTTTCAGCACCTCCGTGATTCCGATCAGCACCACAAGGCTTGTGGTCTTGATCATGCGCGTAGTGAGATTGATGGTAGGAGGGAGCAGTCTTCGGAGTGTCTGGGGAATGATAATATACAAAAAAGTCTGACGTCTGTTCATTCCAAGCGCGTAGGCGCTGTCATACTGATGCTGCGGAATGCTTTTGAGCGCGCCGCGCACCAGATCCCCCATTTCCGCCGTTCCCCAGAGCGTAAAGACGAGTACGGCGCTGAATTCCGCGTCCCAGTTCCAGCCGAATGCCCTTGTCACGCCGAAGTAGGCGATGAAGAGCAGTACCAGCTGCGGCATAATGCGTATGAATTCCAGATAGACGCGGCTGACTGCTCTTGCTATGGGATTTTGCAGCGTCATGAAGAGACCGAAGAGGATTCCAAGCAGCAGCGACAGCAGCACTGCCAGAAGGCTGATACGTACCGTGACCCAGAGTCCTTCCACCAGCCTTGCGAAATTACTGCCCAAAAAGAGAACTTCAATTCCCGAAGCCCGCATGACGCAGCCTCCTTTCGAGTATCGTTGCAGCCGCTGAAACCGGAAGCAGTATCATCAGATAGGAAATCACCAGCATGGTGAGCGCTTCATCGGTCTTGTAATACAAGCCTATCAGGTCTTTTGCCACATACATCAGGTCGGCGAGGGCGATGCCGCTGACAACCGATGTCTCTTTGATCAGGAAGATGACATTCGCGCATATTCCGGGAACCGACACCGCCATGGCCTGTGGGAAAATGATTTCCTTCATGGTGAGCCATTTGTTAAAGCCCAGACTTGCCGCGGATTCTTCCTGTATTTTATCAATGGATTCGAGACCGCTTCTGAGCGTTTCGGTCATGTAGCTGCCGCCGAGAAACGCAATGCCTATCATGGCGCAGGCTTCACCGCTCAGTACAATGCCGATGTTCGGAAGTCCGAAGTACAGGAAGAAAAGCTGCACCAGCAGCGGCGTGTTGCGGCTGAGTTCGACGTATGCCTGAATGATTCTGCGAAGCACAGGCACTTTGTAATAGAGTGCCGCCGAGCAGAGCACGCCAACCGCGAAAGCCAGCAGAATACCCCAGAAAGCGATGAACACTGTCAGCTTGGCAGCCTCCACATAGAGCGGCGCGTATTTTATGATGAAGTTCCAGTCTAAATTCATTGAGTAACGCACCGCCTTTGTTGAATGTTTGAAAAAATTATTTGAGTCTTTTATCCGAATGAACGGCGAGTCGCGTTCCGACGCTTTGGAAAAGCTGAACCAGAACAATGAGAAGAATCACCGCCGCGATCATAATTAAATCCTTGTAACGGTAATAACCGTAATTAATGGCGATTTTGCCGAGTCCGCCGCCGCCGAGAATGCCGCTCATGGCGGAATATCCCAGCACGGTCGTAATGGCGATGGTTGCGTTGGAGAGCAGAGAAGGCACGCTTTCGGGAATCATGACCTTCGTGATGATCTGCAAAGGCGACGCGCCCATGCTCTGCGCCATTTCGATGAGATTGGGGTTGACCTCGCGCAGGCTGCTCTCGGTCAGACGCGCCACAAAGGGAAAGGCTGCGATGACCAGCGGAACAACAGTTGCTTCGGTTCCCACCACCGTGCCGACGATGGCTCTTGTCAGCGGAAATACCATGATCATCAGAATGAGGAACGGCACCGACCGCAGCAGATTGATGATGACATTCAGCGTCTGCATGAGCCACGCGGGGAGCGGAAGGATGCCTTTTTTCTCGCCTGTCACCAAAAGCACGCCCAGCGGAAGTCCGATAAGAATAGCAAACAGCGTGGAGAGAACGGTGACATAGAGCGTCTCCCAAATGGCGGTCGGAAACTGATTTTGAATGATCAGCCACGCCTCGTCTACCTTGTCGGGTGCCAATAATTCATGGAAAAATTCAGTCAACGCCATTCACCTCCTCCGCGATTATTCCCTTTATCTCCGTTAAAAATCCAATTGCGGCAGTCACCACGCTGTCATTGTCGGGAAGTGCCAGGAGCATTTGTCCGTAGGCCTTGCCGCCTATGCTTTTGGTGGAGGCATAGACAATACTCGCGGCAATACCTCTTTCCGACGCCATCCGCGCGATAATCGGCGTATTGGCGGCCTCCGCTCCGTTGAAGACGATGCGGACCAGACGTCCGCTGACGCCTGAAACGTCGGGCGCGTCGGATGCGGGATAGACAAGCCGTTTGGCGGCTTCGGAACGGGGATGAGAGAATACTTCGGTCACTTCGCCCTGTTCGGCAACCTCGCCGCCGTCAAGAATGGCAACATGGCGGCAGATTTTCTCCACCACGCTCATCTGGTGCGTGATGACAACGACCGTGATGCCTGTTTTCTGATTGATTTCCTGAATCAATTCCAAGATAGAATTGGTGGTCGTAGGGTCGAGCGCGCTGGTCGCTTCATCGCAAAGCAGCACCTTCGGGTTGGTGGCAAGCGCGCGGGCAATCGCCACACGCTGCTGCTGACCGCCTGAAAGCTGGGAAGGATAAGCGTTTGCCTTATCCAGCAGACCTACGGTTTCCAGCAGTTCCTTTGCTCTTTTCTGTGCGTCCTGTCGGCTGTAACCGGCGAGTTCGAGCGGAAAACAGACATTTTTCAGACAGGTGCGCTGCATTAGCAGGTGGAAGCCCTGAAAGATCATGGTCACTTCGCGCCGCAAGAAACGGAGCTGCTTCTTGCTCAGGCTGCCGAGATCAACGCCGTCGATGGTGACGGTGCCCTCGTCGGGACGTTCCAGAAGATTGATGCACCTTACAAGGGTACTCTTTCCCGCGCCGCTCATGCCGATAATGCCGAAGATATCGCCGTCGGCTATGTCGAGCGACACATTTTTAAGGGCTTCCACGCTGCCGTCAGCCGTATGGAAGGTTTTGGACAGGTTTTCGATTTTTATCATGGCAATTTTCTCCTTCCGGTGGAATACGGCTGATGGATTATCAATCTTTAGCCTTTCAGCGCGTCAAGCGAAGTCTGTTTGCCGCCGTACAGCCCTATGGGCTCCACATGAATCGAAGCGACTACGACCAGATGCGTCTTATTTTCCTCATTGAAATTATCGAGGTAGGGGGTGTGCTGGAAATAGTTCGCGTCAATTTCGCCGCTTTCCACCACGTTATTGGGCTGCACATAGTCGGTGAATTCCTTCACGTCAAGCGTGATTTCCTTCTCCGCCAGAATGTCCTTGACAACCGCGAGAATTTCGGCGTGAGGAACCGGCGTTGCCGCGACGGTAATCGTCTGACCCTTGAGGGAGTCGTAATCCACCGTATCGTCAAAGCCGTTGGTCGGGTTTGCGACGGTGGGAACAACCTCGTTCTGATATCTGCCGTTGATGAAATCCACGACCTTCTGACTTTCCAGCGCAGCGGCGAGAGCTTTGATCTTGTCGGTCTTCTCGTTGCCCTCCTTGACGACAAGTACGTTGACGTAGGGGGAATCCGCGCCTTCCAGCGCAAGCGCGTCCTTTGCGGGACTGAGTTTTGCCTCCAGCGCGTAATTGGTGTTGATCACCGCGTAATCCACATCGGGAAGGACGTTGGGAATCTGGGCGGCTTCGACCTCTTTGAATTCGATGTTCTTGGGGTTATCCTCGATGTCAAGCACGGTAGCCGTAATGCCTGCGCTGTCCTTTACCTTGATGTAGCCGAGGCTTTCCAGCAGAAGCAGCGCTCTGCCGCCGTTGGTCGCGTCATTGGGAATGGCAATCGTGATAGACGAGGATTTGTTGTCAGCGTTGCCGCCGGCGGAAGAATCATCTCCGCAGGCAGTCAGGGAAAAGACCGAACCAAAGGCGAGTGCCGCCGTCAATGCAAGTGCAAGTATTTTCTTTTTCATAATGTTTTTTTCTCCTTTTTGAATCGAATGTGTTTTTGAATCTTGATATGGTTGATGAAATGAAATAATCAGCGACAACAGTACCAAACACAACACATTCGACCAAATCGGAAATTGGCTCTTAACAGCTTCTCAAAGGTTTGCTTCATAAGCATCACGCCTTTCAATATTCAGCAAGAGCGAAAGCGTCGTCCGCGTTGGCTTTTGCTTTGTGTCAATATCTTAGCCTATAAAACCTATTTTGTCAATAGGCAAAGTAGGAATTAAAACAACTTCCGCTTTTTAAATAATCGGTTGCTGATTTGTGAACAGAAAATAGACAAAATAACAGGCATAGAAAAAGGTTGCATCTATCTGAAAACACAAAAAACACGCTGCAAACCGAAAATCGGTCGCTGCGTGTTCTGTTAAAAATAATTAAAAAATCTCTCCGCCGCCGAGAATACAGCCGGATGCATCGTAAAACACCGCCGACTGTCCTGGCGCGGGTGCGCGTACCTTGCCGTCAAAGGATATTCTGACGGTATCCACACCTGTTCTTGTGATCGTGCCACTGCAGCCGCCGTCGTGATAGCGGATTTTTATATTTGCACGAATGGATTTTTCCCAAGGAAGATCGGTGATAGATAAAAAATTCAGTTCCCGGCAAAAAATTTCGTCCTTGAGCAGACATTCCGCTTTTCCCAGCACCACTTCATTGGAATCCGCCCGGATTTCGCTGACATAGACCGGTTCACCCAGCGCGATTCCCAAACCCTTCCGCTGACCGACTGTGTAATGGATTACGCCCTTGTGTCTGCCGAGGAACTTTCCCTGTTCGTCCACAAAATTTCCTTCGTCGGGCTTGTAATGCTCCGCGTGTGCCGCGATAAAGTCCGCGTAACTGCCGTCCGGCACAAAGCAGATTTCCTGAGAATCCGGCTTATCCGCGACCGGAAGACCCGCCTGTTCCGCGATGCTTCTGACCTCCTGCTTCGTCAGCCTGCCGAGCGGCATGAGGGTGCGGGAAAGCTGCTCCTGCGTCAGACGCCACAGCATATAGGTCTGATCCTTTTGCGCGTAATCGGCTGTTTGCAGCGTATATCGTCCGTTGCCCAGCCTGACAACGGAGGCGTAATGCCCCGTTGCGATAGCATCGGCTCCCAGGATATTGGCGTAATACATCATCCGCTCCCATTTGACAAACCGATTGCAGTTGACGCAGGGATTGGGGGTTAATCCGTGAAGATAGGCGTCCACAAAGGGAGAAACCACATGGCGGCGGAAATCCGACAGACAGTTGAAGACGTGGTATTCAATGCCAAGCTGCCGTGCCGTATCGCGTGCGTCGTCTATCTCACAGCACCGGCTTTCAGTACCGTCGCCGCTCTCCCATGTGCGGAGTGTCACACCGATCACCTCATAGCCGGCTTCTTTCAGCAGCAGCGCGGCAACTGCGCTGTCCACACCGCCCGACATTCCGACAATCACTCTTTTGCTCAAATGTCATCCCGCCTTCCCTAAAAAATCAGTCTGATTCCGCGTATTTTTTCGCAAGCGCAAGACCTTTGGCGGTATACTTTTCCCCATACTGCTCACGGATTTTTACGGCGTAGCGGTTGTGGGCATCTTCATTTTTTTTCTGCTGATAATCCAGCAGAGCAAAAACTTCTTCCGGCGCGTCCACGGAGAGGAAAAGGTCGCGCATATGGCGCAAAACCTCCGCCGCGGCTTCACGAATCGGCGTTTTTTCGCCGTTGTTCTCAATGAAAATACGCTCCTCGTCGTACAAAGCGGCGTTTTTAATATTGTTGACCGCATTTTTCTGCGATTCTTCATCCAATTCACTTTCTTCAAGCGACATCAGCCAGAGAATCAGCAGTTGAATGAACGCGATATCTTCTTCAAAAATGCCGACAGGCGTTAACGGATTCACGTCGAGCATACGGAGTTCGATGTGGTTAACGCCGTTCAGACGAAGATGGTCAAGGCGGTTTTCTCCCTTGGGCTTCAGACGTATGGGATAATACAGTTCTGAGGGAGAAACGATGGCGCCTTCTTTGATGTACCGCCAGATGCTTTCCGTATATTGCTCAATGCTTGCGTAGTCCAGAACAGGAACAAAGCTGTTCCAGTATCCGACGTCACCGCAGCGTGGAGAAGCGTAGCGGCTGCCGTCGATGCCCTTCTCAAAGAGAGAGGGATCGCTCACCGGACTTGCCGCCGTCAGCCAGACGATCAGCCAGCCGTATTCCAGCAGTCTTTGCGCCAGCGTCAGATAAACGGCGTCCTTGTATTCACGGAAGGTTTTCATACCGCCTTTCTCAAATCCGGCTTGCAGCAGCGATTCGTGAAAAGAAAAATTGCAGTGTATGCCGCAGAAAAGCATTTTCTTCTTGCCGTATTTTCGGGCGAGGTATTCGCGGTAGACCGTTTTTTCGGATTGACCTCCCCTGAAATCGGCAATGGGAATCTCGTCCTCTCCGGTGATAAAAGGGGGATTGGAAAAAGGCCACAGAACTTCCTGTCCAGTAGGAAGAGAAAGGAGCTTTGCGGCAGCCTTTCTGTGAAGCGCATGAAGCGACTCCACCGCGTTGTGCGGGCTGTCGGTCGGAGGCGTGATGATTTCCACCTGATTCTCGCAGAAATCCCTTGAAATGTGCGCGTCGTCGCCAAAGGGGTGAGCAATCTGTGAAAGCCTCCCTTTCCTGTCAACGCGAAGCGTTTCACGCTCCAGACCAAAGCCTCCGCTGTAAAGAAATTCCCTCACATCGGGATTGGAAAAATTGAATGTCATGCTAAAATCCTTTCCGCAATTCATCATAGTTCTGCGTAATCTCTTATGAAAAACTCTGTAGATTTTCCGTTTTCCAGTCCCTCCGCCATTTTCCTCGCGGGAGAAAGCAGCGTTTTTGCCCGTTCATACAGCGGCAAAAGGTAGCTTTCCTCACCGAGACTTCTTCTGTGAAGCCCTTCCGACGCAATGTCCAGCACATCGGTGAGCAGCGATGTGATTTCCGATTTCTTCAAAAAGGAGGGGAATGAACGGCGGTTAAGACACTCACGAAGCTCCGTTGGATTGTAGCCCTTGTGATATAGAACCGTGTCGGAATCCAGCAATCCGGAGAGAGCCGGAAGGTTTTCCATCAGTCCCGTGTGGAACGCGGCGACCGACATCAGATCGCGCACAGGCTGCGTACATACGCTGCGGAATTCCACCGTTCCGCGATAGGTCAGGTCTTCAAACTTGAAGGAACGCAGATATTTCAAATCCTCTATCGACGGTTCAAACCGAATGGGACGGTATCCGCCTTCCGCAAAGTATTCGCCCTCGACGCTGTCAGCCGAAAAATAATCATTCAGCAGCGTCGGATGGAAATTGATGTACTTTTCCCCTCTTTCCACACAGTAGATGCTCATGGATTTTATGTAGGAGAGTACATCGTCGGAGGAAGAAAACGACACGTCATACATATCCACGTTATGGCGGTTCAGACCGTGAAGGCTGTTTTTCCAGAAGCGGTCGCGTCCGCAGAGCAATTCATGATGGCTGCCCCAGAGAGAATTGGCAAAAAGGACGGATTTCAGCGGCTCCAGCTTGGTGAAGGTATTGAAAACCTCCGGCAAGGTCGATTCCTCCACATCGAGCTGCACCTGTGCCGCGCAAGAAAACAGACCGAAATCAGGATTGTCATGGAACGGAATCGCGTCGCCGTATTTTTCATAGGATTTCAGATGATGCAGCAGCATTCTGTACCGACCGTTATGAATGGGTTCGCCTCGGTTTACCGCGTAATGGGGGTTGACGCCCATTCCTGTCAGCGTATGTCCGTATCCGGCAAAGCGAGCCTGAAGAAAGGTATAATACCGGCGGAAAAGTCTGTCCACCTCATGAATGTCATCTTTCGCGCCAAAGGAAAGCTCCAGCGTGTTGTAGCTGCAATCGTAAGAGAGAATATCGTCATTTTGTGATGACTGAGCGGCATAGATACAGCCGTCCTCGTCACGGCTCAGGTGGTCAAACGAAAAATGACGCACAAATTCGTCTGTGACAGCATGAACCACTTCAAAATCCACCGCTTTTCCGCTGAGATTGACGATGGGCAATTCAAATTCCGTGCCGACACAGGGCTTGCGTTTTCGCTGTGTCGGTCTGATGTATTTTTCATAAATGGCTTCATCGAGTTTCTCCGATGCAGCTTTATTATCATGTTTCAAGAAAACCGCTCCTTTGCTTTATGCTTTACAGATTGTATTCCAGCGTAATGCGTCCCATCACGTCAATGTATTCGTTGCGGTGATTTTCGCCCTGATAGACCAGAGTACCGTTATCATACACCAGCAGCGAATTGAGCGGCAGCGGTTCCCAGCCGCTTGTCTCAAGCGGTGTGGTGGAAATCATAACGCCGCCGTCCTCCTGTCTGACAAACAGCGTGTGCAGCATATTTACATGGGCATACAGCACGCTTCCGTCATAAATCAGCAGGTTGAGCTTGTTGCGGTAGGAGAGTTCCCGGATTGCTTCTTCCACCGTTTCTATACGTTTTTCAAGCGAAAGCGCCAGCCCGGTACGGTCGGTCTTCTGATTCATCCTGTCCATCAGATAGAGAAGAATCCTTTCGCTGTCCGTATCACCGTTCTGAATTTCCATATATCTGTTCAATTCGTTTCCGCTGAATATCGTGCCGTTGTGCATCAGCGTCCATGTGCGTCCGCTGACGTCAGTGCGTACAAAAGGGTGGCAGTTTTCCGGCTTGACGCCTCCGATAGTAGCTCTCCGTATATGGGCAAGCAGCAAATTACTGTCGGGAAGCGAATTGACGATATCCGGCAGTATCCTGCTTTTCTCAGCGGATATCATCTCCGTGCGCACATTTGGCTCGCCGTTTTCAAAGGTAGCCAGTCCCCAACCGTTCGGATGTCTGACACTGTGACGGAAGAATTCCCTCAAGTACGGCTGCAATCGCTTTTCCTTGCTTGCGTAAAATCCAAATAATTCGCACATAACGCTCACTCCCTCCTTACAATAGCATACTAAATATATATGAATTATAGGCAATTATAGCATGTCATCTTATATCTGTCAAGTGGGTTTGAGAAAAATATCATATTCACATATTCTGCACACAATTCCTCATCAATGGGAACAAAAAACAGCAGTCTGTGCGCTGCTGTCTCTCACATACTGCTGTTATGTTCATGCATTGTATTCTTCATTCAGTTTTCGTGCTTATTACACCAATCAGAATTCCATCACAAGTCCGACTTTGAATTGCTTCAGTTTGTCTCCGAGTTGCTGCTTCATGATCCGGTAGGCGCGTTCTTTGGTGCAGTGTCCGGTACAGACAAGGTCAATTCCGGTCTGTCCGATTTCATGTGCCAGAAGACTTATCTCGCTTTCGGATTTGTTGAAAAGGTGAAATCCTCCGATCAGGGCGTGAATGCGCTTGTCGGGAAACGTGGCGCTGATTTCGCGGATGATATTGACCGCGCCTCCATGCGAACAACTGTTCAGAATCACAAGCCCCTTATCCGTGTCGATCACAAGGCTTTGTTCATGTGTAAAGTCGTCCGGCTTCCATCCTTTTTCCGTGCGGCGGTACATCATTTCGCGTTTGCCGATGGCATCAAGATGAGGTGTTTTGTGTGGTATCAGATAAACGCCTTCACACAATTGGTAGTCGCCTGAAACGAGCACTATTCTGTCGGGGTAATCCGCAAGGATTTTTTTGGGAATGCCGATGTACTTTCTCAGGAACAGTTTTTTGAAATAGCAGTTTTCGCCCGCGCCGTCCCGAAGATAAAACTTCGCTTTCTGATTATCGGCAAAAAACCGGCGCATTCCGCTGGAATGGTCATAATGGGCATGACTCAGCACAGCATAGTCGATATCCGCCATATCAAATCCGAGCCTTTTCAGATTCTCTGCAAATAATTCCGAAGCGCCCACATCGAGCAGAATTTTCTTCTCCCCGACTTCAGCCATGATGGAAAGTCCCCATTCGCCCTTCATTCCACAATCGGAGATATTATCCACAATGACCGTTATTTTTGTCTGCATAAGACCACTTCCTTTCATCTATTCCCTTGTAAACACGAAAAAAGCTATCAATCAGGTTTTCTGCCTTCTTTCATGATAGCATCTGAATGATAAGCTGTCAATAAAAAAAGGCTGTGATAGTATCTATGAAATAATAAGGGCAGAAGGTATTGCACTATTATAATGCGACCTTTTGCCCTTTTGATTTTTCAATATGAAGTATTTTTCTCTCAATCGGTTGTATGTGTGGGTGTTTGGTTGTTATCCTTATGGGAAGCTATCTTTCGGAAGGGCTTTTAACTCATCCGGAGTCATCAGCGGACGCTCTGTCATCTGCAACGACTGCGACGGGTCATTCCTTCCTCTGCTGACAGAACCGGTCAGGACGGTGCGGTTTCCGAGTGATTTTGATAGAATTTCGGCTGATGAAGAATTGGGAGCGAAGCCGCCGAACAAAGTCAGCTGGGTGTTATCTATGATAATGTCCGCGCTCTCTTTTCCGTAATTTCGCTCCAACTGTGCGAAGGACTGGATGACGGGGACGATCTGCAAACGC
>CADBZY010000043.1 GCA_902799245.1 uncultured Ruminococcus sp.
CGAAATCAGCTTCGGTGTTTTTGATTGTCTTGGTGATGTTCAGCATAAACAGTTCCTCCAAAAAAATTGATCAGAATGATAATATAACGACCCGAAAAGGAATGTGTTCCGGTTTGCTTACCCATTATGATAGCGGATATTCGTCCAAAGACCCATACTGTTCGATCCACACATATTTTCGCCAGTCATCCTCGTTCAAAAAAAGCCTTGCCGCCACATAAGGATGCCTGCGTCCCGCTTCGGCGCTCATGACTTTTTCGTACATTTGTTCCCCCATACACTTTCTTAAAAAGGCATTGGCTTCTTTTTTGTAATCACCCGGAAGATACTTTCCGTCGCTGAAAATTTCCAGTTGTTCAGGACTAAGATTATAAAGGTCATCGGACTTTATCATTCGTCATTTCACTCCTTTCACGGCTTTTTTCAACTATTCAACTTTTCAACCATTTACGACATGATTTTCCCCATCTGCCAGGAAATGTATCCCTCTGTCATATTTGCCCATGAATAGGCGGTCATGTATTCTCCATGATAGGAATTGATGGCGTCAAGATCGCCTTCAAAAAAACAGATAGGCGTCGCAGGTAAACTGCTCCGGACAGATTCTCATGGTACCGTGCTTGAGTTCAAAGATTCTCTCGATTCCGTACTCCTGCAATGTGGTTCGCATACTTCTGATAATGACGTCTAACTGCTTCTGCATCGGGCGATCATACAGTCGGTCTTCCCACAGAATCCCAAAGGCTTCCGCCCGTGTCACATTTCTCCCGTGCCTGTCAACCAGATAAGCCAGAAGTTCTTTGCACCTTCCCATCTTGAATCTGACCGGTTTGCCGTCCACAAACACATCAAAATTTCCGAACGTACACACCAGCACATGCGACGTCAGTTTTTTGGGTTTGCCGGAAAGCGCGTATTCCACATCTTTGGCGAGCATCTCTTTCGTAACCGGCTTTAACAGATAGCCGGAGGCACGCACCTGAAAAGCGTCCACGGCATAATGGGAATAGCCAGTGATAAAGATGATGGACGTATCCGGCGATTTTTCCTTGATACGCAACGCCAGTTCAATGCAGTTCATCATCGGCATGTCGATGTCAAGAAGCGCCAGATCCGCGGTTTTGTCCTCCAGCCATTGCAGCGCTTCTTTCGGCTTGGTGAATCCCTTTACTTCATCAATCTGAGGCAGCTCGGCACACATCGACACCGTGTGCTCCATGAGCAGTTTTTCATCATCGACACAGATGGCTCTCATTGCGGTTCGTCCTTGTATTTTCTCATCGTCGCATTCATTTCTTCTGCACCACATTGATGTAAGGAAAGGGAATCTCAATGCCGTTTTCATTCAGCGCGTGATAAACGCTTCGCCTTATAATACACCGTTGTCACCAGTTTCAGACTGCTGTTCTCATACGCAATAAAATAAACATCGCCGTACTCCTTGCCGTTTTTGGTATTCCTTCCGGGGATACTGTATGGCGACGCCTTGACAGTCTGCCGTATGACGTTCATGGCTTTTTCCACGTCGCTGCCGTAGGCGATGTGAAAGCTGAACTGCGCCGCACGATAGTTTGTATGATAGCTGTAATTCCTGATGCTCATGGCGTTGAGCTTGCTGTTGGGAATAATGACCCTTTGGTTTTCCAAAGTGACAATCACGACGTGACGCATGGTAATGTCCTGAATAATGCCCGTCGTTCCGTTCTCCAATTCAACGCGGTTGCCGATTTCAAACGGCTTGTATATGCTGATCATCAATCCGCCCAGCACGTCTTTAATCACGTCCTGCGCGGCAAACGCCAGCACCGCGCTGATGATCGCTGTGCCGCCCAGAAAGGTTTTCCAAACCGAGCCAAGACCGCCAAAGCCGGAAAGCGCCAGTATCGTACCGCTGATGAGAATGAATGATTTGTTGATTCGCTCAAAGAAGACCAGGTGCAGTCCTTCCTGCTTCTTTCTGATTTCGCGGAAAACGATTCGGTTGACTCTCATCAGCACCCACATCAGCACGATGATGACAACGACCACCGCTATTTGAAGCAAAATAGATTTATCAAATGTCATGATTAAAATTTCCCATTCATGTTTTCAAGCGTATCTATCACAACCACACAGTCTGATTTCACATTTTGCATCACGAGTTTCATGATATTTTCGGGGATTGCTACGCAGCCGCCGGTGTAGGGCTTTGCGGGACCAAGACAATGCAGGAATATGGCGGAGCCTCTGCCGGGCGTACCGTCTTCGTTAAAGCTGATGTTCAGACAGTACTGATATTGATATTCATAGTCAACGATATGCTCGCTGTTCTCCATATCGAGATCAGGAAATTCCTTGAAGCTGACCATCTCATTATAATGCATACCCTGACGGTCATCTCCTGACCAATAGGTATCGTCGGTGACTTTTGTATAGGAAATGGCACAACCGGGGTCATCGGCAATACCGAAAGCCTTGTTGAAATGATAAATGCCGATGGGAGTCTGTCCGCACCCTTCCTTGTGGTCCTTGTCCAGACACAGGCCGTTGAGTCCGACATAGCCCGGTGTGGAAAGAATCTGCTTCCAGTTTCCGTCCTTGTCTCTTTGGTGCATGGAAATCGAAGCTGTGGTTTTTTCTATATCCAGTCCCGCGACCACAAAGAGCTGTGTGACGGCTTCATCCTGTGCGCTGGAAAGCTGCGTCACCCATTCCGGCGAGTCAGATTCATGCTGAATGGACGCGTGCAGTCCGTCCTGACTGACGACGTCGCCGGATTTTGGGCTGTCTGAACACCCCGATGTCATCAGAAGCATGGCAAGTAACAGAGCCATAAAAGATACCGTTTTCTTCATTTTTTTCACATGGAAAACCTCCCATAAAATTATTATTACTGTCAGCAAGCATTGAACTTGTTGATACAAGTGTGAATCAATGCGCTTGCCTTTACAGTTACTGTATCATACGTTGTCCAATAAATGTCCAATATAAAGCCTTAAAAATCGAAAATAATCTATTAACATATTAAGAACTTTTTATGACAAGGCAGCTTAATTTGTCAAAATAAACAAAATAACCGACAAAAGTTTGTTTCGATTTACGCCCGTTATATTGGACATTTATTGGACAAGGCATGGTATCATCTGTTTGAAAACTGCTTTACGGAGGTTATTTATGAATATCAAAAAATGGAACGCGCGACTGTCCCTCTTCACAATGGCGTTACTGCTGATACACGAATTGTATCAGCTATACGCCTACATTTCATTCTATTATAATCCTGTCCTGTCCAAGGCTTTTGGATATGCCGTTGCCAGTGGATTTGTGCTGCACGGCATTCTGTCAGCTGTCTGTATTTTTGCCTTGCATGACGCAAAGACGGTCGCCTATAAGAAGCTGAATTTCAAAACCGTGCTGCAGCGGGTCAGCGCGGTAATCATCGTGCTGCTTCTTCCGCTTCATATCTTTTCCTTCGCACTGTTGCAAGGCAGCGTGGGAAGCATTGCCTATATCATCGTGGAAACGGTTCAGGTGGTATTTTACGTTTCGCTGTCATGCCATGTTGGATTATCCTTCAGCAACGCCCTTGTCACACTCGGACGGCTGGAGGATAAGGGAAAGAAGCGTGTCATTGACAGAATCTGTATCATCTTCTGGACGATGCTTGCACTTGTGATGAGCATTGCCATTACGACGACACACGCGAAAATCTTTCAACTATAAGCATTGTCGAGGGGTGAATGAAATGAAGAAAATATTGATTATCGGAAGCGGTATCGCGGGACTGAGCTGCGCCATTAGCTGTGCGGAAAGGAATATGGAGGTCACGCTGGTGTCCCCGTTTCCTTCGGAACGGTCACAGTCCGTTCTGGCAGCCGGAGGTATCAACGCCGTTACGGATTCGCATGAAGCGGGAGACAGTATAGAAAGTCATATCCGGGACACACTCAGCGGCGGCTGCGGTATCGCCGGAGAAAACGCGGTCAGAGGTCTGTGCGAAAGCGCTCCGGAGATTATCGCGTGGCTGAAAAAACTCGGTACGGTATTCACCACCGAGCCTGACGGGAGCGTCAGCAAAAGGGCATTCGGAGGTCAATCGCACAAGCGCACCTGTTATTGCGGCGCTTCCACAGGAAAACAGATCGTGACCGCACTGGTGATGGAAGCAAGGCGTTATGAAGGCTTGGGACGCATCAAAAGACGGCTGTGGATGGATTTTTACAGTGCGCTGATACATGACGGCGTCTGCCGCGGCGCGGTTTTTTATAATGAAGCTTCAGGGCAGCCGGAAGCCATCACAGCGGACAGCGTCGTTATCGCCACCGGAGGACAGAACGCCCTGTTCGGAAAGACAACCGGCTCCACTCAATGCGACGGCTACGCGGCAGGCAAGCTGTTCATGCAGGGCGTTGCGCTGAAAAACCTCGAATTTATCCAATATCACCCCACCACGATAGAAACCGGTCAGAAACGAATGCTGATCTCGGAAGCGGTCAGAGGAGAAGGCGGAAGGCTGTATTATGTGGACGAACAAATCGGCTGCCGCGTCTACTTCATGGAGGAGAAATTCGGGCAGCGCGGCAATCTCATGCCCCGCGACGTCGTCGCAAGGTGCATGGAAGAAACCGGCAAAGACGTTTTTTTGGATATTACGTTTCTGGGCAAAGAGAAAATACGAAAGAAGCTGCCGGAAGTGTATGATTTGTGCAAAAAATACCGGGGAATCGACATCTCGAAGCAGAGTATACCGGTATCACCGTCGGTGCATTTCTTCATGGGCGGTATCGCGGTCAAAAACAATCATGAAACCAATATCAGGAATCTGTACGCGATAGGCGAGTGCGCATCCATCTATCACGGCGCAAACCGATTGGGCGGCAATTCTCTGCTTGCGGCAATCTACGGCGGAAAGGCTGCCGCCGCGTCCATAGAAAAAAGCGAACGGGACTGCGCGGAATTTGATTTTTCTGCCGAAGTGCGCGAAGCTGCCGATAAACTGCGTTCTCTCAAAGGCTCGCAAAGTCCCTATCCCGTCAAATATATCCGTGATATGCTCGCCGAAACCATGCGGGAAAACCTGGGTATCGTCCGCTCCGCCGAAAAGCTGCAAAGGGGCATCGACGACGTGTCGTTTTATCTTTCCGTTGCGGATAAGATACATTATGACCGCTCCGAGCTGGCGTATTTCGGATACAGCCTTTCGGCAATCCTGACGCTTGCCAAGGCGACGCTCATTTGCGCCCAAAGCCGTGAGGAAAGCCGGGGAGCGCATTTCAGGAGCGATTATCCCACAGCCAAAGACGAGAAAAAAGCCGCTACCATCATCACATATGGCAACGGCTCCTATCAGACCTACCTTGAAACGGAGGGCAAGTATGAAAATTAAAATTCTGCGGCAGGCAATGCCGGATTCACAACCCTATTGGCAGGAATTCCGCTACGAACGGAAAGAGAACCAGACCGTTGCCGGTATGCTGGAAGAACTCAACTACAAGGACGACCTTACGGACATAAGCGGCCATCCTGCCAGAAGAATCCAGTGGGAATGCTCCTGCCTCCAAGGAATGTGCGGCGCGTGCGCTATGGTGATCAACAACAGACCGGCGCTCGCCTGCGAAACCTTTCTCAGAGATTCGGGCGACGGAACGGTAACGCTTGAGCCGCTCAGAAAATTTCCGACAGTCTGCGACCTTGTGGTGGACAGAGGAATCATTCAGGAAAATCTGAAAAAAGTCAGCGCCTACATCGGAGAGTACAGGGAAGCCGACCCGAAAGAATATGAGCACATGTACGCGGCGGGGAAATGCCTGAAATGCGGGCTGTGTCTCGAAGTCTGCCCCAACTATGACGGCGGAAGGACATTTTTCGGCGCAGCGTTTGCCAACGACTGTTATCTGATCGCGTCCCGCAGCGGATCCATGGAAGCGTCTGTCAGGGAGGCATACGGCGAGCATTTTGCCAAGGGCTGTTCCAAAGCCCTGTCCTGCGTCGACGTATGCCCCATGAAGATTCCGACGCTCGCGTCCATCGCAAAGATGAACCGCGGACAGGGCGGGAAGAAATGAATTTTGTCACTGATTCAAAAAAGCGATCAGTTTTTTCTGAAATTCCTGATAATACGGTTTTTCGTACATAATGACGTGCGCACCGCCTTCGATGACTTCCAGCGTGGAGCCTTCGGGAAGGGAATCGAGAGAAGAATTGACCAGATCGAAGTTCAGATACGGATCATTGCTTCCGCATATCACCAGTGTCGGAACCGAAATGCGGGTTAGATCAATCAGCTTTTCGGATTTTGCCACACAGATGTCTTTCCTTCCGCCGTTGGGACTGTACTCTCCGTCGTAATGCCAGCAGCTTGAACAGTACATTTCTATCATTTCCGGCTCGGTTATCGTGAGGTCAAAGCTGCCGTCCGCGTCTCGCTGAAAATCATCGGCGGCGTGTTCCCATGTGTTGTGGTGGAAATCATCGGTGACATCAAATTCGCCAAGACCGCTTAGAATCGGCGCATACATGACAAACTTTCCGATATTCTCCGGATACTTTATAACAAAGCGCGAAGCCGTCACCGTTCCCCAGCTCCAGCCGAGCAGATCAATCTTGTCCTGACCGCTTTCCTCCACAATCTTCTGCACAGCGGCGTGAATATCCTCCGCCGCGTAATCGGAATCGGGCAGGAAGCCGTCGCTGACGATTCCCGACTGACCAAAACCGGCAATATCCAGCCGCCACACAGCGTATCCCTCGCGGGCAAGCCTTCTTGCAAGGCTGTAATCCTCATAATCCACATCAAATTCGTGAGAGGAATAGGTAACGCCGTGGGTAAGCAGGATATTCTTTTGCGGCGAGGAATCCTTCACCGTCATGCAGTCAAGGTGAAGCTCGACGCCGTTCCGACTGATCGGGATATTGATCAGTGAATATTCCGTTTCATTCTGTCCTGTTTCCGAAGTCTGCGTCGCCCGCTGACGCAGAGAAAGGTCAGAACAGCCGCTCAATTGGGCGTTCGCCGAAAACAGCAGCGCAAGTGTAAACAATAGCACGAGTGTACTTTTTATAATGTTCTTCATATTTTGGACGACTCCTTTTTCTGTCTATTTTTCAAGGAGATTCTATCAACCGCTGTCCAATAAATGTCCAATATAAATTCGGTAAAACGCCCTCAAAATACAAACATTCTGTAAATGAAATGTAAATATTATTCCTCAAAAGCAAGGATTGGTCAAAACACACAAAAATCCAAACAAAAATTTGTGAAGCAAAACAAACCTTATATTGGACATTTATTGGACAAGGCATGATAAACTAAATAGATAAATCATTTGTATCTATGGGAGTGATCATGTGAGCAACACAAAACAGAATAAACGATTTGCGCAGGCAACATGGCAGATCATGGAGCAGCTTCTCGAAGTGGACAGTCTGGAAGAAGCTCTTTCGGGCAGTCTGGAAATCATCGTCAAGGTGCTCAACAGTCAGGCGGGCATTATCTGGTTTCTTGACGAGAAGACCGAACGGCTCGTGCCGATCTATCATATCGGACCGTCGGACATCTCCGGCGTAACCGTTGACAACGACATGAGCATTGAGGGACTTGTGACCAAGACGGGAAAATCCGTCAGAATCGAGGACGCCTCCAAGGACGAACGATTTGAAGGCACGGTCTTTGACGAAAACGGCTTCGTGACCAAAACCATGCTCTGCGTTCCCCTCAATGATACCAAGAAGACGGTCGGCTGTGTGCAGATCATCAACAAAAAAGACGGAAGTCTTTACGATGAGGAAGAACTGGAACTGTGCGAGCGTATGGCGGCTCTTGCCGCTATCACCATCGACGAAAAAGGGCTGATTGTGTCTGCGGAGGAGGAACGAAAGGTTCTGATTTCCCTTCGCAACATCATCAAGGAATATCCGTCCGGCGACGGTGTGCTGCGGGTGCTGAAAGGCATCAATCTGGACATCTATGAGAATGAATTTGTCGTAGTACTCGGTGAATCGGGTTGCGGCAAGTCCACCATAATGAACATTGTCGGCGGCATGGATTTTGCGACCGACGGCGAACTCATCATTGACGGAAAGGATTTCTCCCATCCTTCGGACGAGGAACTGACCAGATACCGTCGGGAATACGTCGGCTTCATCTTTCAGGCGTATAATCTCATGCCGAATCTGACGGCACTGGAGAATATCCAGTTCATCGCGGAAATTGCCAAAGATCCCGCCGATCCGCAGGAAGCGCTGAACATGGTGGGACTCGGCGAGAAGGGCATGAATTTCCCCGCGCAGATGTCCGGCGGACAGCAACAGCGCGTTTCCATCGCCAGAGCGCTGGTCAAAAATCCCCGCCTGATTCTCGCGGACGAACCCACGGCGGCACTGGACTTTCAGACAGGTCAGGAAGTGCTGGTCGTCATGGAAAAGATCGTCAAGGAGCGCGGCACGACGGTCGTAATGATTACCCACAACGCGGAGATCGCCAAAATGGCGGACCGCGTGATCAAGCTGCGTTCCGGCAAAATTGCCAGCGTTAAGCGCAATCTTCACCCGCTGCCGGCTGCAGAGATCGAGTGGTGATGCACGATGAAGAAAACACAGCGCAAGGACGCATTCAGAAATATTTCCAAGCAGTTCGTTTCCTATTTTTCGATCATTGTCATCAGTATGCTGGCAGTCACAGCCTTTCTGGGCATCAATTACTCAGCCGATGCGCTCATCGGTAACGCATCGGATTATATGAACCGGCTTTCCTTCAGGGACGCCGAAATCACCTCCACCATGCTTGTGACGGAGAATGACATTGAGGCGATCCGGAATATGGAAGGGATCAGCGAAGCCGAAGGCGTTTATCAGACTTCCACCAAGCTGCTCGGAAAAACAAGCAATCTTTCGGTCTCTGTGATTTCCGCACCACAGAGAATCAGTTTGCCGGAGATACGTCAGGGTTGTATGCCGGTCAGCGCCTCCGACTGTGCGCTCGAATTGGAAATTATGGAAAAAATGGGGTTGAGTGTAGGAGATACCGTTGAGATTGGCTCGGTGGGCGGCAAGCCCGCACCTTATCTCCGCCACACCACCCTCCGGATCTCCGGAATCTTTGTCCATGCAGATCACTACGCAAAGGAATCCTTTGCCAGCGGCAGCCGTTATATTATTGTCACAGAGGACGCCTTCGATGCCGAAGCACTCGATGGCTGCTTTACAAAGGCGTTGGTCAGATATGACAAGCCGAACACCATGCGTATGATCGGAAGGGAATACGACGCGCTATCCGCCGAAGTATTTCCCCGTCTGAACCAACTGGCGGAGGAACGCGCGTCTATCCGAGACGCGGAAGTAAGAGAAAGATACGCCCAGAGCATTCAAGAAGGACAGGAGCAACTTGATGAGGCAAAGCAAAAGCTCGATGACGGACGGAAACAGCTTGACGACAGTGCCAAATTGATTGCGTCCAATGAAAAAAAACTCGCCGCAGGTAAGAAAAAGCTGGACAGCGCATGGAAACAGCTCGAAGCGGGACGTAAAAAGCTGCAAACCGCGAAAAGCAAGCTGAATGCGGGCAAGAAGAAACTCGATGCCGCTGAAAAAGAACTGAAAGCTGCCATTGATCAAGTGGTTTCAGGTACCGACTATGCGGGTAATTCTGCTGCGTACACACGAAAAATCAAGAATTACCTCGCCAAAAATTCCGTTGACAAACTGGACAGCGAGACTTCGGAACTGCTGCCGCAAGAGGTGACTGATTCTGAAGCATATCAATCCAATTATCCATCCATCAAAAGTAAAGCGAAACAGTACAGCGACGGTCTGAAACAATACAATAATGGTTTGAAACAGTATAATAGAGGACTTAAACAATACAACAAAGGACTAAAAGAATATAAGTCCGGTCTGGCACAGTATCGAAGCGGCGTCAAAAAGCTCAATAATGCCAAAACAGAGCTGAAAAAAGGGGAAAAGGAATACGCCGAAAAACTGACGGAATATCAAGACGGAGAAAAAGAACTGCAAAAAGCCAAAGATGATCTGGCCGCGTTGAAAGAATGCCGCTGGGTGGTTCTGGACGCGGAAAGCAATCCGAGCTATGTCCATGCAAAATCCTCCGCTGAAAATATCCGCAAGCTGGCGCTGACTTTTGCGCTTCTTTTTGTGCTGGTCGGCATACTCGTGATTTACGCCACGGTGGCGCGTATCATCGACGAACAGAGAAAACTGGTCGGCACCGTAAAGGCGCTCGGATTCTACAACCGTGAAGCCGCCGTCAAATATCTGCTGTTCGGACTTTCCGGTACCTTTTTCGGAATGGTTCTGGGTACGGCATTGAGTTATTTCGTCTTGCAGAAAATGGTTCTGACGGCACACGCACAATTCTATGTGACCGACGGTATACCGTCGCGCTTCCATGTCGCGCTGACGGCAGCTGCGTTTGCGGTGGGCATTCTGATCGCTGCTATCTCGGTCTGGTGGGCATGTGCGGGTCTTATCAGACATTCCGCCATCGAATTGATGAAGGACAAAATGCCCTCGCAAAATGTGATTGCCGCGCCGAAGAAAAACGGTCGGTCGTCTCTTTATTCCCGACTGATCCTGCGCAATATCCGCATAGATATTCGCAGAGTGTGCGTCACGGTGGTCAGCGTTGCCGGCTGCTGTGCGCTGCTGGTGATCGGCTTTACGCTGCGCCACGGCATCGGCACTGCCGTCGAAAAGCAGTACCATGAAATCCTCCGATACGATCAGCGAGTGGTATTTGACCGGAATCTCTCCAAAACAGCCGAAGAGAACATACAGGCATTTCTCGATGAGAAAAACGTGTCGTATACCAAAATGCATTCGCGTTCAATGAGCTTCAACGCGGGACGAAAAATCACAGCCGGTCAGATGATATGTGCCGATAAGGAGAGCATCGCGCAAATTCTTCATATGCTTGACCCGAAAACGGGAGAACAGGTGGTGCCGGGAGAACACGGCATCTGTATCATGCGGCGCACCGCTGAATATTATCATGTGAATGTCGGAGATACCGTTATCCTGTACGATGCTTCGATGCAACCTTATGAAGTCACGGTTGAGGGAATTTATCAATACTACACCGGCATCGGCTTCGTGATGACCAAAGACGCCTATCAGGAGGTCTTCGGCACACAGGCACGTGACAACAGTTTCCTTCTCCACGACTGCGAGGACATCAGCGGATTCTCTGATGAACTGAGAAACATCAAGGGAGTGGTGAGCATCAGCAGCAATGTGAGCCTGTACCGTTCCGCCCTGAAGGCGCTCACAGCACTGCGCTATATCATTCTGGTACTGATTATCGCGGCGGGCGTCATGGCGTACTTCATTCTGATGAATCTGGCAAATATGTACATCAACCAGAAGAAACGTGAACTGACCGTCATGCGGGTCAACGGTTTCACCACCAGAGAAGTCATCTCCTATGTTGCGCGGGAGGCGGTTGTCACTACGATCATCGGCATTCTGCTGGGCATTGCGGTCGGCGCGGTCTGCGGTTATCTGATCTTACGATTCGTGGAGCATCCCAGCGCGGGATTCTATCTCACGCCCAGTCTGTCATCATGGCTTTATGCCGCCGGTATCACGACACTTTATTCCATCGGGATTTACGCGCTATCTCTGCGCAAGGTCAAGGACCTCAAGCTGACGGATATCGTGTAATCACCTGAAAATCAGAAACGTGGCTGTCATACACAAACAGGAAATCAACTTCCGCCGTGTGGCAGCCACATTTGTTTTTATTTTTCTATACGCTTCAGCCCAAGAGTCCGATCATCTGAGGAAGCATGGGCGCTACCTGCCTGAATTTCGGCAAAACCGTAGCGACAATCGCCTTTGCCGTTTCGGGACTTACATTGCTGGAATCCTTGCTCTTGCCGGGAACGACAAGCATCACAAAGGTCGAGAACGCGCCGATGACCTGATCGTACTTTGCAAGCGTTTCCTGATCCTCTGTGCCGAAGTAGGTCTTCAGCATAAATTCTCTGGTTTTCAGGGCGTTTTCCGGAGAGAGCTGCATGGACTTTTCAATGACCTGCGGCATACTCTGCGCGGCAATTACATGACCCATATAATTGAAGACCAGATCGAATACCGGATGACCGGTGCATATGTCGTCCAAGTCTATCAGAATCAGCTCACCGTCCTGTACCATCACGTTCCCCTCATGGAAATCGCAGTGCAGTATGGTGTTTCTTTCGGGGATTGTCGAAAGCACGTTCCGAAGAAGTGCCGCATCCTCCGCCTCAAGATAATGCGCTTCCATGTAATCGATCCAGCACGCGACTTTTTCCCGGATTGTAGGTAGTGTTCCCGAAGGAACGTCGGTCGTGTGAAGAATCCGAAGCAGTTGCCCCATTTTCGTGCCGTATTCTTTGATCCTGTCTGGCTCGTCAGAGATGGCGCGTCCTACCGTTGTGGCGTTGAGCAATTCAAACACAATGCCGTATCTGTCGCCGATTTCCACGGTATCAAAAGATATCGCCGTGGGAATGCCGTTTTTGAAGGCTTCTCTTGCAAATTTCTTTTCCAGCGCGATTTTATCAATGCTGGTTCCGGGGTTGTAGACCTTGATGATCGTTTCCCTGTCTATGCGGTAGACCGTGCCGTTGCCGCCCTGCCCGATAACCTCGCAGCCGTCAACCGAGACTTTACGCAAACGCTTCGTTACGTCAAACAGTTCCGAAAAGCCTGTCACTTCCAATATTCCATACACGTCAGGCGATACGTTGAGGATGCGGGCTTTTTGCGACAGACTTTTCTGTATTTTGAGTAAAACCCGCAGTCCCGCGCTGGAAATATATTCGAGTGCCGCCGCGTCAAAGATAGTTTCCTTTTCCGTATCAAGCTGCCCCGCGAGCTTTGTTTCCCACTCGGCGGCGTTGACAGAATCAATTCTGCCAGAAAGCTGCAGTGTGTTAGTTGATTTCATGTGATTTCTCCTTTGTCAGGCAATATACCTCATCAAATAACATCAGAAAGCGGCGCGCGGCAGGATATTCTCGAGCTGCACACCGCTTTCCGTTTATTTTAGGAGGGTGGAATTATTCTTTTACAAACTTAGAGTCACTGCCGGCATCATCCTTGTCGTCCTGCCATGTCGCGGTGTTGCCCTTAATGGTAAGTCTGCCGGTGCCGTCGGTGTATTCGGTCTTGCTTGTGTCGTTTCCGTTCTCGTCAAACGTGATGATGGTTTTCTTGCAGCCAGTATATTGCATAACACCATTGTCGTCAAATGTGCCGCTGAAATTCCAGTTGTAGACTTCCTCCGCACTGTTGGGCCATCTGATCCACACGTCGTATCCGTCATCCTTTTTAGTGACGGTAATGGTGCCTCTTCCGGCATTTGTCTCGACATATTCGCCGGAATAATCAGCGGTTTCCTTTTCAGAGGTTCCACAGGCAACTACGCTGAACAGCATCAAAGAAACCAGCGCAAAAAGAACGATTTTTTTTATTGTTTTCATAGATAAAACTCCTCGTTTTTTATTCAATGATACGGCTGTCAGATTATTTCATATTCCACTTGGCGGCAGCGTACATCTTAATGGTATTAGCCTTTTTATCTACGATATAATAAGTGTTATCCGGATGAGCGGCAATATATTCATTGACGGTTACAAAGTTCATTCCGTAATAATCGCAGATGGCTATCAGAATATACGGGTTGAAGGAATTGCTCAGGTGCTTTGCGTCCTGTGCTTTATAAACGACATAATCTCCGTTGTGTTTAAAGACATACTTTCCGGCGATGACAGGTTTATCATTTGTAAAATCTTCATCATCCATGCCGTCGATATTCAGACCGCCCGTGACGGTAAAGGTGATGGTGCTTCCGCTCAGTTTCTCCGTTATCTTAGCTTCGGGATTCATTTTTTTCCATTCTTTGTACTGGCTGTCCGACGTTATATTCTCGAAAATTCCCTTCATGAAGGTATCAGACGTTTTATTTTCCAGTTTTGCCAAACTGCCCATTACCCAGCCTTTTGTCTGGGAGGTGTACTGAATCTGATACCACACTCTGCCGGATGAATCCTTTTTGCTGGCGAGATAGGCGTATGTCTTGCCCTTGGAGGTTTTGCCGAGTTTTTTGTAATTGGTACCTGCACCCGATCTGACATTCACGGGTGTTGCGGTTATTTGCACCTGCTTGTCAGTGACAGCGGGCTGTTGATTGCCGCCAACCAGCTTGGCCAGACTGCCCATTACCCAGCCTTTGGTTTTGGAGGTGTACTGAATCTGGTACCACACTCTGCCGGACGAATCCTTCTTACTCGCGAGGTAGGTATATGTCTTGCCCTTGGAAGTTTTGCCGAGTTTCTTGTAATTGGTACCCGCGCCGGCTCTGACATTCACAGGATTGCCGGTAATCTGCACCTGCTTGGCGGTGGCGACGGGCTGTTCCGGCTGGGTTGCCGTGTCGCTGATCTTGGTGAAGGTCATCTCGCCGTTGTCCTGCTCGTTTTCATCGCGCCAGACAAGCGTTTTGGTGTCCTTAAACTGTACTCTACCGGTGCTGTTTTTGTAAGCAACCTTCTTGGAGGACACACTGCCGTTGTCGTTGTAGACATAATCCGTTCTGACACCGTTGCCGTAATCAACGCGGTAAACCGACGAATCAAACATACCGCTCATTTCCCAGACAGAATTTTCCCATGCGGACGAACCCCACTTCACGGTAATCTTCGCGTCGCTCTTGCCGCTTGCCTTGACCGTAATGGTCGCGCGGTCGCACTGATAGGTACCTTCATACGCCTTTACGGGGTTGGCAGCCGAAGTCTCCGTTTTCTTGGCAAACTGCGAGGTAATCCAGCCGGTTTTATTGCCGGAATATTTGATATTGTACCACACTCTGCCGGTGGAATCCTTTTTTTGTCCGACATTTTTGTCCGACATAAACGTACTTGTCGCCCTTGTACGCCTTGCTGACGACGGTGTTTTTCAGACCTGCGTCGGCTCTGATCATCACGGGATTGCCCGTGACCTCCACCTGCGTTGCCGCGGAAACGGGCAGGGCAAAACCTGCCGCGAGCATGGCGGTCATGGAAACGGCTGCGATGGTTCTTTTGATAGATTTGTTCATGATGAAAGTCTCCTTATAGTATTATTATCAATCAATACTCCACTTTTCAGCAACGTAAATCTTCGTGGTTTTATTCTCCAGGTCTTCAATAAAATAGGTGTTGTCCGCGTTTGCCATGAGATAATCGTTGACGTCGCCAATGCTCATATTAAAGTATTGGCAGACCGCGTTTCTGACCTGAATCACGAAGGGGTTGACATATTTCTCCGTGCTGCCGGAAGCGCCGACGATGTAATCTCCGTCATGTGTGAAGACAAATTCGCCGGCGGCGATCTCCGCGTCGTTGGTGATGTCGTCTTCTTCCTGATCAGCGGGAGCGCCGTCTTTGTATGTAACGGTGAAGGTCAACTTGCTTCCGTCGAGCTTTTCTTCGATCGTGGCGGCAGGATACATTTCTTTCCACGAAATATAGGCTTCGTCCGAAGTGATGTCCTCGAAAACCGCCTTCATAACGGTATCTTCTTTGACGGTATCGTCTTTCATGGTATCTTGCTTTTTGCTTTCACACGCCGCGAAAGACAGGAGCATAGCACCGACCGCCAGAATGGAAATGATGGTTCTGATTGTCTTTCTCATGATGCTTTTTCTCCCTTCTCAGTTGGAAGAGGTTGACCACGGTGTTGAACAGACCTTCGCCTCCAAGGAAAATGTTTTTCACGCCCTTGACCATGACCACTTCCATCGTGCAGGAAGCGTCCATCGCCGCGAGGTAGCCGGTGTCCACAATCTTCTTGTCGCCCGCGGGAATGTCGTACTCGATTGCCGAGCCGTCGATTTCCAGAAACACAATGCCGTTGCCGGAATACTTCTGCATGAGGAAGCCTTCGCCGCCGAAGAATCCCGCGCCGAGCTTTTTCTGGAAGAACACGGACACCTCGATATTGCCATAGCTTGCAAGGAATGCGCCCTTCTGCGCCACTACCGGCTTGTCGGGCGTCACCTCTACCGCACGGATCGAGCCGGGAAAAGAAGAAGCAAACGCGATTTCGCCCGGACGATTGGCAACATATTTATTCTGGAACATTTTTTCGCCGGTAAACATTCTGCCGAGCATTTTGCCGACGCCGCCGCCCTGCGTTTTCATCTCGATCTCGTCATCCATCCAGGACATAGAGCCGCCCTCACAGGTCATTTCTTCGCCCGCTTCCAGATGACACAATACAACGGGTAAATTATCGCCTTTGATTTCATAGGTCATTATTTATATCTCCTTATCAATTTTTTATTTTTTGCCTTATTTTATTGTAAGGCAATTTTTTGAAACTTACGCTTGTTCTGTCTGTTTTCTCTTACGGGCGAATACAACGCCGTATGACGCGATCAGCATGAGAGCCATACAGAATGTGGTCATCATGCCGCTTTCGCCTGTGGCAGGGGAAGACGGACCTGAGGAAGGCTTTACGATGGTGAAAGGATGCTGCTCTAGCGAGGCGACCGTCAGTTCAATCCTGATCGTATGCACACCTGTGCCGAGGGACTGAAGATATTCTGCCGACAGGGTAATCTTAACGCTGCCGGGTTCCGCGGTGTAATCCTTGTCCTTAGTGAGCGCAACGCCGTCTACATAGACGTTACGGAATCTGTCGAAAGTGGTGGTGTCGTCGCCGTCCTCCGCGACATTCTTGACAATAACGGTCATACCGTCCTTACTGCCCGCCGTCCATTGATAAGCGTCGGAGGTAAAGGCGAATTTGACGCCGCGCGTCTGCGTGTGGCTTGCGTCGTTCTGGCAGGTGCAAGTTTCTACGCCCGCTTCGGTATCAGTAGGCTTTTTGGTGACTTCCCACTCACCCCACCTGTGACCGAGAGCGGCAATTTCTCTGGTTTCCGTATGGGTTGCATCGTGCTTACACACGCGGGTTTCCTCACCCTTCCTCTCACAGGTGGCGTAAGTGGTCACTTTCCACTCGTCCCAGTCGTGACCGAGGGCATCAGCATCTCTGGTTCGCTTTTTACCGCAAACGCTGCATTTAAGATTTTCTATACCTGACTGGGTACACGTTGCCGTCGTAGATGAAACTTCCCAATTGTGACTTAAAATGACGGTCGCATTGGTGAAGTAATCAGTCGCTTTGCGGTTTTCATCGAGCGTCACGGGATTGCGTTCGGTGACTGTCAATCCGCACGGTATGGTAACGGACGTGAGGTTTTCGCATTCACCGAGGACATCTGTTCCGATGCGTGTCACGCTGTCGGGAATGATCACAGACGTAAGCCCCGGGCATTGTCTGAAAGTGTCGCGTTCGATGGTCGTGACGCTGTCCGGAATGGTCAGGGACGTCAGTCTGCTGCAATTCCAAAAAGCGCCGTTACGGATATTCTTTACACCGTCTGAAATGGTCACAGACTCCATGTTGAAGCAGCTTCTGAATGCATCGTAATTAATTGTTTTTACACTTCCCGGAATGGTCACGGAGGTGAGACTTTCACAATGCTGAAACGCCGTGCTTCCGATAGCTGGTACACCGGCCTCAATCGTCAGGGATGTCAGACCTTTGCAATCCATGAAGGCACCATTCCCGAGTTCTGTGACTCTACCTGGAATCGTCACAGAAGTAAGACCTATGCAACCGATAAATGAATCTTTTCCGATAGTTGTCAGATTGTCGGGAAGATTCAGAGACGTCAGACTTGTACAATGTGAAAACGCCCGATATCCGATCTTTTTCATGGTTGACGGAAACGTCACATTTTTCAGAGCGGTACACTCTTGGAACATATACTCCCCGGTATCTGTCACGCCTTTCTGAAAAACGACTGTTTCTAATTTTTTACAACGTTCAAACGCAAATATTTCAATACTTGTCACAGTGGAAGGAATAGTAACGGTTGTAACAGCGGATAGAGAAAATGCCTCTTTGCCTATTGTTGTGACACCTTCCGGAATATCGACCGACTTCAGGCTGGTACAGCCATGAAAAGCACTGTCGCCAATTTGGGTTACCCCTCGCGGAATGTAAACGGAAGTCAGACCGCTGCACTCGTAAAACATATCAGCCTCAATCACAGTTACATTTTCCGGAAAAGCAAAAGACGACAGCTTTTTACAGTGACCAAACGCCTGTATCCCGATGCCCGTAATATTGCTGCCATCAGCAAAGACAACACAGGAAAAATTATCTTTACAATCAAATGCGTGGTCGGCGATGGTGCCTGAGCCGCTGATAACCATAGTTCCTTCGCTGTCAATGGTGTAGGTCACACCGTCGCCGCAGGAACCACTTTCCACGATGCCGGTCATGTACTGATTTGGCTCGGCTGTTCCGGTTATGCTTCTTGCGGAAGCATCGGCAGGCGATACCACATCGTTCTTGGCAGCAATGTCGATGGGCGTTACCGCTTCGCCTTCCGCCGCGTGGCTCATCAGGAAGGGAACAGCCCCAACCGTCATCGCCAGCGCAAGCGCCGCGCAGCCGATTCTGACAAGCTGCTTTTTTTTGCGATTGTTTTTTTTGCCGAGCTTAGCCGTGACGATCTCGCCCTCGGCGTTCTGATAATCGACATAATACGTTTCATTGGTGGAAACGCTGCCGTCCGCGTCGGTCTGCGTATCGGTATCAATGCGGGAAACCACTGCGTCCGCCTCAATGCCGTTTTCGTTGATTTTTTTGTTGCGAAGTATGCTGTAAACGCCTATGGCAACAACTACAACAGCGATGATTCCAATGATAATATAAGTTTCCATGATGTATTTTCTCCTTCTATTTTGTAGCGATCAATCTTCGGAATTGCCCATGGTGAGGTAAGCAGAGCGGAAGACATTGTAGCTTTCTTTCAGACCGGGCGCTTTCAGAACGGAATCAAGTCCTTCGGCGGCGCCTGCATCCTCAAACTGCCCCTTCACGCTGTCGTAGTCGCCGTCCACGATGGCTTTGTCAAGCAACTGGAATGCTTCCACAAAAGCGTTGTCGATGTTTGCCTGCTTTTCTTCATCGAACGTGTCGTATTTTGCCTGCATTTCTGATTTAAGCTCTTCTACCTGATCGTCTGTGAAACCAATCACTGCCGCGTAGGATGCGATTCTGGCGGCAAGTTCCGCCTTCTTCAGGGATGAGCCTGCGGTGCCTTCACCGATTTCGGACGCGTCATTGAAGATTTCTCCCAGTGTGTCGTCTGTGAGTTGTTCGGTAGCGGAAGAATTAGTGCCTTCCTGACCGGAGGTCTGCTTATTATCGTCGCCGCAGCTTGCCATTAATGAAAGTACCAAGGCTGTCGCTATCATCATTACTACTATTTTTTTCATTTGGTTCAGTCTCCTACATTTGTTGTCATATTGTTGTTCATATCACTTTGCTATCTGCTTCACGCTCCGCTTTACGGCGGGCGTAAATGAAATTCCATACCCTTTCCGCACCACATCATGCTTCACCTCCTTGAGGAATGGGTGTCATACGCTTACAAAAACCCTGTTTTTTTATTAGTCTACACAACGCTGTCCAATAAATGTCCAATAAATTTGGCCGTTTTTGATTACGATTTTGTTATTGTTATTACAGTTTTGTCACCATCTCTTTTTTCAGGCGATTCCAGCGGAATACGGATGGTAACCGTCGTTCCCTCGCCGATCACACTGTCGACGGTGAGGGAGCCGCCGCACATACTTTGCAGTCGTTCGCGGACATTGCGGATGCCGATATGCGCTCCATCGTCCTCGTTGATCTTTTCCGGGTCAAAGCCGCATCCGTTATCCTGTATGATAATTTCGTGATAACCGTCTTTCAGGCGCGTGACAACTCTGACGATTCCTTCCTCGCAAACACGCACACCGTGCCGGATTGCGTTTTCCACCATCGGCTGAAGGGTGAGCGACGGCATCGAAAACTGACTGTCTTCGATATCGTATTCCACTCGTATGGAATCAAAACGAACCATCTCAATATCGGAATAAAGCCGTGTGTGTTCCAGTTCCTTCCGGAAAGGAATCAAGCCCGTCTGTCCGAGCGAGTCGAGATTCTGTCGCAGATACATACCGAATTTGTCGGTAATATCCGCCGCCTTTTCCGGCCGCTGCAAACACAGCACCTTGATGGTGGAAATCGTGTTGAAGAGAAAATGCGGCTGAATCTGTGTCATCATGATCTGAATGCGCTGCTGTGCCATGAGTGCCTCTTCATGCTCCCGAACCAGCAACAAATGAAGCCAGATATAGAAGAACACACTTCCACAGATGACAGCGGCGGTAAGATAGGTGACAGGATACTCATGCCCGACGATTTTAGTATCCAGTATAATTGATCCGATAATCAGTAAGACGTTGAAAATGGGAATGGCAACAAGCCATTTTTGAACGCGCCAGTAATCCTTTACAGTCAGATAGACAAAGTAGGCAAGAAAGATGATGCTGACATTATGACAGGTGTAGCCAAGAGGTCCCCGTTGAAAATGATTGCGTTCGTCAATCCAAAAGCAAAGATGTGAAAATAAGGCGGTCAGGTTAATGACCGTATTGACACCGAAAATACACCATGCAGGTCTGTATTTCAATTTGGGATTGACAAGGTAGAAGAACATGATCAGAAGCAGAGGACGCACCGTATATCCGTAAATACTGACAACTGTCCTAAGCAGCGGCCGGGATACTTCCAGCTCAAGGTAATAGCTTGCCAGATTCTGCATAATTAAGCTGAAATCCAGCGCGGCAATAATGAAAATGATTCTTCTGTGACTGGGCTGGATATAACGGTCATTGAGATCCATGAAGGAGAGGCCGGCCAGCAGCATCATCAGCAGCAGAATACACGGCAAATCGGTTTGTATTTTCAACATTGCGGAAAATCACCATTCCTTTTTATTTATTCGGAGATTCCCTGCTTGTATAGTAACGCAGCCAGAGCAGTTTTTCAAGTGCGTTGACGGGATTGTTTGAATTTTACAAAATGCGGCAGATCAGAGCCCCGGTTGGTAAGGCAGCATTTCCATTTCCTTCAGGCATTCTCCGTGCGCCTTGTCGAGAATCGAGAGAAACTCGTCCACTTCTTCCTCGGTGTTGTAAATGCCGAAGCTGACGCGGATCATGCCCGGCGTGCCGCCTTCACCGCATTCCACCAGTTCTTTGGCTGCCTCGTCGGAAATGCCCAGCAGTCGCCAGACGTATGTATGTGCACAGAATGCACCTCTTCTCGTGGCAACGCCTTTTTCTGAAAGCTTCATGGCAAGATGCATGGAATTGACGTCGGTCAGATTGAAGGTGACCACGCCCACTCTGTCGCTGATGTCCTCCGTGTCGCCGTAAACAACCGCGTTGTCCATTTTCAGGATTCCGTCGATGAGCCTTCTGACCAGCTTCTGTTCATGCTCGCTGATCGCGTCAAACCCGACCTCCTGCAATATGTCGATGGCCTTGCCCAATCCGACCACGCCGGGGTAATTCGGAGAACCGGCTTCATAACTGGCGGGCGCGTCCTTGTAGTTCTGTTCTTTATCCGTCACGATGGTGACAATGCCGCCGCCGTAGAATTCCGGCATATGCTTGTTCAGCACCGAGGTCAGACCGACCACCGCGCCGCCGCCGTAGGGAGAATACATCTTGTGGGCGGAGAAGACGAAGAAGTCGATGTTTTCCTCCGGCGTTTCGCCGATCATGGAGAATTTGCGGTGCGCCACGATCTGTGCGCCGTCCACGATGATTTTCGCCCCGTATTTGTGAGCGAGCTTTGCCACGCGGTGTACGTCGGTGACGTATCCGGTCACGTTGGACGCGGCTGTGACGGCAACATACTTGACTTTGTTCTTCTTGAGCATTTTTTCAAGGCTCTTGTAATCCACCCGACCTTGTTTGTCGATCTCGGCATAGATGACCTTGCAGCGCTCTCTCCATGAGAGGTCGTTGGCGTGATGCTCCATGCGGGTACACAGCACCACGTCATCCTCGCTGGTAATCAACGCCGAAGCAAGCTTGTTCAGACCGTCGGTGGTGTTGTTGACATAGAAGCAGGTGTAATTTTCCTCATCCGCGCCCACGAATTGGAGTACCTTGCTGCGGGTGTCGTTGTAAAGATCAGTGGAATAATCGGATTTTTTGGAATAGCCTCTGCCGATGGAACCGTACATTTTCATCTGTGCCTCCACCTCGTCCGAAACGGGCTGAAGGGCGGGCGTGGTAGCGGCATTGTCAAAGTTGATGATGGCTCTTTTGCTGCCGTCATCAAGCTCTACCTGTTCGTCAACGCCGACGACATACTCGCGGATAGTGTCGATGGTGTAGCCGCTTTGTTCGTCTTTCGTATCCTTGCCGCACGCTGTCAGCGACATCATCGCAACCAGGGCGACGCACAGGAATCTTTGGGTAATTTTGGATTGTTTCATTGTAATACCTCCCTGATGGTGTATATGCAAAACACCTATTTTCTTTACAGTCTAAATGACGCTGTCCAATAAATGTCCAGTAAATCGGGCAGTTTTTTAATTACAATTCAGTCATTATTATTACAATTTTGTAAACTATCAGTTTTGCTTACTTTGTACACTTAGTATAGAAAAATTCATAGAAAATAGGTAGAAAAATTCATAAAAGCGTCGTTACAATAGGCTTATTAAACATACAACCTACGGAAGAAGGATGTTATCATGTGGAAGAATAATCGGAACCTGATTTTGGGAGCCGCGGCACTGGTTTTGTTGCTTTCAGCAATCCTTGTGATAGTATGGACGGTTACACACGGAAAGCAGAACAGCGAGGAGTTGAAAGCGACCGAAAGCATACCGATTGAAACAGTCAAAACGGACGCTTTCTCAATGGACTATTTCAAGTTCGGACGGGGCAAAAAAACGCTTGTGATCCTTCCCGGACTCAGCGTGCAGAGTGCCATGGGTTCCGCAGACGCGGTAGCGGATGCCTATCAGATTCTGACAGAGGATTTTACCGTCTATCTGTTTGACCGCAGAAAGGAACTGCCCGCGTCTTACTCCGTACATGAGATGGCACAGGACACGGCGGAGGCGATGCGTGCGCTGGGGCTTGAGAATGTCTGCCTGTTCGGCACTTCGCAGGGCGGAATGACTGCGATGGATATTGCGATCCATCATCCTGAGCTTGTGCAGAAACTGGTTCTCGGCTCGACGTCCGCCTGTGTGACAGAAGAGAATTTCAGGACGGTGGAGGAGTGGATTTCGCTGGCAAAAGCCGGAAACACAACGGATTTATATCTTAAGTTCGGAGAAGCAATTTATCCGCAGGAAGTATTTGAACAGTACCGTGAACTGCTGGCGGACGCCGCCAAAACCGTGACGCCTGACGAACTGAATCGCTTTATTATTTTGGCGGAAGGTATGAAGGGGTTCAACGTGACGGACGATCTGTCAAAAATTGCCTGTCCGGTGCTGGTGATAGGTTCCTCTGACGATGGGGTGTTGGGTGCGGATGCGACAAATCAGATTGCGAAGCATCTGAAAGACCGACCGGACTTTCAGATGTATATGTATAACGGTTACGGACACGCCGCGTATGACACCGCGCCGGATTACAAGGAACGGTTATTGCGCTTCTTTGCGCCGGAATCAGCGGAATGATATGTAAAATTAAAGGAGGTTACTCAATGAAAAGACTGACCGCTATGAGTTTATTGACGATACTGACATGCGGGGTGCTTGCCGGATGCGTGGGAGGCAAGCCGGCTCCGGCACAGGAAACGATCGGAATTATCGGTGCTATGGATACCGAGGTAGCGTCCTTAAAACAGGAAGCCGATATCAAAAAGACAACCGTCATCGCCGGAATGGAATTCTGCGAGGGCACGCTGGAAGGGAAAAATGTCGTCATTGTCAAGTGCGGCATGGGAAAGGTCAACGCCGGCATTTGCGCGAATACGCTGATCAACAATTTCGGTTGCACCAAGATCATCAACACGGGCGTTGCGGGTTCTCTGGACAATCAGATCGACATCGGCGATATCGTCGTATCGGTTGACGCGGTGCAGCACGATTTCACCGTGGAAGCCATCGGCTTTGCGAAAGGAGAAATCCCATACACGGGACTTTACGCATTCCCAGCGGACAAGTCCCTGCGCGAGGCAGCGGTAGAAGCCGTGAAGAAGACCTCTCCCGATATCCATGTGTTTGAGGGCAGAGTATGTTCGGGCGATCAATTCATTTCCACCAAAGAGCAAAAAGAAATCATTACATCCAAATTCGGGGGACTGTGCTGTGAGATGGAGGGTGCCGCCATCGCGCAGGCCTGTTATCTGAACAACACGCCGTTTGTGGTGATACGCGCCATTTCGGACAAGTCGGACGATTCGCAATCCGTGGAATTTGAAACCTTTCAGAAAGAAGCCGCTGCGAACTGTGCGAAGGCTGTTCTGTATATGGTGAAAACCTGTAAAAGAATGATATGAACAAAAACAGCGGGCTGTCATGCCGGGAGTTGCTTTCCCTTGCGTGGCAGCCCGCTGTTTTTATGTGTAATAATGATAATCCTTCGCTTTCACTTGGATTCACTCACAGATGGGGCACTCTCCGATTCGTTGGTTTCCACCTTTTTGATGGCGTCGCTGACGTCCTTTGAAAGCTCCATTCGCTGGAAATCCTCGTCGTCCGAAAGGTACAGATCAAAACTTTCGGTCAGGTCAAAGGCAGCTTCGGCGGTTTCAAATGACAAATCGAGGATATGTCCTCCCTTGGTTCTGTCATGGGAAATAAAGTGGAAATGCCAGCCCGGAGTGTTCAGACCGCCCATATAATCGGGGCAATAGAGCGCAACGACCGTCCCTTTGATATTCTCGTAATGAAACTCTCTCTGGTCGGTGGACAGTGCCTGATCAAGTGATTTGTAGGGCTTTTCCTGTTTCAGTTCACTTCGCACAAACATCTTTTGGAATTCTCCGCTGACCTTTACCATGTAAAACAGGTTTTTACCGTTTTCTTCTACTGTTTGACTTCGTTAAAAATTCCATTCAATATTAATCCGCTACAAACGCGGAGCTGTAAACGACGGTGGTCTTGTAAACGCCGGAGTCAGCGGCAGCGATATCGTTCCGGTTGATGGTTATCTGTAGGGCACTGTAATTCGTGTAACCGAAGCTTACCGGGCCATTGTCATTGGAAGCCGTCACGCCGTAACCGCCGATACGGCAATCCTCATTGGTGCTGAAACTGCCGATGGTAAAGGGGATGGTTTTGGTGCTGTCATCTGTTTTTTTGAACAAGCCGTCATACCGCATAAAAGCATAAATATGACCGGCAGTGAAATTGGAAACGTCTGTGATGCTCGCCTCGCCAAGATTAATATATTCAACCGGATATGTCACCGAAACATCGGCAGGAATATTGAGTGTCCATGTGGGAGTCGTCACTTCTGCGGTATAAATGATGTAAAACTCCGCGTAGGTATTGCTATAGGTCTTCGTCGCATTCATGCCGTTGATGGTAAACACTGCGTCGTCGGCGATTCTGAAGCTGTCATTGAGTTGCACATTCACGCTTATCTTGTACTTCTGACCGGCTTTATATGTATAACCCGTTTCATATCGTACAGCGGTACCTTCGTTTCCATTGTCGTCTGTCTCATAGATGTTGATATTGCCGGTTTTAAAGAACTGAGCGTTTTCGACAGTCAATGAATCATCTACCGTTTTTCCGGCCGCAGGCAGAACAACGGTAGCTTTGACCTTGTGAATCATAGCGTAGTCGGAAATGGTGAGCGTAATTTCCTGACTCTGTGAACTATCGGCGAAAGCGGTGACGGCAAACGTACAAAACATACACATCATCGCCGCGGAAAGCAAAAGCGCAAATGTTTTTTTCATGGGTCTTATTCCTTTCATAGTTGCATTTTTGAGGACGTCGTATCGATTCATCCTAATAAACTTTTATCGTGATGGGGCTGTCCGCTCCGTTGAGCGGGTTTTGTGCTTCATCATTGGTGAAGCACTCGTACACCAGACGGGCTTCATACTCTCCGGCGGAAAGAGCGCGGGACAGTACGACAGTTTCCGACGTCTCGCCGGGTCTGAGAAGCTCCGACTGCCAGAGCGTTTCTCCGTCCAGCACAATCGAAACGCGGAACTGTGCGAAATTCTGTTCGGGATTTGTGAAGGTCAATGTCTGCTTTTTGGTTCTTGCAGTGAACGTAAGCCACGCAAATTGCGGGAGGGCAATGGAATCGGTCAATTTATCCGGGTTCTCGTTCGTTTGCGCGGACGTGGTGAGCGAAAGCTGTGAATTTCCCTTTGAAATGACCGCCCAGACAGCCACACTGACAGAGAGCAGTGTGATAATTAACAGAATGACAATCAGTTTATCACGCCCGTCCCTTTCCTTTTGTTTTTTCTCCTGTCGGAATTGACTTTCTTCCTTTTGGTTGTTTTGCTCGTCGATAAGATTCACCTCCTTTTTTCGGATTGACTTGGGTTGTTTTTCTCCCCATCTGTTTTTGAATGCGGTTTTGCCTTTTTGTTTTCGCATTCCAATTGTATGCTATCATACCCTGTCCAATAAATGTCCAGTATAAACGGGGATTTTTAGGTTACAACATCGTAATCTATTATGACAATTTTGTAATTATTCTGTCTTTGGTGTTGTTTTTTTCACTGCTAAAATATTTTTGTGAGAATATACAAAAAATACGATGATAATTTGCTCGCTGATTTTGCGAATATCGTTCATTTACTATGGACATTTATTTGACAGCATACACGGTGCTGACAATCGTCTCTCCAACCGGTGAGAAAACGGAGTATGAAGTTCACATCGAACGGGACACATACGAAGTGAAGAGGAAATAGTTTTTACAAAAGGACAACCGCCGAAGGGAGATTGCCCGAATCTGAGCAATGATCCGCTTCGGCGGTTGTTTTATATCTTTATATAATAGTAGGAATTATCACTGACTTACGGTTTCAGCAGTTCCACCTTCACATAATGTCTGTAAAGCGTTGTCGGTTCATCCTCCCACGGGTTCTGATGCTGAATTGCCATATTTCCCACGTCGAGAATACGGTAGCGGGCGTTGTGATTCATCAGGATTTCTTTCTCCTGTGAGTGAACCACTGCGTCAATGCAGACCGCGCCCAGACCTTCCAAGGCTTCGGGAGAGGCGTAGATGATGAACAGCGTGTCGCCAAAACCGGCGGCAATGCCGGGGTCGGTGGTGGTACTGATCATGATGGGGTCGGTGAAGATGCTTCCGATCGCGTCCACCAATTGCTGCTGGGTCGGCAGGACGTCGGTGCCGGCGGCAGCCATATCGTCGACGAATTTCACCGTACCGCGCGTTCCGGGCGGCACGGGAGCGTAAGGGTCGCTCATCTCGCCGAGGACAATTCTCGTGCCGGGCGGGTAGAGCATTTTGGCGCGCTGAATTCTCAGGCGCTCTCCGTCAAATGAATTCATTGCTGACATTCCCTTTCTTTCTGTTGGTTTTTGTAGGTTTTTGTGGGTTTCATGCGATTTTTGAAACAACTCTAAGATGATTCCTTTAGGTCACCCCCTGTATAGGATAAAGTATGCGGATTTCTTACATTCCGCTGAAGCCCTGTCCGGTCTGCTGGCTGAGATATTCGTCCATCTCATCGGCGGTGTAGACGAAGTAATCGTCACCGCTGTTCCAGAAGGACACATAATACTTCTCATCGTCCAGCGTAATCGGGTGCTGTTCAAATGACTCCCCAAAGCCGTCACTCGCCTGTCCGGTCACTTCGCCTCTCATTTGTTCCGTTTCTTCCGCGGTAAGTGGTTCCTTCAGCGTGAGCTTCATGCGGCCGTAGAGTTCGCCGTTCAGGGTTTCAACGCCCCATTCAGCGGAGATCAGCTTGTGCTGAATGTCAGCGTTGTCATCGCAGAGATATCTCTCCATTTCAATGTCGGACTGGTAATCGTCGATGGCTTCTTGGATTTCGTCCTCGAACCAGCGAACGGAGTCGCTGCTGACGGAATACAAATCCTCGCTGTCCTCGTCCTCCACCTGCACCGACAGAGGGAAGTAAAAGGTTTCAGTGACGTAATCGTCCGAAAATGCCTTTCTACTATATGGCATATTCTATCGCCTCCGCTTTCTCCAAGCCCAGCCGCCGGATATTGATGGCTGTGATAATGACGTTGAACATTTTCTCCGAGATCAAATTGGTGTCGAAGATATCGCTGAGTGAAACATGGTCGGTGTTAAAGTACATATCCTTCGACGCGCTGTAAAGGGTGTAGCAGTTTTCGCTCACCGTGTCCAGCCTGACTTCGTCGTAGTCGATGCGGCTCTCTCGGATATTGCCCTTCACCTTGTTCCACAGAATCTGATCCGCCGTGAGCAGATACATCGCCGCCATGAGTCGGGTGTCTGTTTTGTCCTTCTTTCGGATGGCTTTCTTGAACGTGGACTTGTGCTGCTGACTTTTGAATCTCATTTGGTAATCACTCTCCTAAAATTTCGTTAGCAAACAAAAAAGCCGACTGTTTTTTTCTGTCGGACGCTGATCAGACGTCCATCTTCAAAACAATCGGCTTTGTTGCTTATCTACAAAAAAGCGCACAGATTTTCTACCTGCACGCTTGATTGGTTGGGTATTGAATTATCTTGAAATAGGGGCAAAGGCAGACCTCGAAATGAGCATCACAGGAGTTCACCTTCAAAAATACCCCAAAAATGCCCAAAGGCATCTACGGTCAGCCCGCTTCATTTTTTGACCCCTAAAGCGCCGTGAAGCCCCTACAGTAGGGGCTTCACGGGGGTGGCATCTTTTTTAAGCTGCATTTTTATGAAATAAATGTAAATTTGTTTACGATATCTTCGAACGTCTCTGTCTGACCGCTCTGAATTACAAAATCTGAATGACCTGCACTCTTACAATGACCACTCAGAAAATTGGCATCTCTGTCAGATCTCATTGTGAAGTAAGCGACTTCATTCGGATTGGCAATTTCGATTTCTTCTTCTCCATAAAGATATGAATCCACATGAACTTTAATTTCATCACTCTCAGGATGCTTTTCCATGAAGTCCTCGTAGGCAGTCCAGCCGTCAAGATCAGCGACTGTCTTTGGCGTGCCTGATGCAAGAAATTTAACTTGATGCTGATCTACAGTTAATGTTACCTCAGAAAATAATAGAGCCATAAAATTTGTCCTCCGGAATATTCAAAAGAGTAATCATTTCCGTAGATTTCTTATTGGTGAACTGTCGATGCCCGCCCTTTCTAGTATAGAAATAAGATCCGCTCTTGACTTTTCGCCAAGACCTCTGAGCTGCAGGATTTTTTCAGGTTCATTTTTGATGAGCCTTTCAAGCTGATCTACAGTCCGCAATCCCCCGCGGTAAAGAATATTGAAGGTTCGGAAAGAAAAACCAAGCTCCCAAATGTTATAAATATCTGCCGGCTGATGAATTTTTAATTTTACATACACTTCGCTGCAATCTACTCCATGCTCGACAAGTTTATCAGCAATCGCCGTCAGATGTTTTTTATTCAGTTTTAAAAGTTCGGAAGGAGTCTTGTCCATTGCCTCCATCACATCTCCGAGTGTGTGAATCTTCATATTCCGAATTTTGAATTTTGCGGATAAGGGAAAACCGGAATCGTCTAATGTTACTTGCTGCAAAATCTGTATCTGTTCAGCACGGCTTTTTGCGCACATACAATCAAGCCTTATCTTCTCTTTTCGCCTCGCATTTCCTTGAAGCCCATACCTTATATAATCTGATCTCGCATCATGGCGCAGCTTTTGGAGTGCTTTTGCTTTGATCTCACCGATACGGGGAGCGGTTACACCAATCATTTCACTGATTGCCTTTTGTGACATATATTTCTCATAATATTGTCTGATAATCATCTGCTCTCTTTGGGGCAGTGTGGAAATGACATGGCGTAATCCCGCCATCTGATCTTCATTCAGCGTGAGGGGAACATTTTGAATATCTTGCAGAATGTTTTCCGGCCATCGCGGTTTTGAAGGCTTGGGTTTAGTTTTTTTCTGCGGCTTCACCGATGATGACTCGGCTCTGGGATGTTTTATCCCCAGCACCTTCTGTATCTCACTTTCCTCTGCGTCCGGGAAGAAGCGGCGTATCTGTTCCGATATTCTGTCCCATGAAGCGCTTGGTTCTTCACTGTATCGGGAAGAAATAAAATCGTATCCCCACTTGGTTTCAGGCATTTTCATTACGCCGATATGCCAGCCGAATGGCTCGCCAGTCTTGTTTATACGCTGACGGAAATCCGACACAATGAGATAGGTCTGCATCTGAAGCTCTGTCAGCACACCTTCAAAATTCTTTTCGCCGCCTTCTTTGCCGAAGCCGGCTTTTTCTTTCAGTGCATCAGCGCCTCATTGTCCATCTTGGCTGCGACAATATCGTCAATCGTGATATGAACTATCTCGGCACGTCTTGCCAGTTCCTGCTCGCCAAGTTCGGAATGTTCGGAATGACGATCAAACTCATTCATAAGAGCCAGATCTTCCAGTTCAAATGTGTTGAACAAAGCGTACACATCTTCACCGACTTCAACCGTGACTGATTCATTATCAATATTTCTGAACATGACAAAGAATTTACCGTCTTTCACAATCATCGTGTAAGGGTTATCCTTATCTTTTCTTCTCGACGGTCTTTTTTCATCCATTTGGAAAACCTCCAATCAAAAGTTAAGAAAAATTCGAATTTCAAAACGATTGATTGGGGTGGACTGCGGCAGCCTGCGCTGAAGACAGACTGCCAGCAGAAGTGGATAGAGACCGCAGTGACAAATGCTTGTCCGCAGCGGCTATGAATATATAAACAGACAGTACGGATATGACCACGTTTAATCTTAAGATTGTTTCTACAATATCCGTTTACATGGGCAATGTCTTTCTTGTCTGAGTATATCTACTTTATGCCGTCATTACTGAAAGACGGCAAATGAGGCCGGTATCTTCTCAACATAAAAAATACCCCTCCAAAAACGAGCTTGGAGGGGTATAATTTTTGACGTAAATAATCACCCCGCCAAAAAGGTCGTTTTTTTTAAGCAGGGTAATATTAACTTTATTTGATGCTGAATTTGCTGCGATGAACAAATCCTCATTTATGGTGATATTATATCACGTCGAAATTGATTATTCAATAGTGATGTGAAGATTTCTACTATTTGCACAAAAACTTTCTCCCCAACATTCACAAGAATTTGGGGAGAAAGTTCCAGTTAATCATTCGTGGATTCTTTTATATTGGGGGGTGAAAAAACGGTAATAATTCATTACGAAAGATAATAGACTGTTCCATAAAAAACGGGCTTTCCTGCTTAACTGCGGGAAAGCCCGTTTTATCACGATTGGTTCAATCAATATGAATTCTCTTGAATTTGTCGCCCTCGACCTTGTAGACGGTTTTTTCAACTATTTTTCCGCTGTCGTATTCGGACTTGGTGAAATACACGCTTCCGTTGCTGCTGTTGTCGCCGTCCCATTCAACTGTATAAACGTAACGCACGCCGTTTTCGACTTTTTCAATGCTGCCGACATAATCGCCGTATTCTGGGTGAAGGTCATAGAGCGCAGCCGCCACATCTTCCGAAACGCCAAAAGTCTGGAGTATCGTCAAATCCTCTGTGTTCCTGCTGTTCAGTGGTTGAAGAGCGTTTGCTCTGCCAATTTTTATAAGATAGGCTTCTGCGTACTGAAGGCTCTGACCATTAAGTATTGCGCTGAGTTCTTCACCGTCCGCGTCAATTTCCGCCAGTTTACTTGGAAAAAGCTCTTTTACAGGGCGACCGAAAAGTCTATCCTCGGTAGCCTTTTCTGCACTTTGAAAAAGATAGCCGCCTTTTTCATCTTTTTCAAAGAGCATCAGCATTTGAGCGCGATCAGTAGTCCATGGCATTAATATTCCATTTCTAAACAAATATGTTTGGGCGAGACATATTGCGTAAACTTCCACGCTTCCGTCTTTTTCTCTATAGCCGAGTATCTCATGACCTTCTCCAAGACATTCAGTTTTGTAAGGGGATTCTCTATCGAATTCCCAGTTTTCACCGACCGCAGCGTAATGACGAATTTGCCCGTCCACCGTAATATCCGACATGGACACGCCGTTCATTGTAAAAATACTGCGTGCCACCGCTTCGTCCAATTCTTTCGGAACGTCCGTTCTGTAATCAGTCGGTCTGGTGATCACCACGATCAGCGCCGCGACAATTGCGACAATTCCCACGCAGATCAGCCCAATGGCGGGCTTTTTGTTTTTCAGCACATTCGCCACTCTCCTTCTGACAGCCGATTGCCCGAACTGCACGGGAATCGCGCTGTTTACCGTAAACGCGTTCTTTTCCGCCGAACATGCCAGCAGCGCCATCGAATAAGCCTTGCGCTCGTCCGGCTGTTTTCCTTTTACCACACTTTCGTCGCAGGCAAGCTCGATGTCCCTGCAATAGAGAATGTACGCCAGCCATATCGCCGGATGGAACCAATAGACCGCCGCAAGAATGAAGGCCGCCGCCTTTGTCACATTGTCCAGTCGGCGGAGGTGTGCCTTTTCATGCGCGATCACCTGCCGTAAATTTTCCCCGTCGATGCCGAAGGGAAGGTAGATTTTCGGTCGGACAATGCCGAACAGAAACGCGGATTGTATGCGGTCGCTCCGGTAGATTCTGTCGGGATTCTCTGTAGAATCGTCCAGCGGAACCGCGTCGGCAAGCCTGCGCCTGAGCGCGACAGCCGAAGCCGCCGCGTACAGCAGAATGCCCGACATTCCGGCAAGCCATACCCACGAGCCGATTTTCACAGCGGACGGAAGAATCATGCTGCTGCCAGCGGGTTTGGGTTCGTTTTGCATTACATGGCTTTGTATTCCTGTTCCGTGCGATTGGCTTGGCTGTTCCTGCTGCGTCGGGTGCTGTTCGGGCAATTCCCCGACTGATTCACTGACGGACGCGGTGCTTTCCACGCTGCTTCTGACCGCGTCGCTCTTGGGCATCGGACTTGCCTCGCTCTCAATGCCGAATGGACAGATGAGCTTGACCGCTACCAACGCCCACATCAGGCAATGCAGCCATTTCGGAGTGCTGCGGAATACAAGCCGAAGCAATATCACCACAAGAACAAGAAATCCCGCTTCAAGGCTCAATTGAACAATCTGAAGAAATAATTTGCTGAGTTCTGGCATAGCTTCTCCTTCCTTCGTTACGCGCCGCCGTAGCTGTCGGGTACGCCGGGAATGTGTATCTCCGGCTCATACGGAATTTCTATGAGCCTGTCCGTGCGGTCGTTTCCCTCTATGCAGGTGATGGAATCGCCGGAAACGCGATAGCGGTCTTTTTGGTAGATTCTGCCGGTGTCGTATTCGTATTTGAGATAGGTGACAATGCCTTCTCCGTTGCAGCCGCCTTCCCATGCGGTGAGATAAACGCAGTGGATTCCGTTCTCCCAGACCTCGATATTGCCGCAGGTTGCCGCCAGCAGGTTGTATTCATTATACATTGCCATCAGCCCATTGGATACCTCATCCGATATTCCATAGCTCAGACTCAGGTCATTTGTTACAAAGGTATCATCGAAATCCTTTATCTTGGCTGTGCGTCCGATGGCTTTAAGATATCCTTCCGCATATTCGTCGCATTGTTTGCCGATCAGCTTGCCCACAGCGTTGAATACGTAGGTATCGTCATATATTTCCCAGTATTTTTCCGCAACTTCCTTGGGAAACAGCTCATTGATGGAATCCTCATACAGTTCACCGTCAAGCGCTCCTTCTTGCTCTTTGAAAATATAATTTCCACTGCTGTCTTTTTCAAACAGCATGACATACGGATTCGCCGCGCAGCCTCCGACAAGAAATCCGTTTTCAAAGCGATAATCTCCGGGTTCACCCATCAGATAAACCTTCGCGGAGCGTTCTCCTTCTTCAAATCCGAGGACAAGATGTCCCTCGCCTCCGCAAGCGGAATAACAGACGTCACTTTCGTCACTCATGGAAACATAATTCTGAAAAAGTACATAGCGGTATGTCTTCCCGTCAACCGTGACATAAGAAATTGATTCTCCGCTGTCTGTAATCAACGCTTCCGAAATGGCACGGTCGAGCTTTTCAGGAACCTTCACGTCCGCGAAATATTGCTCGTAAACCTTCTGGCAGTAGGAGTCGGGAATATCCGGACTATAGAATAAATCAATTTCATGTTCCTTTGTCATATTAAGCAGTGCGGTAATCAAAATAAAGAGGATCGCTGTGATCATCAGCACCACGGCGGGTTTCTTTTTATTCAGCACATTGAGGACTCTTTTTTTGACAGCCAATTCCCCGAATTTAACGGGAATCGTGCTGTGTACGCGGAATGCGTTCTGCTGCTGCGAACATTCCACCAGCGCGGAGGAATACGCCTTGCGTTCCTCCGTATCTTTGTCACGGATCACGCGCTCGTCGCAGGCAAGCTCCATGTCGCGGCAGTAAAGCAGATAAGCCAGCCATATCACCGGATTGAACCAATAGACCGTCACCAGAAGGAAAGCAATGACCTTTGCGATGTGGTCGCCGCGCCTGAGATGAGCAAGCTCGTGTTCCCTGACCTGCTTCAGATTCTCGTCGGATATACCAAAGGGAATATAGATTCCGGGTCTGATGATACCGAAAAGAAATGCGGTGCTGATTCTGTCGCTGCGGAAAATACGGTCATCTATCTGAACCGCATCGGCAAGCCTGCGTTTCATGCCGATTACAGAATACAATCCATACGCGGCGATGAGGACTGCCCCACCCAGCCAGACATACCCGCATATTCTCATAATACGCAGGAAGCGGCTCTCAATAGGCGTGTATTCCACATGGTTGAAGTATTCCGCTTTTTCAATTATGTTGTCTTGAGCGGCATTTTTTCCGGCTTGTTTCGTGTTGTCGTTTTCATTCTTTTCCGGTGAAATGGTATCGCCGTGATTGGTCTTGCCTTCTTCCGTTTCACTTCGCTCCGTGATAATGAGATTCATGGACTGACCCGGTGAAATCTCGCTTTGAAATTCCTCTTTTGCCGCATATATAACATAGTTGAGTGACGAATAAAGACCCCAGTCGCGCTCTATCGCAAAAGGACATATCAGCTTGACCGCGACAATCGTCCATATCAGGCAGTGCAGCCATTTCGGCGCCTTGCGGAATATCACCCGGAATCCCAGCACGACCGCGACCAGAAGACTTGCTTCAAGGCTCATGCGGAGGACTGTCAAAAATATGCTCCCCATTGTCAATCCTCCCTGTAGCTGTCGATCATGCGCCTGATCTCGTCGGCTTCCTCGGCGGAAAGCTGCTTGCTGCCCGTAAATGCCGCGATGAATCCCGGCAAGGAGCCGCCGAAGGTGCGGTCAATGAATTCACGGCTCTCGGCGCACTGTACTTCCTCCTTGCTGACAAGCGTTGTGACGACGGAATTCTCGTTTTTCAGCACACCGCGTTCGGCAAGCCGCTTGATGACGGTGTAGGTGGTGGATTTCTTCCAGCCGAGTTGCTGCTCACAAAGCTTGGCAAGTTCCCCGCTGCCGATGGGTTCCTTTTCCCACAGCAGCAGACAAAAGCGGTATTCGCTCTCAAAAATCTTTGGCGTTGCCATATCATCATTTCCTTTCAAAAAGCAAAGGTCTAATGTATTAGAACTAAGTATATTCTAATACATTAGACCAGACTTGTCAAGGGATATTTTATGAATAATTTTGTAAATTGTTGATACCTGTTATTTTCAAACTCAACTTAAAGGAAATCTTTCAAACTCCAGTCGGCTTACCGTTTCAGGAGAAAGAAATGTTCTGTCCTCAATGATAATATCCTGTAAATCCAGATAGCGCAGATCAGGCAGTCCGGCGAGAAATGTGTCGGACTGCATTTTCATCTTGCGGCTGTCGTATGCAGCCTGATACCGGCATATGCCGAGCATTTTCAGAGATTTGATCTGTCCTATAGGTGAGTAATCGCTCAGCTTCATGGCTTCACCAATGATCAGCACTTCAAGCGCATTCAGAGAGGCAAGCGAAGAGATGTCCGTTAGCGAGGGCGCACGCTCGATAAAAAGCGTTTTCAGGTGCTTCAAGTCTGCAATTGATTTGATTTCGGCACACTTCAGCCATTTGATCCGCAGAGATTTGATGTCCGTTTGGGTGCATAGGGCGTCAAATATTTTCTGCGTAGTAAGGGTGCAAAGCTGCACTTCTCTGAGCGGAAGCTGATTTCCTCTGAGATAATCCACCCACTCTTCCGTGATTTTCTTTTGCCTTGTATCGGTCATTCTGTCGGTATTTGTTTCCCAGTCCATATCTGTATGCTGCGTGCAGCATAGTTTTACAACCTCTTGTCCGTCATAGTCTGACGGATATTTTATGTAAGGCACATCGTCGGACTCGCGCAAGTCACGCACAAAGTCGGTGTAGATAAACTTCTCAGCGGATGGGTTGTGGCAGTAGTATTTCATTTTGATTCACCTCGTCAGATATCTCTCACAAATCCCTCGCGCCAGCGGCATTCCCCGACGGTCAGGCGGTCAATGTTCCACTCGGAACGTGCAGATGTTTCTTTCATCATCTTCAATTCTGCTTTGGCACGTTCTTCTGTCAAAAAGCATTCGCTTTCAAGAATGTCAATCTCGTCAAAATTATCATTAACATTCCACCCCTGCACGATCCAGACTGAAACAGGCATAGCGTTGTCAGAGTTGTCTACGACCTCTTTTTCTTCAATGCGATAGGTGCAAGAATAGTCACAAAATCCCGGCAAATTGCCAAGGTAATAGCAGGCAGTTTCCTCTGCCTTCTGTCTGGTTGCAAAAATGCCGATAAAGAAATCTTCGGAATGATTTTCGTATGACAATTCCGGGTCAGTCAGTATCAGAGAGTATAACATAATGTAACGCCTGCCTTTTTCTATATCTTGTACGCAAAAAATGATGGAGAGAAATCGAAGTTCTTTGTATATTATTTTCGTTCATTATCAATTCTCACTTCTCCACCTTAATCCCATGTTCTTTCATCAAAGAAGTCAATTCTTCTTCATAGCTGAGTGAATCATCCAAGTCGAAGAGATTGATTTCCCTGCCGCTGCTGAGAACGATGACATAAGACGCGGAATACTGCTTCTGATCTTCCGGCTTGAAATACACCCTCTCGATCTCAGCATAGCTGTAATGGGTGCCTTGCAAGGAGAATAGCTGAGAGTTATCCCAGAAGCCTCCGCTTGTGAATTTCAGGTCTTGCATGGGAAGCAAAACGCAGGCGACAATACTTGCCGACACAATCATTCCCAGAATCACTCTCATAAATTTGTCCGCTCCTGCTCCGTTCACGACATGATCCATTTCCTCATAAGCGTCATATTGCTCTTTGTTGAGCAGCCGGTAAACAAACAGCCTTGTAAAATAGCTGGTTGCAATTCCGGTTAGATATGAGAATACAAAAGTGTTTATCCATGAGTAAGGATCGGACAAAACATATTCAGCACCGCGGTTTTCAAAGAACTGCACCGCAAAATACAGCAACAGGTAAACCGGTTCTATACACAATGTAAAAACAATCGATGATAGAAACAGTGCCAAAATATCCCTGAGATTCGGCTTTTGCACGCCGTTGCTGTCGTAGAGCTGCAAGCCGTCGGATATGGCGGACAGATCGGGGATTTCGTATGGCTGCCCTGACTGCCACAACCGCGCCATTCGCTTTTCATAACCGAATGATTTTTTGCTTTCGGTTATCTTTTTCAGTTGCCTTGGGGAAATCTTCTCGCCCTTCATGTACTGAAAAAACGCGCCTGATGTGAGCCTGTCCGTGATCAGATCGAAATAAAAGCGTTTTTCAAGCTGCATGATCTCGTAGGGAGTAAGCTGTTCCTCGCCGATTTCTCTCTCCTGCTCTAATTCCAACTCCATATCAAACGCGGTATTGAGTTCCTTGCGGTAAAATTCGGTCAAGGCTTCCTTTTTTTCGCTGTCCGGTGACAGCTTCACGAGCTGCGGCATCAGCTGGGCAATGACCGAGCCAATGCAGCATACTGCCTGTTTCATGCCGGCAGCGTTGGATATGCAGGGAATGCACATCGGCACGGTGACGTCCCTGTCGAGAAAATCCGTGACCAGCGGCAGCGGAACGCCAATCGTGTCCTCGGATTTGTCCGCATACACAACGCAGCCGAGAATGCTGTTGATTAAGCTGAGCGTGCCGTGAGCCGTATAGACCAGTTCGCAGATAAAGGAGCCGTAATAAATTTTGGCGAAGCGATATTTCAGCTCCCTTTCCTCTTCCTCGCCCTTGTATTCCGATGTGATTTCACACAATATGCCGCCTGTATCGTCGCAAAGTCCTTGCGCGGCGGCGTCAAATTCACTGTAAATTGCTTCCAGTCTTTCGTTTCTTTTCATTATTTCACCCTTTTTCCAATTTTTCATCATCGTCCCATTCAGCCGATTGGTCTTCAATTTTTGAAACAAGAAGCGTAATGCGTTCCCGCTGTTTCTGCGAAAAATCCAGATCGGATGATCTTTCATCCTCCGAATCCTCCATGATTTCGTTATACCTCTTTTCCCAAGCAAGAATCCGGTTTTCATTGCGGATGATTTTCTTTGATTTTTCTTTGTGAGTTTTCACGATTACACGGATCACGATGAAGGATAGGAAAAAGGTAATTGACAAAAACAGTATGATTATTTCCCTTTGATTGTTCTTGTGCGATACGGAACATAATATATCATAATACTCCCACGCCTGACCGTAATACGCAGTAAGGCTTTCCGCGGATATCCAATGTTTGATCATATAATCTGCTTTTTGAATCTTTTCCGTTTGGTTTGCCAAATTCGGGGTGAAATTGCCATCATCATATACAAGGTTAGCGATACCTGTATTGGAATGATCATCACTTTTGTGCCAAATCATAACGCGCGTTTTCTTGTTTCTGAATTCTATGCAAATATTGATTTCGCACTTGACCCAGTCACCCTGATATTTTCCCTCCGCTTGCAGGTATATGGCACATACATTGCCTCTGAATCTTGGGTATCTGTTGTTGGAATGATTCACCTTGTAAAACATATATTCCATTTGATCGGACGAAGTAATTGTGAGAACGTTTCCATCGTCATTAAGATATTCTCCGTTTTTGGTATCGGATGGTTCGATCACCGCGTTTAATCCGCTGGCGGAAAGCTGCTCTGCGTATGCATCGTAATTGTTCATTATTCTGGAAATGTTACTGGATTGGATATACCTGACAGAAAGAAACAATAATATGACTAACCCTGAGACTATGCAAATATACTTTTTCATGCGCTTTTCTCCGTAAAATATGTAATGCACTCGTTCATTTTCTAAATTCCATCAAATCAACATAAACACGTCCACAACTCCGCGGGAGATTATGGCACTTGCCATATCCCGTTTGCGGTGCAGAACGGCCAATATAAGTCCGAAAATAACATCTGCTGCCACCGTTACTTTCAAATCATACCCGTAGGCTACCGTATGCGGGACAATCATCATAAAGTACATGGTGAAGAGGCTGAACCCTTTCATTTTTTTACCGTGAGAGAAATAGACGCAATAAGCCATAAAGACAGATCTGAACGCCATCACCTCATAGATAGCGGGAGCAGGCCACGTTGAAAGCCAAACATGGTTCATATCCGTGTACACGAATGTATTGACAAAAGAAAACAAAGAACCGACCACTACGCCAATGACAATGCTCAGTAGGACGGAGTACCATTTTTTGTCCGCCAGTAATGAATACGCTTTTGTCTTTTCCATTACGGAGAAAACAGCCAATGAGGTGAGCAA
>CADBZY010000044.1:0-11190 GCA_902799245.1 uncultured Ruminococcus sp.
ATTCCCGACCTCGCATTACCGCCGCAGCCCGAAGTTCCGCTTGGCAAATTCGCCCACCTGCGGAGGGAGTTTCTGGAGAAGCACAGGCGAGTGACGTTCGTCAATCTCCTGACGTCCGGCAAGCTGACGGAACATCTGTACCAGATCGAGCAGGAGGCAATGAGCCGGTTCGAGCATCTGACGAAGCAGCTCGCGCAGGAGCAGGGCGTGACGGAGGAACTGAAAGCCAGCGATCAGATGACGTGGATCGGGCGCATGAACAACATTCGCCAGCAGGCGGAGGAAGTGATTCTGAGCGAACTGATTTACAGCTAAACGAGAATGACGGCGGCAGCCTGCCGACCGTCGCGGAACAAATTAATAGAATCGCAGAGGCGGAGGACGCGCAATCCTCCGCCTTTGTGCTTTCTCAGGAAGATATTGACAACGCGCTCATTCACGGCAGCGGATTTGAGCAGGGGAAATTCCGCATTTACAGGCAATATCAGGAAGGAAAATCCGGTCAGGAAAACATCGCTTTCCTAAAAAAAGAATACGGTATCGGCGGTCACAGCTATACTTTTTCCGACGGCAGTCACGGATTTGTCGATCACGACAGCAAAGGATTTTCCTTCAATTATCCAAATACGCCAAAGGTCAAACTGCCGTGGTCAAAAGCAGAAAAAAGGCTGCGGGAATTGATTGATAACGACCGTTACCTCACGCCGGAGGAAAAGGAACGCTATCCCGATTATCTGCTGAGTGTTCAGGCGCGGGAAACGGCGCAGCAGGAAAAACGTGAGCGCGAAAAATTCATTCAATCCTCTTTTGAAATTCCCAACGCCGAAAAAAGAGATTCTCTGCCACAGCGTCTTGCGTATTTTATCGGTGATTTAGACCGCTTTGAAAAAGATTATCTGAAAGAAGTGGGACTTCCCGAAATTACGCACAGCGACGCGGCTCTTGTTGATAGTCTGATTGGAAATCCTGACTCGGCACAGCAGTTGTTGAACGGACTGAAAAGAGTGCAGGGCGGCACTGCGGACGGTTTTCACCGCAATGCTGCATGGCGTTTCGGGCAAGAACTCAACGACCTGTTCCCGACCGGCTACCGTTTCAATGTGGGCGACATGCTGTATCTCGGCGTGGACGAGTATCATATCACGGCGATTGACAATGATATGGTATCGCTCACCAATCCGAAATTCCCGCTGTTCGGCAAGGAAATGAGCGTCGAAGAACTGACCGCCAAGCTGTCGCTTTCCGACGCTAACGACCACCTGAAAGCCTTTGTTTCTCCCGCGAAAGCGGAAGAGCAACAGACCTTTACCAGCACCGTGGAATCGGTTTATCCCGCCGTCGAAAACGGTTTGCCCTACGATGTGGTAATCGAAAAGCTGCATATTGAAGAACCGGAAAAAGCAACTCCGGTTGCATTTGAGCAGCCACTTCCTGAAGAACAGCCGGTTTTTTCTTCGTCAGCATCCATTCAGGAAAAGCATAATTACCGCATTACCGATGACGCGCTGGGCGTGGGCGGCGCAAAGGAAAAATTCCAGAATAACCTTGCCGCGATTCACCTGCTTCACAAATTGCAGGAGGAAGACCGTCTGGCAACGCCGGAAGAACAGGAAATTCTGTCAAAATATGTCGGCTGGGGCGGCTTGTCGATGGCATTCGACGAGCAAAACGCTTCATGGACGAATGAGTACACGGAACTGAAAGCCGCGCTCAATCCCGCCGAATATATGGCGACGATGGAATCCACCCTGACCGCCTTTTACACGCCGCCGGTTGTCATCAAAGCCATGTACGGGATACTCGACAAACTGGGATTTTCGCAGGGTAATATTCTGGAACCTTCCTGCGGCGTGGGCAATTTCTTCGGATTACTGCCCGAAAGTATGGCACAGTCCAAGCTCTACGGCGTGGAACTCGATCCGCTGACCGGCGGCATTGCCAAGCAGCTTTACCAGAATGCCAATATCGCTGTGGAGGGCTTTGAGCAGACCAATCTTCCCGACGGGCATTTTGATGTGGTTTTGGGCAATGTTCCGTTCGGAGATTACCGCGTGGATGACAAGCGGTACAATGCGCAGAATTTCATGATTCACGATTATTTCTTTGCGAAGGCACTCGACAAGGTGCGTCCGGGCGGCGTGGTCATGTTCATCACGTCCAAAGGCACGATGGACAAGGCAAACAACGAGGTGCGAAAATATATTGCCCAGCGCGCGGAGCTTATCGGCGCGATCCGCCTGCCGGACACCACCTTCAAAGCGAATGCCGGCACGGAAGTGACCAGCGACATCATCATTCTGCAAAAGCGGGAGCGCGTCATCGACGTGGAACCGGATTGGATTTATCTGGAAAACAATCCCGACGGCATTGTCATCAACGATTATTTCGTGGAGCATCCGGATATGATCTGCGGTGAAATGCGCGTGGAGCAGAACCGTTTCGGCAAGCTGGAAGCGATATGCAAGCCATTTTCCGATATGCCTTTGGAGGCAAGTCTGGAATATGCGGCGAGTTTTATCAATGGCAGTATTCCCGAAAGAGAGCCGATTGCGATTGACGAAGTGTCCGACGCAGCGCAGGAAACGGTAGAAGCCGACCCCGCCGTGCGGAATTTTTCCTATGCTGTGATGGACGGAAAAATCTATTTCCGCGAAAATAACGTCATGGTTCCCGCCGATGTCTCCGTTACCGCGGAGAATCGCATCAAGGGATTGATCGAAATCCGTGACTGCGCGAGAAGGCTCATTGAGTACCAGTCGCTTGATTATTCCGACGATATTGTAAAGAGCGAACAGGAAAAACTCAATATTCTGTATGACCGTTTCACGGAGAAATACGGTTTAATCAACAGTCGCGGCAACTACCTCGCCTTTTCGCAGGACGAGAGCTATTTCCTGCTTTGTTCTCTGGAAGTGCTGGACGACGACGGCAATTTCAAGCGCAAGGCGGATATGTTCAGCAAAAGAACCATTAAGCCCCACCACGAAATCACTTCCGTAGACACGTCAAGCGAGGCACTGGCAGTGTCTATCGGTGAAAAAGCCTGCGTGGATTTGCCATATATGGCACAGCTCACGGGCAAATCAGAGGAAGAAATCATCGGGGAATTGCGTGGCGTGATCTACCGCGAACCCAACACCGACCCGCCGAAATATGTTCCCGCCGACGAATACCTGTCCGGCAATGTGCGACAGAAATTGCAGATCGCGGAGATTGCCGCCAAGTCTGACGGCGAATTTCAGGCGAATGTGGAGGCATTAAAACAGGTCATTCCCAAAGACCTGACCGCCGCCGAAATCAATGTGCGTCTCGGTGTGACGTGGATTCCGCCGCAGGACATCAAGCGGTTTATTCTCGACACCTTCTCCCCGTCGTTCTACGCGGCGCGGGAAATCAAAGTCCGTCTGTCGCCCTTCAGCGGAGAATGGTTCATCGAAAACAAGAGCGCGGACAACATGAATATCATCGCTTTCAGCTCGCTCGGCACGGAACGCGCCTCCGCCTACCGGCTGTTGGAGGACGCGCTGAACCTCAAGGAAACGCGGATTTATGACTATATTGTGGAATCGGACGGCAGCAAAAAGGCGGTCTTCAACGCCAAAGAAACAATGGCGGCACAAGCAAAACAGGAGTTGATCAAGCAGGCTTTCAAGGACTGGATTTGGAAAGACCCCGAACGCCGTGAGCGTCTGATGCGGTATTACAACGATACCTTCAACAGCGTCCGTCCCCGCGAGTATGACGGCAGCCATATTCATTTTGTCGGCATGAACCCCGAAATTACACTCCGTCCGCATCAGGTCAACGCCATCGCCCACATTCTTTACGGCGGAAATACGCTGCTGGCACACAAAGTGGGGGCTGGGAAAACGTTCGAGATGATTGCCGCCGCGCAGGAGAGCAAGCGTCTCGGACTCTGCCACAAAGCGATGTTCGTCGTGCCGAATCACCTTGTCGGGCAGTGGGCGTCGGAATATCTCCGGCTCTATCCCAGCGCGAATATTCTTGTCACCACCAAGCAGGATTTTGAGAAATCCAAGCGCAAAAAATTCTGCGGCAGAATTGCCACCGGCGACTATGACGCGGTGATCATCGGACACAGCCAGTTTGAAAAAATCCCCATGAGCATGGAGCGACAGGTCATGCAATTGCAGGAGCAGCTTGACGAAATTCAGCAGGGCATTGAAGAAGCGCAGGCACGGAAGGGCGACCGTTACACGGTCAAAGAACTAATGCGCATGAGGAAGGGCGTGGAGGCAAAGCTCAAAAAACTCAACGATACCTCCCGCAAAGACACCATGATCAACTTTGAAGAATTGGGCGTCGATATGCTGTTTGTGGACGAGTCGCATTTATACAAGAACCTCTATCTTTATACAAAAATGCGGAATGTAGGCGGTGTCGCGCAGACAGAAGCGCAGAAATCCAGCGATCTCTTTATGAAATGCCGGTATCTTGACGAGATCACAGGAGGGCGTGGAATCGTCTTTGCGACGGGTACCCCCGTGTCGAACTCGATGGTCGAGATGTATTCCATACAGCGATATTTGCAATACGGAACGCTGGCGCAATGCGGATTGCAGCACTTTGACGCATGGGCATCTACCTTCGGAGAAACTGTCGCGGCACTGGAGCTTGCGCCGGAAGGCACGAATTACAGGCTGAAAACCCGCTTTTCCCGCTTCTACAATCTCCCCGAACTCATGCAGATGTTCCGCGAAGTGGCGGACATTCAGACCGCGGATATGCTGAAATTGCCCGTGCCGAAGGTCAATTATCACAATATCAAAACCCAGCCGAGCGACATTCAGATTGAGATGGTGGAAGGACTGGCAACTCGCGCGGAGAAGGTGCGTTCCGGCGCAGTTGACCCGCATCTTGACAATATGCTTGCCATCACAAACGATGGCAGGAAACTCGCACTCGACCAGCGTATGCTCAATCCCATGCTGCCGGACGACCCAAACAGCAAGGTCAACGCCTGCGTGGAAAACGTCTACCGGATATGGGAGGAACACGCCGATACGAAGGCAGCACAATTATTGTTTTGCGATCTTTCTACCCCGAAAAACGACGGTACTTTCAATGTTTACGACGATATTCGCGCCAAATTGGTACGCATGGGAATCCCCACAGAACAGATACGTTTCATTCATGAAGCCGACAGCGACGCGCAGAAAAAGGAGCTTTTCGGCAAAGTCCGCAGCGGTGAAGTGCGTATTCTTCTCGGCTCCACACAGAAAATGGGTGCGGGTACCAACGTGCAGGACAGGTTAATTGCCATGCATAATCTTGACTGCCCTTGGCGTCCGTCAGATTTGGAGCAGCGACTCGGCAGGATTGAGCGACAAGGAAATATGTTTCCTGAAGTGGAGGTTTTCCGTTATGTAACAGAACGCACGTTCGATTCCTACACGTGGCAGCTCGTGGAGACTAAGCAGAAATTCATCGGTCAGATCATGACGAGCAAAAGTCCTGTCCGTTCCGCGGAGGACGTGGATGAGGTGGCGTTATCTTTTGCGGAGGTCAAAATGCTGGCGACCGGCGACGAGAGAATCAAGCAGAAAATGGATCTGGATATTCAGGTTTCCAAGCTGAGAGTGTTGAAGCAGAGCTATCTCAGCGAGCATTTTGCACTGGAGGATAAGGTGCTGAAATACTATCCCAAGACGCTTCGGGAGTGCGAACAGCACATCGCTTCATTGGAGCAGGACGCAGAAACCGCACAGCAGAACCCGCCGCCCAGCGACGGAAAATTTGCCGGTATGACACTCGGCGGCATGATGTACGATGAAAAAGCCGACGCGGGAACCATGCTGATTTCGCTTTGTCAGAAGAACACTTCCACCGAATCCGTTACCATTGGCAGTTATCGCGGCTTCCGGCTGGAAACACGATACGACAGTGTGTTCAATCGTTATTATCTCATGCTGGCAGGAAAGACCAAGCATTCGGTGGAACTCGGCAGCGATCCGCACGGTAACATCACCCGTCTGGATAATGAAATCGCCCGTATTCCGAAGAAACTAGAGGCGGCGCGGACGCTGCTGGCGGACACGCAGGCGCAGTTGGAGAACGCCAAAGCGGAATTGGAAAAGCCCTTTGCGCAGGAAGAAGAACTGAAAGAAAAGAGCGAAAAGCTCAACGAACTCAACATTGCGCTCAATGCCAAGCAGGGCGAACAGCTTGTAATGGATACCGAACCGGAGCAGGACGGCGGCAGTGCAAGCACGAAAAAGTCCGTTTGTCAAGCCCGCTGATATTCCGATTTGCACATTTGCTTTTCCATTATATATGTCATACAATGAAGAAAATATTTCATCACCATTCATCGGAGGCATGATTATTATGGAAAAGGAAATTCAGTTTGAAACGCTGATCGACGTGCGCAGCGACGCATTTGCGGATTATTGGAGCAGCATCATCGGCAAGCTCCGCAAGAGCAATCCCTCTTACCGCGAGATGGAAAAGCAGGTCACGGCATTGTATGAGCAATTTCCAAAGGTACAGTCGGTACTGGACAGCGACAAATCCTGCAATCTGACAGAGGAAGAATGCGATGCGCTTCTGAAAATTCTGACGGTGCAAAGCAGGCTGACAGTCATGCAGCAGGAGGCGATTTATCTGCGCGGCTGCTATGACGGAATCGGTTATCTGAAAAAAGCAGGTTTATTTTGAGTATTTTGAGCGAGTAAGGGCGATGTCGGAACTCAATCCGGCGTCGTCTTTTTACATAGGAATACAACGAAAGGAAGTGAATATTCATGAGCAATCCGAATTATGTTCCGCCGGAACTGGTGGAAAAAGCGCGGGAAATCGACCTCCCGACTTATTTTGAGATGTTTGAGCCGGGGCAGCTCAGACGGCTGTCGTCCGGCGTTTACTGTACCAATGAGCATGACAGTTTGAAAATGTCCAACGGAAAATGGTTCTGGTGGTCGCGGGGAATCGGCGGCAAAAATGCCATTGACTACCTGATGAAGTGCAGACAATACCGCTTTCAGGACGCGGTGCTGCTGCTCACCGGCGGCACGGTGCAGCATTCTCAGCCATTCCGCACAGAGCAAAGTGACAAGCCTGCGACTGAAAAAGTGCTGCTTCTGCCGCCGAAAAACGGCACAAATGACAGGGTAATTCAGTATCTTTTCGGGCGCGGAATTGATCTGAAACTCATTCAGAACTGCATTGCAGAAGGCATTATTTATGAGAGTGCAAGGTATCATAACGCGATTTTCGTTGGCAAGGACGGGAACGGAACGCCGCGCTATGCGGGCTGCCGCAGCACAACAGGTAGCTTCAAAGGCGACGCTTCCGGCAGCGACAAGCGATATTCCTTCCGCCTGCTCACCGATCAGCCCACTGATTCGGTGCATTTGTTTGAAGCCGCGATTGATTTACTCTCCTACGCCACTTATCTGAAATGTCAGGGAAAGGACTATCGCGCGGAAAATCTGCTGTCATTATCGGGCGTATATCAGCCGCAAAGGAACATCAGCGAGAGCAAAATTCCCGCCACGCTGGAACTGTTTTTGACCGAGCATCCGCAGATTCACACGGTCATTCTGCACCTTGACAACGACCGTGCAGGGCGTATTTCTACCGCCGCGCTCAAAGAAATCATGCGGGACAGATGGGAAATCATCGACGATCCACCGCCCCGCGGCAAGGATTTCAACGATTTCCTTCGGCTGTATCTCGGCGTTCCGATAGCAAAAACAAGTCGTGAATCGGTCAGGTGATACGAAAATAAAAAGGAATCACTGTCTTGATTTTTCCGCGGATATGGTATACAATATAATTGAAAACGGGAGAAGGGGATGATAACCATGCTTTATGAAAATCCAAACAAGACCAGCCATTTCAAGCCCTTTGAGGAATTGACGATAACCGACGATTTTATGTTCGGAGTTGTCATGAGTGATCCGAATAACTTAAAGCCCTTGCTTGAATGTATTTTGAACATCAAAATCGCGCAGATTCACTATCCTGAGCGACAAAAAGTCATTGATGTAACCTATGACGCAAAAGGCGTCAGACTTGATGTGTACTGTGAAGATGATAATAACACGGTTTACTCCATAGAGATGCAAGTCACAGATCAAAGGAATCTCCCAAAAAGGATAAGATATTATCACGATATGATAGACCTCAATATCATTGATAAAGGGGAAAATTATAAAGAGCTTAAAAAGAGCTATGTTATCTTTATCTGTTGCTTTGACCCGTTTGGAACCGGAAGATATATGTACACGTTCAAAAGGCAGTGTCAGGAAGAACCCGGTATTTTTTTGGGCGACGAAACCGAATCCATCATACTGAATGTGAACGGTTCAGTCGGAAATATCAATAGCGAATTGAAGGCTACGTTGGCATATATGTCAGGAAAAATGCCTGACGACGGATATACCAAGACCCTTGATAAAGCAGTTAAAAAAGTAAAAGAAAATGAGAAATGGAGGCGTGACTATATGACCTTTGCAATGAAAATGAAAGAAAGTAATGAGGTTGCGGTTCTTTCTAATATTATATCATCGATAAAAAGGGTTAGGGATAAATTCACGGAGCAGGATATGTTGTTAATTTTTGGATTAAGCAGTGAACAGTTATCTGCGATTTTAGAAACCATTGATGCTAATCCCGATATGGATGAATGGGAGATTGCAAATATCATACTGTTTCGGTAGAGTATATTTTTTCCTTCACAACAACCGAATATCATACGCACAGAGCGTCATCTTTATCACAAAGGTGGCGCTTTTTTGTTGCCCATTTTTCAGCGAAAGGGGGAATGTCCATTGATTGTATGAACCTTTTCCGGCAAGTTATCTATGATTTTTGACGAGAGAAAGAGAGGGGATTTCATGATGAAACAGTACACGATTGGCGTGACGGTAAGCTGTAAAAAGCTGATGAAGGTCATGGCTCACAACAAAAACGATGCAATCACGAAGGCGGAAATCGTGGTGTATGACACCAATGCCATGCACTTCGGCAGCGACGATATTGTGGATGTCAGCGTCGAACCGGAGCCGCCGCGTTTGATTCAGAATGGCAAGACCGACGGTTGTGATGATGATTTTGACGACGATCTTGACGATATGACGGACGAAATCAACCCCTGCGACATCTTCTGTTCGGGCTGTCCCGACTATGATTCCGAATACGACTTTCCGCCCGCCTCCGGCGAGAAGAACGGGTAGGGAGAAAAGAAGCGTGTTCTGTCTTACCAAGCACTGAATTTGTGGTCACAAATTCGATTTTAAGGGCATTCGCCCCTAACACCCCCCACAGAAAGGAAATGTGAATAGAATATGAAGATCATTATTTTCATTGTCGGCATGATGTTGGGCGGCGCAGTTGCCGTCATGTTTTTGGCACTGCTGCAAGCCAACCACAGCAGTTATCCGAGGAGTGATGACCGTGAGAAAGAGAAGCAATCATGTGAATCTGCTGCTGAATGAAAAAGAAAAGGACTGCCTTCTGGAATTGGCGCGTCGGGCTGGTGTTTCTCAATCGGTGCTGCTGCGCAGCATGATTCTCGGCTACCGTCTCTGCGAAAAGCCAGACCCCGCATTCTATGATATTCAGAAAGAATTATGCGCCATCGGCAATCGTGTCAATCAGTTGGCAATCAAGGCGAACGCACTCGGCTTCATCGACGCGCCCATGCTGGAGGAAGAAGTCCGGCAGTGGCGGAAATTCCGGCTCGATGTGAGCAAGCGGTTCCTGAAGCCGCGGGCGAGGTGATTCAATGGCAGTCTGTGAAATATGGGACGTGCGCGGACGGCTGGACAGTCCTCTGCGATACGCCGCCAATCCTGACAAGACGGGTAATCCGAGATACACCGAAGCGGAATGGCAGTCGCTCAGCGACGTCATGAAATACGCGACCAATGGCGACAAGACCGAGCAGCAGTTCTTTGTGTCGGGTATCAACTGTGACCCGTCCACGGCGCGGGAGGAAATGCAGATCGTGAAGCGTCAGTTTCAGGACGAGAGTGAGATCGTATGCTACCACGGCTTTCAAAGTTTCCGCGAGGGAGAAGTCACGCCGGAGCAGGCGCACGAAATAGGCGTGAAGCTGGCGAGGAAAATGTGGGGCGACCGCTTTCAGGTGATTGTCGCAACGCACCTGAACACAGGTTGCCTGCATAATCATTTCGTCCTAAATTCCGTGTCTTTCACCGACGGCAAGCATTATCACGACAACAAGGCGAATCTGAAATTGCTGCGTCAGTATTCCGATGAGCTTTGCCGCGAGTACGCGCTGTCGGTCATTGAAAATCCGGTTGGGAAAAAGAAGCCGTATGTCATTTGCCAAGCCGAGAAAAACGGACTGCCTACACGGGACAGCGTGGCGCGGCAGGCGATTGACGAGGCGATTTCAAAATCCTACACCATGCGCGATTTCGCCGGACAAATGAAGGCGATGGGCTACCGCGTGAATTTTGACCCGCACCATAAGTATTGGACGATTCAGGGCGAGGGTTGGAAACGTCCCAAGCGCTTGTATCGTCTGGGAGAGGACTACACCAACGAGCGCATTGTGGAAAGAATCAGCGAGAATTCCTATGCTGTCAGGTTTTCAAAATTTGCGCCGAAGCATAAGCCGGTCAGGATTTATTATGTGAAGGGTTCGTTGAAGCACACAAAGAGGATCGGCGGTCTGCGGGGGTTGTATCTGCACTATTGCTACAAGCTGGGATTCTTTCGGAAAGGACGCAAACAAAATCCCGCGCGGCTGCATTACCTTCTCAAGGACGATCTGCTGAAAATGGAATATATCGCACAGGAAACAAGGCTGCTTTGCCATCACCACATTGACACGGCGGAGCAGCTTTTTTCATACCAACAGTCCTTGCAGGACGAGATGCAAAACCTACTTGCCGAACGTCAGGAGCTGCATGCTCCAAAAAATCATCCGGCGGCAAAAGAGAGGCTTTCCGCTATCGCCCTGCGGCTGCGTGAAATACGGAAGGAGGTGCGCCAATGTGACAATATCGCGGAGCGAAGTCAGTCGCTCAAAGAAAAGCTGTCCGTCATTCGTGCGGACGAAGCCAAACAGCGAAGGGAGATGAACCGAGATGGATACGAGCGGAGAGGCGGCGGAACAGGTCGTCCGCATGAGCTTGGAGGGAGTTGAAGTCGCCGCGAGAATTACCGGCGAGGGCGCGAAGAATATCGCGGTGC
>CADBZY010000044.1:11205-26141 GCA_902799245.1 uncultured Ruminococcus sp.
ACAGGTCGTCCGCATGAGCTTGGAGGGAGTTGAAGTCGCCGCGAGAATTACCGGCGAGGGCGCGAAGAATATCGCGGTGCTGCTCTATTCCATTCTCAAAGAAGAAAAGAAAACCAAGGGCAAGGCGCGGCTGACGTCCATGCTGCGCTCCGGCAAGGAACTGAAGGTCTTTACCGTCCGGCAGAAAGACCTTGCCAAATTCACGAAGGAGGCAAAGAAGTACGGCGTTCTTTACTGCGTCCTCACCGACCGGCAGAACAAAGACCTCAACGCGGAAGTCGATGTGATTGCCCGCGCGGAAGACGCTTCCAAAATCAGCCGTATTGTGGAACGCTTCAATCTGGCGTCGGTGGATACCGCGTCGATTGTCGCGGAGGCGGAGGCGAGCAGAGATACTCCCGCCGCACCCGAAACAAAAGAAAAGTCCGACACCGAAAAACTGATCGACGATCTGTTCGGCAATCCGCAGGAAAAGCCGACTAAAAAGCAGGAGCAGAAACGGGGTGCGGATTTTTTTATGAAGAAACGGCGGAAGCCCCGTCGGTCAAAGCCTTCCTCCGAGAGGCAAGGGCTTTTCGACGAGGGGGCTTCTAAGCGTCCGTCGGTAAAAAAGGAACTGAAAGATATTCAGAAGCGACGCCGGAAAGAGGAACGGCGGAACGGTCAGCGCGGCAGGCAGCAGTCCAACCGCAGGCGGGCGGACAATCCTGTTGCCGTGCCGCAGAAGAAAACCAAAATCAAAGGAGCGCGATAATTTCTATGGGAATTTACGATGTATTTGAGGGAGGCAGTCAGCCGTTTGACAAGGCGGCGTGGATTGCCAAAAAGAACGAAGAAAAACAGGCGGCGTATGAGCTGGCGGACAGCACCGCCGACAGAATGAAAACCGACGGCGACGCTTTCCGCAGCTATCTCGATGTGCAAGGGCGTTTCGACCGTTATTCCGTCACCAACGCTATTCTGGTTACTGCGCAGAAGCCGGACGCGACGCAGCTGAAAGATTACAAAAAGTGGCGCGAGGACGGCGTGACCGTGGACAAGGACGCGACCAAAATTACCATTCTGGAGCCGGGCAACGAGTACACCCGTCACGACGGCACCCGCACGATGGGATTCAACGCCAAGACGCTGTACGACATTTCCGAAACCTCCGCGAAAGACGCGCCGGTCAATGTGCCGCGCCGGTCCATGCAGGAACTGGTGGCGGCACTGGCGCAGGCAAGTCCTGTCAAGTGCGTGGCGGTGGACGAACTGGAAATGCCCGCTTATTATGACATGACGCAGCAGACCATTTTCATCCGCAAGGGGCTGAATGAAAATCATCTCTTCGCTGGCGTGGCAAAGGAAGTCGCGGCGGCAACGTATGATTTCAAGCTCAGCCGTACCCGCGATTTTACCGAATTCGGCTCTTACTGCGTGGCGTATATGCTTTGCAAAAAGAACGGCGTTCCGGTGGACGGGTTCCGCTTTGACACGCTGCCCGCGGAATTTGCAGATATGGAATCGAGCGCGTTCAAGCGGGAACTGGGCGACATTCGCAGCGTCCTCTCGGATATTCACGGTGCGATGTACAAGACGCTTGACAAAGACCGCAACGATCATTTTTCCAAGTCCAAACCCCAAGCGCAGGCGCGGTAATCGGAGGTGAGTGATTTGGAAAAGAAAAACGACAACAAGAAGGAACAGACGCCCGTCGCAATGGACGATTACGAAAAGGGCATATCACTCAACGCGCTCCGTGAGGAAAAGGTCAGACGGCAGCAGCGAGGCAGCCCCACCCGCGAGCTTGATGACCTCATCATCAAAATCGGAAGCGCGTCAAACGAAAAGGGAAACCGCTCCCAGTGAAACGTGCCAATGATCTGAAATCGAGCGTGATTCTCGCCGTGATCGGTATTGTGCCGGTGATCTGGCTGGCACTGCTGATCGCGCCGTATGCGGACGGCGGGCTGGTTGCTATGCTGTCGGAATTTCCGACGCTCATGGAACACCCGCTGCACATCCAATGGTGCAGCGACAGTCCGCGCGTCATCGGCGCGTGTCTGTTGGCATACGGCATGGCAATCGGCATTTATTTTTCCAGCCGCCGGAACTACCGGCGCGGCGAGGAACACGGCTCGGCAAAATGGGGCAGCGCGAGTGCGCTTGATAAAAAGTACCGTGACAGACGCGAGTTTCAGAACAAAATTCTGACGCAGAATGTCCGCATCGGACTGGACGGTAAAAAGCACCGCCGCAACCTGAATGTGCTGGTGTGCGGCGGCTCCGGCGCGGGCAAGACAAGGTTCTACTGTCTGCCCAACGCCATGCAGTGCAACACGTCGTTTGTGGTCTTAGACCCCAAAGGTGAGATCGTCCACAAGGTTGGCGGCTTACTGAAAAAGAAAGGCTACGACGTGCGCGTCCTTGATTTGCTGAACATGAACCGCAGTCACTGCTACAATCCCTTTGTGTATCTGCACGACGACAACGACGTGCAAAGGCTTGTCACCAATCTCTTTAAGGCGACCACTCCGAAAGGTTCGCAATCAACGGAGCCATTTTGGGATACGGCGGCGAGTATGCTGCTGCTGGCACTCATCTTCTTTCTGAAATACGAAGCACCGCCCGACGAGCAGAATTTTCCGATGGTCATGGAACTGCTGCGGGCAGGAGACGTGAAGGAGGACGATGACAATTATGTCAGCCCGCTGGATGAATTGTTTGAACGGTTGGAAATCACCAATCCCGAACACATCGCGCTGAAATACTACCACAATTACCACTCCGGCGCGGCAAAGACGCTTAAAAGCGTTCAGACTGGCGGCGCGGTTGGAGAAATTCAATCTCAAAAGCCTTGCTTCTCTGACCGTAACCGACGAGTTGGACTTGCCGAGTCTGGGCGAAAAGAAGGTCGCGCTGTTCGCGCTCATTCCCGACAACGACACCAGCTTTAATTTTCTCGTCAGCATTTTGTACACGCAGCTCTTTCAGCAGCTTTTCTACCTTGCCGACCACAAGTATCACGGCAGTCTGCCCATTCACTGTCACTTTTTAATGGACGAATTTGCCAACGTCAGTCTGCCCGATGATTTTGACAAAATATTATCCGTCATGCGTTCCCGCGGCGTTTCAGTGTCGATTATTCTGCAAAATCTGGCGCAGTTGAAGGCTCTTTTTGAAAAGCAATGGGAGAGCGTCACAGGCAATTGTGATACCTTTCTTTATTTGGGCGGCAATGAAAAAAGCACACATCAATATGTGTCGGAACTGCTCGGCAAGGAAACCATCGACACCAATTCCTACGGCAAATCGTCGGGGCGCAACGGCAACTATTCCACCAATTATCAGTTGTCAGGGCGCGAGCTGCTCACGCCGGACGAAGTGCGGATGCTCGACAACCGTTACGCACTGCTGTTCATCCGTGGGGAACGTCCCGTGATTGATTTGAAGTACGACATCATGAAGCACCCGAACATCGCGCTCACCGAGGACGGAGGGCAACCGCCGTATCTTCACGGTGAACCGACCGCGGCGGTGGGTACGCTTGTATTTTCGAGCGGTGTTCCTGACAACGCGGTGGAATTGGAACCGGTCAGCACAAGTTACGAATTGCTGTCGGAGGAAGAAGCGGAAGTCATTTACGGCGACAACGCCGAGTAAAACAAGGAGGAATTTTTTGTGAGCATTTTTAAGAGAAGTAAACCCAAACCAACCGGAAAACTGCCCATGTCGGGCAGCGTCAGACGCGGCTTCAAATTCTACTGTGCGCTGTGCGTCATTGTCATTATGCTGTGCAGCCTTGCCATGCCGGTATTCGCGTCGGAAACCACCAACGACCCGCTGACGGTCATCAACAACCTGTCGGATTTCGTATTCGGACTCATTCGCGCCGTCGGCATGATCACGCTTGGCTTCGGCATCGTGCAGGTGGGCTTGTCGCTCAAATCGCACGACCCGTCCCAGAGAGCCAACGGCTTCCTGACGCTGGCGGGCGGCGTGGTCATCACTTTTGCGCGTGAAATCCTGAATCTCATCACCGGCGGCTGATGAATACCGTCAGTTTGAACCAATCACAAAAGACGGCGGGAGAAGCCGCGTTTATGCTAAATCTCCCGCTGTTTATTTTTGGAGGGATGTATTATGTCTGACAATTGGGTAGTCCAGAATCTGGAGAATGCCCTGAACTCATGGAATGAAAAAATGTCGGAAATCTGGCAGCTTGTCACGCAGTCGCCGGAGGATTTCAAAGGCGGCACGATCTGGTCGGTCATTGTCAATATCCACGGCGCGGTTAAGGCAATCGGGCTTGCGCTGCTGGTGCTGTTCTTCGTGGTGGGCGTGATGAAAACCTGCGGCAGCTTTGCCGAACTCAAAAAGCCGGAACACGCTATCAAGCTGTTTGTCCGCTTTGCCATTGCCAAAGGCGTGGTGACTTACGGATTGGAACTGATGATGGCACTTTTCAAAATCGTGCAGGGATTGATTTCCACCATTATGAATGCGTCGGGACTCGGCACGGCAGATCAGACCGTCCTGCCCGCCGAAATGGTGACGGCAATCGAAAACTGCGGATTCTTTGAAAGCGTTCCGCTGTGGGCGGTGACGCTCATCGGCAGTCTGGTGATTACGGTGCTGTCCTTCATCATGATTATGTCGGTGTACGGCAGGTTTTTCAAGCTGTATCTCTACACCGCGCTTGCGCCGGTTCCGCTTTCCACCTTCGCGGGAGAACCAACACAGAACGTCGGCAAGAGCTTCATCAAATCTTACGCCGCCGTGTGTCTGGAAGGCGCGGTCATCATTCTCGCCTGCGTCATCTTTTCGCTGTTCGCGTCCTCACCGCCGGAGATTGACCCCAACGCCGCACCCGTCAGTATGGTCTGGAGCTATATCGCGGAACTGATCTTCAATATGCTGGTTCTGGTCGGCGCGGTCAAGATGTCCGACAAAATTGTGCATGAGATGTTAGGAGTGTGATTATTTGGAACGACGAATTAACAAGGAAATCCGCGATTATTCGGAAACGATTTTCTTCGGACTGACACTGCGGCAATGTATCTTTTCCGCGTTGGCTTGCGCCGTGGCGGTGGGACTGTATTTTCTGCTGCGTCCCTGCCTCGGCATGGAGGCTCTGAGCTGGATTTGCATTCTCGCCGCCGCGCCCTTTGCCGTGCTGGGCTTTGTGCAGTACAACGGCATGAACGCGGAGCAGTTTATCAGCGCGTGGATCAAGTCACAGATTTTGTCCGGAAGAGTGCTGGTTTACAAGCCGAGAAACCTGTTTTTTGAAATCTGCAAGGATATTATCAATAACCGAGAGGAAGGATTGAACAACGATGCTGAAGACTTATAAGACCATTCAGGCACAGGACAGAGAGAAGATCGGCATTCCCAAAACCGCGCAGGACGCCATTCCCGTCAGGCGTATCTGGGACGACGGCATTTTTCTTGTGGGCAAGAACAAATACAGCAAGATGTTCTGCTTTCAGGACGTGAATTACTCGTCCGCCAGCGATGCGGAAAAGATGGAAATGACCAAGCAGTATTGCCATATTCTCAATTCGTTTGATGTGGGCGCAACGACCAAAATCACCATCAACAACCGCCGCATGAATATGGACAGCTTCAAAAGAAATATTCTCATGCGGTACGCAGATGACGGACTCGATTCCTACCGCCGCGAGTACAACCGTATGTTGCTGGATAAGGCAGAAGGTTCCAACTCCATCATGCAGGAAAAGTACGTCACCGTATCGGTCTGCAAGCGCAATATTGAGGAAGCCCGCGCCTATTTTGCCCGTGTGTTCGCGTCGCTGTTCACGCAGTTTAATCAGATCGGCTCCCATTGCGATGAGCTGAACGCGGAACAGCGTCTGCACCTGTTCCATGACTTCTTCTATCCGGCGGAGGAGGGCAATTTCCAATTCAATCTCCGCGACTATATGCGCCTCGGTCACGATTTCAAGGATGTGATCACGCCCGAAAGTCTGGAATTTGAAAACGATTATTTCAAATTCGGAGACAGGTTCGGGCGCGTCCTGTTTTTGAAGGATTATGCCAACACCATCACCGACAAGCTCATTCCGACGCTCTGCGAATTTAACCGGAATCTCATGCTGTCGATTGACATTATCCCCCTGAGTATGTCGGAAGCGATTCAGGAACTGGAATCCCGCCTGCTGGGTATTGAAACCAACATCGCGCAATGGCAGCGCAAGCAGAATGAAAACAACAATTTCTCCGCGATGATTCCCTTCGATATGCTGCAAAGGCGAGATGAAACCGCCGATATGCTTGGCGGCTGCACGTCCAACGACCAGCGGCTGATGCTCTGTGTGCTGACGCTGGTGCATACCGCCGAAAGCAAGGAGCAGCTCGACAGCGATACCGAGGCGATTCTTGCCAGCACGGGTATGTCGCGTATGGCAAAGCTGCGTTTTCAGCAGTGGGACGGCTTGAACACCGTCCTGCCCTACGGCGTCCGCAAAATCGACATGGTACGCACCCTGACTACCGACAGCCTTTCGATTTTTACCCCGTTTCGCGCACAGGAAATCAATCACCCCAACGGTGTGTATTTCGGGCAGAACCGCATCAGCAAAAATCTCATTATCATCGACCGAAGCCAGCTCATCAACGGCAACGCAATGATTCTCGGTGTGTCCGGCGCGGGTAAATCGTTTATTTGCAAGAGCGAATTTGTGGCGCGTTTTCTGGCAGACCCCAACTCTGACCACATTCTCATCGACCCTGAACGTGAATATACCCGTCTTACGAAAGCGCTCAAAGGCGAAGTGATTACCGTCTCTTCGACGAGCAAGCACCACATCAACGCGATGGATCTGAACAAGGCTTACGGCGGCGACGCTGATCCCGTGATTCTCAAATCGCAGTTCCTGATGTCGCTTTGCGAACTCATGATTAACGACCGTCATCTCGGTGCAAAGGAAAAATCCATTATCGACCGCTGCACCACCGCGACTTACCGTTATTACAAGCAGGGCAATTACACGGGAGAGGCTCCAACTTTGCAGGATTTCTACGACAATCTGCTCAAGCAGAAGGAACCCGAAGCGCGTGACCTTGCCGTTGCGATTGAGATGTTTGTCGTCGGCAACATGAACACCTTCGCCCACCAGACCAACGTGAATACCAAGAACCGTCTGATCTGCTACGATATTCACGAACTGGACGAAAGCCTCCAGAGCGCGGGTATGCTGATCGTCCTTGACAGCATTTTTAACCGCATCACGCGCAACAAGCGGGAGGGCAGAACCACCTATATTTATATCGACGAAATCTATCTGCTGTTCCAGAACGAGTATTCCGCGAACTTCCTGCATACGCTCTGGAAGCGCGTCCGCAAATACGGTGCATTCTGCACCGGCATCACGCAGAATATCAGTGACCTGCTGCAAAGCCACACTGCGCGAACCATGCTCTCCAACAGCGAGCTGCTGGTCATGCTCAATCAGGGCGGCAGCGACAAGAACGAGCTGGCGGATTTGCTCAACATTTCGGAGAATCAGAAGAGCTTTATTGAGAATGTCGGTTCAGGACAGGGCTTGCTGAAGGTCGGTAGCTCCCTTGTGCCGTTCATCAATCAATTCCCGACCAACACCGCGCTTTACAATCTGATGAATACCAAAGTGGTGTAAGGAGGCACTATGAAAAGAAAACAATTGCATCTTATCCGCATCACCGCTCTTGTCCTCGCCGCCGTCATGCTCATTGTGACGGCGGCTTTTTGCTTGGGCAATCTGATTACGCATGACGCGGAGGTTCACCGGCAGGAAGCAATTTTCAACGAACTTGCCGAAACCGCAGAGGAAACGCCCATTGTCGAATCCGCGCCTGACGGCGAAGAAGAAACGCTATCCAATTTTGAATCGCTGCTCGGCAAAAACAGCGACATGGTAGGTTGGATTTCGGTCGAAGGGACAAACATCAATTATCCCGTCATGCAAACGAAAAGCCGCCCGAATTATTATCTGAAACGCAATTTCAACAAGGAATACAGCGACCTCGGTGTGCCGTATGTGCAGGAAAACTGCGACCTTGCTACCAGCGACAATATCATCATTTACGGACACCACATCAAGGGCGGCAAGATGTTCGGCTCGCTCGACAAATTCACGTCCAAGAGCTTTTATGACAAGCACAAAGTAATCCAATTCAATACCCTGACAGAGCAGTCGCAGTATCAGATCATCGCCGTATTCAAGACGATTGCTTACAGCGCGTCAGGATTCCGTTATTACGATTTTGTCAACGCGGAAGAGGAAGCGGATTTTAATGCTTATGTCAGCAGATGCAAGGAACTTGCTTTGTACGACACCGGCGTGAGCGCCCAATACGGTGACAGGCTGCTCACGCTGTCCACTTGCAAACGGTTTGCCGAAAACGGCAGGTTGGTTGTGGTGGCGAAAAAGATTGTGTAGGGGGAGGTCTATCATGAATGTCAGAATTAAGGAATACCGCCGCAAGGGGCGAAAGTATGCTGCAAAAAAGCATGAAGGCAGAATTTATCAAAACACAGCAGCAGGCGCGGAGCGATGGGAATTCTCAACAGAAAAGCGTGACCGCATTCGCAGAGGACGAAGTCGCAGAGAAGGCGAGGACGTCCGCCGTCGCCGCAGGGCAGACCGCGAAGAACGTCGGACGCACCGCCGTTCAGCATTCGCCCCAAAGCGCAGATGAACTGAAACGTCAGGCACAGATTGCAAAGGCGAAAATCGATAAAGCGAAGAAATCCGCAGCCGCCAAAAAGAAAGCAGCCGAAGAAGCCAAGAAAAACGCGGCTGCATCGAAACAGCCTCCGTCGCATTCGGCGGGGGCGGTCACGGAAACAGGCGGTTCACCGTCCTCATCGGCGGCGAGCCGTTCACTTTCCGCATTGCAGAATCCGGACGGTGCGAAACAGGCGTACCGTCAGAAAAATGCCGCAAAGATAGGAGCTGCGTCAAAGCAGCCCGTCAAAGGCGTGTCTACTGTGAAATCTGCCGGAAATGCAATGGGGAAAACAGCCGAAAAAACATTTTCTTACACCGGAAATTCCGCCAGAACCGCCACTCACGCGGCAACCGGCGCAGTTAATGCCGCAAAAGCAGCCTACAAAAGACGACAGCAGGCGAAAATGGCAGCAGAGACTTCCCGCAAGACCATACGGGGAACGGTGGAAGCCGTCAAAGTAGCAGTCAAAAGCACCAAGGCACTTGTCACGCTGCTGATTGCCGGCGGCTGGGTTTCTGTCATCATCATTCTGATCGTGGTGATTTTCGGCTGTGGTATTTCGATGTTCGGTGGCGGGAGCAACAGCAAATCCTACACGCCTGTCAGTGTGGAAGTCAGGGACTACCGTCCGGTTATTCAGCAGTACGCCAAAGAACACGGTATTCCCGAATATGTCGATCTGATTATGGCAGTGATGATGCAGGAATCCGGCGGGCAGGGACTTGATCCCATGCAGGCTTCCGAATGTTCCTACAATACGCGATACCTCCATCATGCGGGCAGTATTGTAGACCCTGAGTATTCTATCAACGTCGGAATCCAAAACCTTGCAGCTTGCTTAAAGGCGGCAAACGTGCAAAGCCCGATCGACATGGACAACATTAAGCTCGCTTTACAAGGGTACAATTACGGCAACGGCTATATCGCGTGGGCGCAGGAGCATTACAAGGGATATTCGACCGCCAACGCGCTGGAATTTTCCGATTTGATGGCAAAGAAGAAGGGCTGGAGCAGCTACGGCGACAGCAATTATGTTCTCAATGTCCTGCGGTACTATCCCATCGGACGCGCATTCACCGCAGGCGGCAATCAGGTCATTGTGGAAATCGCCTCCGCGCAGATCGGCAACAAGGGCGGACAACCCTATTGGTCATGGTACGGCTTCAAGTCACGCATCGCGTGGTGCGCCTGTTATGTGTCGTGGTGCGCTGACCAGTGCGGCTATATCGACGCGGGCATTATCCCGAAATTCTCGCTCTGTTCGGACGGCGTGGCTTGGTTCAAGAAAAACGGACAGTGGCAGGACAGAAACTATCTGCCGCAAGCGGGCGACCTGATTTTCTTCGATTGGGAGGGCGACGGACGCTGCAATCACGTCGGCATTGTAGAAAAATGCGAGGACGGCGTGGTCTACACCATCGAGGGCAATTCCGGTAATGCCTGCAAGCGTCAGCATTACCCCGTCGGCAGCAAGAAGATTTTCGGCTACGGCTGCCCGATGTATTGAGGAAGTAACAGGAAAAGCGACAGCCGCACATTATTTGCAGTAAAAGTAATGTGTGGCTGTCAATTATTTTGAAAGACTGGAGAGATTGAAATGCTATTAGGTCAGAGAATCCGCTTTTTCCGCATTTTCAGAGGAATGACACAGAAGCAGCTTGGAAAACTCATGGGTTATACCGATGATACGGCGGACATTCGTATTTCACAGTATGAATCCGAAAGCCGGAAGCCGACAGGTGATACGATAGACCTGTTTGCCAAAGCACTCCATATTTCGCCATATGCGATGTGTATTCATAGTTTCTATTGCCTTGAGGAAATTATGCACACCTTATTTGCTCTGGAAGATATGTACGGTTTGTCGGTCGAAAACATAGACGGTAAGATTTGCGTGAGCATTCCAGAACCATCATGTGACGAATCATTTGTCATATCCATGTTTTTGGAAATATGGAGCGACATAGCGCAGGAATACCGCGAGGGCAGAATCAGCAAGGAAGATTACGACGAATGGCGGTATCAATTTCCCTACGGCAAAAGACCTGTTCCTGCTGAAATGCCCATGAAACGGAAGAAACGCGGCAGAAAACCGACAAAAAAGAAAGATGATTGTGCTGTTGCAGAAATAAACAAGTAGATAATTCGAGTTGTCATCAAAGAAATTGAAAATAATTACACGCTTGTGCATTTTGTTATTGACACAAGCGTGTAAACGGTGTATAATCAAAGGAGTAAAGTCACAAAAGTGACGAAATAAGTCAGAATAAATACGGATATAAAAAATGATGGAGGTTTCTTTATGTCAGATGACAGAAATGTTCCTTACGCGAAGTTTGGCGAAAGGCTTATCTCTCTTCGCAAGCAGAATAAAATGTCAAGGCAGCAGCTCGGTGATCTCTGCGGCGTTGCACCCAGCACGATTGTCAACTATGAAAGAGGCACCCGCATTCCCTACGCCGATACAGTGGTCAAGATGGCACAGGTATTTGGCATGACGGTGGAAGAGCTGCTCGGTCTTGATAATCCCCATTTGGAAATGGAAAAGGCATTGGCAGTGGACGACATGGGCAGACTGTTCGGAAAGCAATCCGCCGATGCGGCACAGGCATACCTTGACGGCACGAACGCGCTTCTCGCGGGAGGTTCTCTTTCCGTGGAGGATCAGCTTGATTTTATTTCCGTCATGAGAAAGGTGCTTGTGGACGCTGAGTTCCGTGCGAAACAAAAGCACACGCCGAATAAATTCCGCACGCCCGAATGGCGGGAAAGGAACGCTGCTATGAGAGCCGAGGTTGACAGAATCATGAGCGACGCGGATTCCGAGGCGTCCGACGGAAACGATGAATGATTCCGTTTTTACTCCCCAAAGGAGGTGTCGCAAATGAAACTGGAGTATCTGCAAAAGATGGATCGCATCATCCGGACGGTCGGTTCCCGTGACCCCGACGAAATTCTTGCCTGTATGGGATTCATTTACATTGACCCCGGAGAAAATCTTTCGGGATTTATCACTAAAAGAAAAAACACCGTGTATTACGGCGTCAACAAAAAATTCAGTCCACAGCAATATGCCTTTGGCTCCTTCCACGAAGCCTTCCACGGTATATGCGGTCATCTGAACACTCCCGATTTTCTGCAAAACGGCGCTCACGCCGATACCTTCCGCATCATTCACGCGGTTGCCAGGACAGAACGGGAAGCCAACATCGGCGCAGCCGACACAGTTATCGACACCGATACATTTCTTGAAATGGTCGGATATGACAGCGCGGATGTGCAGGCATACACCCAAAGTACCGAATCATTTGAGCGGGCGGTGGAGGATTATAGAAGGCACTATGAGATAGCGGTAGCGAACGGTTCTCCCGAAACACGCATCCGCAGAATGGAAGCCTATCAGAGTGAACTGTCCCGAATGTACGCAGAGTTGCAGGAACAGGCGCAGGATATTCTGAATGCCGGCACCTGCCTTTCTCTGTGCCGGAGATTGCCAAAGCGTTCGGTGTGCCGGATTGCATTGTTAATCTGAAATATGAGGCGATGGCTGTCCGTAAATACAAAGTGCCATCGGTGGAACTGCCGACATTTGACAACGTATTCGGCGGCTGGTAAGTTTTTTCAAAGGAGTGAATGGTATGCTGCGGCAGCTGGAAAAAACAGAGCGGGTATATGTAAAAGTGAATTCTGACTTTGATACGACGGGTTATATGCTGCCGCGCACGATCATATGGTCTGACGGTCGTATATTCAAGATTGACGAGGTCAAGGATTTCCGTCCGGCGTCCACTCTCGGAAACGGTCGCACGGGCGACTGCTATACCGTTGTGATATGCGGCGTGGAAAAACATCTTTTCTTTGAAAAGACCAGCGAGCTGTTTGCCGCACGGTTCGGACGCTGGTATGTGGAATGTCCTATTGCATAGATAACTCAGAAAGAAGGTGACGTATTTGGAACGCACTTATATCGCAATCGACCTGAAAAGTTTCTACGCAAGCGTGGAGTGCGTGGAGCGTCACTTCGACCCTTTGACGACAAATCTTGTTGTCGCTGATCTGTCAAGAACCGAGAAGACAATATGCCTCGCCGTTTCGCCTTCGCTGAAAGCCTATGGCATTCCGGGCAGGGCAAGGCTGTTTGAGGTCATTCAAAAGGTAAAAGAGGTCAACCGGGAACGGCTGTCTGCCGGTATCAAAAGCGGTCATATCCGCAAGGGCGAGGACGGACAGTACCATTTTGTATCCGCTTCCTTCGACGCGCCGACACTTGCCGCCGATCCTTCTCTGGAACTCTCCTACTATGTCGCGCCGCCGCGCATGAGAATGTACGAAGAATACAGCACGAAGATTTATTCCATCTATCTGAAATACATCGCGCCGGAGGACATTCACGTTTATTCGATAGATGAAGTGTTTATCGACGCCACCTGTTATCTCGATACCTATCGCCTTACCGCCCACGACCTTGCCATGACGATGATCCGTGAAGTGCTTTACACCACCGGCATCACAGCGACCGCGGGCATCGGGACAAACCTCTATCTTGCAAAGATCGCAATGGACATTGTTGCCAAGCACGTTCCGGCGGACAAGGACGGTGTGAGGATTGCGGAGTTGGACGAGATGAAATACCGGGAATTGCTGTGGTGCCACCGCCCGCTCACCGATTTCTGGCGAGTGGGCTACGGGTACAGCCGCAAGCTCGAAAAGCTCGGTCTTTACACGATGGGCGACATCGCGCGGGCTTCGCTTGACAAATATCAGGAGGCGAATCTGTATAAAATATTCGGCATCAACGCGGAACTGCTGATTGACCACGCATGGGGCTGGGAGCCGACCACCATCGAACACATCAAGGCATACCGACCGAGTACCAATTCGCTGTCGTCAGGACAGGTATTGAAGGAGCCTTACAATTACGACAAAGGCAGGCTGATCGTCCGGGAAATGACGGAACTGCTTGTTCTCGATCTTGTCAAAAAGAAGCTCGTGACAAAGCAGATGGTTCTGAATATCGGCTACGACCGGGAGAGCCTGACGGTCATGGTTCCGGGAAAAACCATGCGGGACACGATTTACGCCGTTGCCAAAACGGGAAAGGCGTATGAAGGCAAGGTGACGTCCGATCCCTACGGCAGACCGCATCCAAGCCACGCGCACGGCACGGGAAATTTGGAAAAATACACCAGCTCAACGCGGAAAATCGTGGAGGCAGTGATGGAATTATTTACACGGGTAGTAGACCCTGATCTGCTGATACGCAGAATCAACGTCACTGCCTGCAATCTGATTCGTGAATCCGACATTCCACCCGAAGTACCGGAGCAGTTGAGCCTGTTTGTCGATTACACCGTCGCGCAGAAGGATCGCGAGGAAGAAGCTGCCGCTGAAGCGCGGGAACGCCGGTTACAGCAGGCGACGCTGAACATTCAGCGACGATACGGCAAAAACGCCCTTCTCAAGGGAATGAACTTGCAGGAAGGCGCGACGACCATCGAACGCAACGGGCAGGTCGGAGGTCACAAAGCGAAATGAGGTGATTCAACATGGAAAATGCAAAGGAAAAGTACGCGGACATTATCGGATTGCCGCACCACAAAGCTGAAAACCGAAAGCCTATGTCACTTTACGACCGTGCCGCGCAATTTGCACCCTTCGCCGCATTGGTAGGCTATGACGAGATGATCACCGAGGAAGCCCGCCTGACCGATGCGGAATCGCCACTCTCTGAAAGCGATATAGAAGTACTGAACCGAAAGCTGAACCTGATTCTGGATATGATCGAGGACAAGCAGCGTCCGGAAATCACGATAGTGTATTTTGAACCCGACCTTCGCAAGGAGGGCGGCTGTTACATGGAAGCCCAAGGCTCCGTCAAAGCTATTGACCCCATTGAAGGGCGGCTGATCTTCTACACCGAGAACGGCATATCCGACGGGCAGGTGATTTCCCTGTCCTGCGTCAGAAAGATTCAGGGCGAGAGCTTGGATTTTTTGGAGGGATAAATCAGATAAAGACATGATTGGTCGAAGGAAGAAAATATACTCACTACGAGATTATCGCTAAAAGACCAACTCTTTGGAATTCCATCACTCCATGATGTTGGTCTTTTATGCTCAACAGTTATACTAGGCAACGAAAATAATAGCCGTATTTATTGATTTTCATGTAAATATGTTGTATAGTGTATATATGGAGGTAGATACACTATGGAACAAAGA
>CADBZY010000045.1 GCA_902799245.1 uncultured Ruminococcus sp.
ATATCGCTCGGATATTCATTTCTCATTTCTTTCACCGCTTCTCTTTTTCCCTTATTTTACTCCCTTTTTTCTCTTTTGTAAAGATTCTGAACAGGCTCTTAAGCCCACGGTTTCAGACGACAGCGAAGTCACCGTCGTCAATTACTTTATCAAAACCGCAAGCATCAACCAGGAGGCGTATTTCTCCGACGTCGACGGAAATCTCACGCCAAAGAAGAGGTTCTCTAAGAGTACGGATAAATTCTACTCGCTCTACTTTGAAGGCGCATTACTGATCAACGGCAATTCCCTCTTCTCCAAGAACCTCAGCACAAAGAGCGGCATGGATCACGGCTTCTTTGCGTCGGGTTCCAACAGCGGCTATTCGCTGCGCATCACGGAACTTGCCGGCTACACACTCAGCAAACTGAAACTGAGCTGCTCCGGAGAGGGATCGTGGGAGCTGACACGCGAACAGCTTACCGAAGATTCCATTTCAGACACCGGAAATAATGTGATTGACTTCAATGTCAACGCGGTAAAGCAGGACGCACTCTCCGACGAGGAATTCACCAAGCTCAAGAACGCGTTCGGGCATCTGAAAGACAACGGAACCTATACCGTCCAGGCGTATTTCACCGCACGCTTTATTCACGTCACCGCCTATGAGGTCAGCCAGGAATTGTACGAGGAAATGCGCAAAGTCGGCATCAAGAAATATATGGACGAGCACAGTCTCAGTCTCTTCCCTGCCGAAAACTCGGTGAAGATGAATGTCGGGGATACAACCTATTCCGTGGACGGCGCGCAGACAGGTCAGTATTTTACTCAGTCCGGAAAGCGTGTGACCATCGGCGTCCGCGACAAAACAGAGCCAAGGTGCGTCATCTGTCCGGTTGTCAAGATAACCAACGGCAGCACCAGCACTACCAGAGATTATTACAGAATCGGCGCGGTGCTCTACGGAGAGACCGAGAGCACTATGGTATCCAAACATCTCGGCTCCGTCCTTCCTCTTTCCATGGGACAGACCTACCTTCTCGACTGCAATACGATGAACACCGATCAATACGTTTCCATCGTCTATGTCAAGTACACCGAGAAGGAAACCAAGCCTGAGAAACCGCATGTTCTGGTCAATGACGGCACCGTGGTGGATCAGAGCTCACTGACCTTCTATATTTACGAATACGACGAAACCACCAGCGAGAAGAAGCTTGTCACAGATCAGGCAGAGCTGAGCAAGTACGATGTGCGTTTCGATGTCAGCCAGCATTGTGTAGGCTACTACACTGATCCTCACGATCCGACGTCGAATCAGTCCAATGCAACGCATCACGCCAATTACACATCGGAAAACGGAGAACAGAATGTCTATGAGCACGACACACGCGACACGGTGACAGAGTTCACCAACGGCTCCAACGCTACGCTTGTCGGTCCCATGGCAGTGGACATCAACGGAGATTACACCGGTGCAGCCATCGATTACAACACGGAAAACACCGACCCGCCCGGAACGATCCATATCAACCATGTGGACGACGTGTACGGCAGCGCGATCTACGGAGTCAAGACCAATAACATCGACCACATCAGGGTCAAAATGAACGCCACTGTTCCGGAGAATTACCGTCTGGAAAAGATGGAGGTACAGCGCGGCGATTCTTCTTCGGCGGTCAACAAGCTGAGTTACGAATACAACACTGTCGGCGGTGAAGATGTGACGGTGATATACGTATTCAGCCGTCCGAATCTCTCCATCAGCACCAACAACGAGCCCGATGAAAACGGCAATCCCACCAAGCCGAAAGGCTCCGTCAGCGTGGTGACGCCTGACGGCGAGATCATAGGACTTAAGGAAACAGACAAGAAGCAATCGATCCGTTTTGACGCGGGCAAGGAACTTAAGCTCTCGGTTCACCCGATGGTCAAGCAGGCTGGCAGCGATTATGACGGGCCAGACTACGAGCTGGATTATATCCGTGTCACCGACAGCACAGGCAAGAAGGTCATGTATCGCGCAACGGATTTTGCTGCGGACGGCACGCTTACCATCGGAGAATTCAGCAAGGACATCGACGTTCTCGTGCAGTTCCGCGAGGTGGAAGGCGACGAAAAGGCAACGGTATTTGTCAATAAATACTTTATCGACGGCGAAAACAACGTTTACCCACTTACCGAAAAATGCAGCGTGACGGTGTACGGAGAAAACAACAGTTCCGCCAAGCCACTGAAACTCGGTTCGGTAAAGGACAGCACATTTGCCTTGACAACGGAAAGCGAAATGACGCTGGAAGCTTCTCCCGGCACAACGCTGCGATTCACTCTCGGTGAGGAATCCGGCTTCCGTCTTGCCGATAACCCGTTCAGAGCGGAGTATTCCAATAACGGCAGCACACCTGTTGCCATCAGCGCGACAAACAGCGGCAGCATCTGGAACATTTCATCCGATTACGTTGTTAACAACGCGGTCATCAGCGTGGATGTGTATTACCTGCCGACTTACAGGGTGCATTATCACGGCAACAACAACGATTCCGGCAGTGAGCCGACCGACACGCACGAATACGTCAGCGGTGACATTCTGGGAAGCGCGGAACATCCGCTGCAGGGCAAGGGAAGTCTTGTGCGCCGCGGGTTCACCTTTGACGGTTGGAGCACCGAATCCGGCGACAGTAACAGCGCTGCCAAAGTGACGGAGGTCACGTTCCACGGCATGGATATTGATCTCTACGCGATCTGGACGCCCAAGGATCCCCTGCACGTCACATACGACGGCAACGGAAACACAGCCGGCACAGCCCCTGTTGACAGCGAAACCTACTATTACGATGAACCCGTCAAGGTCCTCGGACGAAACGGAATGGAAAAGACCGTAAACGGCGTGACTTATGAATTCGCCGGATGGAACACCGACAGAACGGCACAGACAGCTCTATACAAAGAATACGACGCCACGCAGCAAAACGCTGACGGAAAGTTCAGAATCACGCAAGACACCACACTTTACGCGGTCTGGCTTGCGCAGTATCACGTCACTTATCACGACAGCTTCAACACGCCGCCTTCCGACGACAATGTATATCACAGCGGCGACGATGTGACAGTGCTCGGCACGACGGGTGTCGAAAAACCGTCAAAGGAGTGAAGTACCGCTTTGACGGCTGGGACACCTCCGATTCCGCAGATACGGCATTATACATCCCCGGCGACGCGGCAAAGGGTAAATTCAACATCACAGGCAACACCGACCTCTACGCGGTATGGACAATCAATTCCCCGAAAGTCACATACAGACTCACAGTGCCTTCGGATGTGACATATACAGTTCCGTCTGAAAAGAACTACGAATACGGAGCGCCGGTAAATGTGGCGGATATACCGACGGAATCCGATTATGACCCGCTGAAATACACCTTCCACGGTTGGAACACAACTTCAACCGATCTCAACATGAATGAAGCCGGCACCTCCTTCACAATGCCGGATCACAACGTCGAATTTACAGGTTATTTCACCGAAAACGGCAAGGTCAATCTCAGCTACAACGCCAACGGAGGCACACCGGCCGACAAGGTTCCCGATTCGATCAGCAGGCACACTAAAATTGAGACAACTGTAGCGGATATGTCGGAAGAATGTGTGAAGAAGGGACATTCCTTCGATCACTGGAATACGGCTGCCAACGGTCTGGGAGACAAAAATTATTACGCAGGAGATCCTATCACAGTCGAGAGCAGCGACATAGTACTCTATGCCCAGTGGAAGAAGAACAACTATACAGTGGAGTACTACGGGCTTAAAAAGGGCGAGACAGATGAAAAGCTGCTCAAACAGGTGAATTACCCGTACAGCGAGGCAACCGAAATCGGCGGCGTGACGCTCGATGAGATTCCCGGCAAGGTATTCAGTAAGTGGACGCTTATCAAACCGACACAAAAAGACGCAAACTGAGAGGCCATAGCATACAATCCAAACAAATAAAGCCATCTATCCACAAAATAATACAGGAGAAAGCCATGAAGTTTATTTTTGCATCCGACTCCTTTAAAGGAAGCCTGACAAGCGCCCAGACGATACAGCTGCTCACAAAAGCCGCAAAACAGATTTTTCCCGATTGCGAATGCTGCGGCATTCCTGTTGCGGACGGCGGAGAAGGCACGGTCAATGCTGTTGTCGCCGCAACAAACGGGACATTACTCTTTGCGGAGGTACACGATCCTCTGATGAATCCGATAAAGGCCGCCTACGGAATCATAGACGGCCATAAAGCGATCGTTGAAATGTCGGCAGCGTCAGGGCTGACGCTTGTGCCGGAAAACAAAAGAAATCCCTTGTGGACTACCACCTACGGAACCGGCGAACTGATCCTTAACGCACTCGATCAGGGGTGCAGGGATATTACCGTCGCTATAGGAGGCTCCGCGACAAATGACGGAGGCCTGGGGTGCATGAAGGCGTTAGGTGTAAAGTTTCTTGCCGCAGACGGCCGAGAACTGTCCGGCACGGGAAGTGACCTTGTGTCTGTCAGCACGATCGACCCAAGCGGTCTGGACAAGCGGGTGAAAGACTGTCGTTTCACGGTGATGTGCGACGTAAAAAATCCCCTTTGCGGCGAAAACGGCGCGACGCGCACATTTGCAATGCAAAAGGGCGCGTCCTTGGAAGAAATCGAACAGCTGGAAGATGGCATGACCCATTTCCGCGATCTTATCCAAACGCTTTACGGCATTGACTGCGACAGCATGGAAGGAGCCGGAGCCGCCGGCGGACTGGGCGCGGCTCTGCACATCTTTTTGAACGCTGCCATGCATTCGGGAATAGAAACGGTCCTGCAGCTGATACACTTTGACGAAAAGCTGCGTGACGCTGATCTGGTCGTCACGGGCGAAGGCTGCACGGACAGTCAAAGTGTCTGCGGCAAGGTCATGCAGGGCGTCGGAATGCACGCGAAAAGGCACGGAATCCTCTGCATAGGGCTGTCAGGCTCTCTCGGTGAAGGCGCGGGAGAAATTCTGGAATATGGCGTCGATTCACTTCACTGTATTGTCAACAGACCTATGACGCTCGGCGAAGCAATGAACAGCGTCGAAAGCCTGTATTACGATGCAGCGCTCAGGATGTTCCGTACGGTGAAAGTGGGAATGTGTATCCCAAAGACACGAACCCAAAGCGGTTCAGGGAACTGCACTTTTTCGTTACAGGAGTGCTAAATCTTCGCCTGATTTTTTTTGATACGAATCATGCCCCTATATCCCAATGTCATCAACATTGTTAATCACCAATATTTTTGATGACAGCTTTACTTCTGACGATTTCAAGTATTTGTATCATGTTCGCTGGGGCATTGAATCCAAATACAATGACATCAAAAACAAGCAGAATGCACTGCCGAAAAAACTCTGAAATTCGTTCAATCTGCCCAAGCCCACCGCTTTGGCTGACAGAGATATGCTTCTGCTCAAAAATCCGGAAAATGCAGAAAAAAGCGCATGTGCTTCTCCTGATGATAGTGCTCAGAATCACACATACGCCTTTTCACTTGATTTAGTATTGTACTCTGTTTTTGCCTTTAAGTCAGTTTGATTTGGTATTTTTATCACAATGAACAGTCATTCCGCTGCCGTTTCCTGTGATCGTCACCGTGCCGTTTTCACTGGTACGGTAATAATCGATGCCGGCGTTTTGGAGCAGACGGCACAGCTTGCTGTCCGCTCGATTGTCTTCATCATCCGTGATGACGGCGTACTTCGGCTTTACGCTCTCCAGCAGCGCCTTGGTGTTCTTCTCCATTCTTCCGTGATGCGGAATTTTCAGCAGATCATATGTCCGTCCGTTTTTTTGCAGCAGGCTGCGAATGCCTGCCTCCTCAATATCGCCGGTAAAAAGACAGGAATCATTTCCATGTACTACGGTGACCAGCAGCGACATATCGTTGTCGTTCTCGGTCTTGTCATTGTATGCAACGCCGCTCGGCATCACGGTATACCTGACATGATCCGCCGAAAAGGTGATTTCCTCTGATACACATTCCACAGGGACATTGTTCTTGTCCACTGCTTTGAGCAGCTTTTTGTATTTCTTGCTGTCCTTCTCGTAATCGGGAATATACAGCTTTTTGACCGGATATTGGGAAAGCAGCTGTTTCGCGCCGCCGATGTGATCTTTGTCATAGTGCGTGAGAATCAGTTCGTCTATACCTGATACATCGGAGGCGTCAAGAAAATCAAATACATCGTCGGCGGTGTCTTTATAACCGGTGTCAATGAGCACCGCATGATTTTTGGAACGTATCAGGATGCAGTCGCCTTTGCCGACGTCGATGAAGTCCACCCTGAGTTCCCCGTGTCTGAATGAGCCGCCGTCCGTGCCGTGATTGTCAGATGCTTGACGAGTGAGTGTAAAAATCAGCGTCACAACCACGATCAACGCTATGACAATAACCGCAGACAGGATAATAAACCGTTTACTATACATATCTTCACTTCCTTAAGTCAGCATTATAATATGAAGATGTTAGCGTTTTATTACCCTGATGTTAGAATTCTATTACTATCACTGTTTACGCACCAGCTCCCACGGCGCTGCCGATTCTCTTCGGAGGATCGGAACCAGTCTGATCCGGGAGCGTATGCGTTTTGCCGCCTTAATTTGCCTGTGAACAGTGGCTCTTTCTCGGATAAATCCCCAGAACAAACGCCAATATGGCAATGACGGCTCCCAACCGCACCACCCACAGAATCCCGAGGGCTATGTAACTGGCGTATTGATAAATCCCATACCCGCCGGCAATCGCCGCTGCCGTCACGATAAACCCTGAAAGCAAATTTTTGCACAGTACTATCATCCAGACCGCAAACACCGTATAGATCAGCATACTGACTACCATTGTCAACTCCACAAATCCATTCATGGTGAATTCCATACTTCGTTCCGCTCCTTCCGTTATTCTCTGAATCTGGCGGCGTCCACATAATACTGGTTGGCGTCGCTCCAATCAGCGCAGACCTTTCTGGCTTCCTCGGCTTTTGTAAGTCTTCTGTTGCAGGAAATATAGCGCTTTCCTGTATTCTTTTCATCCACAAAGCTGACCATATTCCGTGTAAATCTTTTGTAAAAGAGAAACGGCGCCTTGACTATGTAACAGCGGTAGCTTCCGTCTTTGAGCATTCTGATCACCCAAAAGAAACAGATGACGACACGTTTTATGAAAGCACATTCCTCACCGATATTCTGTCCGTTCCAGCCAATCGTTCTCAGATCTCCTACAAACACCAGAACTACCGGGACTATTTCGCGGCGGAGTTTCTGAAAGAGTACATCGTCAAATGCGATATACAGCACGTCAATGCGTACTTCGGACATTCTCAGATACCGCAGGAGGTATTGGTGATTCTCGCAGATCTGCTGGCGGAATACAGCTGCATCGACTCCGGGGAACATTCGCTCATTCAGAGATTCTTTCAGGCGTATTTTTCGGAATGTATCCATTTCCAGGACGATACGCAGTAACTGCTGCCCTCGGCCGTCGCGCAGCTGATCAAGGTATCGGTTCTCGGCAGGAACGCGGATTTATCGGCATTTGATTTCAGCGGTCTGGATCTTTCGGACACACGTCTGAACGGCATCAAGTTCTCCAGGGGCAAGAATAACGGGCCGGAACATACCGCCCCATTTGACGGCGCTGTTCTGATCAAAGAAACGCTGAACGCTGCCGGACATGCCGGCGCCGTGCAGATGATGCTGTATATCGAGCCTTATCTGCTGACTCTCTCCAATATGTTTCACTTCTTGACGGAAGAGTGTTATGCTGGCATATTCCGGACATTCTGCACCAGGGCAAAAAAATCTTTGAAGAAACCGAAGCGCAGACCTTTTCCGGGCTGTTTCAGGAATGAATATCTGCAATGTCGATTTCAGCAGAAGCCATCTGATAAACTGGGACGAAGCTTTCAGAACGGCCGTTCATTATTATGCATATGACGGGTGACAGGGAGCCCGTGAATGATCGTTACATCATACTTTTCTCCACTGTTCCATTTTTCCATTTACACCAGGGTTTGCACAAACTCTGGCTGTATTTGATTTTTCGGAAACAATTAACATAATAAAAAGAGTCGCAGTCATTGGTGTATTGATTGTTCCAAAACACCAAAACAAAGAAATAACCATGACTACGGCTCTATTATGGATTCATATATTACAATTGTTCTTGCCTTGCTTTTCTCTTGTGCATACAGAAGAAAAACACGGTTTTGCAGATCATCCAGCCAACTGTTACACCGACAGGCAAGGCATTTAGATCGATCCGAACATCACTTATCAACGCCCGTGTGTTTTGCCACCCATTGACAGATTCTCTGTTGCATTATCCGCCGGATGATATGTAGAAACAATATTGGCAACCATGCTGCGGATGTTATCCTTATTGGAATATGCCGCGTTCATCAAACTATCCAGGCTTGACAGAAATTCATTTGAATCAAACGGAATGGGAGAACCGATAAATATCAGATTGTTCTCGGTTTTTTTGAGTCCCTCTTCCGCCATTAACTTTTCCTCGTACAGCTTTTCACCGGGACGCAAACCCGTGTACTCGATCTTAATGTCAACATCAGGCTTGTAACCTGCCTGTTTGATGAGATTGCGGGCCAGTGTGTCGATTTTGACCGGACTGCCCATATCGAGCACAAATATTTCTCCGCCATGGGCATATGTTCCGGCCAACATGACAAGACTTACTGCCTCGGGAATGGTCATAAAATATCTGATAATATCCGGATGTGTCACTGTAACCGGAAGACCTTTTTCAATTTGCTTTTTAAATATCGGGATAACCGAACCGTTGCTTCCCAAAACATTGCCGAACCGTACAGCTACAAATTCAGTCTTAATGTTTTTAAATACCCTTCCGGTACCGTCCTTGTCAGCGTTTTCACTTCCGAGGTGTGTGAACAGCTCTGAAATCTGATCTGCTTCGCCGGCTTTAATCTTTGCGTCAAAGCTCTGCACAATCATTTCGCACAGACGCTTGCTGGCTCCCATGATATTGGTCGGATTGACAGCCTTGTCCGTAGAAATCAGCACAAAGCGTTCACAGCCGTTCACCATTGCCGCATAAGCAGTTTTGTATGTACCGATGGTATTGTTTTTCACCGCTTCGCACGGACTCTCTTCCATCAAAGGAACATGCTTGTGCGCCGCCGCATGATAAACAATTTGAGGACGGTATTTTTCAAAAACTTCAAATACTCTCCGGCTGTCTCGAACGGAACCGATCAGCACCCGCAAATCAAGCGTGGGATATTTTTCCTTTAACTCCAGCTGGATTTCATAGGCGTTGTTTTCATAAACATCAAAAATTATCAGCATCTTAGGAGAATGTCCCGCAATCTGTCTGCACAATTCGCTTCCTATCGAGCCGCCTCCGCCTGTTACAAGAACTGTCTTTCCATTAAGGAAATCATATACCTCTTTCAAATCGGTTTTGATTTGTTCTCTTCCAAGCAAATCCTCGATGGAGATGTTTTTCATCGCACTCACTGTAACCTGCCCAAGTACAAACTGATACATCCCCGGCAATTGCTTTAGCTGGCAGTCGGTTTCACTGCATATGCTGAGAATATCGCGTTTATTCTGTGCAGAGGCGCTGGGAATGGCAAGAAAAATCTTATTAACACGATACTTCTCCACATTCGCTAAAATATCGTCACGTCCGCCTACCACGGGAACTCCGTCAATATACCTTGACCATTTATTGGGATTATCATCGATAATGCAAACTACTTTATCATTTGTTTCTTTAGAAGAATTAAGATCTCTCAGAATCATCTGTCCTGCGTTTCCGCCGCCAATCAGCATCACTCTGCCGGTCTCAGCGTCGTCCGGCTGATACCTTGCTTTCAGCAGCAGATAAAATCTGTAGGAAAACCGTGCGCTAATCAAGAAGATAAACTGAATAAGCGCACCGAAGAAGTAAAAAGTAAGAGGCATTCTCTTGACAAAAGCAGTTATCCCCACCGTGTACAGGCATGACAGCAGCAGAGAAGCCTCAAAGGTTCTTACCAACTCTGTATAACTTGCAAACCTCCAGATCACTTTATACAGTCTGAATTGCCAAAGAACGATGACAGACATCAAAGCATACGCTGTTATAGTATATTTATATGGAACAATATACTCAGCCGGTATTTTCGAAAAGACAAAGTCAAATCTTCCCCATAGAGCCAAAAAGTACGCAATATGAATCGCGACAATATCATACATTGCCATCAAAAAGGAAATCGTATGCCAATGCTGAAATAAACCTCTTCCAATTTGTTTTTTTATTGAAGCCTTTGCCTTGGCTTCCCCCATATTCTGCAATTCTATTTACCCCCCCGTAAACTTTTAACTATATGATAACACTGAGTGGAGGGTGTTCGCCCATTACTCTGAAATAACCAAATTATTCCCAAAACACAGCTGTTAGTGTTTTGGCGCATCTTCTGCATACAAGCGTTTCAATGTTTCAACACTTGCGATACCATTTTCTTTAAGGCCGGCATTTTTTTGAAATAACTTCAGACGCTTTTTCGTGTACTCACCGTAAAAACCTGTACAGCTTTCCTCCAAGAGCTTACTTTTACAAATTTATCACAAAGAATACTGTCTTGCATTATAACATACTACAAAATAAAAATCAATATATCTTTCATGATAAATTTGTTAATTCAACAGACATTGAACATTATTGTTCATGTAGAATTAAAACTATATTGAGTCAGCATTTATTTTAGGCAATATTTCAATTTTAGATACATCCTTTATCCTACAAAACGCGCTATTAGGCACACAGTTGCCATTTCAGAAGCAAAAATGACACAGGCAAAATATTTTGATAAATAAACAGATGAATAAAAGAAAATCCGCCGAAAACAGCGGATTGGAATATACTACGGTATTACAGTTACTATCTGTGTATCTCTTATTCCCTTTCTACGACAATTTCACCTGTCCACGTGTTTATCCCGCCAAATTCGTAGATGTTTGTATAGCCCATGTCAAAAAGCTTCTGCGCCGCCTGTTTGCTGCGGTTGCCGCTTCTGCAATAGATCAGGATAATCTGATGGAGGTCGGGCAGTTTCTCAGGCTGCTGCGTCCCGATGTTTTCGTTGGGAATCAGAATCGCTCCGGGAATATGACCCGCATCGTATTCTTCCTTTCTGCGAACGTCCACGACAATATGTCCGTTGTCCTTTTTCATCATCTCTCTGGCTTCTTCCTGAGAGATTTGTGTATAGCTTCTTTCCATGCCTTCGCCGTCTAAAGGCTGACAAGAGGTTGAACACCCCGTAAGAAATACTATTACAGTAGCAAATATAAAATAAATTATTCTTTTCATAAGTAAGTACACTCCTGTTTTGTCCTGCCTTTGCGTTCCGCTTTCTGGACGAGCAGCGGATAGATTTTGGGAACCATCATTTCAAAAAGGCTTTGGCTTGTCATATTACTCCTTCACGCCTTCGCGTTTCTCTCATAGCTCCATAGGGCAATATCGGCAATCAGTTTTAGCGGCAGTTCCTTATTGTTCGGCAACTGAATCGCGCCCTTGGAGGTCTTGAACCCAGCCAGTCTGTCGGCAAATACGCCCGTTGCCTCGCCGCCGGGGTAAATTCCGATATGTCTTTTGGCGGCCGCAAAATGAATGATCGAACGTGGCTTTGAAAATCGCTGTTGACTGATTGCTGTTGGTTCCGATGCATTTGAAATAGGTGCTTCTGACAAGTGCTTCATCAAGCCCGTATTTAGCTGCAATCTCTGTCCAGCAATCAAACAGGGCTCTTTCGGAATCGAAAATAACCCCGTCCATATCGAAAATCACATTGTACATTGCTTTACTCCCCCGAGGCAGGTTAATGATAAAAATTCTCCTGAAACTCATCCAATTCCACATTCGGCGATGATATTGTATGCGGATGTTCCGCATTTCAGGCTGTCATTTAACTGATAATGGCTCATCAGGACGGACGTGATGGCATTGTACACCTTGTCATCTTTTGTTCTTTCGCTTACAACGGTCTTGAATGTAAACGAACTATCGGGTGTGCTCTTTATTATCTCAAGATAATCGGCATTGCGATAGTCCGTATCCTCCGGAACCGGAAAGATATGGGCATAAACAGACGCTTGAATGCCTTCATTTGAGAAAGATTCCTCTAATGCTTTCTCTGCCTGAACCTCAACCACACGTTCGACAAAGCTGTCCGAAACAAGCTGATGATGGGTATTCATCTTCGCCTCAAAAACCACTCTGGTGTCATCAACGGGTCTGCAATAGGCTGTCACTGTATCCATTCCCGAAGATGCGAGCCTGTTGCCAATGGAAATGACCTGGAATTCCGTGCCGTATTTTTCCTGCAGCAGTTTTTCTATATCTCCCGCACTTGACCTGTTTAGCGCTTGCAGGCAGGAAGATAAACTCATCAAAACAGCCACAGCTATCACGAAAGATCCGATTTGCTTCATTTTTTCTTTCATTCTCATAACGACAACCTCATTAGAATTCATTTGATAAAAGCCAATTATTGTCCTACACTGTATCATAGACCGGCTTTCCATGCCAGCGTTCTTTCTACAGCAACAGATCATGCATTTTTTCAGTCTGTTGGCCAATGCTTTTGCAGCCTCATCGCCGTGGTTTATGCTGACATGAGTATGATTGAAACAGCCCATGACGGTTGCAGTAATAATAAAAGCATTTTATTCCGTTGATCTTGAAGCGCGCCTCCGCATTTCCTTCGGGGTACAGCTTTCTGATTTCGCAGCCGTCATTCTTCAGCACCAGAATAAAAGATATATAATGCTCTTTGCTCATTTCATGTGGAATCGTAACATAATACTCATCCTCTACCCGTTCAACACACAGATGATGTTCATCGTCCTCTGGGTCCGCCTCCAGCGGCGGGAGAACTATTCCGCAACAGCTGATGATCGCCTCGCCGGTACTCTGGATCACATTTCCGCAGATCGGGCAGACGTGCAGCTTGATACGCAGCATATTGAATATCCTGTCAGTGATGATAACATGAACCGTATCGCCGTTATTCTTTTGCAGGGTCTTCCGTATGGATTTCAGAACCCCGATGATATAGCAGACAGAGCCGTCCTGGTTTTTCAGTCCCATATTAACGATGCTGCCATCGTAGGGAATCCCGTCAAATTCCGCGTGGACTTTCAGACGTCCTTTGCCTGTTTCCTTGCGCAGATCCCACGGAAAGGCAACATAAGCACCGCCTGTTTCCTTGCGCAGATCCCACGGAAAGGCAACATAAGCACCGCCTTTTTCCGGCAGTTCATGAAGAACTGCGTCATATTCGTATCGCATGGCTGCTCCTTTCTTCTTAATGTGAAAACAGAATATGAGAATGACCTAATGTTATTGATAGCTCTCACTTGCATTTTCCGCATCTGCTGCAGCCGTTACAAGTCAGCTTCATTCCGCAGGTCTGGCATTTTTCTCCGAAATACGGCTTGTACAGTGTTGCTTCATTCAGCGGATAACCCCATTCATCCGTGAGCCTCCAATCCATTGGCTTTCCCTGAAAACTGAGACCGGATTTATACGCCTGTTCGGTTTGAATACTGCCTTCCAGCTTGTAAAGCTTTCCGTCCTTGATAAATCTCCGTCCTGTTCCGCAGAAAACGAATGTCACATTGTATTCCGCACATTCATCATGAAGGTTCTTTACCCACTCATAATGGCATGGTCTTGCGCCGCCGTAATTCTCACCGTCGCAAAGCACCTGCTCGATCTGCCCCAACGACAGGTATTTTCTTATTCTTACCGGACCAATGTACGGAGCGCACATAATGCCCTTATGCTTGAAGGGCAAATCCAGCAGAATGGGAATCCGTTCATCCGCCCGGCGCTGGTTTTCGCAGGTGACGTTAAACATCACATTTTCCCAGCCATCTCCCCAGTTGTCCGGCAGATGATCGGCTACCCGTTCCGGTCGTTTTGTCAGCAGAAAGAACTTCACATCCGGACGCCGGTGTATGATCTGCCATGCTTCCTCGCGCCATGCATCGGCTTCTTCAAGAAAGAAATCCGACGTCATGCAGACGCGCAGCATTTCTCCGCTCTTGACCTTGTACTGACCGCTCCGGTCTTTGGAAAGCGGATATTGAAAGCCCGTTTTCGTTTTGTAAATCTCCGCGCAGTCCTTGTCCCGGAGTGAATCGAGATAGTACATATAACAGTTCTGGCACCCTTCGCTGCACTTTTTGCAGCCGTGCCACGGATTCCATATATCGTGCAGAGAAGTTCGCCTCTCTTTACTTTTCTTTTCCTCACGGAATGAGTACGTTTTGATGTGCTGCCGTATGTCTGCGCCGTCTTCGATGTATCGGAGCAGAATCTCCGCGCAGGCATGGCTGTCACTGGCCGCATAATGGTGATTAAGGTTGATGCCGTAGTAATCGCAGAGTACATTCAACCGATGGCTCATTCCGGGAAGAACACGCCTTCCCGTCTGTACCGTGCAAACGTAGCGGACATAGGGCTTCCATTCAATCCCGTAATCGCGCAGACAAGTTTTCAGCACGCTCAGATCAAACACCGCGTTATGCGCCACCAGCAAACCGCCCGACATCATCGGCTCAATGGCAGACCACAATTCCGAAAATGTCGGCGCATTCCTTACCATCTTCTCGCTGATTCCGGTGAGCTGCACATTGAAAGCATCAAAACACGTTTCAGGATTGACCAATGAGTAGAATTCATCGATAATGGCGTCGTTTTCTATCACCGTGATTCCGATGGCGCTCATACGATTGTTCAGACTGTTCGGCGTCTCAACGTCAAACGCGATAAATCTTGACATATAGGTTCACCTGGCTGTTTCTCATTTTCTCTTTGCAATGATTCGTACATACACCATTCCTTCTTGGTTGGATTGACTTCATGCGGATAATCACTTGACCGTGATGGACGCGGCGCTGAAGTGTCAGTGTTTCCCGCACCATCGGTGACAATACAGCGCATTTCCATTCCCTACCATGTGGCGTTGGCAGTCGCGGTTACTGCGTCGCTGTTGTATTTTTTCAAAGCACCGTTTTCGATGGTAAAATCGCTGTCGGCATACGCTGTCATGCACACGCCAAGTATCATCGGGGAAAATGCCACCAGCAGACAAAAATCATTGCCTGTGAAAGACTACGGATGATTTTTCGCATAAATCAAAACCACTTCACTTCATTTTCGACCGACTGTGAGCCATCCCGTCATTTTTATTGTACAATAAAATGGCGAAATTGTCAAATCAATCATTCAAAAGACTGTTGCATTATGCAGAAATATTTGGTAAAATATTTTACAGAAATGCGCTTCATCCGTGCATTGCGGAGATGGAATGTAACTAATAATCACAGAATAAGCAAGAGGCTTATACAATCATCTGCGTATATATCATTCTGCCATTCATGGGAATGAATCCCTATATTTTGAGGAGGAGAATAATGAAGCCAATCATTAAAGAAGATATTATTTTCGCTTTACGTGCTGTTGGTTTAGAAAAAGGACATACAGTGATGGTCCACACATCATTATCACGACTGGGGTATGTGTGCGGAGGTGCTCAGACTGTAATTGAAGCGCTTATTGAAACGGTTGGTGAAGAAGGAACCATTATGATGCCTGCACAGTCCTGGAAAAACCTTGATCCGGAAGACGGTGTTCATTGGGAGGTTAAGGAAGATTACCGACAGATTATCCGGGATAACTGGCCTGCCTATGATAAACAGATTACGCCGACCAATACGATGGGCGCAGTGGCTGAAATGTTCCGTTTATGGCCGGGAGCCGTGCGCAGTGATCATCCCGCCAGATCAGTCGCTGCATGGGGAAAGCAGGCGGAATATCTTACTTCCGGTCACGGATTGTCTGATATTTTCGGCGATAGTTCTCCCATCGGAAAACTGTACAAGTTGAACGGTGATGTGTTGCTGATAGGGGTCGGTTATGATAAAAACACATCCCTGCATCTTGCCGATGTACGCGCGGATTATCCAGGAAAACACAATTGTATTGAACACAGTGCGGTTATGGAAAACGGCAAGCGCATCTGGAAAGCGTACGAAACGCTCTATGTTGACGGAGAAGATTTTAATGAAATCGGCACAGCATTTGAGCGCACAGAAGCAGTCAAGATAACCACGCTCGGCAATGCAGAGCTCCGCCTGATGAACCAGCGCAAACTCGTAGATTTTGCGGTCGATTGGATAAGCCGCCATAGACGATAGGTAATGACGCCAAATCATCCCGCTATACTCCGTTCAATTTCCTGAATCCGTGAAATTCAAGCGAAGCAGAATTGCCGCGTGAGAGCAAGAAAACAGTCAGCCCAAGCATTACTGCGGCTGATGGAAAGAAGTAGTTGTCTTGCGTGCTGAGTAACATGACCAGCAAAATGAATGAGGTTTTGAATGACAGTACGAACCCGTTTTCTTGAAACGATTCTTTTAGCGGGAGCGTTGCCTTGACGGACAGCTTCCTGACCGATCATGCGAAGAATATTGTAGGCAAGTACAGTGAGTTCGAGAACCAGTTCATTGGTATTAAACTTACCGGAAGGAAGACGTTCTACCCCCATATCAGATTTGATTTCACTGTGGAACTGCTCACATTCGCCGTGTGCATGGTAGAGGGCAATAATATCCTCATCACTGTCACCGAGGTTAGTCCAAAACATGTTGATTTCAACCTCAGGTACCAAAAGCAATTGACCGTCAGGTGTGGACGTGCGTTCTGTCATTTCATAGACAATACGGTTGCGGATAACCTTTTCTTCACCGGACTCGGAAGTGTAATGAATGTCCTTGAAGGTGGTGCCGATGTAAACCGTTTTTC
>CADBZY010000046.1 GCA_902799245.1 uncultured Ruminococcus sp.
ACTATCTGGAGAATAGAAATCCATTTGGGTATAGACCTTTTACTATCGAGGAGTTTTTCGTGGAAATGGAAGAAAATCATTTTATTCTGGCATCAATGGCCAGCTATTATGATTGGGCACTGAAAAAAATGAAGAACATGAAATAACTATCCCATTCTTCATTTATACAGACATTGCTCCTTTTCTTTGTTTAATGCGACGCAAATATTGTGCTTTGACCATATCTTGACAATCCTGAGAACATCGGGTACAATACACACGGTAACCATGTTGTGGGAACTGAATGATAAAACAGGCTTCTTCATGCAACGAGAGCAAGCCCTAAATCAATTCAGAATCCAGCAAAAAATCAACCAAGCCAATATTCAGCACGCCATTGTCATCATACCAGCGTTTGCGGATATCCTTGCGGACAATGATTTTCGGGAAGGAATCGCCGGTCAGAGCAAACGGTCTTAACTCCTGCTGTGCCTTATCTTCATCGGGAAGGGCAAAGGCTGATTGAATATACACTTTTTTGCCGCCCCTTGAGGCGATAAAGTCTATTTCACGTGCAACCCTTGAATAACCGCCTGATGTGTTCTTTTCATTGGAGTAAACTACGCCGATGTCAACGGAGAATCCCCTGATAATCAGTTCGTTATAAATAATATTCTCCATGATGTGAGTCATTTCCTGCTGGCGGAATCCGATGCGGGCATTTCTCAGACCTATGTCTTCGCAGTAGTATTTGTAAGGGTATTCAAAATACTTTCGCCCTTTCACGTCAAAACGCTTGCTTTCACTGAAAAGAAATGCGTCTTCCAGATGGTCAATATAATTGGAAACCGTGTTCTGAGAGAAGTCCTCTCCCGTTTTTGAACGTAAAGTATCGGCTATCTTCTTGGGATTGGTGAGCGAACCGACAGAGGAACAAAGCAAGTCCAGCAGTTGACCGAGAATGTCCTCGCGTTCTATCTTTTTTCTTTCGACGATATCCTTGATATAGACCTCGGAAAAAAGCGAGGAAAGGTAGTTTGCTTTAGCCGTGTCGTTGGGACGTGAAAGCACAAGCGGCATTCCGCCGTAGAATGCATAGCTTTCAAAAGCGTCTTCCTTATCACCGCTGACAGCGGAATAAAACTCCGCAAAGCTGAGAGGGTGAACGCGTATTTCGTCGCTGCGCCCCCGGAATTCGGTCAGAATATCTTTGGAAAGCATTTTTGAATTGCTGCCTGTGACATACACATCGAGATTCGGCAGTGAACGAAGATCATTCAGAGCGTCGTAGAAAGTAATAGCTCTCCCGTCAGGATTGTAAGGATTTCTTACGCTGTCCGACATTTGTATTTCGTCCACAAAGAGATAAAACTGCGCAGAGGAGCTTTCCGCTTTGCTCCGCACAAATTCTGCCAATTCCAAAGGATTGCGATACCGGATATCCTTGGTCAGATCAAGCTGGATGGAGATAATCTGTTCGTCAGCAACGCCCTGTTCACGCAGATAGTTCTTGAAAAGCACGTTTAAAAGATAGGACTTGCCACAGCGCCGAATGCCTGTGATAACCTTTACCTGACCATCCCACATATAGTCTATGATTTGCTGTAAATACCTGTCTCTTTTGATTTCCATTGTTGCACCTCATTGAAAAGTACGGCGAGTATTGTTGTTACTTTTCATTATTATAACACGCTTATCATGGATTAGTCAATATCGTTTTGCGTCAATTGAATTAATCATTTTATTAACGAATTATTCATTTGAAAATCTTGATTAATCACAATAATATGCTATAATTGTAATTATAATGGTGAGAAATTATTCATTGTAGTGCGGTGCAATTTAGCGGGAGGTGAAGTTGAAATTGAAGCTCAATATTGACAAAATGGGCATGATAAATGCCGCTTCCTATTTGAGTGCCCCGAATGACGCTTTGCTGTACCGGACCATTATGCGGACGCTTTACATAGAAAAGGAATCCTATCGTTCCCAGATGAGTACGGAGGAACTTTTTGACAGCATGAAGCAGTATGACGAGTTTTCTGATGTCACGCTGGACAAGCTGAAGAACGCTCTGTCGCAGCTTACGGAATGGGATTGTGTTTCGCCGATGCAGGATCCCAGGAGAGTACGAACCATTGAGGAGTACCAGAACAAAGTATATCGTTATTCGCTGACGGAGGACGCCTTGATCATTGAACGAATGACGGTAGAATTGGAGCAGATGTTTTCCCAAGGTAACACACTTTCATCGTCTTTGCTTGTTCGGATCAACGATGCGGTAAGGGATATTCCGGTGGTGATGAAGGAGAAAAGCAATAAGGAATTGAACGAGTGGTGGCGGAATTTGCAGGAGGATTTTAAAAGACTCAACCGGAATTTCAGCGACTACCTTTTTTCTTTTTATTCGGTAAAAGGAGAAAAGCTCATTACTTCCGTACAGTTTCTGGCGCACAAAGAAAAGTTTATCGATTATCTCAGAGATTTTATCACCCAGCTGCAAAAGCATTCTGTCAGGATTGAAAATAATCTGAAAAAGATTGACGCGCAGGTAACGGATACCTTACTCAACAGGCTTGTTGAAAGCGAGATGGAAATACCCAGAACCAATTCCGAGATGATCGGGTCAGAGGAGATAAGGGAGAAAATTCAGAATGACTGGAACGGACTTTACGCATGGTTTGTATCGTCACAGGGACGTGAATCTACCTGCAACAGCGCGATGGAGTACACCAACGACATTATACGCAAAATGGTCAACAACGCCATTCTGCTGATGCAGCTTCAAAATGCCGGAATAAGCCGGAAACAGGATTACCGGAAATATATGCAAATGTTTGCCGACTGTGAAAATATCAATGATGCGCACTGCCTTTCGGCGCATGTTTTCGGCGTCATGAATGTCGCGCATTATAAATACAATTCCGCTTGTGAAACCGACAGTATATATGAAAACGTCTCCGATCTTGCTCCGCAGGTTTTTGAAGTGAAGCCGGTCTCGCGCACTTACAAGCCCAGAATAAAAACAGAAGGCGTTTCGCTGAGAAGTTTTGAAAAAGAAATCTTCCGTCAGTCAAAAATAGCCGCCGTTCAGAGAGAGCGTGAAATGACAGAGAGCTATATGAAAAATAAACGACTTGATATGGTGAGTCTCACCGGACAATCGCTTTCATCGGACTTCAGAATCACACTTTTGAAATGGATTGCGTTGGCAAGTCAGAACACAAGTAAAACGGCAATGACGGATTTCGGAAGACGGTTTCGTCTGATACCTTCAGACCAATATATCACACTTCATTTTGAAGACGGCGATCTGTATATGCCGGCTTACGCTTTTGAATTTGGAGAAGACAACAATGAATGAACTGACTGAGCTTCTTGAAAATTTCTGGTTTGTACGTCAGAACGACAGTGGAGAATACTTTCGCATGAGACGCGCACTGGACGGTAAGCTGATAAAATTTGCCAACGAGTTTGTGGGCTGGAATGTCACTGTCAACAACAAGGTGGTCAAGCTCGAAAAAATCCCCGCCGAAGCAAAACCTTTTATGGGAATTGCGGAATTTGAAACGCCACGGGATTATTGTCTGCTTTGCGCACTGCTGATTTTTCTGGACGATAAATTTGACGGGGAACAATTCCTTCTGACAGAGATGATCGAGAGCGTTGAAAAAATTATAGGAAGCGTCACTGAGGTTGATTTTACAAAGTTTTCCGACAGAAAATCTCTTGTCAGGGTATTAAAATTCGCGCAGGGAATGTCGCTCATCAAAATATCCGACGGTTCGCTTGAAAATCTGGAAAATGACAGAAGCAAGCAGATTCTGTACGAAAATACCGGACTGTCCATGTATTTTTCCGTCAACCGGAATATGGATATTTCAGGGTTTCAGAATTACAGGGATTTTGAAACCTATACCCAGTTATACACCGATAGGGACACAGGTTTTGCGAGAACCAACAGAGTGTACCGACGGCTGCTGCTACAGCCTGCTATGTATTGGGAAAGCAAGGACGATCCCGACAGCCTGTATCTTAAAAATCAGCGCAGATCCATCATGAATTATCTCGAACAATATATTGGTGGGAGGTTGGATCTTCACAACGGTGCGGCTTTTTATATGCTGGATGAAAATGAAACCTTCGGCAGAATTCATCCGTCAGACAAAGCGCTGTCGGGCTTTGTGCTGATGGTTTGCGCTGAACTGAGGGATAAATGGAAAAACGATATTCCTCACAGCGATACGCATAAATACCGTGTTACCAAGGAGTGGCTGGAAGATGTCATTCTGAAATGCAAAAAGAAATATGACGACGCAATTGGCAAGGGGCTTCGCGAATTGAATGATGCAAAATTTACCGAACTGGTGACGGGCTATTTGATGGAATGGCAGATGATGGAAGCGTGTGAGGGCGGCTATGATCTGTGCGACGGCATTTATAAATCCGTCGGCAGATTTCCCGACGATTATCGGCAGAAGAAAAAAGAGGAGGAATGAGCATGGAACGGTGGCAGATGAGCCGCTTCGGTTTTGTCAATTTCTGGGTATATGATCGTGAAGTGTTTGAGCCTTCCGATGGCAAAATATTGATTCGCGGTTCAAACGGTTCGGGCAAATCCATTACTACCCAAAGCTTCATTCCTTACATTCTGGACGGAGACCGTCAGCCAACCAGGCTTGACCCTTTCGGCAGCAGAGACAGAAAGATGGACTTCTATCTGATTGGCGATCAGGATTCCGAAAAGCAGGAAAGCACAGGGTATATCTGGATGGAATTTGTCAAGCCGCAGAGTAAACAGTACAGAACCATAGGGATAGGACTTCACGCCAAAAAAGGCGGCAAGATGAATACATGGGGATTCTGTATTCTTGACGGACGGCGTGTGGAACTTGATTTTTTTCCTTACAAAGAAGTCGGGAGTCAGATCATTCCTTATGACGCTAAGACACTGAGAAAAGAACTTGGCGATGAAAATTTATTTACCGAACGCCCGACAGAGTACAAGGCATTCGTTGCGGATAAGATTTTTGGTATAAGCAAGGACAGAATGGAGGATTTTGACCAGCTTACCAATATTCTCATAAAAACCCGTTCTTCCAAGCTTGCTTCCAAAGAAAATCTGAAACCCGTCCAGCTTTATGATATTCTGAATGATTCGCTTCGTACTCTATCCGATGACGATCTTCACCCGATGGCTGACGCGATGAGCAAGATCGAAGACGCGCATGCCAGAATAGAAAGCTCTGAGATAGCGCTCAGGGAAGCGACCGCGCTGGCGGAAGAGTACGACAGGTACAACCGCTATATGCTCTGGATGAAAGCCCGCAGGTATCTGGAAAAAAACAAACAGTTGACCGATGCTCAGAAGGAATGTGAATTGAGGCGTGAGAAACTTGTCTCAACCAAACAAGAAATTGAAGAAACACAAGTACTCGTCGAAAAGACGCAAGGTGAAATCAACGCATTAAAAGCCGAAATGGTGAGTTTGCACATTTCGGATATTCAGAATCAGATTGACCGCAGAGAGGAAGCGGAAGAGAATCTGAAGGCAGCCAGAGACAGTGAAAAAAGCAAAAAACAAAGCATCCAGGAAAAAGACGAGCGGATCAGTGAAGATTATATCCGGAAACGCGAGCAGCAGAATCAGCTTGACGCGGCGGAATATGCCGCGCAAAACATAATAAACGATTTATCAGATTTTCGTGAAGACGATTTCCCGTTTTATGACAGATTTCTTGCCACTTTAAAGGACGGACAGCCGCTGACCAACAGGCAATATTCCGATGAGTGCGGAGCCTTCCGGCAAAAGGCAGTGAATGCGCATGAGACTATCAGAAAATACGAGACGAAGAAAGAGAATTATCTCCGACAGCGAGAAAGCTTTGAGCAAGCTGACGACCGTTTTCAGAAAGCGGAATCAATATTCCGGGAAGCACTCGGCGTACTGGAGGGAGAAAAGGACGAGGCAATCGAAAAGTTATACATTGCGGCAAGGAGTAATAAAGAATTTACGATTGATGATCTGATCTTTCACAGAATAGAATCCGTTCTGTCCCACTATGAAGGAGCTGGTTCAGCGGGTGAATATTTATCGCTGCTTTCCGGCATCTATAAAGAAAAAAGCGGCATCATTGAGAGAGAAAGGGCTGTTGCAAAAGCCGTCGAAGAAGAAAAAGAACGGCAGTGCCGGCAGCTCTGGCAGGAGCTGGAAACGCTTCAAAACACCCCCGAACCTGTCCCGGTTCGTTCAGAGCAAAGGCTTTCCGCCAGAAAGGCACTGAGCGACAGGGGCATACCGTTCCGCTCGTTTTATGAGTGCGTGGATTTTAAGGAAACCGTTCCCGATCCTGTGCGCTGCGCGATAGAAGCAGAGCTTGCGGATATGGGTATGCTCGACGCGCTTGTGATTCCGGAGGAATACAGACAAGCGGCGGTGGAAGCCTTGGCGGCGTTTGCCGACAGCTATCTCTGGCAGGAAAAGAAGCCGCCCATCATGGAAAGCTCTTTTTTTGAAATTGTGACGGACAGCACCTTTACCGGAACAATCGGGAGAATCCTTGCGGCATTTGAAGAAAGCGCGGTTCTGATGGAAAACGGTTTTTATCGCAACGGAGTGCTCTGCGGTCACTCGGTGGGAGAAAAATCCGTAAGCTTCATAGGAGCAGAGAACCGAAGAAAATATCGTCAAAGGCTGATAGATGACCTTTCGCAAAGGCTTGACGAGGCAGTTTCTTTGTATGATGACGCGGTGAATAAACGCAAAACAACTGAAAATCGAATGGTTATTCTGGATGAAGAATTTCATTCGATTTCCGATCTGTCCGGACTGGATACGGCTCTGAATATTTTAAATAGCGCTAAAATAGAAAGTGATGCAACCAAAAAATACAGAGACGAGCAGGAACAAGCATGTGCCGGATTAAAAGCCGAAACAGATTCTTTGTTTGAAAAGGTAAGCATCCGTTGTGCGGAATTTCCCAATTATCCCAAAACAAGCAGCTTCTTTGCCCAATTGATTCTCAATCTTGACAGTTTTAAGGGGCTTTTGGAGGATGCGGCAAAAGAGATTGGTAATATAAGCCATTACAGGGAAACGCTGGCTATGATTGACGAGAAAATAGAAACGGAAAAAGATGACCGGGATTTGTTGCAATACGAGCTTGGCATACTTAAAAAGCGTATGGGACAGTATCTCTCTGTGATAGACGCCTGCGACAAGATTCTTAAAGCGCCGGACAACCTTGACCGTACCAGAAGGTTTCATGAAATCAATGACCGGATCAGTACACTTGAAAAACAGAAGCGTGATTATGAGATAAGCGCTGCACAAATGCAGGTCATGGAAGGCGAACTGCAAAAAAGCATCACTGCCACAGAAGAAGAGATGGATGCTTTGGCTGAGCAGGAACATACGCTCGCGTCTTATTTCACGGAGGAACTTGCGCTTGGCTTTTTACCCCTGACAATGGAAAATAAAACGCATAGAAGGTGTGCCGATGAAGCAATAAGTTTGATTATTCCCGGCGACGAACAAAAGAATATCAGCGATATTTCGGGCAGACTCAATGATGTCTTCCGCAATAAAACCAATCAACTTTCTTCTGAATATCGGCTCATGTCTGAAACGATTTTTGAAAATTCCGGTCCTGATACGGTCAGATCAAGAATGAAAATGCAGCTTGTCTGGCAGGGAAAGCAGGTGGCGCCGTCAGTATTTCGTGGAGAGCTTGAGAAATCCATTGCCCATGACAAATTGCTTCTCAACCGGGAAGAGGAAAATATGTTCAGAGAAATATTGCTCAATACCATCAGTAAAAAGCTTTCCAATCGTGTCAGGGAGAGCAGTGAATGGGTCGGTGCCATGTCGGATCTGATGACAGGCATCCATACGTCAATGGGATTGACTTTTCGGCTAAAATGGATGCCCAAAAAAGATTTAGGCGAAAATGAGCTTCCTGTGGAGGAACTGAATAAACTGCTTGCTAAGGACAGCAAATGGATCAGTGCTGACGATATATCCCGGCTGACCAATCATTTCAGAAGCAAGATCGAATACGAACGCCGTATGCTGATCGAAAGCGGAGAAGACGTCAATTACGAGGTGATTATACGCAAAGTGCTTGATTACAGAAATTGGTATGAATTCCGCTTGCAGTACAAGGAACCGACAATGTCTGATTTTAAAGAATTGGCCAATCACATATTCAATCGGTTCAGCGGCGGAGAACGGGCACTGTCACTGTATATACCGCTGTTTGCCGCGGTGGCCGCGCAGTATGAAAAGGCGGGTCCAACGGCTCCTAAAATCGTCGCTTTGGACGAAGCCTTTGCCGGTGTGGACGAAAGCAATATCAGCGAGATGTTTGCCTTGATGGATAAACTGGAATTCGGTTACATTATCAATTCACAGGCGCTGTGGGGTACTTATTCCACAGTGAAGTCGCTCAGTATTGCGGAATTGCTGCACGATAAACACAGCCGTATTATCACCGTTATCAGATACCTGTGGAATGGTAAACAGAAAAAGCTGATAGATTAGGAGGGATACAGTTTGCAGGATCACGAGCAGCTTGCCTTATTGTTGAAAAGTGAAGCGGGATTTGAGCGGATCATGGAGCTTCTTCTTGATAAGTACAGGTCATACGGTGAACACAGAGGCAAAATCGATCTACATGACGCTTCGACCATAGAGTGTGAAGCCTTGAATGCGTTTGTGTCTCCCAAGAAATTTTTTAAGCCTCCGGAGCTTTCTTTTAAAGTGTCTGATTTTGAACGGGCAATCAGTGAATCACCTTATCCGAACGCTACTCTGAAGGCGGTTCTGGAAGCGTATTTTAACCAACCAATCATGACGTCATCCGAACGGAATCAGCGCCGCCAATCACTATGGGAAGAATTTGTGGGTGCTATCTTAGAAAAGTTCAGGGGAACGACTTGCGTTGACTGGCTGACAGCCATGTTTGGCAGCAGGAAATACGGTTACCACATCGTGCTGACGGAGTATAAGGCGGATGTGCGCGCGGCGGAAGCTTTGCTCTCAAATGTGTGCCGCGTGGTAAACGCGAGATATGCGTGTGATTTTGCATGGATACAGCTTGCCGTTTTGGGAGCGGATATGACCGGGGATTCACACTGGTTTGATTCCGACAGAGCGGGAGGCAAGCTGCTTCTCAATGCGATAACATTTTTCTTTCATGAGGCGGAAGGATATGTGCCGGATAACAGGCAGACGCTTTATGATTTTTTTGGTATCGAGACGAATGGAATATCCGGCACGGCGACAGTGTTTTCCATTTCTTTCTTTGACGGGAGCGAAAATAAGCATCCGGGATTTGAGGCGTTTGCCAACAGACGTGAGCCTGTTACCGTTTCAGAAATCAATCTTCGTAACATCAACTATGCCAGAAGCGCCAATAAAATTGTATATGCAGTAGAAAATCCATCGGTTTTCACTGTTTTGACAGAATACATACCGAAGGAAAGCTGCGGCTTGATCTGCACATTCGGACAAATCAGAACCGTGGTGGCCAGATTGATTGAATTGCTGATTGCTGGCGACTGTGTGATTTATTATGCCGGCGACTTTGACCCGGAAGGGCTGCAAATTGCGGATAAGCTCATAGCAACATATGAGAATGGCAGAGTCATACCTTGGCGAATGAGCGAGCAGGATTACAGAGAACTTCAAAAGAATAAGGAACCAATCAGTGACAGACGTCTGAGTATTTTGAATACAATCCAGTCGCCTTGCCTGAAAAAAACCGCTGAGGCAATTCTTAATGAAAAACACGCTGCCTATCAGGAATTACTGATAAAGTGCATGATAAGTGATGTCGTTCAAGTGAAAAGGGATTGAATGACAGTTATCTTTTCTTTGTTTAATGCGACGCAGATTTTGTGCGTTCACACTATCTTGGCAAATCAAATATTTCCGGTACAATACAAACATTGATTGTATTGTACCGGAAAATATCCTCACAGATTCAGGCTGTTTTCGTCCATCAGGAAGTTGCGAATGCCGATGGTGACGATACCTGCGTCGTTCCGGCGAACCCTTATGTTATCCCTTACAACGATGATTTTTTTGAAGGAATCGCCAATGGCATTCAGAGGGCGTTCTTCCTGTTCCATTTTTTCCGGAGTGGTCATGGCGAAAGCGGATTGGACATAGTATTTTTCGCTGCCCTTTGTGGCTATAAAGTCCACTTCAAGCTGCTTTTTGGTGGTCTTATGTTCTTCGGTTTTGCTGAAATGCTCTACCAGACCCACATCGACATGATATCCCCGTATGCGAAGTTCATTGTAGATTATGTTTTTCATGATGTGATTTTCTTCCATCTGGCGGAAGTTGAGCCTTGCGTTGCGAAGTCCTACATCTTCAAAATAGAACTTTGAGGGAGAGCCGATATATTTTCTGCCTTTGATGTCATATCGAACCGCCTTGCTGATCAGAAATGCGTCTGTCAGATAATCCATATAGGTGCGCAGAGTTTTGTCGCTGATGGTTTTGTTCTTGACGCTTTTGAATGTCTTTGACAGCTTTAGCGGATTGGTCAAAGAACCGACGGCAGAAGCCAGAATGTTTACCAGCTCGTCTAATTCGTCCTGATTGCGGATGCGGTGGCGGTCAATAATGTCAGACAGGTATACCTTCTGAAAGAGTGATGCAAGATAATCCGCTTTTTCTTCGGGCGTTTCACGGGACAGTATCAGAGGCAGACCTCCATAGGTGAAATAATCGTCCCACGCTTCGTCTGCGCTGCCGTCATAGACGGAGCAGTATTCACGGAAGGACAGGGGATATATCCGGATTTCATCGCCACGTCCTCGGAATTCCGTAATGACGTCAGAGGAAAGAAATCTTGAATTACTGCCCGTCACATATACGTCGGCATTCCGAATGTGAAGGAAGCTGTTCAGCACATCTTCAAATTCGGCAAGTAGCTGCACTTCATCGAGAATAATATAATAGGTGTCGCTGTCGGAAATCTGACCTTTTACATATTCCAGCATCCTGTCAGGATCGCGCAGATCTTTGTTGCTGCGGTCGTCCAGTGCCACTTCGATAATATGATTCTCAGGCACACCCTTGGTCACAAGGTAATTGTGGAACAGATTGAACAGCAGATAAGACTTGCCGCACCTGCGAATGCCCGTCACGACCTTGATCAGCCCGTTTTTCTCTTTTCGTATCAATCGGTTGAGGTACATATCGCGTCTGATTTCCATAGAATCACCTATTTCCAATAATATTGTAAATACACCTTTTTTCGTAATTATTATATAGTGTTCCTTTGCGAAAGTCAAGTATTCATTTGATGCAGGGAAATTGATTTCGGATTCCCTTTTCTTTGTTTAATGCGACGCAAATTTTGAGCATTGCTCATCTGCCGTCTTGCTCACCTGACCGATCTTCAATTTCCACCACAACCCAAACCGTGGAATCGAATTTCATCATCAAGAGCATCAAAAATCGGGTGGAGAATTTAGCATATCATCAAAAAAGCATCAATTCTTCAAGCATCATCGGCGCTGCTGGCAACAAATCCCAAAAATCGGGGCAAAGCCGGAACGCGAGAGAAATTTCAACATTGCCTCCAAAACCGCGTGCCGAGGGTTCAAATCCTTCTGCCCCTGCCATCGACTGAAAGTCCGTAGATGCCGGAAAGCAGGG
>CADBZY010000047.1 GCA_902799245.1 uncultured Ruminococcus sp.
CGAAGCGATGTCCTGCTATCAGCGCATGATCCGCGACACGGCGAAGGAAACGGCGCGGGAAATCCAGTGGGGGTATCTGAACGGAGAGGAAAGCGCCGTTGCGCTGACCACTTTTACCGACAGGGATTGCTGTCCGGTTCATCGCAGCGAAAGCATTGAAGGCAAAATTGTTACCATTCAATTGGAGCCGTCGCGCTTTGCTTTCACCCACTCGGCATATCAGTTGGTGCTGGTGGAAGGCGGCGCGGGCGCGACCGGTGAACGCGGCTGGACGTTCCGCGGCATTTGCCTTGCGACAATGGAGAGAAAAATCTGGCGCAGGACGGAGGTTCTCGGCGTTCTACGCCACGACAGCATTCCGCTCTGGGCGATGCTCAGATTGCAGGAAATCAGGAGGTGCGGCATCTATGGAAATCCGTCCGATGACACAGGCGGAGCAGAAGTACACGTTTAAGCAGAGTATGCAGATTGAATCCCAGACCGTGCAGGTCGGCTATCTGCGGGGCGATTTCGGTATCAACGGCAGGGAGTTTCATACCAGTTGGCACGACACCGACAGCAGGCGCAATACCGATGAATTTGCGGCAGAGTTTGATGAAGTGATTCATGTACTGCGCTCCGAGGAATGCGGGCTGTTTGCCAGCCGTTATGACATGAAAAGATATGTGGCGGAACACACTGACAGTGCGTTCGGTGACAGTCACCGAACGGCATACGGTTTCCGCGTGGACACCGAAAAGCACGTCTATCTTTTGCGGTGCAATCCGTCGCCCAGCGATTACAATTTCTACTGCTATTGCTATGAAAAACCGTGGCTTGACCGCAATATCGAAAAGGCGGCGCAGGGAATCCGCTTCAAGGACGCCAATTACAGGGAGCTTTTCAGAATCCCTGACGGCGGCAGCATCGTCATCACAACGGCATGGGGCGAGAAAATCGAACAGGTTTGCCGGTATATCGACGATACCCACTGTGAAGTCGGAACGAATGTGTTCCATGTGGACGAGTTTGCCGAACGCATGGCGCGGAACGGTGCGACCTACGCACCAAAGCCCGATACCCCGCCGAAAACAAAACAGCAGGCACGATAACCAATTTAATGCACAATCCAAGAATATCAGGTGAAGGAAAATGATTCAATAAATTTACGATGAAAGGGACGAACGATATGAAAACATGAGGGGGATATACTTGTGAAAGTCAATCAGAAAGCCGTCAAGGTGCTGGAGAAGCTCTTTGACGCGAAATACACCAATGAGCGGGCAATTTCCAGCCTGACAATCGACCAGATTCTCGCGCTGAAAGGTGTGACCATTCCGGATATTGCCATGGTGAATGAGCTGCAAAAGAAGATCAGGGGGCATGAAGTGCTTTCTTTCTTCTGGGACGAACCGCCCAAGCCGAAGGAGCCGCCCAAGCAGGAAGAAACGCCGGATTTGTATGATGATATGCCGGACTAAAGCCATTGAGGAGGAGAGAAGCGAATGGCAAGCAAATATGAAATGATCAGCGAACTGTACCGGCGGACGGGGGCAGGCGCGTCGGGCAGTCCGGAGGCGTGGCAGGCGTTTCTGTCCTCCGCCTGCCGCAATTACAAGTGCCGTTTCGATGAGCAAATGCTGATTTACGCGCAGCGTCCCGACGCGACAGCGGTACTGGAAATCGAAAAGTGGAACGAAAAATTCCACCGTTACGTCAGGCGCGGCAGCAAGGGTATTGCCGTCTTTGCCGCCGCCGACAACAACAAGACCAGGCTGAAATATTATTTTGATGCGTCCGACACGGAGCCGTCCTACCGCGGCGGCATGCCGGTTCCGATCTGGCAGATGAGCGAGCGTTATGAAGCCTCCGTCATCGAAAGGCTGTCCGACCGGTTCGGCAGCGCGGGACGGAAAGCTCTGGACGACGCGCTCACCGATACCGCGAAAACCGCCGTGGAGGACAATCTCCCCGACTATCTCGGTCAGCTTGCCGACGTGGTGGAAGGCAGTTATCTGGAGGCGTTTGACGAGGAAAATATCGGGGAAAAGTACCGCCGATTGGTGACAAACAGCGTGAATTTCATGCTTTTCAGACGCTGCGGACTGCCTACCGACGGCACGTTTGAGCGGGAGGATTTCGCGGATATTGTCAATTTCAACACGCCGGAAACGCTCACCAGCGTGGGCATTGCCACCAGCGACATCGCAGAATCGGTGCTGCGGGAAATTTCCCTGACAATCAGGGACGTGCAGATAGCTGAAAAGACGGAAAACAATAATGCCCGCACATTTGCGGAAAATCCGCAGCCGGTGTATGCTATATCCGAAAGCAATCATTCACCAGCCGAAAGGAGCAGTCAAAATGAGCGAAATAGTTTCTGGAGAAGCACAGGCGAGTGACGTTCATCAATCTCCTGACGTCTTGCAAGCTGACAGAACATCTGTACCAGATCGAGCAGGAAGCAATGAGCCGGTTCGGGCGACTGACGAAGCAGCTCGCGCAGGAGCAGGGCGTGACGGAGGAACTGAAAGCCCGCGACCAGATGACGTGGATCGGACGCATGAACAACATTCGCCAGCAGGCGGAGGAAGTGATTCTCAGCGAGCTGATTTACAGCTAAATGAGAATGACGGCGGCAATCTGCCGACCGTCGCGGAACAAATTGAAAGAATCGCAGAGGCGGAGGACGCACAATCCTCCGCCTTTGTGCTTTCTCAGGAGGATATCGACAACGCGCTCATTCGCGGCAGCGGATTTGAGCAGGGAAAATTCCGCATTTATCGGCAATATCAGGACGGGAAAACCGGCCAGGAAATCATCACTTTCCTGAAAAAAGAATACGGTATCGGCGGTCACAGCTACACGTTTTCCGACGGCAGCAACGGATTTATCAATCACGACGGCAAGGGTTTTTCCTTTGATCATCTGAGCAATTCCAGCATTCCCAGCGTAAAAGTGCCGTGGTCAAAAGCAGAAAAAAGGCTGCGGGAATTGATTGATAACGACCGGTATCTCACGCCGGAAGAAAAACAACGCTATCCTGATTATCTGCTGAGTGTTCAGGCGCGGGAAACGGCGCAGCGGGAAAAGCGTGAGCGCGAAAAATTCATTCAATCCTCTTTTGACACGCCCAACGCCGAAAAAAGAGATTCTCTGCCACAGCGTCTTGCGTATTTCATCGGTGATTTAGACCGCTTTGAAAAGGATTATCTGACAGAAGCGGGACTTCCCGAAATCACGCACAGCGACGCGGCTCTTGTTGAAGGACTGATTGGAAATCCCGACTCGGCACAGCAATTGTTGAACGGTCTGAAAAGAGTACAGGGCGGTACGGCGGACGGTTTTCACCGCAATGTTGCGTGGCGTTTCGGGCAGGAGCTGAACGACCTGTTCCCAACCGGCTATCGTTTCAATGTGGGCGACACGCTCTATCTCGGCGTGGACGAGTATCATATCACAGCGATTGACGATGATATGGTATCGCTCACCAATCCCAAATTTCCGCTGTTCGGCAAGGAAATGAGCGTAGAGGAACTGACCGCCAAGCTGTCACTCTCTGACGCGAATGATCATCTGAAAGCCTTTGTTTCTCCCGCGAAAACGGAGGAACAACAGTCCTTTACCAGCACTGTGGAAGCAGTTTATCCCGCCGTCGAAAACGGCTTGCCGTATGATGTGGTGATTGAAAAGCTGCATATTGACGAGCCGGAGCAGACACAGGAGCCGGAAGCTACAAACCAATCCACAGCTATTCCCGCCGAAAAGCATAATTTCCGCATTACGGACGACGCGCTGGGCGTGGGCGGCGCAAAAGAAAAATTCCAGAATAACCTCGCGGCGATTCACCTGCTTCACAAATTACAGGAGGAAGACCGTCTGGCAACGCCTGAAGAACAGGAAATTCTTTCCAGATACGTCGGCTGGGGCGGCTTGTCAATGGCATTTGACGAGCAAAACGCGGCATGGGCGAATGAATACGCGGAACTGAAAGCCGCGCTGAATCCTGCCGAATATATGGCGGCGATGGAATCGACGCTCACCGCGTTTTACACGCCGCCGGTGGTTATCAAAGCCATGTACGGCATTCTCGATAAACTGGGATTTTCACAGGGCAACATTCTGGAGCCGTCCTGCGGCGTGGGCAATTTCTTCGGTTTACTGCCCGAAAGCATGGCGCAATCGAAACTCTACGGCGTGGAACTTGACCCGCTGACCGGCGGCATTGCCAAACAGCTTTACCAGAACGCCAATATCGCCGTGGAGGGTTTTGAGCAGACCAATCTCCCCGACGGTCATTTTGATGTGGTCTTGGGCAATGTCCCGTTCGGAGATTATCGCGTGGATGACAAGCGGTACAACGCGCAGAATTTCATGATTCACGATTATTTCTTTGCCAAAGCACTTGACAAGGTGCGTCCGGGCGGCGTGGTCATGTTCGTCACGTCCAAAGGCACGATGGACAAGGCGAACAATGAGGTGCGAAAATATATCGCCCAGCGCGCGGAGCTGCTCGGCGCTATTCGCCTGCCCGATACCGCTTTCAAGGCGAATGCCGGCACGGAAGTGACCAGTGACATCATCATTCTGCAAAAGCGTGAGCGCGTCATCGACGTTCAGCCCGACTGGATTTATCTGGAAAACAATCCCGACGGCATTGTCATCAATGATTATTTCGTCCAGCATCCCGATATGATCTGCGGCGAAATGCGCGTGGAGCAGAACCGTTTCGGCAAGCTGGAAGCCGTGTGCAAGCCGTTTTCCGATATGCCTTTGGAGGCAAGTCTGGAATATGCGGCGAGTTTCATCAAGGGAAGTATTCCCGAAAGAGAGCCGATTGCGATTGACGAAGTGTCCGACGCGGCGCAGGAAACGGTGGAAGCCGACCCCGCCGTGCGGAATTTTTCCTATGCTGTGATGGACGGAAAAATCTATTTCCGCGAGAATAACGTCATGGTTCCCGTCGATGTTTCCGTCACAGCCGAGAACCGTATCAAGGGATTGATTGAAATCCGCGACTGCGCGAGAAAACTCATCGAGTACCAGTCACTCGATTATTCCGACGATATTGTCAAGAGCGAACAGGAAAAACTCAATCTTCTGTACGACCGTTTCACGGAAAAATACGGATTAATCAACAGTCGCGGCAATTATCTTGCCTTTTCGCAGGACGAGAGTTATTTCCTGCTGTGTTCTCTGGAAGTGCTGGACGACGACGGCAATTTCAAGCGCAAAGCGGATATGTTTTCCAAGCGCACCATTAAACCGCACCATGAAATCACGTCCGTGGAAACATCGAGCGAGGCACTGGCGGTGTCTATCGGTGAAAAAGCCTGCGTCGATTTGCCCTATATGTCACAGCTCACGGGCAAATCCGAGGAAGAAATCATCGGGGAACTGCGTGGCGTAATCTACCGCGAACCCAACACCGACCCGCCGAAATACGTTCCCGCCGACGAATATCTGTCCGGCAACGTGCGACAGAAATTGCAGATCGCGGAGCTTGCCGCCAAGTCCGACAGCGAATTTCAGGCGAATGTGGAGGCGTTAAAACAGGTCATTCCCAAAGACCTGACCGCTGCCGAAATCAATGTACGTCTGGGCGTGACGTGGATTCCGCCGCAGGACATCAAGCGGTTTATTCTCGACACGTTTTCCCCGTCCTTCTACGCGGCGCGGGAAATCAAGGTACGCCTGTCGCCCTTTAGCGGGGAATGGTTCATCGAAAACAAGAGCGCGGACAACATGAATATCATCGCATTCAACTCGCTTGGCACGGAACGCGCCTCCGCCTACCGGCTGCTGGAGGACGCGCTGAACCTCAAGGAAACGCGCATTTATGACTATATCGTGGAGTCGGACGGCAGCAAAAAGGCGGTCTTCAATGCCAAAGAAACAATGGCGGCACAGGCGAAGCAGGAGCTGATCAAGCAGGCTTTCAAGGACTGGATTTGGAAAGACCCCGAACGCCGTGAGCGTCTGACGCGGTATTACAACGACACATTTAATTCCGTCAGACCGCGAGAATACGACGGCAGCCATATTCATTTTGTCGGCATGAACCCCGAAATTACGCTCCGTCCGCACCAAGTCAACGCTATCGCACACATTCTGTACGGCGGGAATACGCTGCTGGCGCACAAGGTTGGGGCAGGGAAGACGTTTGAAATGATTGCCGCCGCGCAGGAGAGCAAGCGTCTCGGACTCTGCCATAAGGCAATGTTCGTTGTGCCGAATCACCTTGTCGGTCAATGGGCGTCGGAATATCTCCGGCTCTATCCCAGCGCGAATATTCTTGTCACCACCAAGCAGGATTTTGAGAAGTCCAAACGCAAAAAATTCTGCGGCAGAATCGCCACCGGCGACTATGACGCGGTGATTATCGGACACAGCCAGTTTGAAAAAATCCCCATGAGCATGGAGCGTCAGGTTATGCAATTGCAAGATCAGCTTGACGAAATCCAGCAGGGTATTGAAGAAGCGCAGGCACGGAAGGGCGACCGTTACACCGTGAAAGAACTCATGCGTATGAGGAAAGGCGTGGAGGCAAAACTCAAAAAACTCAACGATACTTCCCGCAAAGATACCATGATCAACTTTGAAGAATTGGGCGTCGATATGCTGTTTGTGGACGAGTCGCATTTATATAAGAACCTTTATCTTTATACAAAAATGCGTAATGTGGGCGGCGTCGCGCAGACAGAAGCGCAGAAATCCAGTGATTTGTTTATGAAATGCCGGTATCTCGACGAGATCACAGGCGGGCGCGGCATTGTCTTTGCGACGGGAACTCCCATCAGCAATAGCATGGTCGAAATGTATTCCATACAGCGATATTTGCAGTACGGAACGCTGGCACAACGTGGATTGCAGCACTTTGACGCATGGGCGTCCACCTTCGGAGAAACCGTCGCGGCACTGGAGCTTGCGCCGGAAGGCACGAATTACCGGTTGAAAACGCGCTTTTCCCGCTTCTACAATCTCCCCGAACTCATGCAGATGTTCCGCGAAGTAGCGGATATTCAGACTGCCGATATGCTGAAATTGCCGGTGCCGAAGGTCAATTACCACAATATCAAAACCCAGCCGAGTGACATTCAGATTGATATGGTGGAGGGACTGGCAACCCGCGCGGAAAAGGTTCGTTCCGGCACGGTAGACCCGCACCTTGACAATATGCTTGCCATTACCAACGACGGCAGGAAACTCGCGCTCGACCAGCGTATGCTCAATCCCATGCTGCCGGACGACCCGAACAGCAAGGTCAATGCCTGCGTGGAAAACGTCTACCGGATATGGGAAGAACACGCCGATACAAAGGCGGCGCAGCTTATCTTTTGCGATCTTTCTACACCGAAAAATGACGGTTCTTTCAATGTTTACGACGATATTCGCGCCAAACTGATCCGCATGGGAGTCCCCGAAGAACAGATACGCTTCATTCACGAAGCCGACAGTGACGCGCAGAAAAAGGAGCTTTTCGGCAAAGTCCGCAGCGGTGAGGTGCGGATTCTTCTCGGCTCCACACAGAAAATGGGCGCGGGAACCAACGTGCAGGACAGACTGATTGCCATGCATAATCTGGATTGCCCTTGGCGTCCGTCAGATTTGGAGCAGCGACTCGGCAGAATAGAGCGTCAGGGCAATATGTTCCCCGAAGTGGAGGTATTCCGTTACGTCACGGAGCGCACGTTCGATTCCTACACATGGGGGCTTGTGGAAACCAAGCAGAAATTCATCGGACAGATCATGACGAGCAAGTCGCCTGTCCGTGCCGCGGAAGATGTGGACGAGGTGGCATTATCCTTTGCGGAAGTCAAAATGCTGGCGACCGGCGACGAGAGAATCAAGCAGAAAATGGATCTGGATATTCAGGTTTCCAAGCTCCGCGTCCTCAAGCAGAGCTATCTCAGTGAGCATTTTGCGCTGGAGGACAAGGTGCTGAAATACTATCCCAAGACGCTTCGGGAGTGTGAACAGCACATTGCCTCATTGGAACAAGACGCCGCCACAGCCCAGCAGAACCCGCCGCCCGCTGACGGTAAATTTGCCAGTATGACGCTCGGCGGCATTGTGTACGATGAAAAAGCCGACGCGGGAACCATGCTGATTTCGCTGTGTCAGAAGAACACGTCTACCGAATCCGTCACCATCGGCGGTTATCGCGGCTTCCGTCTGGAAACGCGATACGACAATGTGTTCAATCGTTATTATCTCATGCTGGCGGGTAAAACCAAGCATTCGGTGGAGCTGGGCAGCGATGCACACGGCAATATTATCCGTTTGGACAATGAAATCGCGCGTATTCCGAAGAAGCTGGAGGCGGGGCGGACGGTGCTTGCAGACACGCAGGCGCAGTTGGAGAACGCCAAAGCGGAGTTGGAAAAGCCTTTTGCGCAGGAAGAGGAATTACGGGAAAAGAGCGAACGGCTGAACGAATTGAATATCGCGCTCAACGCCAAGCAGGGCGAACAGCCCGTGATGGATACCGAATCGGAGCAGGACGGCGGCGGTGCAAGCACGAAAAAATCCGTTTGTCAAGCCCGCTGATATTGGCGTTTGCACATTTGTTTTTCCATAATATATGGTATATGATGAAAAAAAACATCGGAGGCATGATATTGATGGAAAAGGAAATTCAGTTTGAAACGCTGATTGACGTGCGCAGCGATGCATTCGCGGATTACTGGAGCTGCATTATCGGCAAGCTCCGCAAGAGCAATCCCGCTTACCGCGAAATGGAAAAGCAGATCGGGATACTGTATGAGCAGTACCCGAAGGTGCAGTCCGTACTGGACAGCGACAAATCCTGCGATCTGACGGACGAAGAATGCGATGCGCTTCTGAAAATTCTCACCGTGCAGAGCAGGCTGACAGTCATGCAGCAAGAGGCAATTTATCTGCGCGGCTGTTATGACGGCGTAGGGTATCTGAAAAAAGCAGGATTATTTTGATCGAAAAAGGGCGATGTCGGAACCCAATCCGGCGTCGCCTTTTTACATAGGAATACAGCGAAAGGAAGTGAAGATTCATGAGCAATCCGAATTATGTTCCGCCGGAGTTGGTGGAAAAGGCGCGGGAGATTGACCTGCCGACTTACTTTGAGATGTTTGAGCCGGGGCAATTGAAGCGTCTGTCATCGGGCGTTTACTGCACCAACGAGCATGACAGTTTGAAAATGTCCAACGGAAAATGGTTTTGGTGGTCGCGCGGATTTGGCGGCAAAAATGCGATTGATTATCTCATGAAGTGCAGACAATACCGCTTTCAGGATGCGGTGCTGCTGCTCACCGGCGGCACGGTGCAGCATTCTCAGCCATTCCGCACAGAGCAAAGTGACAAGCCTGCGACTGAAAAAGTGCTGCTCCTGCCGCCGAAAAACGGCAGCAATGACAGGGTAATTCAATACCTTTTCGCTCGCGGAATTGATCTGAAACTCATTCGGGACTGCATTGCCGAGGGCATACTTTACGAGAGCGCGAGGTATCACAACGCGATTTTCATCGGCAAGGACGGGGACGGAACGCCGCGCTATGCCGGTTGCCGCAGCACCACAGGCAGCTTCAAGGGCGACGCCTCCGGCAGCGACAAGCGATATTCCTTCCGCCTGCTTGCCAAGCATCCCACCGATTCAGTGCATTTGTTTGAAGCCGCGATTGATTTACTGTCCTATGCCACCTACCTGAAATGTCAGGGAAAGGACTACCGTGCGGAAAATCTGCTGTCGTTATCGGGCGTGTATCAGCCGCAAAGAAACATCAGCGAGAGCAAAATTCCCGTTTCGCTGGAGAAATTCTTGACAGAAAATCCGCAGATTCACACCGTTATTCTGCACCTTGACAACGACCGCGCAGGGCGATGGAGTACCGCCGCGCTTAAAGAAATCATGCGTGACAGGTGGGAAATCATCGACGATACACCGCCCCGCGGCAAGGATTTCAACGATTTCCTGCGGCTGTATCTTGGTGTTCCGACAGCAAAAACAAGCCATGAATCCGTCAGGTGATATGGATTGACTTTGGCTGATTGGTGTGGTAGAATGTTTTTGAAATAGAAAACTAATCAAGTTATTGGAGGAAAATATCATATGAATGTTTCAGAATTTAATGCGAATGAGACTAATATCTCCCGTGAAAAAACAATTGTCAAAACCAGCGCCATCGGGATTATAGCGAATGTGTTTCTTGCGGGTTTTAAGGCAGTCGTGGGTATTCTGACAAATTCCATCGCTATTGTACTGGATGCGGTAAACAACATCTCAGACGCGGGCAGTTCCTTAATTACTATCGTTGGAACCAAATTAGCGGGAAGGGAACCGGATAAGAAACATCCCTTCGGCTATGGCCGCATTGAGTATATGAGTGCCATGCTCATCTCTGTCATTGTGCTTTATGCAGGCGTGACGTCGTTTGTGGAATCCGTTAAGCAGATCATCAAGCCTGAAACACCCGATTATAACGCTGCTTCTCTGATTATTGTGGCTGTTGCTGTCGCAGTGAAGATTCTTCTTGGGCGTTATGTCAAAGGAATAGGAAAAAAGGTAAATTCTGATTCTTTGGTCAATTCGGGAGAAGACGCCACTCTGGATTCCGTTATTTCGGCTTCTACGCTCGTTGCAGCCGGCATATTTCTGATTTTCCAGGTGTCTTTGGAGGCGTGGCTCGGCGCAATTATTTCCATCGTTATCATAAAATCCGGCGCGGAAATGCTTCGCGATACCGTTTCTCAGATTCTCGGAGAACAAAATGATGCTGAACTGGCAAGAAGTATCAAGCAGACGGTCACAGGTTTTCCGGAGGTTCATGGAGCGTATGATCTTGTGCTGAATAATTACGGACCGGATTCTTGGAACGGTTCGATTCATATCGAAGTGCTGGATACTTTTTCCGCAAATGAGTTGGATCAGTTAATTCGTGAAATCACAATGAAAGTGATGGAAGAACATCATGTTATCCTTACGGCAATCGGAGTATATTCTGTCAACACGCAGGACGAGGAAATCATTCAGGCGCGACAGAAAGTGCGGGAAATTGTATTTGCACATGAATACGTGACACAAATGCACGGCTTTTATTGGGACAAAAAGCAAAAGACGATGCGCTTCGATATTGTGGTCAGTTTTGAAGCGGGAGATCGCAAAGCCGTATATGCTGAGGTGGTTTCAGATGTGCAGAAGGAATTCCCTGACATTCAATTACAAGTGGCATTGGATACGGATTTTGCAGAGGAATAGTTTTTCAGAGGGGATAAAAGCAGAGGATATATTCGGATTTATCATGCAAGGAGCGTTTCCAAATGACAGAACGAGAGAAAATGCTGGCAGGGCAGTTGTATGACTGCGGTGATAAAGAACTGCTGGAAAGATGGAACAAAGCCAAAGATTTGACGAGGGAATATAATTCTATTGCCTCAGAGGACTTAGAACGGAAAGAAAAAGTGCTGTCCGAATTGCTGTGAGGAAAGGGAAACAATCTTTGGATTACGGCTCCTTTTTATGTCGATTACGGCAATAATATTTTCTTTGGAAACAATTGCGAAGTCAATCTGAACTGCACTTTTTGGGACGCGAATCAGATTATCATCGGGGATAATGCCTTGATTGCCCCCAACGTGCAAATCTATACCGCCTTTCACCCGACCAACGCGGCAGACCGATTCGGCAAACCAAAACCTGACGGCTCCTTTGCCTTTTGCAAAACGCGGTCGGCTCCGGTCATCATTGGCGACAACGTATGGATTGGCGGAGGCGTCATCATTCTGCCCGGCGTGGCGATTGGAGATAATGTCGTGATCGGAGCAGGTAGCGTCGTTACCAAAAGCATTCCGTCGAATAAAGTTGCATACGGCAACCCTTGCAGAGTAGTAAGCGAAAACGTATAACAACGGTTAATATTGAGGTATTCTACGAAATATGAAAATTGAAACACCAAGGCTTATCCTCCGTGAAATGTGTGATGATGATTTTGAAAAGCTATATGAAATCTTCTCTGACGCGGAGACAATGAAATATTATCCGCACCCATTTGACGAGGCGAAAGTCAGACAATGGATTGAATGGAACCAACAATACTATGAAAGCTATAACATGGGATTGCTTGTGGTCACACTGAAAGAAAGCAGCGAAGTGATCGGAGATTGTGGCGTAACCATGCAGAATATCAATGGGCATTCTCTTCCTGAAATCGGCTACCACATCAATAAAAACTTCTGGTATCGCGGTTACGCCAAGGAAGCTGCCATCGCTTGCAGGAATTGGGCTTTTGAAAATAAGAACTTCGATTTTGTATGTTCCTATATGAAATACTCCAATGTCGCCTCCATAGCAACCGCAAAATCCATCGGAATGACGTTCTATCAGCAATATCCTGACGAAAAGAACGGAATTACAGTTGTCTATTCCATTACAAGAGAACGATGGAATCAGATTTGTAAATCAAAATGTTCAGAGGTGTAAATGTGAGTATGGAGATTTCTTACAGGCGATTAAAAGAACAGGACCTTGCTATCTTTATCGCAATGAGAATCAGACAATTGCGTGAAGAAGGCGCAAATGAGCAGATCGATCTTGAACCCGCCTTAAAAGATTATTACCGGCGGCACATGGCAGATGGCACGTTTATCTCGTGGATTGCGTTAGATGAAGACAGAATCATTGGAACAAGCGGGCTATCCATTGTGGAAAAGCCGCCTTATTTCGGATGCCCAAGCGGGAAAATAGGTCTTTTGTCAAGTATGTTTACAGACAAGACTTACCGAAGAAAAGGCATTGCAAAGGAATTGCTTTCACGGATCGTCAATGAGGCAAGAGAATGCGGCTGCGGTACCGTTCAGATTACCGCCTCTGATATGGGCGTATTACTGTACAGCAATTTTGGATTTGTAAAGAATGAAAATTTTATGCAGTACAAATTATGAGAGAGGAAGATAGCTAAATGGAAATACGCTACGTCAGACCAGATGATAGTCTGCTTGCCATCAGCAATATCTATGAAAGAAGCTGGAAATATGCCTATCAAAATATCATTCCGCAGGATTACCTTGACAGTATTCCAACCGGTCGTTGGGCAAACAGTATCACAAAAAACGGAATGAAGAGCCTTGTTTTACTCGAAAACGGACTCATCATAGGTACCGCGGGAATCTGCAAATCCAGATGGGAGAAATACAGCGACTACGGCGAGATTGTTTCCATATACTTTCTGCCGGAGTATATCGGCAAGGGATATGGGACATTCCTTTTGAAAAAATGCGTCGAAGAATTAAAAAAACTTGGCTTTCACAGAATCCTACTATGGGTTTTAGAGGGAAACAGTAGAGCCAGAAGGTTCTATGAGAGAAACGGATTTACCTGCTCCGGTGAGTACATGAATGATACAATTGGAGGAAAGGAATTAAAAGAAGTCATGTACACATATCTTTGCGCTACGATTTGATGTGTCACAATAACCCAATACCATACACGCACAGAGCGTCATCTTTTTACAAAGGTGGCGCTTTTTTTGTTGCCCATTTTCAGTGAAAGGGGGAATGTCCATTGATTGTACGAGCCTTTTCCGGCAGGTAATGAATTTTTTTTTCCATTTTTTGAGCGAGAAAGAGAGGGATTTTCTTGATGAAACAGTACACGATTGGTGTGACAGTAAGCTGCAAAAAGCTGATGAAGGTCATGGCGCACAACAAAAACGATGCGGTCACGAAGGCGGAAATCGTCATATACGATACCAACGCCATGCACTTCGGCAGCGACGATATTGTCAATGTCAGCGTCGAACCGGAGCCACTGCGTTTGATTCAGAATGGCAAGACCTACGGTTGTGATGATGATTTTGACGACGATCTTGACGATATGACGGACGAAATCAACCCCTGCGACATCTTCTGTTCGGGCTGTCCCGACTATGATTCCG
>CADBZY010000048.1 GCA_902799245.1 uncultured Ruminococcus sp.
TGCCCAAAATGGCGGGGAAAAGTCTGCCCTTTTGGCTATGGTCGCTTAATTCCCCTTCGTGCATTTTGACGATTGCTTCGCTTTTATGCTCATTTATAGTTTGAAGAATACCCCGGGCGGTTTCCGTTTGCAAAAAGTCCTGATACCACCGGCGGATTTTATCGTAAAGAACCACTGCGTTGGATAGCTTTAATTCCGGCGTAGTCCCGGTCAATTTCAGATGAAGCACCCTCAAAATATTGCTGTCCCATATCGGCATATCTGCGTTGAGGGTCGCCAGCATTTTACTGGCAAACGACGGCTCGATCTGCCCTGTCCGCTGGTGAAGGCGCAGCAGGACTTCTCCGAAGTATGGGTCGTCTTTTTTCCTGAAATCCTCCATGAGCTGATAGAATTCTGACCTCCATGCTTCATCCCGTCTTACCCGGTAAAAGGCGTTAAACTTTTTCCGAAATTCGGGATTTTCCGGCGTTTCCGCCATCCGCATGACTTCAAAATAGCGGCGGATATCCTTCTCCAGCGTTTTCAGCTTTGCCATCGCCTCATCAAGATCAATGCACGGAATAAAGCAATCCTCATGGTTTTCCAGATACCGGACAGGCTTTCCGGCTGCCTTGGCGTATTCAATTTCGGATTGGGTGGAAGAACCGATATAACCGTCAACATTGATAACAAGTATCTCGTCAGCCATATCAATCTTGCGCTTGTGAATATCGTCCAGCATTTCCTTTGCGCTGTCTCCGACTTCACCGAAAAAGCCGACGCTGAGAACAATATTACCCTCCAAGGTCAGCCGCTTTTCTACTGCTATGAATTCATCCTTGAACCTCGCGCTGCCGCACAGGGTGACGACCTTATATTTGTCAACCATATGTGTAATCCCTCCAACGTCAGGCTACTATTATTCATACCATATCTTTTTGAATATTTCAAGTTTTTTCATTATCACTTTGCTCAGATATATACGACCTCCTTCCCAATTCTTTCCGCATATTTTCTCGCCTCATACGCGCCGCCGTAGGTGCGTTTGGTATAAATCAGGACAATATCGCTGTGGTCGATCATCCAGCGGTTGCGGTATTTGATGGCGGCTTTGGGGTGAATATCCGCCAATTCATCGGGAATGATGACGTCATCGTATAGGGCGGAATAATACTCACCGTTTATATTGAGGTCATTTGTGAAGTAAGGCTTGACACAGATCAGCTTTATCTTCGGATAGGTCTTTTTGACCTTGCGGACGGCGGAAGAAAACAGGCTGTCAAATTCACCCATCGCTCCTGTGTAGAAGATATCGCAGCCCCGCTCTGCCGCCTTCAACACCGCCGCATATACAGCATCGTCTATTTTCTCCAATACATCCCTATGCCCGAAACCGCAACACGCCGTCATTTTATCATTCCACATCTATTTATAGTGTATCTATAAAGATATTATAACTACTTTAAATAGATATGTCAACGAGAATTGATAGATGAGCTGGATAGAATACTACCCTGTGTATAGTAAAATTATACGCAAGGTGGTGATTGACTTGAACAAGCAGGAGTTTTCCCGGCGGCTTGCCGCCCTGCGGATCAACAAAGGCGTTTCGGCAAGAGATATGAGCTTATCTATCGGTCAGAGCGCGGGTTATATCAACAACATTGAGAACGGCATCAACCTCCCTTCCATGCAGGCGTTCTTCTATATCTGTGAATACCTCGAAATTACGCCGAAGGAATTCTTTGACACCGACACGGTCAATCCGATGATGATCTCCGAATTAACCGAAGCGGCAAAGCGACTCAGCAGCGACCAACTCCGGAACCTGATCAGCCTTGCAAAGGGATTGAAGTGAAGATTATAAAACTATCAGCCGTCCGTGGGATGAAGTGATCATCATCTGACGGACGGCTATATTATTGTTGACATATAAATGAAATGTGCGGTATAATTTTAATTGCAGGGTTGAGTTAGTGATTTGGATAACGGCAGGTTATGGCTGTGATTTGAATGTCGGAAAAATGGCTCCCGCACTTCCATCAGCGGCGTCGGGGAGCGCAGAAAGGAAGAAAAAGCAATGGTTTTAGAAACTGAAAGACTCATTCTCCGCCCGTGGGAAGAGTCAGATGCAGAGGAATGCTATAAATACGCAAAAGACCCTCAGGTAGGGCCGATAGCCGGTTGGCCGGTCCATACCAGCGTTGAGACCAGCCGACAGGTCATCCGGGACATTCTGATGGTACCGGAGACCTATGCCATCGTACTGAAGGAAACCGGGCTTCCCATTGGCAGCATCGGTCTTCACCACAACGACCTTGCCGAAAAGGATGATGAAGCGGAGCTTGGCTACTGGCTGGGCGTTCCCTATTGGGGACGAGGCCTTGTGCCGGAGGCGGCAAGAGAGCTGCTGCGTCACGCCTTTGAGGAGTTAAATCTTGCTCGTGTCTGGTGCGGCTACTACGAAGGGAATGATAAGTCTAAGCGTGTACAGGAAAAGCTGGGATTCAAGTATCAATGGACTACTGAAGATGCACCTGTGCCGCAGATGAGCGAGACACGAAAAGGGCACGTCAATTTGATGACGAGAGAGGATTGGAAAATTCTCATTACGCTCTATGAGCCATCTTTGGAAGACCTCTGGTTCAGGCAGGTAATGATGGCAGACCCGGAAACAATGTCGTATAACCACGCATGGGGAGGGACAATTCCTTTCCCAAAAGAAGAATGGCATGACTGGTATGATTTCTGGATCGTAAATCATGAGAACAGACGTTACTATAGATATTTGAAGGATAACAGCGGCCGTTTTATCGGAGAGATTGCCTATCATTACGATAGCAATCGAAACCTTTATGTCGCAGATGTCATAGTCCATTCTCCATACCGAGGAAAAGGTTATGGTGGCACTGGTTTGGAGCTGCTGTGTAGTGTTGCTAAGAAGAATGGAATAAAAGTCCTGTATGACGATATCGCCACAGATAATCCTGCCATCACAATGTTCCTAAATCATGGATTTATTGAAGAATACAGAACGAGCGAAATCATCATGCTCAAAAAAGAAATATGAAATTAACACATAGGCTCCCTCACTGCATCAGCGGCAGTAGGGAGCCTTGATTTATGCTTCAATGTTAATTGTTGCCGGATAAAAATCCACCGTAAAGTGATCGTCGAAAATGTAAATTTGAAAATACACAAAAGGCCCGCAGACCATCCCTCGACATTCGAGCGACAGCCTGCGGGCTTCGTTGTATCATAAAGCTTTTTTCAATGCGGCGCGGGTCTTGCTGCCGACGATGGAATCGGCGGCGAGGCGGTGCTTGCGCTGGAAGGAGAGAACGGCTGCTTTCGTCAGTACACCGAAGTGACCGTCGACGTCGAGCTTCTCTCCTGCCGCTTTGTTCAGATGCCATTGCACCCATTTCACGCCGTTGCCCCTTGCGCCGTAGCGGACAGCCGTTTTCGGCTCTGCGTATGGGCATTTTGCGGTCGGCTTGGGAGTCGGTGCGGTGGGTTCGTTCAGCGCGGCGGTGACCTTCCGTGCAAGGTCGTCCATGCGTGCATACAGCCAGTCGCCCGGGCAGGATTTGTTGGCAAACCAGCGGTGGACGGTCAGCACCATTTCATCCGGCTTGGGATTGTAGGTGAGCGACTTGGTTTTGTCCCCAAACCAAAGCAGCTTCTTTTTGCCGTTGCGCTTGCATATGTCGATGCAGAGTTGCACCAGCGTTTCGTAGACAACCGGCTTGAAGGCGTAGGGCGGCTTCGGGTCGGACGCACACTCGATGGTGATCGCTCTCTGATCGTTGGCATTCGAGGACGAACACCACGAGCGGTTCTTTTCCTCCACATACAGGCCGACCGTGCCGTCCAGCGCAATGCCGTAATTGGATGAAACCGCCCTTGTCCCGGAAAAGATGTCCCCCAGCCTTGCAGCCGTCACCTGTCCCACCACACAGTGCGGCGTGATGCGGTCGATGGCGTGCGTCCTCTCGCCGGAATGTTTGTCCACCAGCCGGGTATATCCGACCAGCGGACTGTTGGTGTAATTTGTTGCCATAATTGAAAAATCCCCCTTCATTCTTTGATTCCCGTCAGCGCGGAGATGCGTTGCCACAGCTCGTCTGCGGTAATGCCGTAATCCTTCAGCGCGCCGGGAATTTTGTTCATCGGCTTGGTGCAGAGCATTCTGATCAGATCGACGTCCACCGTCACGCTGAAATGCGCCACAGTCTGCACCCAGCCGGAAATGGAATGGCTCTTCGCCCAGCTTGCCACCTTTTTGTGCCGGGCGAGAACGTCGTTGCCTTCCAGCGTCAGGTAAATGTGCCTTTCGCTGAGCGCGTCGATACACGCCTGCATACACTTCTTTCCGAAATCGGGAACCGTATCGCCCCACGTCGTCAGGCAGATGCTGAGATCGCCCGGGAAGCAGACGATACTCCCGCCGAGATGTCCCGCCTGCCACACAGGAATGCCGAGATTCCGTGCGGTTTCGCAGTCGCTTGAATGAAGCACCCCGGTCTGCAAAAACATCGACTGATTGAAAAACAGGTCGAGCGTCTCCTTGCCGTGAAGCCCTTCCAGACTTTCCTGCGCGAATTGCATCGCCTGTTCCGCGTCACTTGTTCTGAAAATTTCCAATAAAAAATACCTCCTTACCACGGGCGGGTTTTCTGTCCCCATACCACCGTGAGAAATTTGTCCGTGCCTTCATACACATTCCAATGTTCGCTCCAGCCGGACGGCTTTTCGTCCGCTTCGCAGTAGATCACCAGCGACGGCGAGCATCCGTAGAACGGTCCGGTGTAGGCACTGACCGTGTTGTTGCTCTTTTCGGACGATTCTTCCAGCGTTGCCACGCTGCTCCGCAGCCATACCTTTTCAAGCCCCGTGCAGCCACGGAAGGCACAGGCGGCTATCCGCTGGAATGGCATCTCCAATGCCGGCGAGAGCGCCGCGCACCGGGCGAAGGCGTAGGCTTCGATGGCGGTGACGCTCTTCGGGAAGATCACATTTTGCAGCGCGACGCAGTCCTGAAAGGTGGAGGTCGGCACGGTTGTTTCACCCTCCGGCAGATTAAATTCGGTCAGGGAAATACATCCCGCAAAGGCATAGCCGGAGGATTTGCCGGAGCGGTAAAGCGCCGCGCCGTCTCCGAATTCCACCGCCGTGAGCTGCGGACTGCTCTGGGACTTGCTGCCGTCATTGCTGAAGGAAAACATGGAAATGCCCAGCAAAGACGCCATGTAGGTTCCGGGAATCCAGAGTCCGCCTCTTTCCATTCTGACCTTCACCACATAATCTCCCGCCTGCGGATAGGTGTGCTGAAAACTTCCCGTTGTGGAGCCGGAAAATGGCGCGACTTCCGAACCGTCGCCCCAGTCGATTTCACCGCTGCCGGAATAAATGAAGGAAAGCTGTTGTTTCAGCGTGGAGGTCAGCGTGAGGTGTATTTTCGTGGGCGTGATCTCCATGACCTTCTCCCAGACCGTCACGCCGTCCAATTCTATTTTTAATACGTCTTTTCCGTCAATGGTAATTTCATCCGCGTTATCGAAAATACTCATCTCGCCGCCATCACCTCAATGCTTTCAGTCGTACCGTCGGCGTAAGTGATCGTCATGGTGTGCGTGGTGTAAATGTCGTTGGTGAGGTCACTCAGCTTCTCCGGCAGTGCGGCATTCCTGTCGATTCCAAGCAGAATGTACTGGCTGCCGTTGTAGATGAAAGTGGCGACGTCCCCGGCTCTGATCACGCCCTCCGCAATCGCCGCGCCGCGATAGTAGATCGCCTTTGCGCCCTTGCTGTTGATGTTGAGCGTCGCTCCGGCTGGAACGGCGTTGGCAAAGCGAACCGCTACAATTCCATGGGAAACCAGCGCATAGGATGAGAGCGTCGCGGTACACGCCTTGGCGCTGCTCGTGCTGACGGCGTAGCCCTGCCCCTGCGACACATTGTTGGTGTAACCGGCATTGTAGCCGTAGTACATATCCCAGCAGCCGCCGGAAACGCGGGTGGAATTGTAGATAAAAAGCATCGTGTAATTGACATTGAATGTCGTGGTGATGCGCGTGGTGGCTCCCATCGTGCTGTAGACCGGTTTTGCGCCGAGACCGTTGATGTTCAGCGTCCAGCCTGAAGCGGAGGTGACGACGCCGTTTTTTAGCATGACGCAGATTCCGTCCCTAAGCTCCGCAATGCCCTCAATTTCGGCGGTAAACGCCGTACTCACCGAATCGGCGGCAACCTGCCCGAAGGGAATGGAAACCGCCTTGTCGGCAGGTCCGGCGACGGTCTGGGAAGATGCGTAATTCACAGGCTCCGAACCGCTCCCGCTGCCGACGCTGCGCTCGCCCGACGCGCTGTAGAATACCTTGCCCGCCTTCACGTCATCCGTCTGTGCAGTCGTGTCGGTCAGGTCAACCAGCGTGCTGCCGTTGTAGACCACCTTGTTCACCGCCATGCCGTCACCCCGCGATGGTGACGGTCAGACCGCCGGCGCTGTTCTCCGACTCGGCGTAGGGAATCGCCTCCACCGTCACCTGTGAGAGGTAATTGTAGTCGGTTTCCGGCGTGATCGTCTGCGCCGATGCGGAAGGCGTCACCGTCCTACTTTGGGCGTGAACGTCCTCCTGACCCGACATCGCGCCGGTCACGCCGAGAATGGTCACGCCCTCGCGGATGTTCTGCGCGACGATCTTGCTCTGTTCCGTCGCGTCAATGCCGACGCTGCCGCTGCCGTCGTGATAGCCCTGCGGCACGGTGTATCTTCCGTCAGTTGTCGAGATCACGCCCGTCACCGCACCGCGATTCGGCATGGTGCCGGTGAGCTGCTTTCCTCTGGCGTGCGCCGTCCTTCCGCTGAGAATCTCCGCGACGGCGGCGGTGTCGTCCCCTGTGTCGCTGTCGAATGTGCATCCGCCCTCGATGACCGCACCGCTCTTGTCGTGGGCGGTGAAGCCGGTGAGCAGCTTGTCGGCGGTGACCGTGTCGCCCGTCAGGTCGATGAGTGTTCTTCCGCCGTAGATAACCTTGTTGACTGCCATTTGTTATTCATCCTCCGTGTTTTCCGCGATATACACCGTCGTGCCGTTCTGATTATTTGTTTCGTAATACGGCACGGCTGCGACGGTGATATTCCGTGTCAGTCTTGTATTTTTGGTGGGAAGCTCCTGCCCCTCCGTATTCGGAATGACATGGTGCTGACCGCTGTAGACCGGAATGGAGCTGTCGCTGATGGCGGTGAAAACGCCTGCCTGTCCGTTCAGCGTAATCACTTCCAGTCTGCCCGCGCTGAGCGTCGTCATCAGACTACACCTTCCTTCAGAATATCCGAAGCGGCAAGACAGAAGATATCGCTTGCCCCGGCGGTGCCGTCATCCAGACGGTAGCGGCATTGAATTTCCACATCATAACCGGGTCTGAGCAGAAGCGTCTCCTCCTGCGTCAGCGTCCAGAGTAGCCGCCCCTCCGTCACCGTCGCTTGGTACAGTTCCTTCTCCGCAACGACCTGCCTTCTCTGCCGCATGGTCATGTAGGCGGCGGTTATGCGCGAGGTGTCCACATCGGTGTAGGTAAAGCAGATGGTCGGCGTGGTGCCGCGCGTCACTTTGTCCGTCATGCCCTTCGCCCTCCGTTATGAATTCTTTTTCTGATGCTCTTTGTCGTGCAGCTGCGACAGAACTTCCTTGATTTTTTCGGGTACGGGCAGACCGAGATGGGCGGTGTTTTCGATGAGCGAAACGCCCTCGTTGGAAAGATAGAAGAAGATCACCGCCGTGCGGAGAACCGAACCCGCGCCGATCACCTGCGTGTCGAGCATGTGCCCGATACCCACCAGCGCAAAGATCAGCACCTTGCGGCAGATGCCCTTGAAGCCGACCTGCGAGGACAGCTTTTTGTCGGCGACGGCGCACATCACGCCGGTGATGTAATCCACCGCGACAAAAGCGATCAGCGTATAAAGCAGCCCGTCGCTTTCTCCGAGGAACCAGCCCAGCCAGCCCCCGATTCCCGCGATAATGACCTGAATGATGTTCCAGAATTCCTTCATTTTTTCAAACCCTCATTTCTAAAATAGGTGTAAATACACCTTAATCCGGAATAGGGACATTCCCGGAATAGGGTGTGTTGTAATGAATAACCGCGTTCGTCGCTCCCCAAGGCGCGTTGGCAACGGCTCCCTCCGCCACCGGGAGATTGATGACCATGCCGTCCGGCGTGTTTTCAAAGGCGGTCGCCGAGATGGTTTTGATGCCCGGACCGATGTTGACCGTCATCAAAGAGGAGCAGTTTTTGAACGCTTCGTTGGAGATGGACGTGACGGACGGCAGGTCGAGCTGTTCGAGCGATGTGCAGGAGATGAACATATAGGACGGCACGGATTTCAGCTTCGGCAGATTGACCTCCGCCAGCGCATAGCAGCAGTAGAATGCCCCGGAGCCGGTCGTCGTCATGTTCGGAAAGGACACGGACGTAAGGACGCGGCTTCCTTCCAAGAAAAATTCCCCCGACGAGGTGACAAGCGGCGCGTCCACTTCCTCCAGCACGGGATTGCCCCTCAGACTGTTGGAGCCGAGCGTTCTGCACGCCGGCAGGGAAATTCTTTTCAGCGCGGGATTTTCCGATATACCGTAGGTTCTTACATCCGTCACGTTCGGAAAGCGCACCGACTCCAGCCGGTCAATGCAGGTGATGGCGCGGACGCGCAGCTTCTTGACCGCTTCATCGTAAAAATCCACCGGCATTCCATCCGGAATGGTTCTGCTGATGAGAATATCGCAGAACGCCTCGTCCCCGATGATGTCGATTGTTTTTTCCACAACAGCCATAAAATATCAGACCTCCCTGTTAGTCGCCGGACGGAAAGAGCGTGTCCTTCCAGCCCTCGCCCAGATAATGAATGGTCGCGTTTTCCGCGCCCCACGGCGCACCGCTGACTTCATTGTAATTCCATGAAACATAAATATCCTCAATGCCGGTACACTGGTAAAAAGCGTTGCTGTAAATCGCCGGCTTGCCCATGAAGTAAACCGTTTTCAGGCTGTCGCAATGCTGGAAGGCGTAGGAGCCGATTTCCGTCACCGCCGCCGGAACGGTTATTTCGGAGAGCATCTTGCAGTAGTAGAAGGCGTTTGTCTTGATTGCCGTTGCGCCGGAAATATCGGCGGACGCAAGCACGCTGCATCCGCTGAACGAATAATCGGAGATGACGCTGACCTTCGGTATGCGGATGGAGGTGAGCGCGGAACAGCCGTAAAAGGCGCGTTGTCCCAGCGTTTCGAGGTTGCCGATCTCGATGGTTTTCATCGAACGCACATTGTGAAAAGCGTAATCGGCGGCGGTTCTGACATTGGGAAGCGAGATGGAAGTCAGCTTGTAACCCGAGTAGGAATCCGAGCCGAACGCCATTCTGCCGGTATAGGTGGCGTTGGGAAGCGACACGGACGTGAGCGAATCGAGACTGTAGAAACCGTAATCCCCCACGGAAGTGACGCGGTCGTTGACATAATCGCCGGAAATCGTGCCGTCCAGAAAATGCTTGTAGCTCAGACCGATGTAATTGAACTGCGCCTTGCAGGTGACGTTGCCTTGAATGTTCTCGGCGAGTCTGTCCCAGCCGGAAAATTCATAATCGTCCGGGTCGTCGGCGGCGGTGTTCCGGGGTACCTCGCCGTCATAGTAGATGCTGCCGCCGTAGGGCACGTTGGTTTTGGTCTGCAAAACGGTGCTGCCGACACAGAATTTGACGGTATAGGTTCTCACCGAAGCGGTGAACACTGCGTAGAGATAGCGGTCCTCCACCACCTTGCTCTGCGCCGTGGGATCGCATTCTTCGTCGATCTCCCGTGCCCAGCCCTTGAAGGCGAAATTCTCGGCCGCGGTGGACGGCTTCGTGGGCGTGCTGCCGGAAAAATTGACGTTGCCGTTTTCCGACGCGGTTGCTGTGTAGAGCAGCACGGTTCCGTCGTAATTGTAGTAGTAGCACTTGCTCGTGATGTGCTGATAGATGATCTTCACATCGGGGTAGCTGTCCTTAAACTCTTTCAGCGTCGCGCCGGTAATGCTGTCAATGTGAATGGTGCCGTCAAGCCGGGCGGAATCCTCATTCCCTCCGCTTTCACTCAGACCGCGCATGGTGTCGAGCGTTGATTTGAGATCAGAAAGCGCAGCGTCGTTTTCCACCGTCCAGTCAAAGCCGACCATCCTCACGCGGCAGCCGGACGGAATGGAATTGACCAGTTCAAGAGAATCGATGCCGCCGATGTTTTCCAAGCGCAAGGTGGTGAGATTGGTTGTTCCGGCAAGCGAAAAGTCGGTAATGCCCGGATGTCCGATGACCGACAGGCTGGTGACCGACGCGGGAAGATGCAGCGTTTTGATGACGCCGCCATCCGGCAGCTCCAGACCCGTGACGGAGGTGCCGTCAAACCAGATGTGTTCCAGATTGCCGCAGCCGGAGAGATCGACCGCCTGCGTCAGTGCCGGACAGTGGCGGATATCGATTGTGCGTAGCAATTCATTGTTGCCGAGATACAGCTCGGTGAGATTGCCGTTGGCATACTCCGCCGATGAATCACCCAATTTCAGCCGCTGCAGCTTTGCCGCTTTGGAGAAATCCGCGTATCCCACCTTCAGCCCCGAAAGGTCGCCCACATCGGCGAGCTGGGACGCGGAATAGATGTAGATTTCCGTGTCGTTCACGCTGTCAAGCGGACAGGTCAGCGTGGTGCGTGTATTTCTCGCCGAGCGTTCCTGCACCAGATACGAGCCGTACTTGACAGATACATAGACATCTGCATATGGCTGAATGGTGATGTTGTCCTTTGCGTAGCCGCGCAGAGTGATGACATCCGACAGGCTGTCGCCTGCGTTGTATTTGGAATCGATGTAGCGGAAACGGTTGTAAAGCCACCACTTGCGCTGCTCCGCTTTCGACCCTTGCAGCATGGAGAGATAGGAGGCGTTGCCCTTCTCCACCAAAGGCGCAAGGTACTTGAACCATGCGTCCTCGTTGAAAATTGCCTCCGGCCATTTGCCCTGATGTTCCTCGAACATTTTCTCGACCTTTTCATAGGACAGCGCACCGGTGGAACGAAGACGCTGGTACATCGCCTTCATCTCGTCAAAGAACGACGCGCGCATATTCTTCCAGAGAACCGACTGCTGACCGTTGAATACGTCCGCGCCGCCTTCGGTCGTGTCGATGTCCTCCAGATCATAGCCGAATACCAGCGCGCCCTCATTGTTGATGCCGATGGCGGTGTCGAAGTCGTAAGGCAGAAAAACGATCTTTTTTTTCATTCCGAAATATCACCTCCCATGAATGACGGAAACATATTCTTTGCCCGGGAGTCCACCATGAGAAACAGCGCGGTGAAAGCTCGGTGAAAAGGTAGTAGAACATCGCACTCTCCAGCTCCATGTAGTCCCCGGCTTCGGCTTTGAATTTCGCCAGACGGTAGGCGGCGGTGTCGCGGTCGTAGGTGTTTTCCCCGAACGTAACAGGTGAAGGAAGTACGCTGCCTGTCGCTTTCTCTGTGTCGGTGGAAACAAGCCACTCCGCAAATTCACGCAGCTGCGCCGGGTCGGAATACGGCGGTTCTTCGTCGGGGAATCTCGCTTCAAAATCGCCCAGCCAGTCGTCCCCCGAATAATCGGAGGATTTGTAAATGACCCTGTCGGAGGTGTTGTTGCGGACTTCCCACGATTCATCGCCGGGCTGGAATCCGAAGACTTCCTCCGTGGATTTGTCGTTGTTGAAGTTGTATTTTCCCATGAAGACCGTTTCATTCGTCGCGGTGTTGTGCCAGAAAATAACGATGGGAAAGCCGTCGATGCCCTGACGCACGCGGTCATCCTGCCGCTCGGCGGGCGTTTTGTAAGGGCAGGCGTCATTGTAAAGCCTGACAAGCTCCACGTTGTTCGCCCCTTCGGAAGAAGCCACGTCCGCCTTGAAGCAGAAGGTGGACACCGGAATTGAATTTTCTCTGATGCAGTATTTTTCGGCGGTGCTGCCGTTTGCCATGACGAAGCCGCCTTTGAATTTGCCCTTGTAATTCTTGCGCTCGTAATACTGCGAGGAAGTACCCTGCACGTCAAACTGCGCCCCGGTGAAAGTAAAACTGCGCTCGGTGTGTATCGGGTCGGTGAAGGAGCCGGAGACGGTCTTCTTGTCGCCCTTGTACTGCGGCAGCTCGTCACATTCCAGAATGAGATACGGCAGGTTGCCCGGGAGCTGCTCCTTGACGATGCTGCCGTAAGCGTCGTAGACCCGATTGCGCTGGTAGCGGGAGAGCAGCGTGTCGATATTCTGCGTGTCGGCGATCATGTTGTCGAGAATCTGCCCCCTCGTGAGGTCGTTGTCGTAGACCCGGATGGCGTAAATATCCACGGTGCAATCGCTGCTCCCGATGGAAATGCCTGCCGGCTCCCGCTGGGAAAAATCGTCTCCGGCGGGATACTGCACCGCGCCGGACATCACGCCGTTGATATAGCAGCAGATCAGCCGGTTTTCCGACCGTTTTTCCACCACGAAGCTGACGCGGACGTGTTCGTTCTCCTTGAACTGCATGGCAATTTCCGACTGCTCGGAGGTGAGCTGCGCCTTCTGCGCCGTGACCAAAAGTCCTCTGCCGCCTGACAGACAGCTGAGAATCACCGCGTCATAGTCCATGACCTGCCGCGTGGCAAATTCAAGTTCTATCGTCTTGCCGGTCGTGCGGAAGTCGCTTTCAAATATTTTATATGGAATAGTCACCCTCGCGTCGCCCGAAACGCGCAGCGCGGTGATTCCCTCGCCATCATGCTGCCAGCCGTCCGATTTAAAATTGAAGCCCGTCAATACGGCGGCAATTTCACCGCTCACCCATTCGGCTCGGTTTTCCTCGGTGTTGCTCCTGCCCTCGGATTTCAGGCAGAGTGCCAGCGCGTCCGTTTCCGCGTGCGCTTCGATGTCGGAAGGCGTGACGGTGATGGAAACGCTCCTGCTCACCCCGCCGGAGGAAATTTCAAAGGTAAAATCGCCCGCTTCGTCCATGCGGCAGGAAAAGTCCTGTCTGCCCCTGCCGACCGTCTGTGTGGAAAGCAGCGCGCCGTTCTTCTTCACCGTGACTTCCGCGTTCATTGAAGCCGGATTGTAGACGGAATAACCGATGTGCAGCGTCGCGTACTGCCGCACGGTGAACTCCGTGAAGGAGCAGGTGACAATCGGTGAAAGGTTCATCGGCTCGACGCAGATCAACTCATAGTAGAGCGTGTTGGAGCGAACGGACGCGCCGTTGATCTCCGCTTCAAACCAGCAGGAGAAGGTGTGCGCGCCGTGGCGCTGCTGCGGGATAGTGAAGGACTGCTGCCGCCCCGAAACCGAAGTGACCGCCGTGCCGATTTCCCCTCCGTCCAGAAGGAAATGCACCGTCTTGCTGATATTGCCGGTCGGCACGTAGGGAAAACTGACCGGACCGGTGTAGGCAACGGCGTCGTCAAAGGAAGAAGTGAGCGTGAGCAGCACCACGGTAATGGAAAAATTCAGCGTGCGGCTGTTGCCGTAAACGTCCGACACATTGAGCTTGACGGAGGAGGAGCCGACCGACAAAAAAGGCGCAAGGTCGATTGTCACATCGCCCTGCGCTATGTCGGTGACGGCTTTGACCGCGCCGCCGACCGTGATCTTCATGGCGCCGTTGCCGGTGGGAATATCGTCCTCCAGCGACGTCCAGTTGATGGTGACCGGAAGGGAATCTCCGTCCGCAATCGTGCGGGAGAGAAAGCCGGATTTGTTGGCAAGCGTCAGCTTGGCGTTGTTGCCCGAAGAACCGCCGCCTCCACCGCTTCCTCCGCCTCCGGAGAAGGGACCGAGAGGTCCCACCACCACATCGCCGTCGGAGGTCATGTAGAGAAATCCGTCCTCCACGTATGCGTCATCGATTTTGCCCTGCGTCAGAAGGCTCAGCTGCGACAGCTCCCGGCTCATATTCGCCACGGCGCTGGATGTCTCGGAGGATTCGTTCTCCGCGTTGACCGCGCGTTCCAGCGCCTGCCGTGCGATGGTGTCGGAGGTGATCGACAGCCGGGAAAGCTGTTCGCCCTTTGCCTCGACCGTTTCCAGAATCTGTGAAGCTCTCGCGGCGGATTGCGCCGCAGCATTTGCCGAAGCCGCCGACTGGTCGGCAAGCTCCTGCGCCGTCCGCACGGTGGATTCCGCAAGCCGCGCCATATCGGAGCGCGTGCTTTCGGTCATCTCGCGGATGGATTCTTTGGCGTCGTCCATCGTCTGCGCCGCCGCGAGAAGTTCGTCCGTGCGGTCAAGAACCGTGACAAGCTGTTTGATCTCCGAACCGGAGCGAAGCGTGTCTTTGTCGAGCGCGGCTCTTTCCACCATCAGATAGAAATTGGCGGTGCAGAGCTGCGTGTAATCCTCGGACGGCTCGGTGCCTTCCTGCGGCGGCGTGCCTGTGTAAAGCACGATCTCGCAGACCGCCCTTCCGGCCGCCGCCGTCATCTGCTCCGTGACTGACACTTCCGCCGTCTTGCCGTTGAGAGCGCAGTCATAAGAGAATCCGTTGCCGTCCGGCTTGGTGCCCCGAATCTCCGCCCTTGTTCCCGTCGGAAGAATCAGGTCGCCAGCGCCGGAGATGAGATTAAGCAGCAGCGTCCGGCTGCCAGTATCGTACTGGCTGACGTGGATTGTCGGCGGAATCCCGCCCGGCGACACGTCAAGCTCTGTCTGTGTGGTGATCATGGCGTTTCTCCCTCCTCATTTTCAGAATTGTTTTCATGTTCCGGCTCAGTAGGTGCATCCGGCTCGGTAGGCTCATCCGGCTCGGTAGGCTCATTCGGTTCGGTAGTCTCATCCGGTTCGGTAGGCTCATCCTCCGCCAGACCCGTAATAATCCCTCCGCTGACCGTCAGCGTACAGCCGGGAAGATGAAATTCCCCCGTCAGTCCATCGCCCGAACGAACGGAATCCGCGCTGATTTCGGACGCTTCTACCGTATCGGCTGTAATCTCACTCACCGCCAGTTGATCGCCTGTCAGAGAGGAAATCTCAGCGTTTCCTGCGTTAAAAATCCCGTTGACCATGTTCCATGACACATTGCCCTGACGGTCAGCGAGAACACCCTTTTTAATGATGGCAGCGTCCAGCGCGCCGGTGATAAATTCGGCGGCGATGCTGCCGTCAAGCTCCATGACGGTTGTGTACGCGCCGGTATAGCCCTCGTAAGTGACCGCCATGCCGTCCCGGTTGATTCGCAGAATATGGGACGCGGTGTTGATGTCGTCGGTATCCATCACGAGAATTTCCACCGGCTGACCGTTGGAATTTGTATTGATGAGAACATTGCCGCCACGGCTGCCGGTCAGGATATTCGCCGCAAGGCTGATCGCCTGGTTGATGGAAGTCGCGGTCGGCACTTCCTTTTTGACTTCCTCCGAAATCGTGCGGATGGAATCATCGAGAGAGGTTTTCACCTCGCCAACCGTCATTTTTTCATAGCGTTCCAGAAGCACGTCATACGTCACCGACACGATTTTTGCCTTGTTTTCGATGCCGAGTCCCTTGTGATACACCGTGACAGTATCGCACAGCCGGAGTTTTTGCAGCGGTGCCACGTCCTTGTATTCCTCCGTCTGCCAGAGCGCGATAAAGGACACTTCAATGCTTGCCGGAATCCCTGTGTGCGCGTTGTTACGGACGTATCTTTGCGCTGCGTTCCGCAGCTGTTCCTCGGTCGGCTGACTTTCAAAGGAAGAAGACAAGTCAAGCGGAATCACCATCTTGTAGACGAAATCCTCCGCCGCGTCGGAATAGACCACCTTCTCCGGCAGCATGAGCAGCACAGGCTCCTGCGCGTCATCCATGCCCGACCAGAAGGGCAGCACGCCCGTCCAGATGCTCCCGGAATCGGTGGTCTTTTTGACGTCGGTCATGTTCTTGCCCCAGCGGATCATCACGCTGTCGTCGCGTCCTCTGTGGGAATGGAATTTGACCGTAAATTTATCCCATTCGTATTCCCCTGGACCGAACACATCGAGGATAGAACCCGACACGCCGCCCAATAAAGAGCGGAAGGTGGACGGTACATTCACCGAAAAAATTGCTTCGAGAAGTCTGTCCGTCCATATTGTAAAAGGACAGTCGCCCTCCGCATGGGTGAGCATTCCCTCCAGCGCGTCGGCGCAGGTATTCGCCGTGAATGGCGTGACCGTCACCTTCGACAGCTGGTAGGAAATATGCCGCGCGTAGACCGTCACCATGCCGTTCATCGGACGTGTGATCTTGTAAATGCGGAAGGGCTGTATGTCGCCCGAATCGTCGTGCCGCGCCGCGATAATGCGTTCTTCGCAGATATCCGCGTAATGCAGTCCCGTGATGGGATACACCATTTCCAGCTCGTACTGACCGTTGCGCTCCTCCGTGACAAGACACTTGGTCGCTTCGGAAAGCCTGCCCAGACCGTTGTTGACAAATACGCTTTCATTTGCCGGATAGAGAATCGGCTTCACAGACACCACCACCTCGGAATCAATTCAATTTTGGTAACGCCCGCGCCGAAAATGATGCCGGTCGTGCCGGGCTGCAGCACGGGAAATTCACCGCCGGAGAGAATCAGACAGCCGTTTTTGTTGACGCTCGCTTTATAAGCGTCCTCCAGTTCGCAATCAATGTCGGTGTATTCGTCGCACTCGGTCACCGTCACGGTGACGTCGCCGATGATGACCTGTCCGGTGCCGTAAATTCGCAGCAGCGGACGCGCGTCAAAGAGCGTCGGATTGTAGACCGTGCCGGAGCCGGTGAGAATCTGCCTGCGTTCGCCGGATTTGAGATACTGCTGCGGCTTGCAGGAAAAGGTCAGGTCAAAAGAGCCGCTGACATTGTACGCGCCGACCTTCGGACTGACTTCCGCGTCCATCACCGCCACGCGGTAATGCTCCGGATGGTAGGAATCCTCCAGCCGATGATACCCCGGGTCTTTCAGCAGGAAATTCATGAACGCGCCGTATTTTTCGGGAAAGGCACGCTGAATCCCGATGTGATAGGTCAGGCCGACGTTGCCGTACCGTCTGTTGGAAAGCAGCAGGTCGCCGTTCCTGCCCGGAATGGCGGTGCGTTCCAGTTCCGGCACGGCTTTTTTCCATGTGTCCTCGCCCGAGAGAATCAGCCCGAAGTCCGCGCTGCTCCTGCCGTTGTAGTTGAATTGATGCAATTTTGCTATCCTCCTGACTTACGCAAACGCCGCGTTTCTTCTTGCCACGCCGAGATTGATGCGCTCCTCGATTTCATCGGCAAGGGCGCTGATGTCCTGCCCCTCGCGGCCGTAGACGTTGATGGTCACGCCGCCGTAGTTGATGTTCGTGGAGGTGCTCATTCCCGCGACCGCCCTCCTGATCATCTCCATCAGGCTGCGGGTGCCGACCACCGTTTCGCTGCCGGCTTCACCCGCGCCGAGAAGGCTGCCGTTTTTCGCCCCGAAGATGGTCGGCTTGTCAAGGATCATGCCGCCGTCCATCGCCTTTTTGTACCACTGAATACTGATATTCGGCAGCTTGACGATGCCGCCCACGTCCTTCCACGTCCAGGAGAAATGCGGCATTTTAAGTTTGGGAAAGCTCCAGTTGAATTTGAACAGGCCTTTGATCTTCTCAATCGCCCCGCTGATGACGGACTTGGCGGAATTGATGGGCGCGGTGATGGCGGTCTTGATGCCGTTCCAGACGGTTGTCGCCGTGCTTTTGATGGCGTTGAACGCCGTGGACACCGTGCTTTTTACGCCGCCCACGGCATTGGAAACAGCGGTTTTGATGGAAGTCCACACCGATGTAACGGAGGTTTTGATGCCGTTCATCACGCCGCCGACTGTGTTTTTCACGCCGTTCCATACGCTCTCCACGGTGGATTTGATGCCGCCAAGCACGGTGCTGACAGTCGTTTTGATGGACGTCCAGACCGTTGTGATGACTGTTTTCACAGCGTTGACAACGGTGGTAATGGTTGTTTTGATTCCATTCCAGACGGTGGAAACTGTCGTTTTCATGCCATTCCAGACGGTGGAAACTGTCGTTTTCATGCCATTCCATACATTCGAAAAGAAAGTGGAAATCGCCGTGAAAACGGTTGTGATCACGGTCTTGACAGCGTTGACCGCAGTGGAAACGGTGTTTTTAATTCCGTTCCATACGCCGGAGAAAAAGCCGACAATGCCGTCCCAGATGCCAATGAAAAAGGATTTGATGCCGCTCCAGACGGTCTTCCAGTCGGTGCCGAACCAGCCGAGAAAGACATCCACAATGCCGACCAGCATATCGACGGCGGCTTTCAGGATGCCGAGAATGCCGTCCCATGTGCCTTTGAAGATTTCCTTGAGACCGTTCCAGACCTGCCCCCAGTTGCCGGTGAACAGACCGGCGAACACATCGAACAGCCCTACCAGAATATCCAGCACGCCCTCCAGAACGGCGGCGATAGCGGCGAACGCCCCCTCAAACACCGGCGCGAGAAGATTGCAGAATCCGTCCCAGATCGTTTTAATGAAGTCCACGATATCCTTGAAGGAAATGCCCAGCGCGGCAAGCCTTGTCTTGATCGCGTCACCGAATTTGACGAAAGCCGCCTTGACCTGCTCCCAGATCGCGATGACCTTGTTGCGGAATTCCTCGTTGTTGTTCCAGAGATGAATGAAAGCCGCCACCAGAACGGCGATAACAGCGACCACGGCGATGATGGGAGCGGAAAGACCGCCGATCGCCGCGCCGAGTTTGCCGAGAATCCCCGTGCCGGAGGTCATGGCAAGTTTCAGGTTGCCGATGCCCTTCGCCAGCGTGGAGAAGCCCTGCATCGCCGCACCGACCTTGCTGATGGTCGTTCCGATGACAATCAGAAGCGGACCGATGGCAGGGTAAAAGCATTTACTTTTATTAGAAGAAGATGTAAAATAGAGGCATGGATATAAAAACACTAAAAGAAGAAATCAAAAATATCAGTGAGCCGAG
>CADBZY010000049.1 GCA_902799245.1 uncultured Ruminococcus sp.
GCCGTATCTCTTGCTTTACTTCACTGATAGCTCTTGTGCTTCCTGTTTCCATTCCTGCACTCTCCTTGTATCATTTACTCCAATCAACTCTATAGACTTATTTTGACTTGTCCATATCCTTGATCTTTTCTATTGTACTTCAGTTTGAGCTGGATTGGAATGCACGAGCTATTTGACGCTTACCAGATAAGCGCAACAGGCGAGTTCAACGGGCGAATAATCCCCTTCCCGTATGGCAGTCTATTCGGGATGCAATTCCGACAGTCTCCCCGCCAGTGTGCTTTTGCCGCTTCCCTGCAAGCCTTCAATGAAGTATTTCATAATATTCATACTTTCACCGCTCTCCTGCAATTATTTATTCCCATCATATAGCAAATTCTTTGGGAAGTCAATATTGCTTTTCATTGGGTTCTTTCAGATGCTATTAAAAATTGCGGCTGATGGTGATAGAATAATCATAGATTCTTCTGATTCACAACACCGACGCTGAATAATATTTCTATTACGAATCAAGACAGACAAGGCTGCTTTCTTCCTCTGATAAAGGGAATGAAAGCAGCCTTGTGTTGTTGAAAATCAGCCTTCCCGCTTGAGATAATCGTAAATAGAAAATTCCCCCGCGCCGTTTTCCACATCGACATTCCGCTTGCCTTATCGACAGTGAAATACACAAACGAGCCTGTATAGCTGCGGAATATCATCTGATACGCCGTGTCGGATTCTTCGCCCATTCCGACACACGTATTGACCGTCTCCATAGAAATTTCTGACTGAATTATTCCATCGGTGTATGCTTTTTCAGTGTGTTTCCAGCCATTCCCTGATAACGTCGGGATCTTGATCCTGGTGAAAACCGTGCATATCATCCTCATAGGTGATAAACGTGCAATCCGTGCTGTCCTTCAGCTTGTCGTAAATGGCTTGCGCCTGTGTTTCAAAATTGGCGCGTTTGTCTCCCTTGCTGTGAATGAGGAGAATCGGGATTTTGATTTCATCCGCCCAACAGACAGCGGAGCGCTTTTCATACTCTTCGGGCATTTCTTCGGGCGTACCGCCGATGCATCTGACAAGAACCTCTTTCATTCCATCTTCGCGTTCATTGAAAGCCGCAAACAAGTCGCTGACGCCCGAACAGACGATGATTTTCCTGACTCGTTTGTCCCGGCGGGCGGTCATGTAGGTCATGAGTCCTCCTCTGGACTCGCCTTCCACGCACAGATCACCGATATCGGCAAATTCAAACATCGTATCGCAGAAGTCAATCAGCCTGATCACGTCATTCAGATCATCGCCGCCGAACTGATCGGTTCCCTCGGTGCCGCTGCCCCCTCTGTGTTCGCAGCCGATCACTATGCGACCTGAAACAGCGCATCTCATGGCGGTATCTGTTTTATCCAGATAGCCGAATTCGCTGTTTCCTCCATTACAAAATACCATGCATTGGCAGGGCGTGCGGGTTTCTATGCATGACAGGGGGATGGAAATGAAGCCCTTGATTTTGTATTTGTTTTCCATGTCCGACAAAAAAATAAACCGGTAGGTTTCGCATATGGAATCAAACTGCTCGCCGTTGTCCACCTTCTGAATTTCAATGATCTCCTCGCCCAGATAATCGGCAAAGTCAAAACCGTCTTTTTCCACAGCAGAGGAAGAAAGACTGTCCTCAGGAACGGAGGAAGTGTCGGTATTTCCGCAGCCGGCAAATGACAATGCCATCACAGCAGAAAGTCCGATTGCCAGTATTCTTTTCATCATTCTCATATTGTTTTTTCTCTCCCTTTTTTCATACGAACTTATTTTGCTTTGATTGTATCATATTGGGTTCGGAAAGTCAATATTGTTCCGCAAACCTAATGATGAGGCGATCGGGATGAAAACGCAGATCATCTTTGAAAGTCCAAAGCCGGCAGCCGTGCAAAAGGAATCCGTCCATGAAAACAGGAATATATGAAAAATCCCTGTCGTATCGGTTATTCGAAAAATAGCCGGAATACGGCAGGGCGGTTTATTTTCAATTATTTCATTCACTTATCAAACGCCGGGTTGAACGCGTAGAAGTTCTTCGCGTCGAGGCGGTCGGTGGTCAGGCGGAGCGCTTCACCGAAACGCTGGTAATGCACGATCTCCCTTGCGCGGAGGAATTTGATAGGGTCGCGGACGTCGGGGTCGTCGCACATACGGAGAATGTTATCATAGGTCGTGCGGGCTTTTTGTTCCGCGGCGAGGTTTTCGTGAAGGTCGGTGATCGGGTCGCCCTTGGACTGCATATACGCCGCCGTCCACGGCACACCGCTTGCCGCTGCCGGATAAATGCCTGTCGTGTGATCGACATAATACGGCGCGAAGCCGGAATTCATTATCTGTTCGCGGCTGAGATTCCGCGTGAGCTGATGCACGATCGCGCCGATCATCTCAAGATGTCCGAGTTCTTCCGTGCCTATAGAGGACACTCGATATGACATTTTTCAAGAAACACCGCCCGATTGCCTGCGTTCCTTCACATTTTACATAAAAAGATGGCGCAATCACCCCGAAAAAGACACGATACGGGTTGGATGCGGTTCGGACAACCCTATCGGAAGGAAATTCGCTGTGCGTGTGTACGCGATGTGAAAAGCACACCATGTGTTGACTATACGGTAAATGAGTGATATAATAAAACCAACAAATCTGAAACGAATAGCGGGAGGAAATCACATGGAAATCTTACTGTTGATCGGCGTGATAGCCAAATATGTTATCATCGGCTTAGCTTCGCTTGTCGGGGCAGTGGTGTTTCTGCGGAAAGCGATCAAGAATGAAGAGCATAGAGTCAGAAACATCATTCTGGCGATTGTCTTCTTTCTGCTCCCGATACTGGGGTATGCTTTCCTGTATATATTGGGAAGTATCATTACCGGCTGAAAAAGCAGAGCAAACAGCAATGGCAACCTGTGTCATTTGACTGATTGCGGAATAAGGAAAAATAGTAAACCGCGACGTGAAAACCGAATAACGCATCAGCCGCAGAGCATCCCTGTTGGGAGAAGAACTCTGCGGCTGATTTGGTTATTTATGAATTTTTGTCGGGCTGCAATATCAATTTCTTCAGCGCCATAAATTCCCGCAGATACATTCCCCGTCTCATTTCATCTGTTTCCGCATAGGCGGCGTGGTTGGAAAAAATCGCGATCATCTCGTCAAGGGCAATCCATCGGGGGTCCATACCGACTTCTTTTTCACGGTCTGTCAGGCGGGATTCCGTTTCGCCTGTCACCTCGCAGAAGAAGTACCGGTTGACCCATTTCCAGTTTTCGTAGTATTCATCTATCTGGAGCGCACACGCCGAAGGCTGCACCAGCAGACCGGTTTCCTCCGCCACTTTCCTGATACAGCAGGCGCGTTCGTCCTCGCCCTCTTCCAGTCCTCCGCCGGGAATCATCCATTGATCAGTCCGCGTTTCATACGACATCATAATGAAGTTGTCCCGCAGGATAATCCCTCTGCAAGCCGTTGGTGTGTGATTCCATTTGCCGGCGTAATTGTCGCCTGTGATTGCAATGATTTTTACGTTGCCCATGAATTTTATCTCCTTATAAATCATACTGATACCATTCTTTGGCGGCTTTATAAAATCCGATGGATTCAAACATACGCTGACTTTGCTTTTTAAATGAGTAAACATTCGCCTTCACATGGGTCAATCCTTTTTCCGCGGCAAGACGCAGCATCTCTATGATACATCGCCTTCCGATATGCCGATTCTGATATTCTTTGCAAATCACAATGGCAACATCCGCGTTATCCTTCAGAGAAACATCTCCGACCAATTGCCCCTTGTATTCAATGTAATAACACTCCCCATGAGTACTGAGATAATCGTACATACCATGCAAAAGTTCTATATCATAGGGTTCCTCTCTGTTATCGACCTGTCTGCACACATCCAGATTCTGATACCATGGAAGAGAAACTTCGTCGTTTCTGTAATAGGGAATCAGCGTAATTTCGTTATCTACCATTCGTTCCTGCATTTTTCATTTCTCCGATCATTCCCGATTGTTCGCTGAAATCCCTGCATGGTACCGGGTTCAAAGCCAATCAAGGATACGGTATTTCTATATTCCTATCATATAGCCTATTCTTTGGTATGTCAATAGCACTTTATTGATTGACAATGAATCGTCGCTGTGTTATCCTATACATAGAACAACACAGGGGGAATTATCATGAAATCAATGTTAAAAAAATTCTTTTGTCTGACACTGGCACTGCTGCCGGTGCTGCTGCTGGCGGCGTGTGAGGAAGTACCGGCGGCTGGAATGGTTGAACTGAAAAGCGAGAGCGAACTGCGGCAGATTGCAGAGGAAGAATGTCCGCCTTCCACCTTTGTCCGCATGGAACGGCAGCGGAACAAAAACATATGCCACTTCACCGACAACGCGTGCGGATTTGAATTTACCATTTACAGCTTCGCTTCTGAATCAACCTTTGAGGGATTGAGAATCGGCTATATCGAACACACCACCAATACATGGGAGCAGTGCTACTATGATTATGTGACAGATACCATCAAGCCGGAGGCAGACGCTATCGCTTCACAGTACGGATTCACGATAGAAAAACTCGACAGAACGCCCATCACACCCTTTGTCTATCTCCATACCGACCGCACGCTGGCACAGATTTCCGGCGGAATGGTGCAGCTCGGGCGTCTTGTCAAGAGCGCGGACGTTCATCACAAATACGACAGGTGCGAACTGTGGGCGAAACATTATGACAGCGAGAAGGGATTTTGGGAAGAATTTGCGTTCTACCGTTTCAAGGACGATGTGACCGACGATATGGACAAGCATGACATTTACTACTACATGGACAACGCCGAGGAACAGCTTGGTGTGAAATGCATCTTTGAACGCAAGACGCAAATGAAAGGAAGCGAAATTCCCGGACTTTCCTCACATGAATACTATGACGATGACGACGCAAACCGCATTTACGACGTTTACTTCTTCCACACCGAATCCGGTGAAAAGAAACTCATCGCCGTTTTTCAGGTAGCGCAGAATGTGTATTATATCGCCGACGCGGAGTAAGTGTTAGCTGTTAGCCGATAGCCGTTAGCCGTTAGCCGTTAGCCGTTAGCTCAGTTAAAAAATGCTGTCCTTTTGCGAAAAGCATCAGAAAAAGGACAGCATTTTTGCACGATGGGCTAATCACTTTCATTCAGATAATCGTACAGTGAGAATTCCCCCGTGTCGCTTTCCACACCGAGGTTCGGAACGACTTCTTTCATGCTTGTCATGCCGCTTGCCTTATCCACCGTAAAATACACAAACGCGCCGGTGTAACTGCGGAATATCACCTGATACGCCGTGTCGGATTCCTCTCCCATTTTGACATACATGATGTCGGGATTCTCTTCCGCAATGCTCCAGTCCTAATGGCTGTGGCAATAGTTGTTGACGCCTTCAAACGCCATTTCTGCCGTAATGCCGTTTTCCGGAACTTCGGCTCCCGATGTTTCCCGCGAAGGGGAATTGTCCGCCTTTTCAGCTTTTGAACCGCAACTTTGCAGCATGGCACCTATCATCAATACCACCATGATCGCATAAATCAGTCAAACAACCGCCTCCATCATGTTATAGGTTTGTTTTCTGACATTCTTTACAGCCCCTACCTTTTTATGCTATAATTATATCCGATCCTATCAATGAAATCAAGCATTAGGGGATGAATTCTTACGAAAAAACAGTTCCCGAACATCATCACCGCTTCCAGAATGGTTTTCAGCGCGGCGATACTGCTTTGCCCCGTGTTTTCTCCGGCGTTCTGGATATTTTACATAGCCGCCGGTCTTTCCGATATGCTGGACGGGGCATTGGCTCGGAAGTTTAACGCGGTCAGCCATTCGGGTGAAAAACTCGACACCGCCGCAGATGTTGTCTTTGTGGCGGTGTGTCTGATAAAGCTGCTTCCGGCGGTGGCACTTCCTCTGTGGCTCCTTGTCTGGACTGGGATGATCGCACTGATCAGAATCATCAACGTCATTTCCGGATGTGTCATCCGCAAGGAATTTGTCGCACTCCACACGGCAGTAGGCAAGCTCACCGGCGCGTTGCTCTTTGCTTTTCCGATGACAATCGGCTTGCTTCCGCTGTCCTACACAGGCGGAATTGTCTGCGCGGCTGCGACCTTCGCCGCGATACAGGAAGGGCATTTTATTAGAACAGGAAAGGAATGATTAAAACATGAGAAGAAAAGACCGCGAAATTACAGATATGCAGCAAATTCTGAGCATCGTAGACAGGTGCAAAATCCTGCGTTTAGGGTTGTTTGACAGGGACTATCCCTACGTCGTTCCGCTGCATTACGGCTACGAATTTTTTGAAAACCGCCTTGTTTTCTATATGCACAGCGCAACGGAAGGACACAAGCTGGCACTCATCGCGGACAATCCCCATGTCTGCGTGGAACTGGATGGCGACGCGGAGCTGATTTCCGGCGGGGAGATTCCCTGTATGTACGGCTCGTCCTTTGCGTCCGTGATCGGACGCGGCGTTGCGGAAATTGTCACCGACGAGCAAGAGAAAACCAAAGGGCTTTCCCTGCTGATGAAGCACCAGACAGGACGCGATTTTGCCTTCACCGGTGAAATGGCGGCAACGGTGGCGGTGATCAGGGTGACTTTGAATAAATTTACCGCCAAGTCCAAGCCGAAAGCATAGGCACAAAATAAAGGAGAGAGAACAACATGATCTTCAAAACAGCCATCTTTCAAATGCGTTCCCACAATCGTGACATTGCAGGAAACATCTCTACCGTCATTGAAAAGATGGAAGAAGCGGGGCGCAACAACGCAGACATTCTCCTTCTGCCGGAATGTTTTATCACGGGCTATGACCTGACCATCGGCAACAGCGAAGCGTTATCCGAAGCTGAACTTCTTCCGCTCTGCGAAAAGGCAAAGGAATGGCAGATCGGCGTGGTTGCCACAGCCATTACAAAAGGAACCGAAAAACCGCAAAACGCCGCCTTTGTCATTGACAAAAACGGCGGAATTCTGATGAAATACGCCAAGGTGCATACCTGCGATTTCGCGGACGAAAGGGCGCTTGCGTCCGGCGATGAATTCAAGGTGTGCGATTTCGGCGGCGTGAAGCTGGGAGTGATGATCTGCTACGACAGGGAATACCCCGAAAGCGCGAGAATTTTAATGCTCAAAGGCGCGGAGATCATTCTCGTTCCCAACGACTGCGAGAGCATGAAGCCGCGCGTGCAGGCGCTTTCCACGAGGGCGTATGAAAATATGTGCGGCGTTGCCATGGCAAACCCCAACGGACGGAACGCGGGGAATTCCTGCGCGTTCAGCCCCATCTGCTGGGACGAAAACGGCGAATGTACCGACAACACGCTGCTTCTGGCCGATGAGAAAACGGAAGGCTTATTCTATGCGGATTTTGATATGGAAAGCCTGCGCTCCTACCGTGAGCGCGAAATGCTGGGCAACACTTTCAGAAAAGTCAAAGCGTACGCGCCTCTGCTTGACGAGCGGGTAGAGTACCCGTTTGTGAGATAAATGCGCCATAAACGCTTGACAAATCCTTTTTTGTGCGTTACTATAAAACATGGTAAAAAAGTCAATACACCTATTCAGAGTACGCGAGAGACAGGCTCGATGACCGTACAGCAACCTGCTGATCAGTAAGGTGCTAATGCCTGACCAATAGGATTCGTTAAGCAAGGGGCTGTCGCACAAGGGAAATAAAAATCCCTGTGAGACAGCCCCGATTTAATGATAAAGCGTGAATAAATATAGCTTTCATATAAAGCATATAGCCCAAAAGTGAATGTATACAGATATTATTGTACAACAAAAAGACGTAAGGTCGTTACGTCAAAAAAAGAGAATAGATTTTTTAGACATTGCAAAATTTATGAGGTCTTTTTAAGTTGAAAAAGATGAGTGCCGGTTCTGGAACCTTGAATTTTCCGGTGCAATTTGTTGAAATTATGTGCCATTGCCAATAGAATACTCTCTGCAAGTACATTGGGATTTCCACGACATAGGAATCTCCGGAAACTCATATCCTGCTTTAAATCTCCAAATGAACCTTCAACCTGAATGCTGCGATTCATTCTTAACTGGCAGCCTTCATCACTCGTGATACGCTCAAGATCGTCTTTACGGTATTGCATCATTTTTTTTGAAACATAAAGCACCTTGTTTCTCTCTTCTAACGGCGTCTTACAATTGTTTCCCTTAATACAATCCTTTTTGTAAGGACAATCCGCACAGTTTTCACATCGGTAAACAGTTGTCTCCCGAACATATCCGGTTTTTGTTTTGCTTCTCTTGACATACTGGGCTGAAAGTTCATTTCCGTTTTTGCAAGTATAGCAATCTGTTTCCTCGTTGTATGTCATGTTCTCCACACGACTGATGTCAGTTTTGTATTTTCGGGTTTTAGAGATTTCATAATTGGCTGGCTTAATGAAAGAAAACTGACCATTCTCATCTAAAAACAGATAGTTTTCTTCGCTTTCATAGCCTGCGTCTGCTACGATTTTTTTATATTTGAAGGATAAATGCTTCTCCATACTTTTAACGAACGGAATCAGTGTCGTTGTATCTGTCGGCTGTGATCCGATGGTAAGCCATACTATGTATTCTGAATCCACACCGTGCTGAAGATTATATCCGGGCTTCAACTGACCGTTGAGCATCGCATCCTCTTTCATTCGCATGAAGGTAGCGTCTTCATCTGTTTTGGAATAGCTGTTGCGATTTCCGCACTTGTGCAGCTTTTGCGTATATTCTTTCAATTTCAGTTGATAGGCTTCAAGTGTTTCTATGCTCTTTTGCAGGGGCGTTTTCCTTTTCCCGATTCCATGGACAAATTCAATATTCTCCTGCTTTTTGAGTACATAGAGCTTTCTGCGCAGTTTCTTGATATGCCTCATATGTACTTGATTTCCGTACACTATTTTTATTCCATATTCTTCTTCACAATTTTCCACAAGCGCAGCGAGTTTATCCAGCAGCTTGCTCAGATTTTTGGTAACTGCCTTTTTCCATACAAACGTATATTTATTCGCACACGACTCGATTTTTGTTCCGTCTATGAAAATGGCTTCTCCTGATATTTCTCCTATCTCATGCAGCAGATTGCTCATTTGTGCCAGTATGCTTTCGGCACACGGCGCAAAATGAAGACTCCGGAATCTTGCTATGGTTGCGTGATCCGGCGCAGGCTTCCCTTCCAGAAGGTACATAAAGTTAATATCTCTTTTGCAGCTTCTCTCTATCAGTCTGCTTGAATATACCCTGTTCATATACCCATACAACATGACTTATAAAAGTTGTCTCGGTGTTGCCTGATTTTCTTTTACTCTTTCGTATGTAAAATACAAGTCACTTAAATCCATTTCCTCCACATAGTGACTCAGCAACCTCACCGGATCATCCTTTTCAATTTTTATTTCTGTTGCAAACGGAAGTATTACTTGATATTCTCTTTCGTTTGTTGTATAATCCTTTTGTAAATAGTTGTGTTTGACCATACTTCTATTTTACACTAACAGTCAGGGATTGTACAGTCCTTGGCTGTTTTTTTCGTATCAAAATGAGGCTGCCTCACTTTTCTTAGTGCGACAGCCCCTTTTCTTTATATTTTTGGCTTCAAAAATTCCTTTCTATAAACGAGCATGATTTAGTAGATATGTACAAATAATCGACGCTATACCTCTTTTACCGAAACGTGTAAGGACAAAACCGAGCCGTTTATTTGTGTAATTTAACAATGATGCTCATTTATACTTCCTTTGTCTGACGCTGGCACTGCTGCCGGTTCTGCTGCTGACGGCGTGCGAGGATAAGCCGATGGCGGCAATGGTCAAACTCAAAACCGAGAGCGAATTGCGGCAAATCGCTCAGGAGGAATGTCCGCCCTCCACCTTTGTCCGCATGGAGCGCAAGCAGTATGAAAACATCTGCTACTTTACCGACGACGCCTGCGGGTTTGAATTTGCGATCGGCAGCCACGCCTATAAGACGAAAATAAGCTACGTCGAGGGCACCTACAACCGCTGGGAATTCTCCTACTACGATTACATCTGGGATAAAACCAACGCGCAAGCCGAGGCGATTGCGAAACAGGCGGGATTCACCCTCGAAAAAGAAAACCATCCGCCTATCGGTCCCTACGCCGAACTCCACACCGACCGCACGGTGGAGCAGATTGCCGACGGAATGACGCAGCTCGGGCGTCTTGTCAAGAGCGCGGACGTTCATCACAAATACGACAGGTGCGAACTGTGGGCGAAGCATTATGACAGCGAGAAAAACATCTGGATGAACTACGCGTTTTACCGCTTCAAGGACGACGTGATTGATCTGGACGAAAATAAGGATATTTACTACTACATGGACAACGCCGAAGACCAGCTCGGTGTGAAATGCATCTTTGAGCGCAAGACGGAGATGAAAGGGAGCGAAATATCCGGCCTTTCCTCACAAGAATACTATGACGATAACGACGCAAACCGCTTCATAGACGTTTACTTCTTCCACACCGAATCCGGTGAAAAGAAACTCATCGCCAATTTTCAGGTAGAGCAGAATGTGTATTATATCACTGACGCGGAATAATTGTTAGCCATTAGCTGTTAGCCGTTAGCTCAGTAAAAAAAGCTGTCCTTTCCTTTTGCGAAAAGCATCAGGAAAAGGACAGCTTTTTTGCACGATGGGCTAATCACTTTCATTCAGGTAATCGTACAGTGAGAATTTCCCCGCGTCGCTTTCCACACCGAGGTTCGGAACGACTTCTTTCATGCTTGTCATGCCGCTTGCCTTATCGACTGTGAAATACACAAATGCGCCCGTATTACTGCGGAATATTACCTTAAACAATGTGTCGGATTCTTCTCCCGTTCTGACATACATGATGTCGGGATTCTCTTCCGCGATGCTCCAGTCGTAATGGGTGTGGCAATAGTTATTCACGCCTTCAAATGCCATTTCTGCTGTAATGCCGGTTTCCGGAACTTCGGCGCCCGATGTTTCCGACGAAGGGGGATAGTCCGCCGATGTGTCTTTAGAACCGCAGCCTTGCAGCATGGCGACCAATACCCATAGAACCATCAATGTGCAAATCAGTTTTTTCAAACCACTATCCACAACTTAAGGGTAAGAGCAAGAAGCACAAAAAAGAAATAAAATCTCGTACAAAATACCACTTGACAAAATGAAAAAGCCAAAAGAATGGAAGTAGGTATCAGATTGAT
>CADBZY010000050.1:0-8117 GCA_902799245.1 uncultured Ruminococcus sp.
TTAATTCTTCAAAATATTTTTTCATAATCGACCATCTCCTTGGTCAATTATATCATATTTTTACTCTTTTCAATATTTTTTTCATGCGGTTGCCCTGTTCAATATTTTTTCCAGAACCGTCTCTCAGATAAAATTATATATTTTTTCACCAATAAATTTCAATTTGCATAAATATTTTATTGAAATAAGGGCAAAAACATGATAATATGATACTATAAGTGCTTCAAAAAGCGCTTTCAAATCCAACAACAAAACAAATAAAACGAAGGGTGGTATTTAGCCATTATGATTTTTATCACAGGTGACACACATATTCCTTTAGACATCTCCAAACTGAACTCCGATAAGTTCCCGCAGCAGAAGGAACTTACCAAGAACGATTACGTAATCATCTGCGGCGACTTCGGCGGCATCTGGTACGGAAACGAAAAGGACAACTACTGGCTCAACTGGCTGGAGAAAAAGAACTTTACCACTCTTTTTGTCGACGGCAATCACGAGAATTTCGCCGCCCTCTCCCAGTATGAGGAATGCAGCTGGAACGGCGGAAAGGTGCAGTTTATACGCCCTTCTGTCATTCATCTGATGAGGGGATATGTCTTTGACCTCGAAGGTATCAAGATATTCGCCATGGGCGGTGCGCGTTCCTCCGACAGAATGTTCCGCACCGTCGGTAAATCGTGGTGGCCGCAGGAAATGCCGAATGCGGAGGAGATACGCCGCGCGCGTCAAAACCTCGCCATCAATGACAATCAGGTGGACATCATGATCACCCACGACGCGCCGCAGTCCATCGCCCGGATGATTGATTTCGCCAAGTCGGAGGACGACGAACTGATGCCCTTCTTTGACGAGCTGCGCAATACAGTGGGCTATCGGCACTGGTACTTCGGCCACTTCCACGAAGACTGGAAGGTGGACGAAAGTCACACGGCAGTTTACAACAAGATCATTCAGCTGTAAGCGGAACGCGGGAGTGAAAGAGTCATGATTATTGATTCGCATGTGCACATAGGCGTTTTCGGACGGTACGACATGAAGCCGGAGTACGTCATAGATTCCATGGAGCGCTACGGAATAGATTATTCGCTGCTGTCACCGATCACCGGCGTGGAATTCGGTCAGGAGCATACGCCGCTGCCCGATGACTGGCCTTATGACCAGCAGACAGCCAACATCGAAGCAATCGCATTCGCGCGCGAGAACGACGGGAAGATCGGAATTCTGCCGTGGTGCAGACCCAATGCGGAAGGTTTTACCGACGAATTTGCCCGACTGATAGATGAAAGCGGCCGTTATATTAAAGGCCTGAAATTCCATCCGTATCATTCCATGCTGCCCGTCACCGCGCCGCAGATCGAACCGTATCTCTCCTTCGCGGCGGAAAAGGGCCTGCCAGTGGAAGTACATTCCTCAAATGACGAGTTTTCTCAGCCACGGTTTGTCTATGAAGTGGCAAAGGCTCACCCAAGCATCAATTTCATCATGGTACATATGGGACTTATCACCGACAACAATGAGGCCATTGAGCTGATCGGTTCGCTGCCGAACCTGTACGGCGATACAACGTGGGTCAATCCGGAATCGGGACTGAAGCTGATGAAGAAATACGGCGCGCACAAGCTCCTTTTCGGCACCGACAATCCCATCGACGGTCCCGACACATACGCGCATCCGTTCTACAAGGTCTATATGGGAGAATTCCGGGAATGGGTTTCTCACGATGACTACGAGCTTCTGATGCACGGCAACGCAGAGAGGATATTTGATATTTAGAATAAAAATTATTGACACAATCCGTCGAATATGGTATAATTGTAAAAGCTTATTTCAGTGCAAAGCACTGCGAAGGAAGGTATTCAATCAATGAAGATTAAGCTGAATTACAGACGGACGTTCTTTGCGGGCATGGCGTTTTTCCTGATCTGCATGTTCTGGCAGGCATACGACACGATTATTCCGCTCGTGCTGACGTACAAGTTCCATATGACCCAGACACTCTCCGGCGGTATTATGGCAATCGACAACATTCTCGCCCTCTTTATGCTTCCGCTTTTCGGCAAGCTGTCTGACAAATGCAATACAAGACTCGGGCGGCGCACGCCGTTTATTCTGGTGGGTACGATCATTGCCGTTGCGCTCTTCGCGCTGCTTCCGTTTATCGATTCCCTGATGTATTTTGTCATCACTCTGGTGGCAATGCTGATCGCAATGGCAGTTTTCCGCTCACCCGCTGTCGCCCTCATGCCGGACATAACCGTCAAGCCGCTCCGCTCCAAGGCCAACGCGGTCATCAATCTGATGGGAACCATCGGCGGCATTATTGCTCTCCTTTTCGGCATTGTCTTTGCCACCAAGGAAATCGAGCATATGGACGAAGCCTACATGCATTCCAACTTTTACTATTATTTCATTGCGGTCGCCTCGGCTATGCTGATCTCGCTGGTCATCTACATGCTCTTTGTGCGGGAAAACAGGTTTGCACGCGACATGCAGGAGCAGAGCAGAGCGCTGGGACTTGACGAGGAATTTACAACATACGAGTCCGGCGACGAGGAAGCGGAGGCTGCGGCACGGGCTGCCGGAGACAGGAAACTGACAAAGGGAGAGCTTTGTTCACTGATCTTTCTGCTGGCTTCCATCTTCATGTGGTACACGGGATACAACGCGGTTACATCGAAGTATTCTGTCTACGCCACACATATTCTCCACAAAGATTACGCATTTACTCTGATGATTGCGAATGCGGCCGGATTGGTTTCTTTCCTGCCGGTGGGTATCATTGCCTCCAAGCGCGGTCGCAAAAAGACCATTCTGGCAGGCGTTATCATGATGGTGGTTGCCTTCGGATGCATGTCCTTTGTGACAGCTGATACGCCTATCGCGGCGATGTATGTTCTGTTTGCCATCGCAGGAATCGGCTGGGCTTCCATCAACGTCAATTCCTTCCCGATGGTGGTGGAGCTTTGCACCGGCTCGAATACCGGTCTTTACACAGGCTACTATTACACCGCATCCATGGCGGCGCAGGTAGTCACCCCGATTTTCTCGGGCTGGCTGATGGACATGCTGGGGCTGAAAGTCCTATGTCCCTACGCTGCGCTGTTCAGCGCGATTGCCTTCTTCACCATGCTTCCCGTACGTCACGGGGACGTCTTAGAGTCACGTCTGGAGCAGACTGCTGAACAAACGAACGCTGCACAGGCAGAAAAACAACCTGAAGCAATCGCAGCAGCAGAAGCTCCGGCAAATCAGGACGTTTCCGAAATTCCCAAAGCTGCCGAAATTGCCAGCGAGATAGCTGAAATTTCCGAAACCGCCGAAACCGCGGAAGTTACCGAAGCCGCCGGTGAATGAGCTCTCTTGTAAAAAAACAATCAGCAAAAACAAAAAATTACCGCAGCGCGGTCGGATTGATTCATGAATCCGACCGCGCTGCGGTTTTGTGTTGTGTCCGGTAAAACTACTGGGCGTTTTTCGGTTTGTTGAATACGTGCCTGTAATAATCTCTGTCCAGAATCAGTTTTGAAAATGTGGTTTTGGCATTGATCAGTTTATTCATACGGTCTACATACTGCTGCTGTTCCTCTCTGGAAAGAGTGCACGAGCTGTTGGGAACAAATCCGTTCATCGACCTGTTGTTTTTACCCTGCGTACTGACCCAGGACCATAACGACATCTTGACAGGAGCAATATGCTCTCCGGGCGCCATAATATCCGTACCCATCATGATTCTGGAATCATATTCCAGTCCGAACATATTGGAGAGAGTCGGCAATATATCCACAGATGAACAGGGAGTATCAATTGTGATCGGCTCTGTCATGGAAGGTGTCCATAAAATAAACGAATTATGATAAAGTTCCATATTCGTGCGGATATGTCCGAATTCCAGGCCGTACAGTTCTGAGAGACCGACACCCTTCATGCCGTAGGGATAATGATCCGCCGCCATGGCAAAAACCGTATTTTCCAGATTCCCGTTTTTCTCCAGTTCATCCACGATGACCTTCAGCATAAGCTCCACCTCATACTGACAAGCCAGATAAGCGCGTACCTCGGAATCGGCGTTGTCGTATTTGGACGGAAGCTCATCAATGTGGCGCTGTGCCATCTCATTGCTGGTGGTATTGTACATCATATGACCGCTCATCGTCATATAATACACATGAAACGGCGTTTTTAATCCCGCGTAATCCCCGATCGTCGCGTCCGCCATTTCCTTGTCGGAGCTGGGCCATGATGTTGTGGCCAGTTCCAGCCCGCTGTCAAGGCTCTTGAATTCATATCCGAAATTCGGATGCGATTCATCTCGGTTGTAATAATAGCCGGTGTAATTGTGATAGGCCAGTGTCTTGTATCCGATCTTTGAAAACTGATTGCCGAGGGTAAACGGCTGATAGGTTCCGGCGCTCAGCTTGATGCAGTTGGTGTTGGGATGATAATTGCCTGTCAGAACGGCATATTCGCCGCTTGCGGTGCTTCCTCCCCACATGGGATTATAGAATTTGGTAAAATGAAAACCTTCTGAAGACATTTTATAGAGCAAAGGAGTGAATTCAGGATCTATCACATGCGGGCAGAAGCTCTCAAGTGTCAGTAAAATGAGGTTCTTTCCTTTGAATATGCCGGTGTATTTATTCTTGCGCGTGGGAGTGACTGACTTGTAGTATTCGTCCAGTTTGGCATATCTCAGATTCTGCTCGGGGCTGTCAAAATCAATATCCATCTTATTCCAGCCGTAGTCTGTTTCGTCATCCGATGATGTCAGACTGCTGTCCGAGACAATGCCCGAAAGATCGCTGATGCCGTCCAGATCGATTTCTTCCACTGGCGCTCCAAACAGCATCTGCTTTACGTCTAATCGCGTGGCATTGAGTATTCCGAAGCTCCTGAAGGTCTGATCAAGGTTGTTCTGGATGTAGGTATAATTATAATACGGCGTGTTTTCGCTCTCGTCATCCTGATAGCTGTAAATGACGCCGAGCATGGGAAGATACAGCCCCAGAGAAATAATCAGCGCAGCGACTGAAAATACTACGCTCTTTTCACCGTCGTCCGGTATCAGCTTCTTCCCGAAAATGCCAAACAATACCGGAGGAGCCAAAAACGCCGCCAACATATACCAGACGCCGCCTGCGGAGATCAATGCCTCACGCCAGAACTGCGTCGCGCCGCCTGCTTCGCCGAGATTGTTCCATGAGTAAAATGTGTGAAAGCTGTTGCAGTATATCGCGTGAAAGGAGAACAGCACGGCCATTGCAGCCAGTATGCCGGTCATCACCCTTCTGCGGTGTTTACCCGTCAGCAGGAGCGGAAACGCACCGATGAAAAAACCCATGGCCGCTGCAAGCGGAAGCATGTATATGAATATGCCATCAAACACCTCCTCGAAAATCTGGAGCTTTGAGATGATTTCCATATACAGCGCTGTCACCGGGATAATGAGTTGCTGCAAAAGCAAAGCTGCTGCCGCTTTGTAATTATCGGATACTGCGAAAGAAGCACTCTTGCGCCTTCCTGATTCCGTCGGAGACTTTTCCGACTTTGTTATACTAAATGGTAATTTCAATGGTTTGGGTAATTTCAACGGTTTGCACTCCCTGTCTGCTGTTTTTTCCCTAAAGGATTTTATCATAGACAGCTTTATAAATCAAGACCCCAATGGATTTAATTGCTCCTGAACTGAAGCTCGTACAGTTCTTTGTAGGTGCCGCCCTGTTTCATCAGCGCATCATGGGTGCCGGATTCGGTGATCCTGCCGCCCGTGACAACCGCAATGCAATCGGCGTTGCGTATGGTGGAAAGCCTGTGAGCAACGACCAATGTGGTTCTTCCCTTGCACAGCTCATCAAGCGATTGCTGGATCAGCACTTCGGTTGTATTGTCAAGCGCACTGGTTGCTTCATCAAGAATGAGGATGGAAGGGTTCTTCAAAAACACGCGCGCGATGGAAACCCGCTGCTTCTGACCGCCCGAGAGCTTTATGCCGCGTTCGCCTATCTCTGTGTCGTAGCCATCCGGCAGACCGGCCACGAATTCATGGAGATTTGCCTTCTTCGCCGCGTCGATAATCTGTTCGTCGGTTGCGTCAAGGCAGCCGTAGGCGATGTTTTCGCGTATCGTCCCCGCAAAGAGAAACACGTCCTGCTGCACAATGCCGATACTGCGGCGGAGCGATTCCATCGTTATTTTTCTTATATCAATACCGTCAATCAGGATGCTTCCGTCATTATCTCCCAAATGGTAGAAATTGGGAATTAAATGGCAGATCGTCGTCTTACCGCCGCCGGAAGGGCCAACAAGCGCCATCTTCGCTCCCTTCTCGATGGTAAGCGAAACATGCTCCAAAATATCGCGTTGACCGTCCTTTTCATAGGAAAAGCTCACATCCCGCAGTTCGACTTCTCCCTGCACTTCGCCTATATCCTCCGCGTCCGGAGCGTCCTTCTCCTCGGGAATATCCATGATTTCAACAAACCTGCGGAAGCCTGTCGCGCCGTTCTGCCACTGCTCCATGAACTGAATGAGCGTTTGAACAGGAGCAATAAAGAGGTTAACCGATACAATAAAGGTGGAGTATTCTCCGAAGTTTATGCTCCCTTTATAAAGGAACAGTCCGCCTGCTATCAGAATAATCACGTTGAACACGTCGGTGATAAACGACGTAGAAGAATGGAACTTTCCCATAGCGCTGTAGGATTTGGCACACGCGTCAATATACATCTGATTGCCGACCTCGAATTTTTCCTGCTCGCGTTCGACGTTGGTGTAAGCCTTGGTGACTCGCACGCCTGTGATGGAGCTTTCGAGAGCCGCGTTGATAACGGCGTTGCTCTTGCGGCGTTCCTTGAAAGCGTCCCGCATTTTCTTCCTGAGATAGGCCGACACGGCGACAAGCAGCGGAACACAGGCGAAGATGATCAAGGTGAGCCACACGTTGATTGTACAGAGATAGCCAAAACTCAGCCCAATCATCACGGTGCAGGTCAGCAGATTTTCCGGTCCGTGATGGGCAAGCTCACTGACTTCAAAGAGATCGCTTGTCATGCGGGACATGATTGCGCCGGTCTCATTATCGTCAAAAAAGGAAAACGGCAGCCGTTCCAGATGGGCAAACAGCTCCCGCCGCATCTGCGCCTGCATGTACGTTCCCACCATATGTCCCTGATACTGTACGAAGTAGCGCAGCAGCATACGAACGAAGTAAAGCGTCAGCACAACACTTCCGGCTATAATAATCGAGCGGTAGGCACGGTTGGGTATAAAATCATTGAGCAGCCGGTTGGTCATGACCGGATAGACCATACCCAGCAGCGAAATAAGCAGCGAAGCCGCCATATCCGCGCCGAACAGCAGCTTGTGCGGGCGGTAGTATGCGATGAATCTTCTGACCATGTTCATCAGCTCCTGTCATTTATTACATGCGTTGATTATATCATACGGATGTAGTTTTTGGCAAGTGGCTTTTTAGGAATTGCCATTCAGGATAAATCATATTGTCATCCTTTTAATTTGAAGGCATATTATGTAATACATAGAATATCAAATCAAAGGAGTGTTTAAATCATCTTATGAGAAGACAGTATTATTATCCCGGTAGAAATCGAATCATATATTCATCGGATCATTCCGACGAGGAGCAGACCGTTCAGCAGAGAAACTGTTCCTGCTGCCCGCGTCCGCCTTATCCTGTTCCGGGACCTCCCGGTCCTCCCGGCCCGATGGGTCCCAGAGGGCCGATAGGGCCAAGAGGACCGCAGGGACCTTTCGGCCCTCAAGGTCCCCAGGGGGAGCAGGGTCCCGCAGGTCCGCAGGGCGAGCAGGGTCCCGCAGGTCCGCAGGGCGAGCAGGGTCCAGCAGGTCCCCAGGGCGAACAGGGTCCCGCAGGTTCCCAGGGTGAGCAGGGTTCCGCAGGTCCGCAGGGCGAGCAGGGTCCAGCAGGTCCGCAGGGCGAGCAGGGTCCCGCAGGTTCCCAGGGTGAGCAGGGTCCCGCAGGTCCGCAGGGTGAGCAGGGTACCGCAGGTCCGCAGGGCGAGCAGGGTCCAGCAGGTCCCCAGGGCGAACAGGGTCCCGCAGGTCCGCAGGGCGAGCAAGGCCCCGCAGGTCCGCAGGGC
>CADBZY010000050.1:8167-19295 GCA_902799245.1 uncultured Ruminococcus sp.
TCCGCAGGGCGAGCAAGGCCCCGCAGGTCCGCAGGGCGAGCAGGGTCCCGCAGGTCCGCAGGGCGAACAGGGTCCCACCGGTCCCCAGGGCGAGCAAGGCCCCGCAGGTCCCCAGGGTGAGCAGGGTCCCGCAGGTCTGCAGGGCGAACAGGGCCCCGCAGGTCCGCAGGGTGAGCAGGGTCCCGCCGGTCCGCAGGGTGAGCAGGGTCCCGCAGGTCCGCAGGGCGAGCAGGGTCCCGCAGGTCCGCAGGGTGAACAGGGTCCAGCAGGTCCGCAGGGTGAACAGGGTCCAGCAGGTCCGCAGGGCGAGCAGGGTCCAGCAGGTCCGCAGGGCGAGCAGGGTCCAGCAGGTCCGCAGGGCGAACAGGGTCCAGCAGGTCCGCAGGGCGAGCAGGGTGAACCCGGCGGTTTGCTTGGCTTCGCAGACTTCTTTGCGTTTAACTCCGAAGAAGAGGCATTGATCCTTCAGCCCGGCGAGGATTTTCCGTTTCCGAACAACGGAGTCACAACCGGCGGCATTTCACGGATAAGTGAAAGCTCCTTCAAACTGGCAGAACCCGGAAACTATCTGGTCATGTTCGTTGTCACGACCATTCAGACGCCGAAGTTAGGGCTGACGCTTAACGGCGAAATGCTGGAGTATACCATCGCCGGACGCCAGTCAGACGGCTCACAGATCACAGGAATGACAATAATAAACGTCACTGAGGAAAATTCCGTGCTGACAGTTCGCTATCCTGACGAAGAAGCAGACAACACGGGCGTTAATCCCACCGCTCCTCCACGTGATGACACCACATCACACCTGATAATTGTTCAGATGAGCTGACAGATCCCTGCGGCATAATCTGACAACAAAAGACCGGAACTGCCCTTCCGAATGCAGTTCCGGTCTTAATTGATTCATTTTGGAAAAATCTCACTCACGACGCTTAACTCTGCCGTCAAGCATCATACGGATCAATTCGGTGTCCCGCTTCTGCCACGGCTGCGTCTGAATAGCGTCATTGACGCGGCAGATGACTTCCGGGGTCTCCCACACGGGATGAAAGCCTTTGGCGAGTTCGCTTGCTGTCATCTGTGTTTCGACGGTTTCCTCCTCGACATCGCAGAAATAGAAATAGGAATGACAGACGTATTTTGTGCCTTTGTGAAAAACGTCCTGTCGAAGCTCCAGTATCTCCCCTATTTCTTCAATCGATGCAGGGATCACGATCAGCCCCGTTTCCTCACGCACCTCACGAAGAAGCGCGACGGTATGGCTTTCATCGCCTTCCACTCCGCCGCCGGGAATTTTGTATTCTCCGATTCCGCTGAGCTGCATGGAGATTTTACCCTCCCGCATAATAATAGCCCTTACAGTGTGCTTCTCAAAAACCGGCATATCGTCGGTGTAGTCCCTAAGATCCAGAGTTAGCAGCCTTTTCATGACTTGTACCTCCCGGTGCACTTATTTGATTTGCTTTTTGCCGTGGTAAGAACTGAATTTTGTATGTGAATATGGAATTATCTGTTGCGTGACGACCGTTCCGAACGGTCATGGCTCCTTGACGATGAAATACCGCCGTAGCCATCGTCGACATTGCGTTCGACATTGGCGCTGAATCTGCCGAAAATGGTATCCTCATCGTTGCTGAATGTGGGCGCAACAGGAGCCTTTCTCGGCTCTGATGGACGGGCCGAAGCAAACAATGCGGGATAATCGTCGTCATCCGAGAAGGAACTTTGCCTCTTTGGAGCGTCTTCGTTTTGTCTGACCCTGTCAAAAATACTGCTGAAATCAGAAGGATCGGTGTTTCCGGAGCTTAAAGACGACGCGCTTCCGAATAAATCGGGATAGCTGTCTCCGCTCGTCTTACTGACCGGAACGGCTGTCAGATAATCGTCATCGCCGCCTACCGTGTAATCCTCACCCGGTTTGGTGTAAAAGCCTTCGTCATTTCCGCCGTAATCATCATAATAATCTTCTTCGTAATTCTCGCTGCTTTCTTTGCTGTGGCTGCCGCGTCTGACCTCCGATTCGTCGTAACCCTCATAGTATTCTTCTTTACTGCCCTTTTTGGAAGAACGGAAACTGAGTCCGTAGCGCTTCATGCAGAATATATTGCCGGCCGCCATTCCCGCGCTGAAAATAACGATGGCGCCAATGATAACAGACACCACCTTGCCCGCGTTGCCGCCCACCGTTCCGTCAGCCGAACGGTTAATAAGATTCGTCCCGTCTCCCACAACAAACTGGGAGGATTCCTCCTCTGATGAGACATTATCGGTGCCCGTATCCTGATTGATTCGGATAATTTCGATGCTCTTGTCGTAAATCGGAGTCCAGGTGACATTATGTCCCTTTTTGTTGTAAGCATATGCTATGTTGGCTTTTATCTTGGTTGTGGCATCGGGAGCGTCATCCAGCACTATGAAGTGAATCGGAATAACTTCTTTGTTGCCTATGGGCGTCTGTGTGTTTGTACCGGTAGGATCAGTGTAATTCAGCGTGAGCTTACCCTTGGAGCCCACCACACGGTAGCCGTTCTGGTTGACCGGAGCGGCAAGCCTGAGCAGATCTTCGTCGTACTCGATGTTAATGAGCATTTCCTTATAGCCGTTGTCACTCTTGGTCAGTATCTCAAGATTGACCTCGCAGTCGCTGCCGTTTGTCACCGTATCATCAGGCGGCACAATCGTAACATCAAGGTCAACCGCCGCAAATGCCGTTATACCCGAAAAACACATAAAGCATGTGCTCAGCATGACGACCGAAAGCAGAACCTTTCCGAATCGGTTGATGTGTTTACTTATCATCAGATTAAATGTCCCCCAAAAGCGTGCAAAGACGCACAATATATAAACAGATTACTTCTCATTTATCCTCATGAAATAATCAGCACAGATTCTCTCTCACTACATCCGCCAGCTCGTCGGCAATGCGGAGAATCTGCTGCTCATCCTCTCCTTCTGTCATCACGCGGATAAGCGGCTCCGTGCCGGATTCGCGCACGATAATCCTGCCGGTGGTACCGAGTTCATCCTCAGCGGCTTTAATCGCTTCAGTGAGCGGATCACAGCTCTTCCAGTTCTTTTTGCCCTCCGGCGTAACCTTTATATTGATCATTGTCTGCGGATACGGCTTGACAAGATCGGTAAATTCACTGAACTTCTTGCCGCTGCGCTTCAGCAGTCCGCAGATCTGCACCGCCGTCAGCTGTCCGTCGCCTGTGGTGCAGTAGTCGAGAAAAATGACGTGTCCCGACTGTTCGCCGCCTAAATTATAGCCGTTTTTGAGCATTTCTTCCAGAACATATCTGTCGCCCACCTTCGCGGCGACAAATGTCATCTCACGGTCGCGGCAGTATTTGTGGAAGCCCATATTGGTAAGTATAGTGCCAACAACGGCGTTGCCTTTCAATGTGCCGCGTTCCTTCATATCCTCGGCGGTCAGGGCGAGTATGTAATCGCCGTCCACCAGATCGCCGTTATTGTCCACGGCAAGACACCTGTCCGCGTCACCGTCAAAGGCAAAGCCCGCGTCATAGCCGCCTTCCTTGACAGTCTTTTTGAGATTGTCTATGTGAGTGGAGCCGCAGTTTTCGTTGATGTTGACGCCGTCCGGCTCACTGTAGAAAATGTCAAAATCCGCGCCCAGACGGGTAAAGAGCTTGGCGGCAGTAGCGGAAGAACTGCCGTTTGCGCAGTCGAGCGCAATTCTCAGCCCGTCAAGCCGGACGTCTATTGTGGAAGCGACGTGCTCCACGTATTCGTCTATCGCGTCGGATTTGACAGTGACTCGTCCCACGTCGCCGCCAGTCGGCACAGGAACTGCTTCCGCATTGTCCAGCACGATGGCTTCGATCTTGGCTTCCTCCGCATCAGGGAGCTTATAGCCTGTGGAAGCGAAAATCTTGATTCCGTTGTATTCGCAGGGATTGTGCGAAGCGGAAATCATAATGCCCGCATCCGCTTTGTAAGTCGTCACCATGTACGCAACTGCCGGAGTGGGCACTACGCCTAACAGCACTACGTCCGCTCCCACCGAGCAAAGTCCCGCGATCAGCGCACCTTCCAGCATTGCGCCGGAAGCGCGTGTATCCTTGCCGATCATGACAACCGGACGCCTGCCGCCGTTGTCCTCGGTGAGTACCAACGCCGCCGCGCGTCCAATCTGCATAGCAAGCTCGCATGTAAGCTCCGTATTGGCGACGCCTCTTGCGCCGTCTGTTCCGAACAATCTTCCCATATTTCAAATGACCTCCGATAATCTTTTTCATTATTTGTTCATTCTGTCATTATATCATAGATTATTCAAATCGGCAAGTGGTGAGTTCAATATTAAGATCAATAAATTTGTAAATAAATTTTGTGTCTTTCATAAATTGTTAACAAAATATAACAGTTCTGTAATATATGAGTTTTTTTCAGATTAATATGATATAATAAAATTATATAAGAATATCCTGAGTTATTATGCGGATACTGCAGTGTTTTCTGCGTGTTAAAAAAATTCAATTCATTTTGTTGCGCTTTTTATGGTATAACAGTGCAAATTTAGGCACTTTTAGCGATTGAATTTGCCGCCTTCTTTTGATATAATATTCTAATAAGAAACTACGCGGGGAGCGAAGTCCATTTGGCAAACATACAAAGCGCGAAGCGCATTGTCATCAAGGTGGGGACATCCACCCTTACATATGAAAACGGCAAGCCCAATATCCGCAGCATTGACCACCTCTGCCGCGTGATAAGCGATCTCTGCAACAGCGGCAGAGAGATCGTTCTTGTCACCTCCGGCGCTCTGGGAGTAGGCGTGGGCAAGATGGGACTTGAGCAGCGACCCACCGATACGGCAGGACGTCAGGCAATGGCTGCTGTCGGCCAGTGTGAGCTGATGTTTCTCTACGACAAAATTTTTGCCGAATACGGCATGAATACAGCGCAGGTGCTTCTCACCCGCTATGATGTGGAAAACGAGCACCACAGACAGAATGTCATTGACTGCATGTCCGCTTTGATCAATATGGGAATCATCCCCATCGTCAACGAAAACGACACGGTCGCCATTGACGAACTGACCGGAAGCAATATAGGCGACAACGATAATCTTTCCGCTATCGTAGCCAATCTGGTGAATGCACAGTCGCTGGTGCTCATCACCGACATCGACGGTCTTTACAACCGCAATCCCCGCGAGGACGATTCCGCCGTGCAGATACCCGTGGTGCTGGAAATAACCGACGCGCTCAAAGAAATGGCAGGCGGTTCCGGCTCCAAGCGAGGCACAGGCGGCATGGTGACAAAGATACAGGCCGCTGAATACGCCTGCGCCGCTGGAATCGACACCTACATCATCAGCGGCGACGCCAATAACCTCTACGCCCTGACCGACGGCAAAGTAGTCGGCACACACTTTGTACCGCAGAAATAAGGAGTAAATCTATGGACACCGAAAAGATGGGACTTGCCGCTAAGGCAGCCGAAAGGATACTCGGCGTAGCGGACACCAACACAAAAAACAAGGCTCTCGAAGCCATGGCAGCCGCACTTGAAGCAAACGCTGATAAAATCATATCCGCCAATGAAGCTGATCTCGCAAACGGCAGGACAAACGGCATGAAGGACAGTCTGCTTGACCGTCTCCGTCTTACTCCCGAACGCATTGCGGGCATGGCGGATGGCATACGCCAGGTTGCGGCACTTGCCGACCCGATCGGAGAGATCATTGAGGGCAGCGTCCGTCCCAACGGCATAAAAATTCAGCGTGTACGCGTACCGCTCGGCGTGGTGGGTATCATTTTTGAAGCCCGTCCGAACGTAACCTCCGACGCGGCGGCGCTTTGTCTGAAATCCGGCAATGCCTGCATTCTCCGCGGCGGCAAGGAAGCTATCCATTCCAATATGGCGATTGCCGGCGTACTGCGTCAGGCAGCCGAATCCGCCGGACTTCCCGCCGACTGCATCCAGCTTGTGTCCGACACGTCGCGTGAGAGCGCCAATCAGATGATGCGCATGAGCAAATACCTCGATGTGCTTATTCCGAGAGGCGGCGCGGGACTCATCCGTGCCGTGGTGGATAATTCCACCGTTCCGGTCATTGAAACCGGTGTCGGCAACTGCCATGTATTTGTTGACAGCACAGCCGATATTGAGATGGCAGCCAATATCATCTACAACGCCAAAACATCCCGCCCGAGTGTCTGCAATGCCATTGAGACGATTCTGGTGCATAAGGATATTGCAGAAAAGGCGCTTCCGGTGATCAGGGAGCGACTTGACGAAAAGAATGTCGAGCTTCGCGGCTGTGAAAGAACACACGCTATTTTGGGTGACAGCGTTATTCCCGCTACGGATGAGGATTACGCCACCGAATTCTTAGACTATATACTGGCCTGTCGGGTAGTTGATTCTCTCGACGATGCCATTGATCATATTGCAAAGTATTCCACAGGACACAGTGAATGTATTGTCACCTCCGATTACTTCAGCGCGGAAAAATTCACCTCATCAGTGGACAGCGCGGCAGTTTATGTCAACTGTTCCACCCGTTTCACCGACGGCGGCGAATTCGGACTTGGCGCGGAGATAGGCATTTCCACACAGAAGCTCCACGCACGCGGTCCCATGGGAATACGACAACTCACCAGCTCCAAATTTATCATTCAGGGAGACGGCCAGATCAGATAACAGGGGGGAATGACTCTCAGTGGCTAACACAAGCAACAATCACAACAGCAATAATCAGCCCCGCCGCAAAAGGAACAAGAAACCTGTCAAGCGCTACAGTGAGGAATACAACAACCGTCCCAATCCCTACACGGGGTATACTGCGGACGGCAATTACCATCCGGAGGCCAAAAAGCGTACTGCCAAAGAAACACCCTCTCCTCGTGCTAAAGCCGCCGAGGAGGAGCGTATTGCCGCTATGAACGCTGCCATGGCGGAAGCGGCATGGGGTCCTGCTCCGTCAAAGTCGCAGCAGCCTCAACAGCCCCAGCAGGTTCAGCAGCCCTCCCGTCAGGTCGGGTTTGTTCCTCCGACAGTCAACGTGCCGGCTCCGAAGTGGGCTGTATCCAACAATCTCACCCGCCAGCAGCTGGCAGCGCAGGAACAGATTCAGAACGAACCCGTTCAGAATGCAGCACCCACATCCGTCGGCGAAGGTGACAGTAGTGACACATCCAATCGGAAGGAATCCTCCTCACCACAGCGCAGCGGCAGCAGCCACCGCAAAAAGAATCACCGCAGCAAGGACGAAGCGGCACGGGAAAGAGCCGCCAAGACCGAAGCCAAACGCGCGGCAGTGGAAAAGATTGCCATGGGCGTTGCAGCTCATTCGGTATCAGAGAAGATGATTGAAGATATTTCCTCTATATCGGACGCCATAGAGAGTATGCCGAAGCCCCAAAAGGCTCCGACCGAAAAAAGCGTCAACTGGGAGGAATTCTACGACGCAGCCTTTCCGCCCAAAGCGCAGGAAAACTCTAAATTTGCATCCAAAAAAACGAAGGCGCCCAAGAAAAGAATGGACTTCAACGAAGATGCTTCCGCCGATTCACCCATGATAGTCAAGCCTGTCATGTTAGGGGACGACGACCTGCTTCCCTATGACAAGATAACGCTTGAAAACGAGCGCGAGGCCGCCGGGAATGAAAAAGCTCCCGAGAAAAAAGCGGAGAAAAAAGCCGAGAAACAGGAAAAACCTGTTGCGGACACAAAAGCGGCACAATTAGCTGCGGCCTTCAAAGTCGAGGAAGAAGAAAAAAGCGCCAAGAGCGTGACATATGACCTTCCCGAAATGCAGGAGCGCCCCGCAGACACGCCGGTACTTGATTCTGTCGAAGATACCCTGAACGATATTTCCGACGTTGTCAACACCGTTTCCATTGAGGAAATACTTGCTGAGGTGGAACGGCAGAAATTAGAGAGCGTCCGCAAAGCCGAAACCATAAGAAAAAGCGCCGAAATCACTATGGATTCGGGATTCTCGTTTGATTCCGCTCCCGACAGCAGCTGGAATGAAGTAATACCTGCCCGTAATTCCGAGGAAGAGGAAGAGGAAGAGGTAGAAGAACCGGACGACAGCGACTCTCTTCTTTCGCGGAGGCTGATGCTTTCATACCTCGAAGCCGAACAGCAGGCGGACGACGAAGCCGCCATGGAGGCCGCGAGAGACGCAGAGCTTGAAAATATAGAGACAGTGGATCTCAATCAGTTTCTCAGCAGCCCGGAGCATCCATCCGAAGAAGAGTCTGACGGAAATGCATCCGTTCCCGCCATGGAGGAAACAACAGACGAATCGGTCGAATTTGTTCCTGAAATAATCATTGACTCGGCGGAGCTTGATAAACGTGCCTCCGAAGAAGCGGCAAACGAAAAGCCGGATCAGGAAGAAACAGTTGAAACTGTCTCCGACCGGAAAGCGCCGGAAATACCCGCCACTCCCGCCGCAAAGGAAGAACCGGAAGAAAATCAGGCCGAAACAGAAAATGCCACCGTGCAGATCTTTGTGGAGGATAAGAGCGAGGAACCGACGGTTGAGGTAATTGTCGCCGACCTTGAAGACGAGATATTTGCCGAGGAAAGGCTTACTTCTCCCGAGGGAAAGGCAGAAGAAACCCCCGACGAAGAAGCTGGCATTGACGTAGAGGATAAAATTGAAAAGCTGGCTGAAGCTGCCGAGATCGCAGAAGTATTCCGTCAGGAAAGCGAAGACATCTCCCCCGAAGAGCCGAAAAAAGCGGATTCTGAAGCATTCAGCGTCAGCATTGATGATATTTCCGTTACTCCCGAAGTAAAAACAGACGAAGAAGAAGTCATCAAGGAATATCAGCCGCGAGAAAAGACACGTCAGCCTGACGAAAATCTCTTTGAATCGGTACTCATTGTAGATGATAATCCATCTATCATAGACAAGAAAGCAAGCGAGGCGCAGGACAACACCCTGTTTTTACACTTAAGAGAATCATCAGAAAATCCAACGGCGGTATTCAAGCTTCCCGAGGGGCCGATTGTATTCCCGACGGATATTGACGACGCTGAATTTCAGGCGCAATGGCTCGACGAAGATGAGGACGGTGACGATATGGCATCACGTAACAAGCGCACACGTCGCAGAATATCCGCATTCATTGGCTCGATAGCTCTGTTGTTTGCGGTATTGATCCTTTTCAGTGCGGTAAAAACCGTTGTGTCAGGATTCAACAACATCGGCAGCACAAGCGAAAAGAAAACGGAATATACGACATTCATCTCACCCGTTGTTGTCAACGATCCCTTGCCCTTTGAATCGGTAGATAAGGCCGACAACAATATGCTGCTGCAAAGCTCCATGCTGCTTGCGCTGCAAGAGCTTGACGCAACCGAGGGGTATGAGCATGTTTCCGACGCTACCGACAAAATCATTCTCCCGGCTGAAAACGTGGAAAAGTCCGCTAAAGAGCTGTTTGGTAAAGACGTTAAGCTGAACATGAACGTCCTCAGTGAAAATGACGGAAGCGCGCTGTACTATTTCGACAGCATAGACAAGACCTTCCACATTACACGCAGCGGAATAACCGGACCAACTGCGATGATTACGAAGATTGCCCAGAAGAGCGATTACATATCCTTAGTGGTCGGCTATATCAAGCAGGAGGAAATGACCACAACGTCCTCCGAAAGTACCGAGGCGGAGTGCTACAAGTTCATGGAATATGTTCTGGCACTCAACAGCGACGGCAGCTATTACATCAACAGCATCAGAAATTATGTTGATGATTAATATGCGACAACCATAACCTTACCCGCAATCAGCCGACATAGCCCACACAAAAGGCTATGCCGGCTTTTTTGCAAAAATATTTTTGAAAGCTCCAACCTTTTTCAGAAATAAAATGTTATATATTATGGAAGAAGGCAGTAAGCCTGAAAAAAATAACAAAGGAGTGCTATCCAACATGCTGAAAACAAACAAAAAATATATTCTCAAAATGATGGCTGCGTCGGCGCTCATCATCTCGCTGATGACATCCTGCGGCGCATCAGACGCATCAAAGGGATCTGCTGAATACGAAAGATCGTTCGACGGATATTCCGTCAATGACAGCATACAATACAACGAGGACACCGAGGAGTTCACGGAAGAAGCCAAAACCGCCGATCTCACTAAATCTGGCGACAAAACATCCTCAGAATATGAAGATAAAATCATCCGCACGGCCGATATTGTTATCGATTCCAACGACGCCGAGAAATGCTACAATACCCTTGCAGAATTTGCCAAGCAAAACGGCGGCAGAGAGATAAGCGTCAGCAAATCAACAGACACTTACGGCAGCTACGACTACATCAACATTAACGCCGAGCTTAAAATAAAACCCGATAAGCTGGATGACTTCATTGCTCTTGCCGAAAAGACAGACAAGGTGACAAGCTCGGAAGTCTCGACAAACGACGTCACACAGGAATATTATGACATAAAAATCCGTCTGGAAACAAAAAAAGAAGCACTTAAGAACTACTACAAGCTGCTGAAGGACGCCAAAACCATCGAGGAATCTCTCGAGGTACAGCGCTACATCACCGATCTCACCGCCGAAATAGAATCTATGGAGGGTATGCTGAAATATTATGACTCCAAAGTCAATCTGTCCTCCATACATCTTACCATTCGCCAGCAGGTCAAGCTCCACGTTGGCGCGGAAGATGACTTTGAGTGGGATTCCCTCAGCTTCAGCGATTTCATTACCCTCATAAAGAACGGCTTCCTCACCGTTGTCAATTTCCTGTGGTCACTGCTTCTGTGGATCATTATTATTACCATCGCCCTGTCTCCCCTGCTTCTGATTGCCGGCATCATTATCTTCATTATCCGCCGTCATCGCAAAAAACACCCCAAGAAGCCAAAGCCCTCAAAAAGAACGAATACGGTTCCCAATTACATGCCCGTATACTATCCGCCGATACAGGGCAATGTCCCGCAGAACGCACCTGTACAGCCTGCCAAGGAAAACACAGAGAGTGCTGATAGCGAGAAAACGGATAAATAAATCCATCCGAAAATCAGGGCAACCGCATGAAAAAAATATTGAAAAGAGTAAAAATATGATATAATTGACCAAGGAGATGGTCGATTATGAAAAAATATTTTGAAGAATTAAGC
>CADBZY010000051.1 GCA_902799245.1 uncultured Ruminococcus sp.
TTTCCGGAATGAAGCGGGTTTTGTGTTAGGCGATTTCGGCGAGGCGAGAACGGACGTTAACGGCACAGTCACCGACATAGGCACATGGGCGACTGTCTCGCCCGAAATAGCGGGATTCGACAGGGAGATAAGGCACTTCCATAAGCTGTGCGACATGTATTCGCTCGGCTTGGTGATGTATTATTATCTCAACGGAAGAGTGTACCCCTATGGAAACGAGAAGAAGGACTTTTTGGAGCGCCTCGACACCAAGGGCGCACTTCCGCCGCCGAAGTACGGTTCCCGTGAATTGAAGGCTGTGATCGTGAAGGCGACGCAGTATTATCCGAAGGATCGGTTTGCCTCCCCTGCCGAAATGCTCGCCGCACTGAAAAAGTGCGAGGAGTACAAAACTTTTATTCTGGGGAAGGTATCCGGTGACGAAGAAACGGCCAATCCCCGCGATGCGTTAATCGCCGAAAATCAACGCCTGCGCCGCGAGCTGGCGGAAAGGGGAATGCGGTTGCAGGCGCGGATAGCGTCGTTGCAGCGGCAGATGGAGCAATTGAAGCAGCAGAAAGCCGCTCCGGCTGACAGCGTGGACTGGGACGCAGCGCCCAAAAAGTCCATTCAGAAACCCTACGGACGGCGTCCCTCTGTGATGACGGATAAGCCGTTCAGCGTCAAGGCAGGCGACAGGCTGCCTTTCGGTCAGTATCCGCAGGGCGCAAACGGCGAAACCGAGCCGCTTGTGTGGCGCGTGCTGGATGTGCAGGACGGCAAGGCGCTGCTGATCACCGAGAAGGTGATTGACTGTGTGAAATACCATACAACCCGTTCGGAGGTGGATTGGACCAACAGTTCGTTGCGAAGCTGGCTGAACGGAGCGTTTGTTTCCAAGGCATTTGATGATACGGAACAGAAGCGCATTGCAGCCTCTGAGCGTCAAAGCACAGGCAGCCCTTCCCGCGGAACAAAGGGTGAATCGGCGGTGCGTGACCGGGTGTTTGCTTTGAGTGTCTATGAAGCGGATAAGTATTTCCTGAATGATGACGATCGCAACGCGGCGGCAACACCGTACGCAAAGAAGCGAGGCTGTTATACCAGCAGGTTTAACAACGGCTGCTGGTGGCTTTGTTCTCCCGGCAAGGACAAAACATTTGCCACCTATGTCAGCAGCATCGGGTATGTCTTCCGGTTCGGAAGTCCTGTCGATCTCCATAATGTGGCCGTCCGTCCCGCTTTATGGCTGAATCTGGAATAAATTGTTTTCCCTTCGTCTGCGCCGGAGCGCGGCGATAATACTTTTGCAAAACCACACCAAGTCAGGAGAGTGCACGGATGATACATATCACACAATCCGTATTGGGTCAGATAACTGAAATTTTCAATAAACGCAAAAAGGCGATTCACTTGGATAACTATGAGGTCGGAGATATACTCGACCACGGCGGCATGTCCAATATCTACAGCTTAACCGATGCGTCGGGAAAAGTAGGCTATGTCCTGCGCGTGTCGGAAGAGCATAAATCGCCCTATTCCAACGATATATTTAATGTGCGCGAGCTGAAAATCCTTCAGGAGCTGAAAAAGAACAGCCAGCCGCATGTCGTTCAGTACATGGACGCCTTTGCGGTTGATGTGCCGGGGTATCCCCGCTATTACTGCGCCGTGATGAAATTTCTCTGCACATTGAAGCAATACCGTGTCAACGGCGACGGCGTGGAGATCGCCGTGCGGCTGGGCGGCGACTTTCTGCCGCTGCTGCAGTCCTTTACGGACAAGAGTATTCTTCACCGCGACATCAAGCCGGCCAATATTTTTTATGACGCGGATTTCCGCAATGAAACGGGCTTTTTACTCGGCGACTTCGGCATCGCCAAGCGTGACACCGACACATCCGTGACTCCCACAGGTACCGAGAGCACCATGGCGCCGGAAGTGCGCGGCCTTGACAGGACGCTTGGAAGCGACAGGTCACGCAGCGACATGTATTCCCTCGGCATTGTCATGTACCGTTATTTAAACGAGGGCATTTACCCCTCCAACCGTGAAAGAATAGACCGTATGCCGCCCGATACGGCGCCCTTTCCCGCACCGCGCTTCGGTTCGAAGCGGCTCAAGGATCTTGTGATCAAGGCGACAAGCTATTATTCCAAAGACCGCTTTGAGTCGCCGCAGGAGATGCTCCGCGAGCTGCAGAAGTGCGAGGAATACAAGACATTTATCTTTAACGAGGTTTCCAGCGGCGACGAAACAATGAATTTTGAGGAAATGCTGCAATCGGAGAAGATGAAGTTCGAAGAACAGCTGCATCAGAAAAAAACTGAGCTGGAAGACATTGTCAACCGCTTTTCGATCAAAGAGCAGGAATACCAGGCTGAAATTACCGGTATAAAAGAAACCTCCGTCGCGCGTGAGCAGGAGTATGAAGCGTTAAAGGCGCAGTCCGCCGCGCGCGAGCAGGAATTATTGAATGAGATGGAAGCGTTGAAGTCGGAGTCGGCCGAACGCGAGCAGGAGCATCTTGAGGTGATCGAGGCATTGCAGGCGCGGTCAGCCGTGCGTGAGCAGGAGCTTCTCGACGAGATACAAACATTAAAGTCGGAGTCCGCCGCGCGTGAGCAGGAGTTAATACAGGAGAACGAAGCATCCGCCCAACGCGAACAGGCGCTTCTTGCGGAAAACAAGGCATTAAAAGCAAAGCTGTCCAAACTGGAGCAGGAACTCGACGCGGGAAGCAAAGAGAATCAAGAACCGTCGTCCGAGCAGGCGCAGAAGCTTTCCGTCGAAACGGAAAAAACGGAGGCAAAGAATCCCGTTCAGGAGCGCAAGACGAAGCAGAAGAGAAAATCGGGTGCGCCGCTTTCTCTGAAAGTGGGAGACAAACTGCGCTACGGCAAGTATCCGCAGGGAGCCGACGGAGAAGTGCTGCCGATCATGTGGCGGGTGCTTGCGGTGGAGAAGGATCGCGCCCTCATCATATCGGAACTGCTGATTGATACCATGCCGTTTAATGAAAACGGCGAGCCGGTCACGTGGGAAAAGTGTTCGCTGCGTCAATGGCTGAACAGTGAGTTTGTGTTTTCCGCGTTTGGAGGGAGCCTGCCGCGGCGCGGAATAGCGTATCGCAATATGAATCCCGATAACCCCAAGCACAGCACGAATGGCGGCGCCGTTACATACGATATGGTGTTTGTTCTCAGCATCGACGAAGCGACGAAGTATTTCCACGACAATGCCGACCGTATGGCCGGTGTGTCGGAATACGCCAAAAAGCACGGGGCGTGGGTGAGCGGTGAGTTTGTTCTTCCGTCCGGCGAAAATGCCGGTCTGTGGTGGCTTCGCTCTCCGGGATATACCAGTCAGGCGGCGGCGCGTGTGCTGATCAACGGCGACATCAATTCCCACGGCAGCAGCGTAAGCCGCGATAACGTCGCCGTTCGTCCGGCAATGTGGATCAGTACGAAATAGGCGATTGTAAAAGAAGAAAAAAGCGCGCAGCGCCATAACCAGTGAGCGAATGCGAGCGTGGGAGTCCAGGGGGAACTAGTTCCTCCTGGCGGGTGCAGGGCAGGGTCCTGCCAGGAGTGTGATGGAAGAGCCCTCACGAGCGAGACGAAGTCGAGCGAGCAAGATCAGTGTCGACCTGTGAAAGGCTCAGGCGAATACAGAGAAAGGCAATATCCAGATCAGCCTTTTCCCCCTTGATGGAAAATAAATGTGCATTTTCAAACTTGCAAAGCCCCGATTTTACGGTGATTTTCAGCTTTTACAACCACCTCATGAAGAACGAATAGGAGAGAACCCAATGCTACATATAACGCAACCGGTGATGGATCAGATAACCGACACATTCAACAGCCGCAAAAAGGCGATAGGTCTGTCGGGTTATACGGTCGGGGAGATGATCGGGCAGGGCGGCACCGCCAATGTCTACCGCCTTTCCGGACACGCCGGAAGTCCCGATTACGTACTCCGCATTTCGGAGGAAGTGAAATCCCCTTATTCCAACGATATTTTCAATATGCGCGAAATGGAAATACTCCGGGAGCTGAAAAGGTACGGTCAGCCGCATGTGGTGCAGTACCTTGACGCGTTCGTCGTGGATATACCCGGCTGTCCGCGGTATTACTGCGCCGTGATGAAGCGGCTGATTCCGCTCAATAAGTACCGACTGGCGGGAGATGGGACAGAGATCGCCGTCCGTCTGGGCAGCGACCTTCTGCCGCTGCTTCAATCCTTTGCGGACAAGGAGATCATTCACCGCGACATCAAGCCGGAAAATATCTTTTATGACGGTTCTTTCAGGAATCCGTCCGGCTTCCTGCTGGGTGATTTCGGCATCGCCAAGCGCGATACCGAGACATCCGTGACTCCGACCGGCACCGAAAGCACAGTGTCCCCCGAAGTGCGCGGACTGGACAGGACGATCACCCAAGACAGGTCGCGCGCCGACATGTATTCGCTGGGAATCGTCATGTACCGTTATCTCAACGAGGGCGTTTATCCCTCCAACCGCGAACGCGTGGACAAAATGCCGCCCGACAAAAATCCCTTCCCGGAGCCGCGCTACGGCTCCAAGCGGCTGAAAGCGCTGGTGGTCAAGGCGACAAGCTACAACCCTGCCGACCGCTTTGAATCGCCGCAGGCGATGCTGCGGGAGCTGCAGCATTGCGAGGAATACGGCCAGTATATGGAGCAGAGAAGCATGAGCAGTCAGCCCACCGTGATTCCTTCCTCCAAGACATCTGTTTCCGGCGGTTTTTCGCCTGCCGCCAATTCATACGCACCCTATTCACAGCATCAGGGTGCAGGCATGAATCCCGTTTCGCCTGTCCGCAATAATGCGGGCGGCTCTCTGCTTAAGAACAAGCCGCTTGTGATAAGCTGTGTGTCGGCGGTCGCGGTTCTGCTGGTCATCGTATTACTGGTGGCGATAAGAAATTCGGATGTGGTGGAAATAGCCGGGGAGGAATACCACCGCAACAGTGAGAAAAGCTACTCTTTTTCCGATGTGACCCTCACCGTACAGGATTGTAAGAATATAGCCCAGTCAAACGCGCTTGCAACCCTCAGGTTCGAAGGCTGCCGGTTTGAGTCGGGCGCGTTCCGTGAGCTGTCCGGCGTTACGCCTCGTCTTGAAAGGCTTCAGGTCAAAAGCTGCACAGGGATAGACGACTGCACGGCGCTGTCGTCGATGACTTCGCTGAAAGACCTGACTCTCTCCGACTGCCTGCTTACCGATCAGTTGCTGTCGGCGGTGTCATTTGAAAAATACACGCAGCTTGCCAGTGTCGATCTCAGCGAAAACGCGGAACTGTCCGACATTTCCTGCCTCAAGCCGGCGTCCGGCACGCTGAAGGATTTGATTGTTTCCGGCACGTCCGTAAAGAATTTTACCGTGCTTAGCGGCGGCTCCATTCTGCATCTGACGGCGGAAAACTGTGCTCTGACCGACAGCGACCTTGGAAAGCTGCCCGACGCGGGTCTGCTGGAGCTGAATCTCAGTTACAACAAGATCACCGATATTTCGTCGCTGAAAAAATACAGTGAGATTACCCGCCTGTATCTGGCCCACAACAAAATCAGCGATGCGGCGCCGCTTTCCAGGTGTGTCAAGCTGAAATCCCTCTCGCTGGCGCACAATTCACTTCCGGATATTGCAGCGCTTTCCGTGTGCAAGGAACTGAGTGACATCAATGTCTCGTACAACAGGCTCAAAGGGCTGGAGGGTCTGGAGCAGGCCATTTATCTGAAAGTAATCCGGGCGGCGCACAACAGGATCGTTTCGATAGACGGCCTTACCAATTGCACGCTTCTGACAATCGCTGATCTGAGCAGCAATCAACTATCCGATATTTCGCTGCTTTCCAAGAGCGCCGAAACACTGAACACGGTATTTCTTGACAACAACCGGCTGACGGATATTGCCGCGCTGAAAAACACGGCCAAGCTGCGGTATTTCAGCGCGGATGCAAATGAGCTGAAATCCCTTGCTCCGCTGACGCAATCCACCGCGTTATATGCCGTTTCCGCCAACAATAACGCCATCACCTCGCTGGAACCGCTTTGCGATGCCAAAGACCTGAGATATTTATATCTTTCTCACAATAAGATCAAAGCCGTGCCGGATCGGTTCTGTTATCTGGAGGATCTGTATACGGTGGATCTTAGCGATAACGACATCACCAACGGCCATATACTCACCCAATCATACAGCACCTTTGATGTATTGGCGCTGCAGGAAAATCCTATCCGCGAAATCGGCTCAGTCAGCAGCCATAAGGCGAGCACGCTGATCATCACCTATCATGAGAATATGGACTTCGGCAGGATAAAAGGCAGCTGCTATACGTATCTTATTCTGGACTGCCCGCTTGACAAACAGGTGAAGGTGGAGAATGACCTGGGCGCAGGCGTCCGCTTTGCAACCCCTGAGCAGGCAGCGGAAAAAGTGGAGAAGAATTATGTGCTTCGACCCGAACAATAATTATCGGACGATGGCTCTTTTGTGAATTGAATCAATCAAAGCGGGCAGGATATTAGCATAAGCCGTTATCCTGCCCGCTTTTTTACGTGGGAATTATTTTATGGCGGAGTGTTGGTAAATCTCTCTGATCATATCTCCGCAGATGTTGTAGACGCCGCTTCTTTCCTTCTTGGCGTTTGCGCCGCTGGTGAGAACCACCACGCCGGTGGCGTCGTCCGTGTCAAAGGCGAAGCTGGAATACATTCCGAAATTGCTGCCGGTGTGATAATGCATGGTTCTGCCCTTTACGATGCCGTCAGACAGGAAGTTGCAAAGCCCGCAGCGGATGCCGCCGTCGCTGTACTGCACTTTCAGAATTTCGTTTACGCTGTCAGAGGAAAGCACCTGCTGTCCGTTTTCTCCCTTGCCGCCGTCGAGCAGCACGCAAATCAGTCTGGCGTAATCCGTCGCGCTGATGGTGATGTTGCCCTGGTAAATATGATGTGTCTGTCCGAGTTCCTCCGCGCATTTTTCGCGCAGCTGGCGCTGAATGGAATAGGACGGTCTGCCGCCTGTGTCATACAGACAGGCGATCGTATCCGGGTCGGCTATCCGCGAGGCGAGGAAGGAACCCTTGATTCCCAGCGGCTGGAAAAGCTCGTTTTCGGTGTATTCATAAAAAGGCGTTCCCGCGCTTTTTTCCGCTGCCGCCGCCAGAACGGCTGCTCCGAAATTGGAATAGCGGTGCGCCTTTCCGGGACGGTTGCCCGAATAGCTGGATGACAGGGACAGCAGCTTTTTCAGCGGAGTGGAGGAAGTGCTGTTGCGCGACTTCAAAAACGTGCCGGAATCGACGATGCCCGAAGTGTGCGTCATCAGCATACGTGGGGTGATCACTGTGTCGGGATATTTCGGGCTTCTTACCCGGTACCCCAGATAATAGCCGGTATCCGCGTCAATGTCCATTCTGCCCTCTTCCGACAGCTTCATGACTGCCATTGCGTCGATCAGCTTGGAAAGTGACGCCGCGCGGAACACCGTGTCGGCTGTCACAGGCTTTTTGCCTGATTTGTCGGCGCTGCCGTAATTGTAATATTCCGCAACGGCCCCGTTTTTTATGACGGCGATCTGCACGGCCGCAGCGCCGTAGGATTTTGCGATTTTGTCCAGATTTCCGCGCAGATCATCCTCCGTCTCACGCATGGGAATGACGGTGCGCTCTGCCTCAGATGCCGCTTCGGACAGCCTCTCTGCCGACGAAACACTGTCCGATAGAGATACAGCGGTTTGATTTTTTGGGGCTGCGTTTTCTTTTTCATCCTGAACGGAACGTTCGCGGATGATAACAATTGCCAGAACAATCAGCAGTACCGCCAACAATACGGATACTGTCGCAACCGCTATTTTCAAAAAGCCCGATCTATCGCGATCCATCTGATTACCTCTTTTCGTGTGGGTGACTTCTTTTTTTGTGTCAATTATATCGGAAATTCACACGGTTGTCAATACCGTGGACAGGGCGGCATTCAGGAATCGGAAAGAGTGTCTGTCCTTATCCGTTTGTTTGATAATTGACGTAATAATACATTGAATATATTGACAAAGCACAAAAATCGTGTTATATTTGTATTGATTGTTGGATAATACTTTTATATAATCCGGAATACAAAACAAAGGCAATTTGAATAAACGGAGGGCATCATTCATGACAAGAAGAGAATATCTGACTGCGCTGAACCAGTACCTCGTCACCATGAGCGAATCGGAAAAAATGACTATTCTCAAAGAATACGACGATCATTTCCGCAAGGGCTTTGAAGCGGGTAAGTCCGAGGCGCAGATTTCCGCGTCACTCGGCGCGCCGTACGATGTGGCGAATGAATTCCTGGAAGGCCGTCACCCGAAGGTTCCGACCTATCCCACACAGCCGCGCACCCAGACGGCACAGCCGCGTCCGCAGACGCAGTCCTCGTCCGATTATATCGGTTCGACGCACAGACAGACTTCCGCACCCCGTACAGGCACAACGCAGCCGCGTCCGCAGACAACTTCTACTACCGCCTATCCGCAGCAGGATATTTTTGTAGAACCGACTTATCCGCAGACCCAGCAGCGTGCTTATTCTGAACCGGCTTATCCGCAGACGCAGCCGCGCGCTTATTCTGAACCCACCTATCCGCAGACGCAGCCGCGCGCTTATTCCGAACCCACCTATCCGCAGACGCAGCCGCGCGCCTATTCCGAACCCACCTATCCGCAGACGCAGCAGCGCGCTTATTCTGAACCGGCTTATCCCCAGACCCAGCCGCGCGCCTATTCCGAACCCACCTATCCGCAGAGTCAGGCGTATGTCGATTATGACCGTGCGGCGGAAGAAAAGGAGCCCGAACCCAAGAAGAAAAAGCATGAGAGCAAATACAGCGTTACCGGCATTGTCATCGTTGCCGTTATCGGCGCGATACTGGTTCCCACAATGGGCTTTGCCATCTACTATCTTGTCCGCGGACTGTATGAACTCATCAGGGCATTCCCCGGCACAGGTATTGCGCTGATAGCTGCCGGCGGTTCGCTCAGCGCCAACAGCCTGTGGATCTGTCTGGGACTTATATTTATCGGCATTTCCTTCCTTGCCCTGACCGGATTACTGATTATGGCAATCATTGAGATCACCAAGCTGTTTATCAAGCTGTTCAGATATGTTGTCAAGGAATGTAAGAAAATGATAAAGGAGGGCTCATTTTGATTAGAAAGATTATTCTTGCCGTAACACTCGCCGGCCTGTTCGTTATCACTTTTGCCATCGGCGTAGGATTTATCATTGCAGGTGCGGGAGACTTTTCGTGGGACATCGTTTCGCAGTATGTTTCCATGAGCGAAATTACCAAGATAAACGATACCCCTATCAGCAATCTTTTCTCCTTCAGCGACCACAGCGAATACGTGGGAAGTCATGCCGAAGGGCAGATTGGCTGTCCGACCGAAGACGGAATCATTATCTTTGAAAACATTCCGGAGGAAATTGACGTGACCGCGTCGCCCGATGAATACATTCATCTGACGTTTGACGGCAAGATCAGACTGTCCAGCTCTGTCAAGAGCGCCAAAAATCTCACCGGCAATAATGTCCCCGATATTCAGTTTGAATTCAACAAAAGCACAGACGAAGCCATTATCAAGATCCGCAAGCTGCGCTGCAAGGAAGTCAGCATGAAGATCGAGCTTCCGGCGGACTACGTCGGCAATATGAAAATGAAGAGTGTCGCCGGCAAGCTGAATGTGACCGTTCCGCTTAAGCTGGCCGAACTGAAAATCGATGACGCGGCGGGAAGCATTACAACCAAAGGCGTTTCGGCCAAGAAGGCTGTTATTTCCAACGTCGCCGGAGATGTCAGTCTTTCATCCGGTGTATTCAATCAGGTCAGTATCAACGATTCACTCAATAATGTGAGCGTCAGCGGAACCGTAGGCGCATTCGATATTGAAAGCGTCCTGGGCAAAATCAAGATAGAATCCGACAAAGCCCTGACCAAAAACTGTTCCATTAAATCCGTCAAAGGCTCGGTAGACGTTACTCTTCCCAAGGGAAGCAAATTCAAGCTCGCCAAAAAGGATGTTGTTGGCATCGTAACGCCGCTCAACGGCGACAAAAAGGCGGATTGCACGATTTCGGTGGAGGATATTATCGGCAAAGTCAGCATCAAAAGAGTTGGCTAAGATATTTTAGTCATAAATAGAATAACAGCGGAGAAGCGTTCCGGCATTCCGACCGGCATCACTTCTCCGCTGTTTTTTGCTTTTGGCGGATTATTTGTATTCTTTGGAAGCTATGATGTTGCCGTTAATGTCAATATAACGGACAATGACAGAATGTGTCTGCGGTACCTGCGCCTTGAAGGAACGCAGCACGCTGTCGATTGAAGTTTCAAACGCCTTGCTTTCGAGATGCTCTGTAAGCTCCTCTTTGCTTTTGGTTTCGTCTACCTTGACGGTGTACATGCACTTGTACACAATGGAATCGCCCTCGGCGGTCACTTCGAGCTTCATTCCCTTGGATTCGTAGGTCTGTGACAGAGCCTTGACCTGCTCCTGAAATTCATCATCCTGCACCAGTGTTTCCAGTTCGCTCAGTTTTTCCTGCGTGGCCTCTGATGATACCGTTCCCAGATCTGACGGAGAGACGCTTTCTCCCTTGCTGTCACACGACGCCGCGCCTACACAAATGACCGCGCAGAGCAGTGACGAAATAAGTATTTTTGCAAATCCCGATTTCATAATAATATTGTTCCCCTTTCGCATCAGAAAATATTTGCAAAGATTATTATATCATCATATCTTTTGAATTGCAATACTTCTTTGACAAAGTATTTTTACCGTATATTAATATAGTATATATAAGATACGGGCGCATTATATACACGGACAGTAATAATCAACACATTCAACAATACGCGCAGTAATAGCTGTTGAAAACATGCGGACAACTTTAGTGACGATTGTCAATAACCGAGGGCGCCAGATAAGCAGAATCAACAAACATAAAAAATCAAGAAAAAAGGGCTTGACTTTGCCGCCGGATAGTGATAGAATAGCAAAGCTGTCGCAGAGAGACGGCGCCGAAAAAGCGCAGAAAGCCGCCCGATAGAGGGAAAAGAGCTGGCGCGGGAAGGCGGCCGGAG
>CADBZY010000052.1 GCA_902799245.1 uncultured Ruminococcus sp.
TCGCATCAGCAAGAAAAAGCTTATGTTTAAAGCTGCTCTTGAACCCGATCTCTTCGTGAAAATCCTCTTCAATCTTCAAAAGTAAATGCTTTTACCCTGAAATCATTCTGTCAAATATTGATAAAAACAACACCGCACTGTATAATAAAAAACAGTCATTATGATTACTGGAAGGAGTAAAACACCATGCTAATCAATCTTACTAACCACCCTGTTTCCAGATGGAGCGAGGAACAACGCCACGAAGCCATCCGGCAATGGAACGAAATAGAGGACCATCCCTTCCCGTCTGTCGGCGCGCAGTGGAACGATGAGCAAATGAAACAGTGTGCCGAAGCCATCGTTACAGAAATCACAGCGAAAAGCCCGGATGCTGTGCTATGTCAGGGGGAGATGTCCATGACATTCCTGCTGGTTGCCATGCTCCAGAAGAAAGGCATTCCGGTCTATGCCGCCACTTCTGAAAGACAATCCCGCGAGGAACTGCTGCCCGACGGCACCATCAGCAAGAATATCATCTTTCACTTTGTGCAATTCCGTAAATACGGCGACCTTGCCAAACTGTGAGAAAGGACGGTTTTAATTTATGGGAAAGAATATTGTGATAGCGTTTGTGAGTATATTCGGTTATTCTTTCGATATCAATAAAGAACCCGATGCGTATAAATACGGCAAAGAAGGTAAATTCGTCACAGGCAGGCAAACCAATGAAGCACCTCTTAAATATCTGCTGACCGAATATAAAGATATCGACCAGATCATTTGTCTTGTCTCCGATTTGGCAGGGAAAGCACCGGATGAAACAAAGCGTGAAAAACACGGAAACCAGTCTCCTTATGATTATCTTACCGGTCAGATTGCCTTATTTGAAGGTGCCCAGGGAAATGAAAACATATTTGACAGAGTGGATTATAAGGAAACGGAAAAAGATTATTTTACCAGAACCATCATTCCTGAAATCCTTCAAAGAATTCATCCGGGCGATACGATCTTCCTTGAAACATCCGGAGGACAGAGAAACAATGTGACACAAATGATGCTTCTTGCCAGAATACTAACCTATCAAGGGACAAAGTTGAAGTGCGCGGTTTACAGTGATTTCTTTAGCAAAGAGAAAGAAATCTATGATGTCACTGATTCGTTCCGCGACTTCGATCTGGTGAACGGACTGAATGAATTTGGCAGCACCGGGGCAACCGGTATGCTGGAGAGTTATTTCAAAGATACGGTTGCTTCATCCAAGACTGTTGTTGAGCTTGTGCAGGCAATGAAGGAGCTTAACGAAACGATTATTCTGGGCAGGATTTCAAAAATTCAGAATAAATCGGCTAACATGAAAAAGAAGCTGGAATCCGCGAAGAACGAATTAGACACGCAGAAGGACAACCCTATTCTTGCCGTTCTGCTGCCAATTTTCAGAAACAAATATGAACAGCTCAGCAGCACCCCTGAACTTATCAAATGGTGCGCCGCCAACAATCTGATTCAATTGGCGTTTACCCTTTACTCCGATTGGCTGCCGCATTACATAATGGAGGATGCAAAAATAATTTCCTGTATTGCTCCTCTCTCTGACAAGGACAAAGAAAGAATAAAGGACAAGAAAACCAATCCTTCCGCCTACCGATTGAATGCTTATTTCCTGTTCCAAGCACAATGGGAAACATCATCCGAGGACGGATATGTAAGGATATTAAAGAATTTGTCTCAGTTAATTAAACAAAGCAGAAATGGGAAAGGAAGATACAGATACAAAAAAGGAATCCGGCCTTCAGAAATAGAAAAAATGCTTCAGGATTTTGCCTATGCCAAAACCCTGAGAAATGAAATAAACCACGCATTAGCAAATGAAACTGACAGTGAAACAAGTATAACAGATGATGAAAGGATTCAAGACCGCAAAGATTACCTCAGCAATCAAGGTTATGTCTTTGACGAAGATAAGCTGGATATTGATACGTTGAAACAATTCCTGACCGACTCAATGAATCGAATTCTTGAACTTGCGAAATATTAATTAATCCACTCACGCACATATCACACATATAAGGAGGCTACCATCCATGACCGAAACACCAAGCGGCTTCGCGCCCGTGCTTGCCATCTATGACTTCCGCAGCAAGCAGGAGTTCATCTATCGTACCAACCGATTGCAGGAAATTTCCGGCGCGTCGAAGCTGATTGAAGATATTTACGACCGGTTCTTCGTCGAGCTGAATAAAGGAAATGAGCAGCAGCCGTCCTTTCTCGGCTTGCGGGACAAAGCAGGAAACGACATTTCATTCGCTTATAAAACATTCAAGAATAACGATGCAATCCTCGGACAGGCTCTATACAGCGGCGGCGGTACGCTGATGATGATCTACCGCAGCGAAAAAGTTTGTCTGGAAGCCAACCAGCGCATTTCACGCATGGTTCTGAGGGAAACGCAGTCGCTCTCCATGATCGCGGCGCATATAGCTTTTGAAGAATCGGAGGATTTCAGAAAGCAGAGAACCGCACTTTACAAAATGCTTTCCAAAAGCAAGAGCGAGATTCTGCCGGGGCAGCCCTGCAATGTCACACCTTTCACACAGATCAGCCCGTCGGGGCATATGCCGATTGCCTATACGCATTGCAACGGCATAGACAAAGAACTCAGCCGCGAAAGTTATCTGAAACTTGAAAAAAACAGGGAAATCAAAGACAACCGCACCGCCCAGCTTGACAAAGCAGTCTTCAAAAAAGGGGAGGACAGCCTGCTTGCCATCGTCTACATCGACGGCAACAACATGGGCGTAAAGCTGAAATCCTGTCTGGAAAAGTGTTCGGGTAACATAGATAGTTGCGTCGCGGAGCTGAGAAAATTCTCAAGGAATACGGCAACAACTTTTGTTTCCGAACCGTATGAAGCTATTACAAATTGGACTGAAAATAACGCTCCCGCTTTCTTGCCGAAATCAGAAAGCCAATGGTTTTTCCGGCGGGTCATAGGCGGCGGCGATGAAATCACCTTCATTTGTACCGCTAAACTTGCCCTCAGGCTTGTGCAAATCTATTTTGACACACTCAAGAAAAGCAATCAAGGCAAGACGGACGACAATGAAAAGAATTATGCCTGTGCCGGCATCGCCATCTTCCACAGCCATGCACCCTTTGCAAGAGTGTATGAAATCGCGGAGGAATGCTGCGAAAACGCCAAGAAAGCATCCCGCAAGACCGGCGGCAATTATCTCGACTGGTACTTCTGCCGCTCCGGTCTGACCAACGACATGGAAACCATCCGCGAGACCGAGGAAGCGGGCGCAACGGGACTTCCCTATGAGGTGGATGATTTCTTTGCGAAGGTGAATGCCGTCGTAAAGCCGGTGTTTGACAAGATAGGACGAGCCAATGTCAAGACGTTGACGAACGCCATTCTCAGCGACAGTCAGGAGATTCACTCCGGCAGTGAGAATGCAAAAGAGAATGAGAATGCGGACGAAACACACGCGGCTTTCCTCTTTGAAATCAACCGGCTTAATTCTTACGCCAAACAAAGGCTTTTCAAAGAAGAACACAACACCGATGAAATCAGAAAGCTGCTCTTTGACGCGGGTGGCGTATGTGACGTCTGGTTCACGAAGAATCAGACTTACAACGCGGTGTGAAGGAGGGATAGAGCATGAGAATTTTGATAACACTACAATCCGATCTTTGCGTCTCGTCCGGCAAAGGCTGGTCGGCGGCGATTGACAACGACGTCTGTTTTGACGAATACGGACTTCCCTTTATCCCCGCCAGGCGCATCAAAGGCTGCCTGAAATCCGCTGCCGAATTCATCGGCTTGCCCAAAAACGACATTGACCGGATATTCGGCATAGGCGGCGCGGGCATAGAATCCCTTAGCGGAGCCGGTGCGGGAATCATCCGTCTTTCCGACGCGAGAATCGAAAACTACAACGGCGTATGCGAGGACATCAAAAAACTGCATATTTCGCCCGAAGCGATTACTGACATGTTCTGCGACGTGCGCGGCTCTACCCAGATCGAAAATGACACCGCCAAGGAGAATACCCTCCGATTTGTTCGTGTCGTGAGCAGATATTCTCCGTTCACAACTGACGGAAATGATGGACAGCCGGAGCGAAAACCGCTGGTCTTTTCCTGCGACGTATCGCTGGACGGAACGCAAACAGATGCCGATCTGCTGGCAGATGCAGATCTGCTGAAAACCTGCTGCAAGGCACTGCGCAATATCGGCTATAAGCGCAACAGAGGACTCGGCGCAGTGCGCTGCACATTGGATACAACCGGCGGCAGTGAGGTCAGAGACATCCCGGATTATGACGTACCGGAGACATACGAGCAGGAAAAAGCATACATTATCGACTATAAAATCCGTCTGGACGCGGACGTTGCGGTAACGCGCGGCGACACCGGCGACTCGGAGGACTACATTCCCGGCGCGGCGGTACTTGGCGCGGTGGCGGGAAAATTCAACGCCCTGTCAGATGGAAGCAAGCCGTCTTTCAACGACGTCTTCTACAGCGGCAAGGTGAAATTCGGCAATCTATATATCACCGACAAGTACGGCGAACCGGCATATCCCGCACCGTTTTATCTGGCCAAATACAAGGACGGCGACGACATCATCAATATCCTCTCCGCGAAGGAACACCCGGATGGAAAAATTCCCAAGCCCTTCAAAAACGGCTATCTCAGCCGGTACGACAAGGCGAAGGTGCGCATGAAGGTAACATACCACCACGCGCACGACGAGCGCATTCTCTACACCCAGCGGTGCATAGAAGCGGGACAGGTGTTCTCCGGAAGAATTTCCGTCTCTGGCGAATACGCCGAATGGTTTGTGAACCTCCTCCGTGACGGCGATCTTTCGCTCGGCAGAAGCAAGACCGCTCAGTACGCCACATGCCGTATTGTGTCGCTTCACTGCCATGCGGAGGCGGAAAAGAAAGAATACATACTGGAAAAGGGCAATTCCTATGCGGCTGTACTCCGCAGCGATTATCTTCCGTCCTTCTCCGTCTCTGTGCCGAACAGCGAAAGTCTTCTCAAAGGAATGATAGGGGAAGATAAGCCTGTTGCATTTGAAAAAGCCTTCCTTCTCACGCGAACCGCCGAGGGCTACAACGCCAAGTGGAATCTCAAACGCCCCCACAGAGTGGCTCTGAAAGCCGGCAGCACCTTTGTATTTACGGCAACCGGTAATTTCGAACTTCCTTCCTCCGTCATTTTCGCGGGAGAGAAGCAGAACGAGGGCTTCGGCATGATTGAGATTCTTCCGGACGCATACGCAGCATTCCAATTTTCGGATTATGACAAAGATTACGAGAATACGCCCGAAGCCCCGGCGAAGGATACGGAAACCACAGAAGACCATTCCGCCATGTCGGAGGCGTATCAGAGAAGCGTCACAGAGAAGAAAATTCTCTCTCTTGCGGTGGCGGCGGCAAACACAGTCAGCGACAGCCAGCTTCCCAATAATTCGCAGATCAGCAGACTTTCCCTGATGGCGGACAATTCGCTCGAAAAGATGTTCTCTGAGGAGCAAAGAAAAGTCGAGCATTACCGCTGGAAGGATTATGAAAACCGCATTGATTCCATCAAGAGCGAAGGGGCAAAGGAAACGGCTAAGACGCTGATCAGGAAATTCAATCAGACAGTGGCGGACGCATTCAGCGGCAGCGATCAATCCAAGCTGAAATGCGTGATCCTATATCTGCATATCCTACGGTACCGCTCCAAGACGATAGCGGCAGAGAAGAACCAGAACGGAAAGGAGGGCGAAGCAGAATGAAAAAGACGGTCTATTACCAACTGAATTTCAGGCTGGAATCACCTCTTGCCATCGGTTCGGGCGAGGGAGAAAGCACCGACAAGGACATCATCGTCGACAAATACGGTCAGCCCTTTATCCCCGGCACGTCCATCGCGGGCGTACTGAGGAGCTGTTTCAAAGATGACAAAAAAGACAGGACATTTCTTTTCGGCGACGTGGTCATCAACACATCAACCGACGACAAGGACATTCAGGACGAAGCTACCGAAAGCGCTCTCAAAATATACGACGCGACACTCCGAACGGATGCGTCGAACTACCAATCCGCATACGGCAGCTTTTTCGTCACCCATCGCGACTGCGTAGCTCTTGAAGATAAAGTGTCTGCGGAAGGAGCGAAATTCGATTTTCAGGCGGTAGAAACCGGCGCGGAGTTTATAGGCTTCCTTGAGTTGACTGGCGATAATGACGCCGCACAGACCGCCTTTGAAAGCAAAATCGAGTCCGCGCTGGCGCGATTCAACACAGGCGAACTGCGGCTCGGCGCAAAGACCACGCGCGGCTACGGTCAGGTTTCGCTCACTGTGAAGAAGAAGTGTTTTGTATTCCCTGACAAGCTCACAGACTGGCTGGACTTCGATATGTTCAACGACGCTCACTGGGAGAAAGCGGATACACTCACTTTATCGGAAGACCACAAGGATTCCCATATTGTTATCAGGCTCAGAAACAGAGCCGGCATTTCCATCCGCGAATATTCGACCGAGGTTTCGACCAAGGAAGAAACCATGCCCGATTACATTCAGCTCTCACTCCACGACAAGGAAAAAACACCGGTGATACCCGGTTCGAGCTGGGCGGGCGCATTCCGCGAACGCTTCACCGCGTTCACCGACATAGAGGCAAGGAGAAACCTATTCGGATATGTGGATAAAAAATTGGATGAGGATGACGATGACGATACACCCATCGCCCGCAAATCCAGAATCACCTTCTCCGAGAGCAGGCTTTCCGGCGGTCAGTGGAAAAAGCTCACCCGAAACTCGCTCGACCGGTTTTCCTCCGCCACCAAGGACGGCAATCTCTACACGGAACAGACCTATTACGGCGGCGAAACCGAGCTTGCAATTACAGTTGACAGCGAACTTCTCAAAGACTACATTTCTCCGCTTTCCTGTGTGCTGAAAGACCTGCACTTCGGCTATCTGGCGGTAGGCGGTTTGACGGCGGTCGGCAGAGGTCTGTTTGAGATAGAGAAAATAACGGTGGACGGCATTGACGTGACCGGAAAGATCACTTCACCCGACACTGTATTGACGGAAAAGGATATTGTATCGGTCGAAGCTGCTTCGACTGCCAAAGGAGGGGAAGAACACCATGCCGAATGAATTTTTCACCCATTACAACGGACAGAAGATCGATGAAAATATGCTTTGTGAAATCCTGTCGGAGCTTGCAAAGGGCAGAACGCTGGTGGCTTACTTTACCGACATAGCCGACTGCGTGACAAAAATCGACGCGGAGGAAGTCAAAAAGCTGCTGGAACTGCGGGCGTTCAATGAAACAAGCGAATTTTACGCCTGCCGCAGCCTTATCGGAGAAAAATTTACTTGCCGGTACATTGAAGACGAAGAAATCCCGAAAGACGACGCAACCCACATGCTGGAAACGCATTATCTCGACATTGACACGACATTCACCGAAGCGGGAAAGCCGGTGGGCGACCTGTTTGAATACAAAACCATGACAGGCGGCGTGTATCACCTTCCCATTGAAAATGCCGACCGGCTGCTGCTCTGCAATTACATCAGTTATAAAAATCCCGAAGGTTTGGCGCAGGTGTATGACTACCGCTTTGTGAAATTCGTAGCAAAGGAGGCGGAGAGTAATGAGTGAGTTTTTCATCAACCCCTACAATTTTATCCCTTACGGCGGGAATGTGGAAAGAAAACCGAGAAATGAAGAAACCGCGTCCGAACCGCTTCTGACCGGCGAGATCAAATGCTCCCTTACCGTCAAAACGCCTCTTGCCATTCCCGACGCGGAAGAGCGTTTCATGTCAAAGGAAAAAGAAGATCATTACATCTACCCCTTCATGACCGCGGGCGGCGTCCCCATCATTCCGGGCAGTGAGATTCGCGGCATGGTGCGGAATGTGTATGAAATGATCACAAACAGTTGTTTCTCCATTATCAACTGCAACACGCTCTCTAAGCGAGACAGTAAGGCTCTTCCCGAAGCGGGACTGCTCTGGTGGGATGACGAGTTCGGCGAATGGCTGATCTATGAAGCAGACGTTCACAATAAGCTTACCCAAAAAGGACTTGACGAACTGGAGCAAAAATTACAGGCTGAAGGAAGAACTTATATCATTCGCACATGGACGCTGTTCTCTTCGAAAAAGAAAGAGTGGGAAAGAAAAGGGTTTCTCAATAAAACCATCTTTGTGAAAAGGGACTCGTATGTTCCTGTCGAGGAGGAAAAAGTTGATATCCTGAGACAGATTCTTGAAATTTATAAAGAGTATGATGAAGGCAGTTCAAAACAATTCGATAGAGTCATGCCGGAAAAAGATGGACGCTTCTATCCGGTGTTCTTTGATACGGAAGATACCGATGATAATGATGAGATTGTTAACAGACTGACACCGGCTCAGATATCCAGAAGTATTTTCGGTCAGTCAGTCGAGAGTCTTCTCGGTCAGACAGGTCATTCCCCCTGCACCGACACAAAGAATCTCTGTCCGGCGTGCCGTTTGTTCGGCACTGTCTCGCAGAGCGGAGGCGGCGCGGTCAGTTCCAAGCTTCGCTTTTCCGATGCGGTCGGAACGGATGTGACGCTTTATCCGGCAAAGATGGATAATGAGGAAGCCGTTCCCACTCTGAAAGAACTGTCCTCGCCAAAGCTGACATCCATTGAATTTTATTCCCTGCTCAGAAACATGACCGGATACAGAGATCAGCAGAGATGGGACTATGACAGTGACGGCGTGTATCTGAGAGGAAGAAAAATCTACCTCCACAATCCCAAGGCGGCGGTTACATCAGAAGAAGAAATCAAGCACGCCGTTTTCTGTACCAGTGGACGCACCAAGAGAAATGCCTCCATGCAGCTTGCCACAGGCGGGACTTTCGCCTTCTCGGTGTATTTCAATGGCATTACGGTGAGCGAGCTGAAAACGCTGGTCTGGGCGCTGACGCTGGGAGACGCGGAAGGCAATTCCTCCCTTCATCACAAGCTGGGACACGGCAGACCGCTTGGGCTTGGCAGCGTCAAACTGAAAGTGAGCGAGATTTTCAAGAGAACTACTGACGGCGTTTCCTACGCGACTTCTTCCGAAACCGTGAAGGAAGGATACTTCGATGGTTTCAACCTTCTGCTCGAAAGTGACACCCTCACCGCTCTCAAAGCAGCGTTTGACTTTGACTATATGGCAAACCTGCCCGGTAATCAGCATGTGGCATATCCGATCGGCAGGAAAGGCAGCAACGCCAGAACCAGCGAAAACACAATGCAATGGTTCAGTCAGAATCATGCTGCGTTGGGAAATAACGGAAAATACAGATATGTTCTTCACCCGATTGTCAAAAACGGAAGAAAGGCAAGCGTCAGCGATCTGTTGCTTCCGTACCTGTCCGATGAGGCGGCAGGTGGAAATGCATCGGGAGGACAAGGTGGTAACGGAGGACAGCAGCCAGCCGGCGGACAAAGAAACAACGGAAGTCAGCAGCGCGTTGGCGGCAACCATGGCGGCAATCACGGCAATTCCCGCGGAAACGCGCCTGTGACGCTGCATCCGGGCGAGGAATCCGACGCGGTAATCACTTTTATTAAGAAATCAGGGAACAAGCAGATATTTATCAATTTTGACGCGAAAGGCACTCCCGGCAGTCTCCACGAGAGTAAATTTCCTGATGAAATCCGAGCAAATCCCGAAGGTGCCATCGGTAAAGTGATCAGAGTCAAATATCTCCGTACAGACAGCAACGGATATAACAAATTTGATCTCATCAGCCAGTAGATAAAGCAAAATACAACGAAACGCCCCTGTTCATTCAGAAAGCCAATGAATGAACAGGGGCGTTTTATGATGCTTTTCAATCCCTTATAGAGGTTAATGCAAGATTATTTCCGGCAAGTACAGGTTGATTTACAACTAACGTATCAATCCCTTATAGAGGTTAATGCAAGAAAAACCGTAAGGAATGGGAAACTGCGGAAGCAGAGGCTGGTATCAATCCCTTATAGAGGTTAATGCAAGACGATCTGGACTTGGCTCAAGGCCCCCGACTATGTGTATCAATCCCTTATAGAGGTTAATGCAAGCTGTTGTATAATCGTCTCTCATTCTTATTCGGAAATGTATCAATCCCTTATAGATGTTAATGCAAGCAGACTCCGTACATTCTAAAATCTGAAAAAAGAGTAAGGTATCAATCCCTTATAGAGGTTAATGCAAGGAAGCCGAGCAGGCTAAAAGCGAGGCAGACCTCAAGGTATCAATCCATCATAGAGGTTAATGCAAAAGTAAATCATCTGAACTCACGTTAATCATACCACCTATCCGAAAAAAAGTCAAGCAAAATATGGGAGATTTCATATTATCTGATGACTTGTAATGCAATTTATAACAATTGTGTGAAGACTGAGTGCTTCACAGTCACTCCACTCCAATTCCCACTCCAATTTCTGATTAAATCCCGACTTGCATACGGCACCTGATAATCGATCAAATGCCTATTTTGCGTTATTCTTGAATACAAAAACATGAGATTTGGGAATCCAAATTCCTGAACAGTGCCTTTTCATTTCTATAAAAGCCCAAAATAGCGATATTTTTAGGTGCTGTGTGCAAAGTGGGATTTTTTCTGATTTATTTCTTCCGAAAACGCTTGACAATGATAAGCATAGAGGGTATAATAATCCCAGAACAGACTTGTTGTTCTTGCATTAACCTCTATAAGGGATTGATACCTAATTACTTCTTGCTTGGTAACTATTCAGTCCTCCTGAGAAATCCACAATTTCTACACAAAGTTGAAAAAAGGAAAAGGGCAGAAAAAAAACAGCGAAATGTCAATATACAAGAAGCGAAAAAGGTGGTATGCTGAAGAAAAGGAATGGTGGTG
>CADBZY010000053.1 GCA_902799245.1 uncultured Ruminococcus sp.
TTCCCTCCGAATCGGTGAGATTCTTAACCAGCAAGCTGAAATCTACGAAACTCTTGGCGTTCCTTCGCCTTCCTCGTCATGTTAGTCCGAGAATGCAGGTTTGAAGGTGGGTGTTCCAGCCATCTCGCGCATTTTTTCTGCCGTATTCTTGCGTTGTTTGGCAAAGGTGAACACCGGTATCCTGTGATACGGGAAGAGTTTACAAATCGCCTTATCACAATTGATTCTGATGCTTTTCGGGAGCTGCATTTCCCGTTTGAGATTGTTGAAACGCCGGGACACACAGCAGATCATATTTCTCTGATAAAGGAAGACGTCATGTTCTGTGGTGATGCCGCTATGAACAATTTTCCAAGCATCCACAGAGTTATTATCTGGATCGAGAATCTTCAGCAGTATAAGCAATCAAAGGGTGTATGAAAAGCCCTGCACATCAAAAAGATGCTGATGGGAACGAAAGAGGAAGTGCTTGCACGCGCGGCAAAAATGAATGCGCGCAATCCATCCCGCTTTCCCACCAATAAGAAAGCGCACTATACCGATCATCCTATCCTGCATTCATACCACTGTCTGGAAATCGACAGAAAGGAAAAACGCAGGGAGAAAGCCATTCTGTTTGTGTTCAGCGGCGGGATGATCTTGGGGTCTGACAAGGGCGATATAGAACTCGCACGAAAGATAGAGGATCAAACGGATTGTGATGTATGGTTTCCGTATTATCCCATGTGTGACAAACATGATATGCTCGAAAATGTTCAGATGATCTTTGCTTGTTACACGAAGATGCTGGAATCCTACCGACCGGAAAACATCGTGTTTCTTGGCTTTTCATCGGGCGGTGCGCTGATTCTTGATCTCATCACTTATATCAACGAACTCAATGATTCGGGTCAGAACATACCGATGCCGGGGCTTCTGATTCCTGTTTCTCCGGCAAGCATACCTGTGACACAGGATGAAAAAGACCGTTTGCATGAGCTTGACAGTCAGGATGTGATGATTCCGGAATCGTATTTTTATCTGGCAAAAGAAATCATGTGTTGCGGACATGAAGTAGATGAGAAATACCTTGCTACGGCGCACGGTGATTTCCGCCATGTGCCTGAAACGCATTTTTACTACGGAAGCGCGGAAACGGTGTATGCATTCGCTCCGTCTTACGCAGATAGTTTCAAAAAAGCGGGAGCAGAATGCCGGATACACGTCCGGAGAGGGAATGCACCACTGCTATGCACTACCGGCTTCCGTTCCCGGATGCAAGCCGGTATTTCATGAGATCATGGAATTAATTAAATCGCATTATACAAAATAATTCATTGAAAAAAGATCTTCCTGTACTGTACTTCTTTATCTTCTCAATATCCTCTTCGTTACCTTTACCATCTCAATCACAGCCTGCAATTCGTCGGGAGTACAGTCCGACAGCAACTCGTTGAGTTGGCGAACGGCGATGTGTTCGCTCCTGATCAGACTGCCGCAGACAAGCTCATCGAGTGACACTTCAAGGGCATTGGCGATATTCATCAATGTCGGCAGGCTCACCTTTGTGGCGGCGCGTTCAATATGTGACAAGTTTGACGGCTCTATTCCGGCAAGTTCGGATAGAGCCGCCTGTGTCATGTGCTTGGACTCCCGGATTTCCCGTATGCGCTTTCCCATATCTTTATAATCGACAGACATAACAACAACCTCATTTATATTTTTTGATATTATTGTATGTCCTATTCGGATATGCTAAAATAACGCATAGAACCTATTAGGATATATACGTTATTATCAATCGAAAAAATGAGGTGCTTTTGATGATCTGTACTTTCTTTGGACACAGCGACACGCCGGATACTATCAAGTCCGCCCTGAAAGCCACAATTATCGAGCTGATAGAGAAAGAAAATGTCACCAAATTTTATGTAGGCAACCACGGCAACTTTGACCGCATGGCTATCTCCATTCTCTCAGAACTGGAGAAAACACGGAGTATTCGCTTTTTTGTCGTACTTGCCTATCAGCCGACTGAAAAAGATGCCGATTACCTTACACATACCGTTCTGCCTGATGGTATTGAAACCGTCCCACCGAGATTTGCTATCAATTACCGCAACAGATTTATGATTGAAAATGCGGATTTTGTGATCACCTACGTCACGCATTCATGGGGCGGTGCGGCAAAATTTAAGCAAATGGCGGAGAAAAAACAGAAGCGGATTATTGAGCTTGGGGAGTGAGGTCATTAGCAGCACAAGCGTTTCATGTTTTATTATTACGAAAGGAGTGTCGAGACTATCTACTCGGCGATAAATAATGATGAATAATGAACTACCTCCTAATTTGTCAACTCCGAATCAGATTCTCTCAAGAATAGAAATGACAACAACAGAATTTGATGAGATGATGGCTAAAGGTCTGAAACAGGCTAAAAACGGACAGGGAAAATCACTGGATGAAGCCTTTCAGATTTTGGAGGCAAGCATTAACGAATAGAATGATTCAAAAGAGAGGACTTGCAAGGTATCTTGCAGCCCTCTCTTTTTCACTTCCTCAATACATCGGGCAGCCATAGCCGAAAATCTTCTTGCTGCCCACGGCGTAGTGCTGACGCTTGCAGGCATTACCGGAATTGCCCTCGATGGTGTAAACCACGCCGTCCTCGCATTTTTCCACGATGCCAACGTGATTGCAGCGTCCGTCGCCCTCCCAATCAAAGAAGATCAGGTCGCCCGCTTGCGGCAGATAGTTCCTGTCCTGCCATTGTCCGTTTTTCTTGAACCAAGCCACACCGTCCGAACAAAGCGAAAATTTCGGAATAATGCCCGCGTCGATATAGCTGCACTGGTCGGCGCACCACGACACATAACAGGCGCACCACGCGATGCGTGACTTGAAGCCGTACCATGACCAATAGGGCTGTCCGCCCTTGTTGCCTATCTGCGCGGAGGCGATTTCCACAATGACCTGATTGCCCCCCGCAGTAAAGGCACGTCCGATGGGGTAATAGCGCAGCACATTGAGAACATAATTGCTGTCGCCGTAGTTGCTCCAGCCCTTCTTCTTCGCCATCAGATCGGAAAATTCCAGCGCGTTGGCAGTGGAATAGCCTTTGTAATGTTCCTGCGCCCACGCGATATACCCGTTGCCGTAATTGTATCCTTGCAAAGCGAGCTTGATGTTGTCCATGTCAATCGGGCTTTGCACGTTGGCAGCTTTCAGACAAGCCGCAAGATTCTGGATTCCCACATTGATGGAATATTCGGGGTCTACGATACTGCCCGGATGGTGCAGGAAGCGCGTATTGAAGGAACATTCTGACGCCTGCATGGGGTCGAGTCCCTTGCCTCCGGATTCCTGCATCATGACTGCCATGATCAGATCGGTGTATTCGGGAATGCCGTGTTCTTTGGCGTATTGCTGAATGATGGGGCGGTAGTCCCTGACTTCCACGCTGACCGGCGTGTAGGACTTGCTGTTGCTCCCGCCTCCGAACATCGAAATGGCACAGCCGAAAAGCACCACGACCAGAATAATCACGACGGCAACCCAACCGCCCGCCAACAACAGCGTCACCAATGCCTTTGTAGACTTCAAGGTTACCTTGACGGCTTCAACGGTAGCGCGAATTGTCTTGCGGGAAGCGTCCGCTGCGCGTTTGGCATACTGCTTTCGCTTGTAGGCGTTCTTGGCAGCGTTGGCAGCATGGGCTGTCTTTCCGGCTGCCGCACCTGCTCTGCGGAGATTGGCAACCGTCAGGCTTCTTCCCACTGTCTGACCTGACGATCTGACGGAGGAAAGGCTATTTGCGGAAGTCCGGTAGGACTTCAATCTCTTACCCGTCTGCTTTTTCCTGTACGCCTGTTTTGCGCTACTCTGCGACACACCGACCGTATTACCTGAACGGCCCGCCGCCGGAGTGGACGGCGGGCTGTTCGATCTGACGGAAGTGCCGGACGGCTGACTTGCCGCGACAGTCTTTTTCTTCTGCGCAGCCGCAGCTTTCCTTTTGGCTGCGGCTGTCCTTGCTTTGTCAAGCTGTGCTTTGGCTGCCTTCACCTGTGTTTTCAGTTCATCTGCGCTTTGCGGCGTATTCTGAACGGCGGTGCGTCCGACGCGCCTCGCGGTCTGCCCTGCGGCGACGGCGGACGTCCTCGCCTTCTCTGCGACTTCGTCCTCTGCGAATGCGGTCACGCTTTTCTGTTGAGAATTCCCATCGTTCCGCGCTCGCTGCTGTGTTTTTGCGTACTCCGCCTTCATGCTTCTTCCGAGTGAATCTGCGCTCCTTGCGGCGGCATTCCTTAACTTTGACATTCATGGTAAACCTCCTTCTTAACCAATCTTTTTCGCCACGACAACCAATCTGCCGTTCTCGGCAAACCGCTTGCAGGTGGACAGCGTGAGCAGCTTGTCGCCGTATTTCGCGGTCACGCCGGTGTCGTACAAAGCAAGTTCCTTGCATCTGCCGACATAAGCGTTAAAATCCGCTTCATCTTCTGCGTTGACAAAATCATAATACCGGAAACCTGACGCGCTGTATGCAATTGTCTTGAACACGGCGATGATCTGATATTCTCTCTGTTCGGTCAGGGTGTTGAACTGAATGATTCTGTGCTTGTCATAAAAGCTCTTGGACGTAAATTTGTCGAGCGAACCGAACATTTTGCCGCCTTTGATGTGGTGTCCGTAGATGATAATATTGTCGCTGGCGGAAAGGTCGCAGTTTTCCTGCACATACGGCACACCGAGGTCGCTGTATTCCTTGTTGAAATTGCGTTTCAGATAATAATTCGGGCTGTTCTTCGTTTGCATGACGGGATAATTGATGTTTGTCCCTTCGACCGAAATCCATCCCACCATGTCGCTGTTTTTGCCGAGCAGCGTTTCAAATTGGGATAGCGTTTCTTCTTCGCCGTCAGGCGCGGATTCGACAATGGGCGATTCCTCTGCGGCTTCGGCAAGTTCGTTGAAAATTGCCTCCTGCCGGTGAACCTCCGTGTCATGCGTAACCAGATTGCCCAAGCAAAAAGCCGCCGTCACAATGAGCATGACGGCGGCGAGGACAAAGGCGGTAATTCGGATTCTTTTCAGTTTTTTTCTTTTCATAAATCTTTCCTTTCTTTCGGAGATAAAAAATAACGTCCACTGAAAAATGGACGCTATTTTGTCTGAATAATTGGATACGAATTTAAATGCAAAATACCGCGTACAGTGGAACAGTCTTTTTGCCGTCCTCAAATCCGAAGTTTTTGGCGGAGATTTTTATCGCGTAGGCAGGCTTGTAGGTTTCCATATAGACCTTCAGGCTTTTGGCTTTGGTGTTGTCCGCAGACTTGACTTCGATGGGAATTAACTGTCCGTCGCGCTGAATAATAAAGTCAATCTCCGCGCCACGTTCCGATTCCCAATAATAGGTGCGGTAGCCGTTCATCATAAGCTGCGTGTTAACGTAATTCTCTGCCATACCGCCCTTGAAATCGCTGAGTTCCTCCACCATATAGAGAATGTCGTCGGCGGCTAAATCCTTCTTGGCACACAGAAGTCCCAAATCCGAAACGTAAATCTTGAAAGCGTCAATGTCACGGTAATTCTCCAGCGGCTTTTTGATTTGCTCCACTCTATATACCTGCGACACGATGCCCGAAAGCGTCAGCCACTCAATGGCGTTTTCAAATTCCGACGCGCGACCGCCCTTCTTGATGAGCTTGTACTGAAACCGCGTGTTCTTCTTGGATAACTGCACCGTGATATTGTCGTAGGTCAGGCGCGTTTTCTTGATTTCGTTCGCGGTGTTGTACTTGCTCATATCATTCAGATAACTTGTGAGAATCGTGTCCTGCGTGTGTCTGACAAGGATATAGTCCTTCGTCTGCGCAAATTGCAGAACACATTCCGGCATACCGCCCACAACAAGGTACTGCCGGTAGAGCAACATTGCCTTGTCGTGCAGTGCGGACGGCAATGGTGTATCGTTCTGAAAACACTCTTTGATTCTCTCGACCAGATCATCTTCGCCCAGCGCAAGCATGAATTCCTCCATGTCCATCGGGTACATGGTCTTGATGTCCACCTTCCCGACGGGGAAAGAAAACTGCGTCCGGTTGACGGCAACGCCCAGCAGACTTCCGGCGACGACAATGTGATAGTCCGGCGCGTCCTCGCAGAAGTATTTGAGCGAAGTCAAAGCCCTTTCACAAAGCTGCACTTCGTCAAAGATAATCAGCGTCTTTTCGCGGACAATGGTCTGTCCGGCAATGTGCGACAGAATGGGTATCAGGTACGCCGGACTAATGTCCTCGTCAAAGGTCGCGTTGAGCCTGGGATTGGTTTCAAAATTGAAGTAGGCGACGTTTTCATAATGGGCGCGTCCGAACGCCAGCAGCGAATAGGTCTTGCCGACCTGCCTTGCGCCTTGCAGAATCAAGGGCTTGCGGTGCGGGCTCTGCTTCCATTCCTCCAGAAATTGCATGATCTTTCTATACACTCATCATTCCCCCCGAAAGATATTCTTTAGGTTCTGATATTAGTATAGCAGATATTCGTGCAAATATCAACTTATTTCAAGAAAATAATTGCACTGAATTACATGAATATTTTTAGAAGAACAGCGAAAACCAACGTTATTCATTGATCTTGGTAGACATGAGCTTGTAAAGCGAGGTGTTGGTGGGGAACTGATTGACAAACGGAACAAGGGAGCTGCCGACTTTCAGCAAGCCCTGTCCGGGTCCGACGTTCTCCATGAAGCTGCGCTGGGTGTTGGAGATATTGAGCAGCTCCGCCAGCCTGTCCATGTCGTTTCCGCTCTGATTGAGCATAACCAGCAGTTCGCTGTTGGAGAGCATGGTTCTCGCCGTGTGGCTTTGCAGCAGATCTTCCACGTTCTGCGTAATACCGGTGCAGAACGCGCCGTACTTGCGGACGCGCTTCCAGAGCGTATGCAGGAAATTCGCGGAATACTCATTCTGGAACATGAGATAGATTTCGTCGATGAAAATATAGGTGTTTCTCTTGCGCTTGCGGTTGCGCGTGATGCGGTTGAGGATGCTGTCAAGGACGATCAGCATTCCCGCACTCTGGAGGTTCTTTCCCAGCTCGTGAATGTCATAGCACACCACATGATTGTTGGTGTTGACGTTGGTCTGATGGGCAAAAGTGTTCATGTTGCCGATGGCGTACATCTCAATATCCACCGCGAGATCGTGCGCCTCCGGCTCCTTCTGTTTGAGAAGCTGCTCATAAAAATCCTGCAGGGTCGGAGGTTCGCCGCAGTAATTCCCCTGCTTGTAATAACGGTAAGTGGCGGTAGTGCAGCGGTCAATGATGGATTTTTCCTTTGCGCCGAGATGTCTGTCCTCGACCAGCAGCTCGCAGAGCGACATGAGAAATTCCGATTTCAGGATAACGGGGTTCGCTCCGTCGCCGTAGTTGGCGTTCATATCCATCGCGTTGATGTGGTGGTCGCTGGTGGAGGACAGCATGATTGCCTCGCCGTCCATCGCCTTGACCAGCGGGGAATATTCTCTCTCAGGGTCAATGAAAATATAATCCGCGTTCGGGTCTGCTAGAATCAGCCCGACAAATTCATTCTTGCAGATAAAGGACTTGCCGGAACCGGACACGCCGAGAATCATAGCGTTGCCGTTGAGAAGGTTGCGGCGGTTGATAACAATCAGATTTTTGCTGATGGGATTCTGACCGAAATACACGCCGTTGGTGTGACAGATTTCCTGTGCGCGGAACGGGGTGAAAATAGAAAGACTGTCGGTGGTCAGGGTGCGAACCGCGTCAATTTTTCTTACGCCGTAGGGCAGCGCGGTGTTAAGCGCGTCCATCTGCTGGTATTTCAGCCTTGCCAGACGTGACGTGCCGGTTCCGGAAAGGATCGCGGCGGTGTCGCTGTCAAGCTGCTGTTTGCTGTCGGCGGTATGCACAATGGTAATCACCACCAGCATCATTCTCTGATCGTTGGTGGTGATGTCATTCAGAAACTCCTCCGTCTCCGTGCGCTGCTGCATCATATCAAAGGGGATCATGGCGGAGAAGTTGTTGTTCTCGTTCTGCCTGCGCTGCCAGTTGGCGATATTCGTATCAATGCCAAGCAGCTTTGTCTCGGCTTCCTGAATCGCCTCGTCCATCGACAGGGGAATGATGTCGATGGAAAGCATGAGATTCCGGTTGAGTTCGCAGAGATTGGCGATCAGCTCGTCGTTAATGCGATTGGCGTAGTCCTTCAGATAGAGGACGCGCCCGTAGCGGTCGCCGAATTTGAAATAATCGGAGTAAAATTCAAAGCTGTCGGGGACAACCGCGTCGCGGAAATCATGCCCGCGCTTCATAAATTCTCTCATATTGAAGCGGAACTGCGTTTCCTCTCCCGGATGAAAGAAATCGTGCAGGAGCCTGAGACGCTGCTCCGCGTTCAGTTCCTCACAAGTCGAGCCGATCTGCTTGAACTGCGCGAAAAGCGAAGCGAACACGCGGGCAAAATACAGACGCGCTTCTTCGATGCTTCTCTTACACGCCGAAACGGTGACGTATTTCTCCTGCATGATGGAATTGGCGCTCTCGGCTTTGTCGAGCAGCATCCGGTTGTATTCGCGGCGGTAGGAATCCAGTCCGTCGTCGCGCATATCCAGAAGAATCCTGCCGGTGAAATCATCCATGTTCATGCGGCGGTTGTTGATGGTAATCTTGCTGGTCGCGCCCACGTCGAAGGAATTGAGGATTTTCGCGTACTGCGCGGTCATCATCGCCTTTTCCTCGTCACTCGCGGAGGAATAGTTTACGTCGTCAAAACGGAACATCTTGCTGTACTTGTTCTTGCCGACAAGGAAAATGCCGTCGTCCCAGATACGCTTGACCGGAATCACGTCCTGCACCGATTCGGGGGCGACAAACTTCTCCCTGTCCTGCGCCTGAATGGTCTTAAAGGTTTTCAGCATGGTTCTTCAACCCCTCTTTCTGATGATTTTCGATGTTCTCTTTGCACATCTCGTAGTAAAGATTTCTTGGCTTGTCAATCAGCACCTTCGGGGTGATGAATTCAGATTTGATCCACGCCCAGATGAGTTTCTCCGCCGTCATGCCGTTGTACTGGATGAATCCCAGCACCGCGAAGGGCAGGGCTGCCAGAATGCAAATCCAGCTCAGCGTTTCCATGCCGAAAACCGGACGCAGGAGAAAATACAATCCCACCGCCACCGCGCAGGCAAGCACCGAGAAAACAAACTGTCTGAGCGTCAGCCCGAAAAAGACGGTTTCCGAATAGTCTCGTATTTCCTTGTTAATTCGTCGTTCCATAGAATCACACTCCTAACATTTTTATAAACTACTTTACATTTGTTCGATTATGCTGTATAATATAGATAAAGTATAAAGAATCCTTTAGATTTAAAGTTTTCTATTGTTTCCTGCTTATCAGATAATTTACACAGCACATTTAGAAAGGATGGTTTTAATGAATTTAGCAAGAGTTTCTTCCAATGGTCAAATCACTGTTCCCGCAGAAATTCGCCGTATGCTTGGTATCAAATCCGGAGATAAGATTCTCTTTATCCAGAACGCAAACGGTGAGATTGTCATAAACAACGCTTCTGCTCAGGCAATCTACAAAGCCCAAAGAGCTTTTGAAGGTGTTGCTGAACAGATGGGCGTTCAGAATGATGATGATGTTCAAGCATTAGTGGATGAGATACGCTACGGGAAGGATAACACATGAAAGTATTGATTGATACCAACATACTGATATCGGCTGTTCTCTTTCCCCGTTCCAAACCGGCAAAGGCACTTTTATTTGCTTCGGAACACTGCGACATGGTGTTGTGCGACCGCAATATTTTTGAGCTACGGGATGTGTTGGAACGCAAAGCCCCGAACGCATTACCTGATGCAGAAGTCTTGTTGGCAGAATTGTCGTATGAGTTGATTCCTGCCGCATATCATGTAGAGAAACTGATACGCGACGCTAAAGATCAACCAATATTGAACGCTGCTATTGTAGCCGATGTGGATATTATCCTGACTGGCGACAAGGACTTTCTGAGTTTGGAAATGGAACATCCACGTTGCATGACTGCTGCGCAGTTTTTAGAGGAAGAAGAATTTTTGTTTTAGTCCTTCCTCCATTAAACACCGAGCATTTCATGCACAATTTTATCCGCCATCTTGACCGCGCCGACCAGAATCAGCATATTGAAAATCAGTTCCGCGATATAGCTCCAGACCATGCTGACAGGCGCGGCGTCGGGATTGATTTCCGGCGGCGAGGACGCAAACAGCGAGAAGATAACGCAGGCAAGAATGATGACCGCGCCTTCCAGACACACGGCGGCATACGATTTGATGAAGCTCTTGCCGACGTTCTGCGTCGGTTCTCCCGCGAAGGTGGAAAGCGGCACCGGCGCAAGCGCGGTGTAGAGATACAGCTTGAAAAATCTGCCGTACACCGACATAATCATGATGAAGGACAGCACCGTAATCACTAGACTGCCGATGAGCGTCACCGCCCACAGCGGAACGCTTTCAAAGAAGCCACAGTTTTCGATTGCCGTCACCATTTCCGCAGGCAGGACGGTCTGATCGGCAGCACCGAGTCCCGACGCATTCATAATGGTGGAAATCAAGCCCTGCACGATTTTGAAGAGTGCCATCATCAGTTCCAATC
>CADBZY010000054.1 GCA_902799245.1 uncultured Ruminococcus sp.
GGTGATCGGCAGGGAAATCGACAGCATTGTCAAATCCACCTATGCGCCGCGCATCAGGGTATTCGACACGAGCATTCCCATGTCCGTCCGCGCTGTGGAAGCGACCGCCGACGGAAGCAGCGTCGTGGTGTACAGCAAGAGCAGCAAGGTGGCGCAGGCATACGCGAAGTTTGCGAGGGAGGTCGATGAGATTGGCAAAAGGCAAAGAGAGAAAAATCGAGCTGACCGCCTACGATGACCTGTTCCAGACGGACGAAAGCCGCGAAGAAGCCAAGCAGAGCCGGATTCAGGACATTCCCCTGTCGGAAATCGACGAATTTCCCGACCACCCGTTCAAGGTGCTGGACGATGACGACATGGCGCAGCTCGTGGAAAGCATACAGCGCAACGGGGTAATGACGCCGGCAATGGTACGCCGCAAGGAGGACGGGCGATATGAATTGATCAGCGGACACAGACGGTGCCGCGCGTGTGCATTGGCAGGGCTGACCACCCTGAAATGCGAAGTGCGGGAACTGACGCACGACGAAGCCGTGATCATCATGGTGGAAAGCAATTTGCAGCGGTCGGTGATTCTGCATAGCGAGAAGGCATTTGCCTATAAAATGCGGCTGGAAGCGATGAACAGACAGGGACAACGCTCCGATTTAACTTTGTCCCCAGTGGGGACAAAGTTGCGAAGTGATGCTGAACTGGCTGAAAAGGTAGGCGAAAGCCGAAATCAGATTCAACGCTACATTCGCCTGACGGAACTTGTGCCGGAAATCCTTCAAATGGTCGATGAATACCGGATTGCCTTCCGCCCTGCGGTGGAGCTGTCATACCTGACCGATGAGCAGCAGTATTCCCTGCTCAATGCCATGAGCTATTATGACGCGACGCCGTCGCTGTCGCAGGCGACCAAAATGAAGAAATTTTCGCAGGAAGGCAAGCTGTCGGAGGACGTCATTTCTTCCATTATGCAGGAGGAAAAGCCCAACCAGCGGCAGAAACCCGCGTTTTCCGATGAGCGTATCAACAAACTCATTCCGTCCAGCGTTCCCAAAGGAGGCGAGAACGATTATGTGGTCAAGGCACTGGAATTTTACAACCGCCATTTGCAGAAAAAGCGCAGTAGCGAAGCACGATAAGCAGTAACAGCCACACAAAGGGATAGCTATACCCAAAAACAGGTGTTTCCGCTGAAAAGCGCGTTTCCCCCTCTCCACACCTCACCCCCTTTCTTACTACCTGTTTACTATCCGAAAAGGCAGTATATTTTTCGTTGCATTAAGAGTAATGTTGTTTTCAACAAGAGAACAACAACGTCATTCTCTCCGCACGTCATTTGAAGAAGACCTTTCGCAGCGGCGATGCGGAACAGACCATTATCAACGACCTTGATCTCGACATCTGCCAAGGCGACTTCACCGTCATCATGGGTTCCTCCGGCGCGGGCAAATCCACACTGCTGTATGCCCTTTCCGGCATGGACAAACCCACCTCCGGCAGCATTACCTTCTGCTGCGAGGACATTACCTCCTACAATGCCGACAAGCTCGCAGTCTTCCGCAGAAAGCACTGCGGCTTCGTCTTTCAGCAGATTTACCTGCTCGACAAAATGAGCCTGATGGACAACGCGCTGACCGCCGGACTGCTGGTCGGCGGCAAAAAAAAAGAGATCGTCCGGCGCGCCGAAGCATTATTTGCGAAGGTCAATCTCCCCGAAGTCACATGGAGGAAGCTCCCCTCTCAGATCTCGGGCGGTGAAGCGCAGCGCGCCGGCATTGTCCGCGCCGTTATCAACCGTCCGGAAGTGCTCTTTGCCGACGAACCCACAGGCGCGCTCAACTCCCACAATTCCGACGCGGTGCTGAATGTGTTCACGGAACTCAACCGAGACGGACAGAGCATTATCATGGTGACGCACGACAAGAAATCCGCCCTTCGCGGCAGCCGCATCATCTATCTGCGAGACGGGAAAATTTTCGGAGAATGCGATTTAGGAGAATACACCCCTGACAACGCCGAACGCACCGGAAAGCTGAACGCTTTCCTCACCGAAATGAACTGGTAATTTTTCCATACACGAAAAAATACAACCGGACAGGAGCAATAAGTTATGAAACAGATCATCCATCTCTCGCATTATTTCTTCAAGAAGGACAAAAAGCAGATTCTTTCCTTCGGATTCATTCTTCTGATTACGTCCCTCATTCTGCACCTTGCGACGGTGCTGGCGCTGCGGATTGACCCTGCCTACGACAGGCAGTCCGACGAGCTGCACAGCGCGGATATCGACATAGTGCTTCCGAAATATACGGATTCCGACGAGCTGTCGGACGCTGTCTGCGGTCATTCCACGGTTCAGCAGCTCGAAAAGCAACGCGCCATCCTTCAGAAAGCCGTGATGAAGGATTTTCGCGGCACGGACTTTGAATTGAATATATTGTTCTACAATTGGGACGACAGCCGCTCCCTTCATCAGCTCTCCTGCCTCGAACGCAGTGAAGAAGCGGTGACAAATCCGGTCTACCTGCCGCTGTACATTTCTGAATTCGGAGAATACCCGCTCAACGAAAAAATCACCTTCTCGATTGACGGCAGGGAATTCACCTTCACGGTCGCCGGCGTGGTGCAGGAAATGCATTACGGCAACGCCAGCGCGGAAATCATGGGCGTATTCCTGCCGGATGAAGGGTACAGACATCTCGCACAGGAATTCCCGGGCAGCGAGGTGATCAATTACGCGGTTCGCACGGCGGAAGGGGCGGATGTTCAGAACGTACTTGCCGATCTCCGCCAAACTGCCGAAGAGCATCATTCCCCTGTTTTGTTCGCTCTGACGGGCGAGGCAAAAAAGCAGTCCCGCATGATGGTGACAAACCTGCTGACCGTCATACTCGCGGCGTTTGCGGTCATCGTGCTGCTCGTGAGCATATTCCTCTGTCAGTTCCGCATCAAAACTTCCGTTGCCGAAGAAATGGTGCAGATGGGCGTGCTCAAATCGCTTGGCTTTACATCGGGCGGCATTATCAGGGCAATCGTCCTGCCCTACACGTTGACGGCGCTGCTTTTCTCGGCGCTCGGTGCATCGGTTTCCTACGCGCTGCTTCCTTATCTGGTCGATGTCTTGGCATTGCAGGCGGGTTTCCGCTTTGACGTTCCATTCAGCCCTGCGGCAATGATTCTGACAGTTGCTTTGCTCACGGGTGTGACACTGGTATTCACCCGGCTGGCGGCAGGGAAGCTCCGCCGTCTGCAGCCGATCGCCGCCATTCGCGGACTTACGGAAGGCAAGGACATGAAAAAGAACCGTTTTGCCATCGCACGCACACCCGGCAGTGTGAACGGGGTGCTGATGCTCAAGCAAATGGCGGCTTCTTCCCGTCAGAATGTGCTGCTGTTCGCGGTGCTGTTTGTGATGACAATACTCATTGCATTTTCGGGCAGTCTGTTTTATAATGTTATTATTGAACCCGACCATTTTATGAACACGCTTTCCGATGAATCGCCGGATATGATACTGCAGGTATCCTCTTCGGATATAAACAGCATGAAACAGATCATCAGCACTCTTGACGGAGCGAAAAATGTTCTCTCCTACTCGGTTTTACAGGTGCAGGTGGAGAAGGAAAACGCCGCCGCCTTTGTCTGCGAGGATTTTTCCAAGACCCGGAACGATTGCTGCTATGAAGGACGCAATCCTTCCTCCGGCAGAGAAATCGCTATCGGCAGCGCTTTAGCGGAACGCCTCGGCTGCGGCATAGGGGATGAAGTGGCTGTCACCTGTTCCGGCACAAGCCGTTCCTATCGCGTGGTGGGACTGGTGCAGAGCATCAACAACCGCGGTGAAATCTGCGAACTGACGGAAGAAGGCTTTTCCGCGCTGTCAGGCGGTGAGAAACTTCATACGCTGTATGTCTATCTGAAAAATAGCGCCGACGCGGATGAATTTATTGACCAAACAGAAGCTATTTGCGGCGAAAACATTGTGAGCGCGGTCAACGCGGCGAAGAAGCAGAGCGAGGCGCAGTACATGTACACTTCCATTGTCAACGTCGTGATTGTCGCCGTCTTTACCGTAACGGTGCTGATCGTACTGCTGATCCTGTACGTCATACTCCGCTCCATGATCATACAGCGCAGGCAGGAATTCGGCGTCTTCAAAGCCATCGGCTATTCGGGCAGGCAGCTTGTCTGGCAGGCCGCAGGCAGCCTGATGCCCGTGACCATCGCGGCGGCGCTTTCTTCGGCGCTGCTGGGACTTATGTATCTTCCGGCCGTCTATAATGTCATCTTCGGCATGATTGGCGCGATGAAGAACCACATGGAGCAGCCGGTCGGCGTTCTGCTGCTGTTCGCGGCGGCGGAAATCGTCGTGACGCTGCTCATCAGCATACTTTTGGCAAGACCCATCAAAAAAATAGAAGCGTATTCGCTCATAAAAGAATAATTACGAATCACATCAAAAGGACGGAATGAATTATGGATTTTGGACAGAAACTCAAAGAAATCAGAAAAAACGAAGGCCTTTCACAGGAACAGCTCGCCGAAAAAATCGGCGTTTCCAGACAGGCAATTACCAAATGGGAAACCGGCAGGGGATTGCCCGACATCGAAAACATGATGATACTGGCGGAAATCTTCAAGACCACGCTCGATGAGCTGGTTTCACAGGCCATGCCGCAAAGCACCCCAAAAACGCCCGTTTATCACAGCGAAACCTCCTTTGATATAGACCGGCAAACGCATTTTGACATGCAGATCGGCGCGGCCCATTCGCTGACGGTCTGCACGGGAGAAGACGAAAAGCTGCACATCGACCTTGCCTCGGAGAGTATGGAAAACATCGGTTCTCTTTTCAAGGTCAAGCTGGATCAGAATCGCGGCAAGTTGGACGTGGAATGTATCAAAAAAGACGGCGTGAGCCGATATGAATCGGCGGACGCGCTTTCGGTGATTATTACGCTGCCCAAGGCACTGACAGTACATTGCGAGATGGCCGCCTCGGTCAAGGAACTGCGCATGACGAATCTGACGCTTGACTGTCTGGAATACGACGGCGATGCGCAAAGCGTCACCGTTACCGACTGCTGCGGCAGTATAGAACTGACCTCACGCACAAGCTATGACATCACGGTGGACGGCATACGCGGCTCCCTCGACATCAACCAGTGGAAAGCGGACAGCATCGTGCATATTCCCGGGGACGCGGATTTCAGCGTGCGCAACAAGGGACGCGGCTGCCGTGTGTTTTATCAGAGGAACGGCGAATCTACAGAAAACGGCGGTCGTGAGGACAGTGAAAACATACTTTCTCTCTCCGGCGTACATTCGGAACTGATCGTTGACTTGCAGTAATCGACAGGCATTTTCCAGACGCCGATGAATCTGCTGTTTCAAAAAAAGACTGTCAGATCGGTCATAAAGGAAAACATGTTTCTTATGACATAAGCAAAAAACAAAAGGTGTGGAAGTCATCGTAAGTATTGATTCCGCACCTTTTTTCTGTTGTGTTTCTATTGTAATAAGCAGACACACCTAACCAGCGCCGATGAAACGACCCATCCGGCAGAAAACATTATCTCCGTTATTTCCGCGCTGTCGGGAATGGCGCAAAGGGCTTGAGCGCGGTGGGAAGGGCATAGTGCGCCTGCATTTCCTCGGGCGTTACCCACAGGAATTTTCCCGCCGGACGAGAAACTCTCACCTTATAGCCCTTCATCAGCCAGTCGAGATGGGTAAAAACGTGCTTGGCCTCTTTGATAAAGGTGATTTTATGCACTTGCAATCCCCATGCTTCCGCCGCGGCACGGATTTCCTGTTCCGTAAGGAAGCCTTCCACATTGGGAAGCTGGTACATTCCCGCCAGCAGGCCTTTATCCGGCCGTTTCTCAACAGCGATCCTGCCGTCTTCCGTCATCAGCAGGAACACCGTCCGCTGCTCCTGGCGGCGATTCATGCGCTTTACGCGCACGGGAAGTTCCGAGGTCAGTCCGTCCCGGTGCGCTATGCATACGCCGCGCAGAGGACATTCTCCGCATTTAGCCGCATGGCCTGGCAGACACACCGTCTCCCCCAGTTCCATCATCGCTTCATTGAAGGTTCCCGCGTCATCCGGCAAAACTTGAAGAAGCTGCGCCTGCATCTGTTTCTTGACCTCCGGCAGCAGCACATTCTCCCGGCTGCCCGTCACGCGGGCCGCCACGCGCAGCACGTTGCCGTCCACAGCGGTCACTTTCTCCTGAAAGCAGATGGAAGCGATCGCTCCCGCCGTATATTCTCCCACGCCCGGCAGCTTCATCAGCGAAGCGAATGTATGCGGGAATACGCCGCCGCAGTCGTTTACGATTTTTTCCGCCGCCTTTTTGAGATTTCTTGCGCGGGTGTAATAGCCCAGGCCTTCCCACAGCTTGAGAAGCCTGTCCTCCGGCACCTCGCTGAGACTTTGCACGTCGGGCAGCATTTCTATGAAACGAACGTAATACTGTTTGACCGCTTCCACGCGGGTCTGCTGGAGCATGATCTCCGACACCCACACATGATAGGGGTCTTTATCCTGCCGCCACGGCAATTCTCTGCGATGAACGGCATACCATGCCAGCAAGGGATCAACGATTGTCTGCAATTGATTTTCCATTCTGTTTTAATCCTCGAGTCAGACCGATGACAAGATGCATCTGGTTTCTGCGGCTCATCATACGGTGAATTTTCGGCTGTTTCGCTTAACAGTGCCCTATCGCAAAAGCCGCGTTTGCGTCAGCTTCCATGATCAGAGGGTCATATCTTTCCTGCAAAAAACAACACAGCCCAAAACATACAGGACAATCGCTCCCACAAACAGGGAAACGGTTCCCACTATAGCGGATGTTTCATTCCTCGGGCTTTTCTTCAGGAGTGCCGCCAATGCATCTGATAAGCACCTCTTTCATTCCTTCTTCGCGTTCGTCAAAGGTTGCCGATAAGTCGCTGACGCCCGAACAAACAATGATTTTCTTTACCCTCTGGTCCCTGCGGGCTGTCATATAGGTCATCGTCAATGATAAGGATTTTATATCCGTTGCTTTGTGCGTTATTGTTCATAAAGGCGCCTCTTTCCAATCTGTTTCTGTGTATATTGTAGCTTTTGCATGAAAGGATGTCAATTATTTTTATCAAATCTACTTCAAATTCTCCAACAAGAGAGATTGAAACCGATAACGAACAAAAAAGATGAAATAAACACAGCCTCACCAATAACCGATTGTAAGAAATTCTATCCTGAGAAACACAAAAGAGTTTGGCATAAGAAAGCTTCTATCATCGCAGGCTTTTCTGCCGTTTTTTACATGTGAACAGCTCCGGAATAATTTTTTTTAAAAGTACTTGACAAACAAGTTAGTTTGTGCTAACATAATGCCGTAAGTTAGTTGTGATTAACCAAATAACGTAAACGATCAGACAAACCGTCACTGCATATGCGCATTTAGATTAGTCGAAATTAACCATATGCTTGTTCGGTATGTCTAATATCACCGGCAAGGGAGAGTTTGATATGATGCCACTGCACTTAGCGGAAATCGGCGAGGAATACATCATCAGAAGAATCGGCGGCATCCCGGAAGTGCGTTCCCATTTAGCGGACATGGGCTTTGTCGTGGGAGGCAGCGTCACTGTCGTGACAGACATCGGAGGGAATCTGATCGTCAATGTAAAAGATTCACGCGTTGCGGTCAGCAAGGAAATGGCAAGCAAAATCATGATATGATTTTTGTATAATATTAATTTTTCATGCAGGAGGAATTGATTTATGAACACACTCAGACAGGCGAAAGTCGGACAAACCGTCAAGGTCGTCAAACTCCACGGTGAAGGCGCCGTCAAGCGCCGGATCATGGATATGGGCATCACAAAGGGCGTAGAGGTCTACATCCGCAAGGTAGCTCCGTTGGGTGATCCGGTGGAAGTCACCGTGCGCGGCTATGAGCTTTCGATCCGAAAAGCCGACGCGGAAATGATAGAAATCAGCGATTAGCGGACAGCCGTTATTTTTTAGGCGGCAGTTAGTTATAAGTAACCTTATATTTCGGAATAAATGGAAAGGATGACATGAAAAAATGGCAATCAAAATAGCACTCGCGGGCAATCCGAACAGCGGCAAGACAATGCTTTTCAACGCCCTGACAGGATCGAATCAGTTCGTCGGCAACTGGCCCGGCGTGACTGTGGAAAAGAAGGAGGGCAAGCTCAAAAAACACGACGACGTGACAATCATGGACTTGCCGGGCATCTATTCCCTCTCCCCTTATACATTGGAAGAAGTGGTCGCGAGAAATTACCTGATCACAGAACGTCCCGACGCGATACTGAACATCATCGACGGCACCAATCTGGAACGCAATCTTTACCTCACCACCCAGCTCACTGAGCTGGGAATACCGGTGGTCGTGGCGGTCAACATGATGGACGTTGTGGAGAAGAACGGCGACAAAATCAACACTGAGGAGCTTTCCCGACAGCTCGGCTGCAAGGTCATCGGGATTTCGGCTCTGAAAGGCGACGGCGTGACGGAAGCTGCCGAGGCTGCGATTGCCGCGGCCGGCGGTGAAAAGACCGTTCCGCAGCACAGCTTTTCCGGCGCGGTGGAACACGCTCTGGCGCACATTGAGGAATGTATCGTACATGAACTGCCGGAGGAGCAGCAGCGCTGGTACGCCATCAAGATATTTGAGCGGGACGACAAGGTGCTGGAGCAGATGCACATTGCCGCCGAAAAGCTCGAACATGTGGAAGGCGACATCAAGGCGGCGGAAGCGGAATTGGACGACGATTCCGAGAGCATTATCACCAACGAGCGTTATGTCTGGATCGCCTCCATCATCAAAGGATGCCTGAAAAAGGCAAAGGAAAGAACGCTTACCTCTTCGGACAAAATCGATAAGGTTGTAACCAACCGCTTTCTCGCCCTGCCGATCTTCGCGCTGGTCATGTTCATTGTGTACTATGTTTCGATATCCACCGTAGGCACTGCCATGACCGACTGGGTCAACGACAATCTGTTCGATGAGGGCTTTGAATTGTTCGGGATGGCTGTGCCAAGTATTCCCGCGCTTGTGGGAAGCGGTCTGGACGCCATCGGCTGTGCGGACTGGCTGAGCGGTCTGATCGTGGACGGTATCATCGGCGGCGTTGGCGCCGTTCTTGGATTCCTTCCTCAGATGCTGGTGTTGTTCTTCTTCCTTGCCTTCCTGGAAGGCTGCGGATACATGGCGAGAGTTGCCTTCATCATGGACAGAATCTTCCGCAAATTCGGACTTTCCGGCAAATCCTTCATTCCCATGCTGATCGGCGCCGGCTGCGGCGTTCCGGCGGTCATGGCTTCCCGCACCATCGAGAATGAACGCGACAGACGCATGACCATCATGACCACCACCTTCATCCCCTGCGGCGCGAAGCTCCCGATCATTGCCCTCATCGCAGGCGCTCTGTTCGGCGGCGCTCCGTGGGTGGCTCCGAGCGCCTATTTCATCGGCGTGGCCGCCATCATTGTGTCCGGCATTATGCTGAAAAAGACCAGAATGTTCGCCGGCGATCCGGCTCCGTTCGTGATGGAGCTGCCCGCCTATCATCTGCCCACCGTAGGCAGTATTCTCCGCTCCATGTGGGAGCGCGGCTGGTCGTTCATTAAAAAAGCGGGTACAGTCATTCTGCTCTCCGCCATCGTGCTCTGGTTCCTGAAGGGCTTCGGCTTCACGGACAGCGGCTTCGGCATGGTGGAGGACCTCAATGACTCCATTCTTTCCGCGATCGGCGGCACCGTGGCGTGGATATTCAGCCCGCTCGGATGGGGCGACTGGAAGGCTGCCGTCGCAACCGTCACGGGACTCATTGCCAAGGAGAATGTGGTCGGCACCTTCGGCGTGCTGTACGGCGTGGGCGAAGTGGCCGAGGATGGCGCGGAAATCTGGGGCAGTATGCAGCAGAATTTCAACGCGCTGTCGGGCTTCTCCTTCCTCATCTTCAATCTGCTTTGCGCTCCCTGCTTCGCCGCCATCGGCGCGATCAAGCGCGAGATGAACAGCGCAAAATGGACATGGTTCGCCATCGGCTATCAGTGCGGATTCGCTTACGCGGTATCGCTCATCGTTTATCAGATCGGCTCAGCCATTCAGGGCAATCTCCAGCCCGTCGGACTGGCCACGGCAGTCATACTGCTGGCCTTCTTCGGCTTCATGCTCTTCCGTCCGTACAGGGAAAGCAACAAGCTCACGCAGAGAGTCAAGGTAAAATAATCCTCGGCAGTTTCACAACAATCATTATCTCAAACTTCCCACACGCAAAAGAGCCATGAAGCCCCTAAAGTAGGGCAAAAACGGAATAAAAAAATAGCATAGTACCTCGAAATGTGGTATAATTGAA
>CADBZY010000055.1 GCA_902799245.1 uncultured Ruminococcus sp.
CCCTCCGAATCGGTGAGCTTCTTAACCAGCAAGCTGAAATCTACGAAACTCTTGGCGTTCCTTCGCCTTCCTCGTCATGTTAGTCCGAGAATGCAGGATGATTGCCAGCGCGGAAAGGCTGATGGAAGCGGAAGGCTTTGAAAGCGACGCTTCCGACGCGAAATCCTCCGGCGAAATCAGGGAATTTTACGCCGGCGAATTGCGTCCGATCGGTCTGAGAAACGCTTCCTTTACATATTATCCCCTGTCCGACGGGGTCAGCAATACCCAAAAGGAGAACATGCCTGTCTTCCTGCGCAATCTCTCCCTGCAGATACGCAAGGGGGAATATGTCGCCTTCACAGGTCACAGCGGATGCGGGAAGTCAACCGCTCTGAAGCTGCTGATGTGCGTTTTTCAACCCGACAGCGGGCAGCGGTATTTCGAGGACAGGAACGGCGGTTTGGGAGAGCTTACGGGCGAATACCGCCGGCTGTTTGCCTATGTGCCGCAGGGAAACTGTCTGATGAGCGGGACCATCCGTGAATTGGTGAGCTTCGCCGCCCCTGACAGGGCAAACGACAGCGAAAAACTGGAACAGGCACTGAGAATTGCCTGCGCGTGGGACTTTGTTTCACAGTTGGAGCAGGGAGCCGATACGATGTTAGGCGAAAGAGGCGCGGGGCTTTCCGAGGGACAGATGCAGCGCCTCGCCATTGCGAGGGCGGTTTTTTCGGGGAGTCCGGTTCTGCTGCTGGACGAGGCAACCAGCGCGCTGGATGCGGCTACCGAAAGGAAGCTGTTGGATAATCTGCGCAGGATGACGGACAAAACCGTGATTATCGTCACCCATCGCCCTGCCGCTCTGGACATCTGCGACTGTGTAATGGAATTTACCGAAAACGGTGTGATTGGCAGTGAAAAATAGATGTCGCATAGGCATCAACCAATCGTCACCTGTTGTTGATTTTTTTACTCGCAAATCTATTTCTTATGACTTGATTTTTTCCCGTGGCTGTTGTAGAATTCAATTTAACGGTCATTAGCGTCAATCATATGCCGAAAGGAATTGCTCTATGAAAAACACCTATTCGATTCGCAATCTGATTGCGTTATTGCTCGGCAAGCTCTGGCTGGTTGCCGCTTTTACGATTGTTTTTGGCGCGGGGGCATGTATTGCTTCAAAGTTCTTTGTCAGCCCGCGATATGAGTCCTTCGCCACTATGTATGTCAAAAATTCCGCCGTCAGCACGGAGCCAAATCCCAATGTCAATCTGAATGATCTGTATGCTTCCAAATCCCTGGCAAGCACCTATATCACCGTTCTGAAGAGCAACGCGGTTATGAAGCAGGTCGGGGTGAAGCTGACGGAAATGCATGACATCGATGAACTGGCGCAGTTTTTCCGGGTCAAAAACAATCAGATCCCGGTTTCTTCCATAAAAAGATGCTTTTCCATGAGCACGGTTGACGAGACAGAGGTGATCAGGATTACAGCCAATACCCTTGACCCGGAGATTTCGGCGGATTTGTGCAATATCATGGCGGAGATCGCACCGGAATTTCTGATAAGGGTAGTTGGCGCCGGTTCGGTGGAAATAATCGATACCGCTGTTCCGGAAACCCGTCCCGTTTCGCCGAATGTGTCGCTTGTTACGATGATCGGTATTATCATCGGATGCAGCCTGGGCGTATTTACGGTTCTGCTGATTGACTATTTCGACGATACGATCAAGGATACCGAGGATCTCTCCAAAAGATACGGCAAATCCATTCTTGGCGAGATTCAGACCATGAATTTCGATAAGACAAGCAAAATGAAAAGAAGCAGCCATAGCAGTGAAAGCAAAAGCATCAAGACAAGATCACTGCTCACGGATAAAGGCGTTCCCTTCAATGTGATCGAGAGCTACAAGACGATTCGTTCCAATATTATGTTTACGCTTGGCACATCCAAAAAGAAGGTGATAGCCGTATCCAGCCCGAATCCCGGCGAGGGAAAGTCCACTACCGCCGCCAATATTGCCATTGCGCTTGCGCAGACAGGCAGCACGGTTCTCCTGATTGACGCGGACATGAGAAAGCCCATCCAGCATAAGATATTCAAATCGGGAAATAAGGACGGACTCTCTACCCTTATCATCATGAGATCCTCCGAGGAAGACGCGGTCAAAAAGGAAGTCGCCGGCGGTCTGGACATGCTACATTCCGGTCCGATTCCGCCCAATCCCTCCGAACTGCTTGCTTCCGAACGCTTCCGGACACTCATCGGGGAGTTTTCAAAGAAGTACGATTATGTCGTCATCGACACGCCGCCCATCAATGTGGTAAGCGACGCGATGGTCATCAAGGATTTGATCAGCGGCATCCTTCTGGTGCTGAAGTATTCTTCCACCACACACGAGGATCTGTCCGGTTCCATGAAGCAGATGTCGCTTGTCAAGGCGAATGTGCTTGGCTTTGTCCTGAATGAATCCGACTACAGCCGCAGCTCGCGTTATTCCTATTACAAATACTACGGAAGATACGGATACGGTTACGGCGTCAGGACGGAAAGCGAAACAGACGACGCCGACGACGTCCAAGAGATTTAAGCAAAGGCAGAGAGTATTATTTGAGGTCAGAATCAATGGAAAAAACAAACCTGTCTGAAAAAAAGCAGGCGGAAGAGGTTGCGGTGAAAAAAACATCTCCGGCATACAGAATCATCAAGAGAGTATTTGATTTCGTATCCTCGTTTCTGCTGGGCATTGTCATCCTGATTCCGTTATTGTTGATTGCCGCGATCATACCCATTAAAGATTTCGGAAACCCGATCTACAGGCAGAAACGGGTCGGCAAGGACGGCAAGCCGCTTTACATATACAAGTTCAGAAGCATGAAAAACAAAGCCGACGACCTTCTTCTGTGGCTCACCAAAGAACAGCTCGAGTCGTACAGGCGGGAGTATAAGCTGGACGACGACCCCCGTCTGATCGGCTACAGAAAGGCGGGAGACGGCGCAAGGTGTTTCGGCGGAGTCCTCCGGAATACTTCGCTTGACGAGCTTCCGCAGATACTCGTCAAAATCTGCATTCTCGGCAATATGTCGGTGATCGGTCCTCGCCCGATACTGGAGTCGGAGCTTCATGAAAACTATTCCCCCGAGGAACAGAAACTGCTGCTTTCCGTCAAGCCGGGACTGACCGGCTACTGGCAGGCATATGCCCGCAACGACGTGGGATACGGGAATCACGGTCGTCAGGATATGGAACTGTATTATGTCAAAAACCAGTCGCTCCTTCTCGACGTCAGGATACTGTTCAAGACAGTGGAAACGGTTCTTTGCAGGAGAGGTGCAAAATGATTATCACACAGACTCCCTTCCGCATGTCGTTCTTCGGCGGAGGAACCGATATGGAGCATTATTTCAGAGAAAACGGCGGCGCGGTGCTGTCCACCACCTTTGATAAATACTGCTATGTGAATGTCCGTCATCTGCCGCGTTTCTTCGACTACAGCACGGAGCTGTCCTATTCAAAGACGGAACGGGTGACCGATATCGAGGCAATACAGCATCCCCTCATCCGGAACGCGATGAAAATGCTGGACATGCATGAAATACGATTGACATATGAAGCCGATCTCCCCGCAAGATCGGGGCTGGGAACGAGCAGTTCCTTTGCGGTGGGTATGCTGAACGCGTTTTACGCCCTGAAGGGCAAGTATGCCGACAAGAAGCGTCTTGCCGACGAGGCGATTTATCTCGAAAGAGTGCTGTGCAACGAGTCGGGGGGATGGCAGGATCAGATTGCCGCTTCCTTCGGCGGAATGAACCGCATCAATTTCAGCGCGGACGGCTATGAAGTGCTCCCCGTGATTATTTCTCCCGAACGCAAGAAGCGGCTCAACGGCAATCTGCTGATGTTCTTTACGGGATTCACTCGCTTTTCCTCCGATGTGCAGAAGGTCAACAGGCTCGACGACAAAAGCAAGCTGGCGCAGCTTCGGGAAATACATTCCCTGGTGGATGAAGCCGAGAAGGTGCTCACCGACAGGAATGCCGATCTGGACGAATTCGGCAGGCTGCTCGATCACACATGGCAACTCAAGCGGCAGACAGGCGCGGCGGTCACAACCGACAGCATCGACGGTCTTTATCGCAAGGGCATCCGTGCCGACGCGCTCGGCGGCAAGCTGCTCGGCGCGGGCGGAGGCGGATTCCTTATCTTTTATGTGCAGCCGGAGTACAGGGATTCGGTGATGAATGCTATGAGCGATCTGCTCAACATCCCCTTCCGGTTTGAGAACGGCGGCACGAGGGTGATTCATTACTCCCCCGAGCGGTACGACCCGGAGGAAGGAGCTGCGCAATGAAAACAGTCATCATGGCAGGCGGCAGGGGAACGCGCATCGCTTCGGTGGCGAGCGATATTCCCAAGCCGATGATCCCCGTCTGCGGCAAGCCCGTGCTGGAGCATGAATTGGAATGTCTCAGGGAGCAGGGTTTTACCGATATCATACTCACCGTGAGTCATCTCGGACATGTCATTACGGACTATTTCGGCGACGGCAGCAGGTTCGGCGTGCATATCGAATATTTCACCGAAAAGGCCCCGCTCGGCAATGCCGGCGCGTTGTATAAATTGAAGGACAGGCTGACAGAGGACTTTTTGCTGCTCAATGCCGATGCCGTATTCGATGTTGATTTCGGCAGATTTGTCGGATTTCACCGTCAATGCGGCGGTCTTGCGACAATCTTCATCCATCCGAACAGTCACCCGTACGACAGCGGACTTGTCATTACGGACAGCAACCGCGCCGTTTCCCGGTGGCTTGCCAAGGAGGACGAAAGACCCGCGTATTACAGAAACAGCGTCAACGCGGAGCTGCATGTGCTTTCCCCCCTTCTGCTGGAAAAGGAAATATCCTCGGAGAAGGTCGATCTTGACCGGCAGCTATTAAAGCCGCTCGCCGGAACGGGAAAGCTGTTCGCCTACAGCAGCCCCGAATATGTCAAGGATATGGGAACGCCCGAAAGATACAGGGCGGTCTGCCGCGACTTTGAAAGCGGACTGGTCAGACGCAGAAATCTGAGCCATCCCCAGAAGGCGGTTTTTCTCGACCGGGACGGAACGCTCAACCGGTATGTCGGCTTCCTCCGCAGCGCGGATGAATTCGAGCTGCTTCCCGGCGTGGATGATGCGATCAGAAGAATCAATGCGTCAGGCTTTCTTGCGATACGGGTTGCTCAGATCATGGGCAAAATGGAAAAAGGCGGCGTTGAAGCCGTCGTGATGAATTATTACCGTCATATTGACAGAAGCAGGATTCAGTTTAATTTTATCGTGGATAATGACAGCGCCTGCCCCTAGGAGAAAGAAATCCTCTCACTCGGCGGCAGAGTCACCCGGATCGCGCCTTATCAGAGCATCCTTGCCAATATGAGGGATTTGAAGAAATTGTTTAAAGAAAACAGGTACCGCATAGTTCATGCGCATCTTACCACGATGAGCGTGTTTTCCCTTGCGGTGGCAAAGATCTGCGGCGTGCCGGTGAGAATCTGTCACGGACACAATACCGCCTGCAAAGGCGAAACGAAAAAGAATCTGCTCAAGTACATGCTTCGTCCCTTCAGCAGGACATTTGCCACGCATTATTTTGCATGTTCCCATTATGCCGGAAAATGGCTCTTCGGTAAAAAAATAGAAACATCTGAGCGCTTCAGGGTGATTCCCAATGCCGTTGACGCCGCAAAATTCAGATTCAACGGGGAAATCCGGCGGGAAGCACGCAAGGAGCTTGGCGTTGAGGATAAACTTGTGATAGGCCTCATCGGAAGATTTGCCTATCAGAAGAATCACGCCTTTCTGATGGATGTTTTCAGGGAGGTGCTGCGGAAAAACAGCCGCGCCGTTCTTCTGCTGGTGGGTGAAGGTTCGCTTGTGAACGAGGTAAAGCAAAAGGTTCACGACATGGGGCTGGATGCATCCGTGCGATTTTTGGGTGTGAGAGAAGACGTTGACAGGCTCTACCAGGCGTTTGATGTGTTCTGTCTGCCCTCGCGGTATGAAGGTCTGCCCGTCGTAGGGGTGGAAGCCCAGATTTCGGGAGTGCCGTGCGTATTCTCCGGCACGATGACGGAGGAAACCGCGTTCACCGACAGCGTGACGTTTGTGAATCCGGAGCAGAGCGCGGAGCAATGGGCGCAAATCATACTGGAATGTGCCGTAAAAGACAGAAACATAATCCAAAATGCCGGTACATTTGAAATATCAGATCAAGCCAGAGAATTAGGACGGTTTTATGAATTTGCTATCGAACAAACAGAATGACGCGGGGGTACGCGATAAACTGATTTTCCTGTTTGCCGTGGTATCCTTCTGCTTTCCCAAAGCCGGCACGGCGACAGCAGGACTTCCTTTGACGGTCTCCATGTTTTTGTTTTTATCCGCATTGGCTGCAAACGCAAGGGAACTGTCAAAAAAGCAGTTTACGCTGGCCTATGCGATCCTCTTCATAATCATGGGCGTAAGCAGCATTATCACTGTTCTGCTGAATCTCGGCAATATAACCGCCATGAATATCGCTTATATACTGGTGCTTCTGTCCTCTCCGCTGACATATCAGCTCGGACTGAAATTTGATTTGAGTCAGTCTAAAATAATCGTCTCCGCAGCCCTGATTTTCCTGGGGAGTTTTTCGCTGGTTCAATGGATATTCGGCGTCAGGGAAACCGCCGTTGCCGGACTCACAATTGCCTTCGGTGAGGATTACGCAAAAAAACAAATTATCAGAGAGGGAATCGGAATATCGAAAATTCCATCCACTTATCAGAACGGAACGCTTCTCGCTCCTTTTCTGATTATCGGCATCGCGTTTCTTCTGGAGATAAAGAATAAAACCAGATCTGCTTATTTTGCCATCGTGCTTGGAATCATCGGTCTGATACTTTCCGGTTCGCGTTCCTCGATTTTTGCCGTTGTCTGTATTCTTCCTGTTCTGCTGTTCCGGGTAATCAAAAGGGCGCAGGACCGGCAGCTCCGTCTGATTGTCATGGCATTTTCACTGCTTCCGACGGCTGTAGTGCTGCTGGCTCTTTTTTCAAATTCTTTCTTGAAGGGATTAACAGGTTATATTTTTGAAATTTATATCGGATTTACGCAAAGCGACACGACCTTCTCCGGCAGAACCGTTCAATGGACGGATTTTATTTCCATCATCCTGACGCTGGATACAGGGGGGCTGTTCCGGTTTATGTTCTCCGGTATTCCGTGAAATGAAGGAGATCATATGGAAGGTCTGTTTCTTCTGATGAAGCTGTACGGGGTAACGGTCTTTTCTTTGTTTGCGGCTTTTATTGTCTCCTTCTTCCGGAAGTTCCGCAGGCTGCCCTGTATAGGCTGCGCGCTGCTGGTTCTCTTTGTTATTTTCATGATAGACGGTTCCGTTTTTTATCCCCCGACGCTGATGAATATTTTCCTGATTCTGGGAATGTCAAAGCCGTTTCTTGATCAGACTGAAATAATGGAAAACGAGGAATTGATAATATGAACAAAGCCGTAATACTGTCCGCCAAATATGCCCCCGGGCATTTCTCGCATATGCTTGCCTATGACAGGCTGTTCCGCGCCATAGGCTGCCAGCCGACAATGCTCCTTGACGACGGATACGAAAGCTTTCAAAAGGACTATACCGGGTATCATTACACCACCTTCAAAGAAATACGCTCTGTTCAGGCTAACATTCTGCTGATTTACAACATGTCAACCAAAGATGTAAAGTATATAAGAATACTCAAAAAAAACAACCCGGACATCCTGTTTATTTTCTGCATGTATTACCATGACGGCCTGTTCTTCTACCTTCTTTACCTTTTCGTCGTTTGCGGTTATATGTGGATCGAAAAAGACAAGCTCCTCGAAATGCTGGATAAAATGACTCATCCGAAAGAGAAAAAACACGGTAAAGTATAGTGCGGAATCGCAAGCATTCTCGGTGGCGCGGGCAGCAATGTCAATTCCAGTGCCGCGATCATTACGATCAAGTAATTATCCGCATAAACTGAATAAAGCCAAGTAAATAAAGCGTATGTGCCATTCTGAGCATCAAATCCACAAGAAGCACATACGCTTTTAAATTGTGCGCCCGGCATGGGCAACGACTCGGCGGTGAAAGTCCGCTACAGACTTGGCAGTAGGAACTGTAAGCCGAAGGCAAGGGTGTCCGTCGTGAGGCGGAATCTGAAGGAAGCCGGATATAGAGGTTTAAAAGTACCGCTATGGGCAAAACCTCGGTCTGACGAACAGAAACTGCATATAAGGCGTCGTAAAGTGGACGAGTTTGCTAAACAAAACGAAGTCCGATACTGCCCGAGCTTTGCGGCGTAAATGCAGCAGATATATGAGGTAAAGGTCGTTGTTCTTACCCGGGGTGGTCTCACAGGTGCGGGTGAGTAAGCAATATCGGAAAGCCTGCATAGTAACAACGAACTGTGAGAAGTCAGCAGAAGCCATAGTACGGAAAAAAAAATTCCGGAAGTGCTGAACAATCATAAGTCTCAAGTAAATGAAAGAAGGAGGTCGGTATGATGAAAACAGAATACGCCAAGAAAGGCGGCTGCCTGCAAAGGGATAATGTGGAACATGAAGAGTATGCAGGAGCGTACAGTACCGACAGTTGGGAAGCAAAAGAAAGAGACGGTGCAGAATTGCTTGAAAAGGTACTGGAGAGGGAAAACCTGAACCGAGCCTACAAGCGAGTAAAAGCCAACAAGGGAGCGCCGGGAATAGACGGAATGACCGTCGAAGAAGTGCTGCCGTGGCTGAAAGAACACAAGGGAGAACTGCTTGAAAGTATCAGGAACGGAAAATATAAACCGTCACCGGTACGAAGAAAGGAAATCCCGAAAGGAGATGGTGGAGTAAGGAAACTGGGAATCCCCACAGTAATAGACCGAATCATCCGAAATTTTAAGTTTCTCGGTTTTACGCTGGGAAGGAACAAGAAAGGTGCATACATTCGAGTTCACGCAAAATCATTAAAGAGAGCAAAGCAGAAGCTCAGAGAACTGACTTCCCGCAGTCAGGGCAGGAATGTAAGGTAGTCATGCAAAAGGTGAAAACATTTATGCAAGGATGGCTCAATTACTATGCAATTGCGGATATGCAAAACACAATAGACGACTGGAACGGATGGCTTCGCCGCAGAATACGCATGTATATCTGGAAACAATGGAAAAGACCAAGGACAAGAGTTGCCAATCTTGAAAAGTTGGGTATGCCACATTGGAAAGCCTACAGAAACGGCAATTCTCGGAAAGGTTACTGGGCTGTTGCGGGGAGCGGAATCCTTACGCACACCATCACAAACAAAAGACTTGCACAAGTAGGATATTTTGATATATCCCAAAAGTACAAGTCTCTGCATTATTTATGATTGAACCGCCGTGTACTGAACGGTACGCACGGTGGTGTGAGAGGTCGGCTACTCAATTAATGGGTAGCCTCCTACTCGATTTCATCATACAATTCTAATCCTGTACTTCTTCAGCCAGTGATTGACCTGCAGCAGGTAGGCAATTGTCTGCGGCGTGGTCATCAATTGTCCGTACCACGGCTGGGGATTGTTC
>CADBZY010000056.1 GCA_902799245.1 uncultured Ruminococcus sp.
CAGCGTTGACGGCACGGCAAGCGAGTTCGTCTGGTACGACAGCGACGAGAACGTCATTACCCCCGCAACAGCCAACGGCGGCGTGTTCACCTTCGGCGAAGACGCTGCGGGCAAAACGCTCGTCTGCAAGATGACCAACGCCAAGCTGCCCGATTTCTGTGAAGGTTCGGGAGAATATCCGGAATGGGACGAAAACGGCAATGAAACCGGTAACATGATTCCCTATGAATATGACAACCGTCTCTTCACCACTGAGGTGGCAATTGAAGCGAAGGATCCCGAAGAGCCTGTTTCCTCTGACGATTCCGTATCTTCTCAGGAAAACGAGGACGTACAAGGTGATCCGGTCATCTACTACGATCTTGCCTTCAAACAGGACGAAAATGTAGACGGCGTGAGCGAAGTGCTGTACCCCGAAAGAACTATGATCAGCATCAACGGAATGGGTGTTGACCTCCACTCTGTCAAGGGCGTTCATCTCACCGTCGGCAACATAGAAACCAACACCAAGAAAACCGTTCTCGACGCGATCAAGCATTACAACGAAACCTTTGACACCGAAACGACCGATATTGCCCTCTATGATATTTCTCTCGAGGACAAAAATAATGTTCATGTAAAGGTGGTAGCGGGTGAAATACTTATCTGCCTGAAATACCCCGATAACCTCGCCAGACAGGCGGAGGATTATGTGTTCCATCTCTATCACCAGAAGGCGGACGGCACGATCGAGGAAATTCCCGTTACCATCCGTCGCAACGGCATCTGGTTCAGAGCAACGGATTTCAGCCCGTACGTCCTCTATTGGCATGTCAAGACAGTGGAATCGGCCGGTACAGGCGAATCCTTCTCGCTGATCATCGTCATGACCGTTCTCTGCGCCCTCTCCGTGGCCGGTGCAGGCTACGCTCTGTACAGAAGGAAGAAGCTCACCGCGGAATAATTCGCAGCGCGTAATGCGTAAATCGTAAATAATCAAATGATCGGCGCATAGCTCAGATACCCTTTCAGGCATTTTCTGAGATATGCGCCCTTATTTATTTGAAAATAAGCCAAACAAATATTCCCTTTTGCGGCAGCGGCAGCAGCAGCCATGCAAAAGCCCTGCAAAATCCTGCAAGGCAGATTGTTTTTTGCAAAATGCGTTTGCTTTGCTTTTGCTTGCTTTACTTTGCTTTGCTTTCATTTCCTTTTCTTTTGTTTTCTTTGCTTTGCTTTTCTTTTCTTTGTGGGATTATTGCTGCATTAACGCCGGTTTAAGCGACATTAATGCGGGTTAATGTCGCATTAATGTTGCACTAATGTCCTTAAATGGTGCTTTTGTGTTGCTTTTGTAACGCAGTGCTTCTGTCTGTTCTACACCAAAAAATATTTCAAAAAAACACTTGCATATATATAAAATATGTGGTATAATAGTCCAGAAATTCGCACGCCGGGCTGTGAAAGACGCGGTGCGGGCTTTTTTGTCCGTCTCCTTTCATTTGCCTAAATTTTATTTTGTATATGTCTTGCAGAAATTTGCAGACATTTGATTGCACTGGGCTTAAAGCATCGGCGGAGGTATTAACCGGGAGGAATTTTCACTATGGCAGTAGCATCCATGAAACAGCTGCTTGAAGCAGGCGTCCACTTCGGACATCAGACCAGACGCTGGAACCCGAAAATGGCGGAGTACATTTTCACCGAGCGCAACGGCATCTACATCATCGACCTTCAGAAGACGGTCAGAAAGCTCGACGAAGCTTACATGTTCATCAGAAGCGTAGCCGAGAACGGCGATTCCGTCCTCTTCGTCGGTACCAAGAAGCAGGCACAGGAGTCCATCAAGGATGAGGCTCTCCGCTGCGATTCTTACTTTGTCAACGAGAGATGGCTGGGCGGTATGCTCACCAACTTCACCACCATCCGCCGCAGAATTGCACGTCTCAACCAGCTCAACACAATGGCGACAGACGGCACCTTTGAGAGACTCCCCAAGAAGGAAGTCATCAAGTTCAACCTCGAGATCGAAAAGCTCGAAAAGTTCCTCGGCGGTATCAAGAACATGACCAAGCTCCCCGGCGCGCTCTTCGTGGTTGACCCCCGCAAGGAGAAGATCGCTGTTTCCGAGGCAAAGAAGCTCGGCATTCCGGTTGTCGCTATCGTCGACACCAACTGCGATCCTGACGACATCGACTATGTCATCCCCGGCAACGACGACGCTATCCGCGCTGTCAAGCTGATCTCTTCCGTTATCGCCAACGCTGTCCTCGAAGGCAGACAGGGCGAGCAGGTCGAGGCGGAGGCTGCCGAGACTGAGGAAGCAGCCGCTGAGTAATCTTTGTTTAGCTGTTAGCTGTTAGCAGATAGCGGTTAGCTTTACTGATTGAATTCACAGTTTTTTTGAAACTATATTAGGAGGAATTTCACATGGCATTTACAGCTGCTGATGTTAAGAATTTAAGAGAAATGACCGGCTGCGGCATGATGGATTGCAAAAAGGCACTCACCGAAGCAGACGGCGATATGGATAAGGCTGTTGACATTCTCCGCGAGAAGGGTCTGGCAGCTTCCCAGAAGAAGGCTGGCAGAATCGCAGCCGAAGGCACCGTTTACGCGCTTGTCGATGGCAACACAGGCGTTGTCATCGAGGTCAACGCGGAGACAGACTTCGTTGCCAAGAACGCTGAGTTCATGGCATTCGTTGACACCTGCGCAAAGACCGTTATTGCTGAGAATCCCGCAGACGTCGAGGCTCTGCTCGCCTGCAAGGCTGTTGACAGCGAGATGACCGTTGACGAAATGCTCAAGGAAAAGATCCTTGTTATCGGCGAGAACATCAAGATCCGCCGTTTCGAGAAGTACGAAGGCGCTGTTGTCACCTACATCCACGGCGGCGGCAGAATCGGCGTTATGGTTAAGTTCGACACCACCGACGAGGTGGCTGCTAAGCCCGAGTTCGCTGAGTTCGGCAAGGACATCGCCATGCAGATCGCCGCTCTCAACCCCAAGTACCGCGCTCCCGAAGATCTGCCCGCTGAGGAGCTCGAGAAGGAAAAGGCCATTCTCATTGAGCAGATCCACAACGATCCCAAGAACGCAAAGAAGCCCGCGAAGATCATCGAGGAGAAGATCCTTCCCGGCAGAGTCAACAAGCTCTTCGAGGAAATCTGCCTTGTCAAGCAGGCATTCGTCAAGGACGGCGACATCAATGTCGAGACATACGTTGCCAACACCGCAAAAGCTCTCGGCGGCGACATCAAGATCGTTTCTTTCGTTCGCTTTGAGAAGGGCGAAGGCCTTGAGAAGAGAGAAGACAACTTCGCTGATGAAGTTGCCAGCATGATTAAGTAATTTATTTTTAAATAACTTTTCATCAGATTAAATATCCTCCGCTTTCAGGTTTTTATCAGACCGGAAAGCGGAGGGCTTTTTTGTATATAATACGACTTGATTAATGTTAAACTTCGTGCTATGATGAAAGGGAAAGAATATTTATCAGGAGGATTAGAATGAATAATGAAAAAGAAACCGTCACCGCCCGAAGGACAGTCCCCGCCTGGGCGATCGCACTGATTGTACTGGGGTTTCCGCTGTGGTTTTCGCTGATCGTCGCGGCGGCGGCGGTGGTTTTTGCGCTGTATGTCACCCTCTGGGCGCTGATCATTTCGCTCTGGGCGGTCTGGCTGTCGCTTATTGTCTGTGTGCCGTGCGGATTTGGTGCAGCGGCTGCTTTCTGTGCCCGCGGGGAATGGATAACCGGTACAATATTGCTCGGCGCTTCCTTCTACTGCGCAGGGCTTGTGATACTTGGCTTTTTCGGATGTGTCGCGGCCACTAAGGGCGTTGTGGCTCTGACCAAAAAGGCTGCGCTGTCCGTTAAAAAGATGCTTGCCGGAAAGGAGAATGTACAATGAAGAGAGGATTCTTAATAGCCGCTGCGATTTTCATGACGGTGGGGCTTGTGATGATCTGGGGCGCGCTGCTTGTTTCCCGCTTTGAAATTCCTGCTCCGGTTTTTGATTTTCATATTCCAGCTCTGGTTTCTGATTCGGACGACACAAAAACACAGAGCAGCCTGTTTAACAGTGAGTTCAATAATCTGGAAATCGAGGCTAAAGGAGCGGACATTACTATCGCGCCATACAATGGCGCTGATGTAAAAGTGGAGTCTTCCTATGGAAAAAACGACAGGCTGTCGACTGAAATCAAGAACGGCACGATGAAAATAATCGCCGCAAGAGGGCGCAGAGGAAACGGTTTTCTTTCGTTATTTTCCAAATCCTTCTCCGTGAAAGTTTATCTTCCGTCGAAGGCGTATAAGGATATGACAATCGTAACCACCGAAGGCGACATCAGAATCGGGAAAGGCCTGACTGTAAGCAGCTCCGACATTACCACAAGAACAGGTGACGTGCGCTTTGCAGCGTCGGTTGACGGATTGCTCAGGATAAAGACCACCACCGGAGACATCAGGCTGGACGGAGTGAAGGCGGAAAAGACAGAAATCAAAGTTACCACCGGCGACATAGTGATCGACGGTCTGAAATGCGCCGGGGAGGTTTCGGCTGCGGTTATTACCGGAGACGTGAGAACGACGGATATGATATGCGGCAGCTTTGACACATCCGGAACAACAGGCGACGTCCGGCTGACAGACACGGTCGCCTCCGGCAGCTTTGACATCAAAAGAACTACCGGCGACGTGCGCTTTGAAAACTGCGACGCGGGAGAGATTACCGTCAGGACATCCACCGGCGATGTAAACGGCACGCTCCGTACCGGCAAATCCTTTATCACACACACGTCCATCGGCTCGGTCAGCGTTCCGGAGTCTTCGGACGGAGGAAAGTGCGAGATAACGACGTCTATCGGAGATATTGAAATCCGGTTGAAATAATTCCGTTTTGATCGTTTGGATGGAAAAAGGACATTATGACTGTTGAAAAAAAGAACTTTCACAGTCGTAATGTCCTTTTTGAATAAATATGAACAATTTGTAAATTCAGGCAAGAATATGTTGACAGGCGACATATTCTATGATATATTTATATCGTAAGGCGATATAACGAGCAACAACACATCGATTGATGGCATATCGACAGACGGCATATCGACCGGCAACACAGAAAGGAGAGCATTTGAAAAATGGGTAAACAGACAGAACCGCTGACCGAGAGTTATTTTTACATTCTGCTATGTCTGTATGGCGGAGACAACCACGGCTACGGCATTATGCAGATGACGGAGCAGCTTTCCGGCGGCAGAGTAAAAATCGGTTCCGGCACGATGTACGGCGCGACGGGCAACATGCTCAAAAAGGGCTGGATTGTCGAACGTCCCGAAATCGGCGGCGAGCGAAGGCGAATGTACCGCATGACCGACACGGGCAGAGAGGTATTCTTAGAGGAATACCACCGCATTTCGGAGCTTTCCGAGAGCGCGAGACAGGTGATTGAAAACGCGGAAAACGCGAAAAACTGAAAGGGTTAAAAAAGAGTATGAAAAAGAACGATTCTGCAAAAACGGTCAAAAAGCGTCACAGCTTCTTTGTAAAGTGGGAATTTGACGCGGCGGCTGAGGAATTCGATCAGATGTCGGAAAATGGATGGCATCTGGTGGAGTGCAAACCCTTCACACAGACCTATGTTTATGATCCGCATGTCACCTACAGATACCAGATCGACTGCAATGACAGGGTCGCTGATCCCAGCAGATACCTCCAGACCTTCGCCGAAGCAGGATGGATACCCGTTATGAGCAATTGGGGCGGATGGCACATTTTCGCCAGAAAGTACGTTCCCGGTCAGCCGGAGGAATCCTACATGATCTACACCGACGAGCAGTCCAGAAAGGAAATGCTCCGCCGCTCACGCCGTTTGGTGGGATTTATTGCGGTTTTGTGGGTTATCTGTCTGTTGTATGGCATCTATCGTTTGATAACAAGTGTAACGCAGTCAGGTAAATTAGACTTAACCGATTTCTGGACGCCGGTGCTGCAAGCGCTGAATGTGTATCTCTTTTCACGTTGGTGCTTCTCTGTCCGCAGTCTGGAAAAGGGTAACAAGCCGCGGAGATTTCATTTTCTGATTTTTGTTGCGATAGTTGCTGCTGTAATCATTGCATCTTTAGTAAGTATTTTGATTTGAAAGAAAAGGAGATATGAGTGATGAAAAACACAAAGAAAACAAAGAGGACCTTGCAATTCTTTGCCGCGTGGGATTACGAATTTGAGGAGCAGGAATTCAACCGCATGTCGGAGCAGGGCTGGCAATTGGTGAGAGGCGGCAGCTTCACCCAGAAATACGAATACGACGACAGCGTGATCTATCGCTATCGGCTGGACTACAACAACGACGTCAATGATATGACCCGCTACGACGAAACCTTCCGCGACGCCGGATGGGAAAGGGTCAATTCCACCGCGAACGGATGGCACGTCTTCCGCAAGGGTTACGACCCGCAGAAGCCGGACGAAGCATACGAAATTTACACCGACGAGGCGTCCCGCGTGGAAATGCTCAAACGCTGGAGGAATGTCTGCTACATTTTCTTCTGCATATTGCCGATCAATATCTTCAATTCCCTTCGTATCATGGAAACGACTGACGCGGACTTTATCGGCGTCGGACTGATCCTTGCCTGCGGACTGGTGCTGGGAATGCTCATTGCCGGCATGCTCAGCATCAACCGCATGATCAAGGGAAAGAAGAACACCCGTCCCTATCCGATGAAATTCTTCTTGATCTTTCTCTTCCTGCTGCTTGCCGCCCTCCTGATTGCCAGTGGGTTTGTCCTGATACAGGAAGGCTCCTATTTGATTCTCGGACTGATGACAGGAGTAATCATTGGAGCCATCGTTGTTGCCGTGAGGGTTGCTCTTGCCAAAAGGAAATAATCCCGCGAACTTATAAAATAAAATACTGACAGCATATGCCGCCGTTTGTCGCCTGACATGATAGCGAAAACGGCGGCTATTTATGATTTGTAAAAAATTAAGCGACGTTATATATGCAATTTCGACAAAATTAAAATAAAATATAAAAAAGTCATTGCAAAATTGCTACAAATTTGTTAATATATATTTGAACAGCGAAACCCCAATGTATTTCAGAAGTTTTTTGAATCAGAGATGAATCAGAAATCTTACTAACATTTTTTAAGGAGTTGTTTTTTTATGTCGAAATGGTCAAGAAAAGAACTCAAGACCAACGCCAAAGCCGCTCTTAAGCGCAGCTTCTGGAAAGATCTGCTGGCAATCATTCTCGTGGATATCATTGCTTGCGCTTTAGTGTACTGTGCGTTCCTTGTTGTCAATGCGTGCACAGGCAATGCATTTGACCCGAAAGAACTGATTACAGTCAATACTTCCGGCGCAACCGGAGCACAGATCAGCATTAAGCTGGATTCCGAAGCAGCCGGCCCCGCTGCAAGTATTCTCAATCTGGTTCTGAATGTGATTGAAATTTTCATCCTTGCACCTATCTCCATTGGTCTGATCAGATTCTTCCAGATCAGCAGAAGCGGCAATGCGAGCTTTGGCGAACTGTTTGCTCCGCTCAAGAAGTTCTTCCGCATTGGTCTTATCATGCTCTGGATGGGCATCAAGGTTTTCCTGTGGTCGCTGCTTCTGATCGTTCCCGGCATTATCAAAGTGTTTGAGTACAGCATGGTGCCTTACATTCTCGCCGAGAATCCCTCCATCAAGCGCAGGAGAGCGTTCCAGATTTCCAAGGCTATGACCAAGGGCAACAAGTGGCACATTTTCGTGCTGGGTCTGTCCTTTATCCTTTGGATGATCGGCGTTGTATGCACCTGCGGTCTGCTCGCTATTTACGTATCTCCCTATCAGCAGGCAACATTTGTTGAGGCATACTACAAGATGAAGGCAAAGGCTCTGGCAGACGGCAAGGTAACGCTGGAAGAACTGCCCAACATCTGCCTTTCCGATGCTCCTGTTCAGGCAGAAGCAATAGCAGCGGCACAGAACAATGTCGTTCCCGCAGCAGTCGCAACCGCTGCCGCCGCAACCGCCGTTGCAGCAGCCAACAACACAGAAGAAGCGGCTCCCGCAGTTGAGGAAGCCGCTGCTGTCGTGGAAGCCGCTCCCGTCGAAGCCGCTCCCGCCGAGGAAGCCGTTGTTGCAGAAGCTGCCGTTGAGGAAGTTCCCACTGAGGAAGCCGCTCCTGCTGAGGAAGCCGCTCCCGCTGAGGAAGCTCCCGCCGAGGAAGCTCCCGCCGAGGAAGCTCCTGCCGAGGAAGCTCCTGCCGAGGAAGCTCCCGCCGAGGAAGCTCCCGCCGAGGAAGCTCCCGCTGAGGAAGTTCCTGCCGAGGAGACACCCGCAGCCGAGTAATGATCGGGCTTTGATCCTTATCTGATATACATTCTGAAATACAAAAATGCCGTTCCGAAAGAAGTGATTCAATCGGAACGGCTTATTTTTGTGGTTATTGAACAGGCTGAATCAGTTGATGAATTCCGCGTCGTCCATTTCTACGAATGGACGGTCGCTTGCTTCCATTGCGCTGATGCCTGTGCGGGTCTGCTCGACAATCGGATAATCCGCGAATTTCAGCAGGGTTTCGTCGAGGTCTTCGGGAGAGCCGGAGGCAGTGACAATGGCGGACGAATCGCCGATGTAGACCACATTCATGTGATTGCGGCAGGTCAGGTTGAGGAATTCCGTGCGGGATTCGGGCTGCACGCGGAATTTGACCATCATCAGCTCGGCGCAGATGGAGCGGCCGCTGTCCAGAATGGCAATGCGGCGCACATCCTGAATTTTGCTGAGCTGGCGGATGATCTGCGACATTTCCAACTCATCGTTTGTGAGGACAACCAAGGTAATGCGGGTGAATTTGGGGTTTTCGGTGGCACAAGCCGAAATAGTTTCGATATTGTAGCCGCGGCGGTAGAAAAGACCCGAAACGCGCTGCAGCACGCCGGGGTGATTCCTCACCAGCGCGGAAAGAACCTTTTTATTAGACATTTTTTGCTTCCCTTTCAAAATATAATCCAAGCGCGACAGCGCTTCCGAAATTATTCATTTTTCATTCTTAATTT
>CADBZY010000057.1 GCA_902799245.1 uncultured Ruminococcus sp.
TAGTCTGTTTTTTCTTCAATTTCCATGCTTCTATTTTAGCATACTTTGCCCTATTTGTAAAGGTGAATATTATCTATATTTAATCGCCGAGTTAATATTCAGTCCCCCTGAGAAATCCACAATTTCAGGACAAAGTTGAAAAATGGAAAGGGACAGAAAAAAATCAGCGAAATGTCAATATACAAGAAGCGAAAAAGGTGGTATTCTGAAGAAAAGGAATGGTGGTGAGGTTATGGCAATGCCAACATATGAGGAGCTTCTTGAAATAATCAAAATGCAGCAGGCTACCATAGAAGAACTGACGGAAAAATTAGCAAAAGCTGAAGCAAGAATCGCGGAATTGGAAGAACAACTGCATAAGGACAGCCATAACAGCAGTAAGCCACCGTCATCAGACGGTTACAAAAAACCTGCGCCAAAGAGTCTGCGTAAGCAAAGCGGTAAAAAAGCAGGCGGACAAAAGGGACATAAGGGACACCATATGGCACTTGAACATCCGGATCGGGTTGAAAGAATCTATCCAAAGCATTGCGCGAATTGCCCCCACAGGGATAACTGCGCCCATTTGAAGGTTCACGACTCTTGTTATGTGGTTGACGTTACCGTTAAGAAAGAAACCGTCAAATATCAGATGATGGAATGCGATTGCAACGGCTTTCAGGAAACCGCTGAACGCCCTGCCGGAATCAAAGGAACAGTCACTTACGGCACTGATCTGAAATCGCTGATATGCATCCTGAACACACAGGGAATGGTGGCGATGCAGAATCTTTGCAATATCATCAAAGGCCTGACAGGTATCAAACCGAGTGTTGGTACCGTTGCCAATATGCTGCACAGTGCGGCTGGAGTAGCAAATCCCGTCGTGGATACTTTTCCACAACTTTTGCACCAAAAACCTGTTGTGCATTGTGACGAAACAGGAGCAGACGTCAATGGTAAGCTGCACTATGTTCATGTGATGTGTACGGCGGATCTGACTTACTATGCGCTTTCCAAAAAGCGCGGGAAGGAAGCGATGGAACAAATCGGTTTTCTTCCGAAGTATAAAGGGATTGTGGAACATGATTTCTGGCAATCGTATTTCATAGCAACCGAAGCGGAACACGCCATGTGCTGCGCTCACATTTTGCGTGAGCTAACAGGCATTTTCGAGAATCATCCGGAGCAGGTGTGGGCGCGTGAGATGTATGATCAGTTGCTTGCCATGCACCAGGCGGCTGATTTCTACAATCAGCATCCGGAAATCACATCACGCCAGCATTACATGGAATGCCTGAAAGGGCATTATGATGAGATTCTCGAAAGGGGCGTGCGGCAAAATCCCATTCCGGAGAAGGAAAAGGGAAAACGAGGAAAACCGAAGAAAGGCACCATTCGTGCCTTGATTGATCGTCTTATTGAACACAAGGGAGACGTCTGCCGTTTTGCAGATAATCCCCTCGTTCCGTTTACCAACAATCAGGCAGAACGAGATCTCCGTATGATCAAAATGAAAAACAAGGTCATTGGCACATTTCGTTCCGAACAAGGCGCTAAAGATTTCCTCATCCTCAAGTCCTTTACTTCTACCGCTGTCAAAAATGGTTTGACTGCTTTTGAAGCGCTCCGTTCTCTTCTTTATGGGCGGTTTTCCCTGGTCACTGAATAGTTACTATAGTCAAATCCTTTCATCCATTCTTCGATGAACGTATCACGACCGCAGTACAGACAGGTTTTCAGACCATTTTGTTGTGCGGATTTCGCTAACCTGACAAGTTCCTCTTTTTCCTTCTGACGTCCCCTGCCTTCGCCTAGAAAACAGACGCATGTCGCCTGACTGTGGTAAAGGTCAATCATATCGCTTATCCGGTTGCTCAGAATATCTCCGTAATCCGGTAACTGCAACTCCGGATAGTGACAGTTTTTGCATTTGTTACAGCAGCCCGAAATATAAATGCAGATGGATTGTTCTCCGGGAACTTCATAGGGGCTAAGACAGATTTCTGTGTAGTAAAGCATTAGTTACTGTCCTTCTGTATTTTTGAATCAGCGGTCAATACTCATTCCAGTATACTATCAATCTTCCGACCGCCATAAATCACTCTGGCGATGGTAACTCGCTGTTTTTCTTCATTCACCCAATAGAATACGAGATAATTCTTAACGACCATTTTTCTGTATTCCATCTTTAACGGCTTAATAGGAAAAGCGGCAAGGGGATAATAAACCGGGTATCTATATGGCATTTCTGCGAGTTTGTCAATGGAAGAAACAATAGTCTCAGAGAGTAGGTCGGCTGCTTCGGGATTACTCAGTTTGACGCCGATATAATCCGCTATCTCTGTCAAGTCCCTAAGTGCGGAAGGCAGATATTCAATCTTATACATCATTGAATGATTCCCCTCTGGCGGCTTTTCGCATAGCGGCTAATACGTCCTTTGAGGAAAATCTTTCGTCCGTCATTTCCGCTTCTCTTTCCGCCTCGGCGAGTTTGGAATATATCTCGCTCTCAAAGCGCATATTTTCGTATGCTTCCATACTCATGACAACCATATCGCCGTAACCGTTTCTGGTCAGAAACACAGGCTGCTGTGTTTCGTGTACGGTCTTGGAAATATCCGCAAAATTATTTCTTAAATCTGAAACCGGTCTGATGGATTCCATGCCACTCACTCCTTTTACACTAATTTTATCATAATTATGATAGCAAATCAAGAAAAGTATTGACAAAAGCAAAAACGCATATTTGTGAATTTTGCACAAATATGCGTTGGAAGGGTTGAACAAAAAAGATGCGGGTGGGATAAAGCTACTTACTCCAGTATATTATCAATATTCCGACCGCCATAAATCACTCTGGCGATCGTAACTTGCTCTTTATCTTCATTCACCCAATAGAACACAAGATAATTCTTAACCACCAATTTTCTGTATTCCAACTTTACCGGTTTAACAGGAAAAGCGGCAAGGGGATAATAAATCGGATACCTGTAGGGCATTTCTGCGAGATTGTCAATCATTGATACAATATTCTCAGAGAGTCGGTCGGCTGCTTCGGGATTATTCAGTTTGACGCCGATATAATCCGCTATCTCCGTTAAGTCACGAAGAGCGGAAGGCAGATATTCAATCTTATACGTCATTGAATGATTCCCCTCTTGCGGCTTTTCGCATAGCGGCTAATACGTCCTTTGAGGAAAATCTTGCATCCGTCATTTCCGCTTCTCTTTCCGCTTCGGCGAGTTTGGAATATACCTCGCTCTCAAATCGCAAATTTTCATATGCTTCCATACTCATGACAACCATATCGCCGTAGCCGTTTCTGGTCAGAAATACAGGCTGCTGTGTTTCGTGTACGGTCTTGGAAATATCCGCAAAATTATTTCGTAAATCTGAAACCGGTCTGATGGACTCCATTATACTCACTCCTTTTTTACAAATTCTATCATAATTATGATAACAAATCAAGAAAAGTATTTACAAAATTAAAAACGCATATTTGTGAAAACCACACAAATATGCGTTGGAAAGGCTCCGCAAAAAAGATGCACGTAGGTTATAGCACTTCAAGAATAAAATAACGGGTACACTCTCGAAAACAGCTATTGTTCGCTATCAATTCTGACCCACCAGCCATCCCTGTTTATAAATCCATTTCTTTTCATAAAAGGTTCAATAATACGTTGGGTTCCTTCCGTAACGTGATTTGTATTATTGTCTGTAGCAAGAATCTTAATTATCATTTCCACCAATTCTTCTTCTAATTCATACCATTTTTCAAGAGCATAATCAATCCAAGGATCATTTGCTTCATCACACTCGTGCAACAGGATTCCGGTTTTCTCATGAACGATCATCATTGAAAGCACAATATCTTTTTCATGCGTATTTTCCGCAAGCCAGTTTCTGATGTCATCGGGCATAAAACCCGAAAAAGGTTCTCTTTCAATTATCAGATAGTTTCTCATAGCAGATACAATTAAGGCTCTGTTGAAAAATAAGTTGAACATTTCTCGGAAATCAATCCCGATTATACGATGCTTGTCGAGGATTTCTGTTCAAGTTATTTCATGACAGTTCCTAATATAATTGGTATTATTCTTGTGTGCGATTGGAACTCTTCGTCTGCTTAAAAAAATGTTGTCTGATCAGAAACGGATTTTACGTTTTTACGAATGATGCTATTATACAACGCAACAGTTTCTTGAGGACAAACAGTGAGCAACTTTTCCAACTGAGCAAAATCTTTGATTACTGTCATTGCTTGTTTAGAAGTGAGGTATACCAATGTCGTTTTCTCTAAAGCGGTAAGCGTAATGATATTGCTTAGTGTACCCCTGCTCATTCCGTCCCATATCATGAACCCATAGTCAGCTTCATCCGCCATAGCTATATCTTTCTGACGTTGCAGTTCAAATCCTTTCAGGTTTGCCGCGTCAACATATCTTACTGTCCACAGACCTTTTAAACTCCGATTCCAACTTGAGCATCTGCTTGCAGGTCTTGAAAAACACTTCAATATCCCAGCGCTTGCCGTAAATGCGGATAATCTCTTTTTCGTCAAGTTCTATATCTGTGCAAATAATGGCAAGCCAATCTTTTCTGTTGGAACGGTTTCTCACGCATACGATTTTGGCGGGAATGGTATGAAATACATTCTTTTCATCCGTATAGCTAACCTTCACTTTTACGGAAAGAAGATATCTGGAACGTCCTCTGCGCTTTTTGGAACGTGCAAAAATCTGCTTGATGTTCAGCTTCTCGTCTTCAAACTCATAGCATATCTTTGAGCTTTTCTTAACCATCGCTATAGAGTCAAGATGACAATCCTCGCTGATACGAATGATTTCCTTCGGATTGAAAAACCAACTGTCAAAAAGAACGTATTTCGTGTGATGACCCGCTTTTTGCGCTTGTTTCAGGGGAATCAAAGGCTCTTTTGCGTGTGGGAAGTTTGAGGTCTTTATCTTATTCTTTCCGGTCGCTGCCGATTTTACATTGACGCAGATTTCATTCATGGTTGAAACGGCCTCCTTTGGGCAAAACAATTTCACTCCGCGCGCTTTTTTAACTACAGGCGTATCTGATCACTGTTCGTTCCATTTTTTGTAACCGGTACCGGGATTGCCATAGAAGGAAGAAGGGTGCGGGGCATAAACGATGAGATTCGGGCAATCCTTAAAGGCGTTGCTGCCGATGGAAGTGACATTGACGCCTATTGTGACCGAGATCAGATTTTCGCAGTCTTTAAAGGCGCTGTTTCCAATAGAGGTAACGCTTCTGCCTATGGATGCCGAAAGCAGGTTGTCACAGTCAGAGAACGCATTATCACCGATCTTTTCGACTTTGTCGGGAATGGTGATAGATGTCAGGTTGTCACAGCCAGAGAACGCATTATCACCGATCTTTTCGACTTTGTCGGGAATGGTGATAGATGTCAGACCGTCACAGTTATAGAAAGCGTAATCACCGATCTTTTCGACTTTGTCGGGAATGGTGATAGATGTCAGGCCGTCACAGTTATAGAAAGCGTAGTCATCAATATACCTGACGCTGTCGGGAATTTCTAACTTGCCGGATCTACCGCCCGGCACCAGATAGAGAGTGAACTGAGTTTTAGACATCAGAACATTGTCCACCGCGCAAAGATACTCATTGTCAGGAGACACTGTGATTTCAGTCAGACTGCTGCAATTTCCAAAGGTTGTATTTCCCCAAATACTAAAATTGCGGGAAAATTCGACCGATTTCAGGCTGCTGCACCCGAAGAACGCTTTATCACAAACCATTTCAACACTGTCGGGGAACGAGATCGAGGTCAGGGACTCGCAATCCGCGAAAGCGCATGAGTCAATAATCTTAACGCTGTTGCCTATCCTGACCGTAGTAAGATTCCTGCAATAAGCGAACGCGTAAGGATCGATATACTCAATGCCGTCGCCTATAGTGAGAGATCGCAAATTTTCGCAACCAGCAAAGGAATGTGATCCGATATCAGTAACGCTGTCGGGAATTGTAAGCGACTTCAGGTCGAAGCAGCCAAGGAACGCATAGTCTTCGATGGTCGTGACGGTATCGGGAATCCTGACCCAAATCACCAAGTGTTTATCCTGGAAGGCTCTGCTGCCGATTACGGTTACTTTTTTCCCGTCTATTTCTTCTGGAATGGTTATATTTGGCCATAGCCCTGAATAACCCGTAATGGTAATGCCTCCGTCAGCATTATTTTCATATTTCCATGAAGGCATAGCCAAAAGCACGAACAGAAATATCAGCCATACGCAGCCGGCCACAACTCCTATGAACCACTTCTTATGCCAGAATCCCGCGCCATTCTTTGCTTTTTTCTCAGCGGCAAGGCGCTTTTTCTTCTCATCCTCCGCCTTCTGTTCCGCCGCCTCCGCCTTTTTGTCAGCTAGCTCCGCCTTTTCCTTTTCGATTTCTTCCCGGCGTTCGGCTTCCATCTGTCCCTTTATCGCCTGCTGCTTTTCCTCCTCCGCCTGCCTGAGCTGACGGGCGTTTTCCTCGTCCAGCCGCTTCTGTGCTTCGGAATTGCGCACTCTTCCCAGGACATCGAATGCGTAGGCGACCGCCTCCTCAAGATTGTCCGCGTTAAACGACGGGTAATTGGAGAGTTCGAGGGGTAGACCGTGGATATTCATACCGCTCAGTACGTTCATGATCTTGCCGTTCGGCTTTCTGTCGGAGTTGATGGCTCCCAGAAAATTGGTCCACTCGCTCTTGACCCATTTGGAGCGCACATGTTCGGGGTCGGTACACACCACAATCAGCAGCTCCGCTTCGTCCAGCGCCGCGTAAATCTGCTCCATAAATTCCGTTTCGGACAGATTCTTCTCGCTGAAAAATACATTCAGACCTTCCGCCACAAGCCGGGAATGAAGTCGCTCGGCGATCATGCGGTCAACGGTTAGTCCTCCTTCGGGGGTCGTGTTTTTGAAAGTAATAAAAGCTTCATACTTTTCGTTCATGTGATCATATCCTTCGTCTTGATTATTTGCTCAATTATTGCACAACCCAGTTGAGCTTATTATCATCCATTCCATAAAAAGAAGCGGGATTAGGCGCGTAAACCGTTAGCCCCTTGCGGAATGAAAACGCGTGTTTGCTTATAGAAGTAACACTCTTTGGCAGCGTCACCGAGTTCAGACTATAGCATAGCGAGAACGCGTACTCTCCGATGTCAGTAACACTTTCGGGAACTGTACAGTCGCCCGATTTACCGCATGGGAAGACAATCAGCGAGGTTTTGGACTTGTTGAACAGAACACCGTCTTCCGAGCAAAAATAATTGTTATCAGGCGACACGGTGATTTCGGTCAGACGGTTGCTCTCTTGTGAAGTATTGCTGTGGTCTGTATTTAACAACATTTTAAAGTCGCTGTAACACAAAAACGCCTGTTTTCCTATCTTCTCCAAGCCGCTGCCTATTGTTACAGACGACAGACTGCCGCAGCCATAGAATACCTTGTCGCCGATGGAAGTCACGCTGTCGGGTATGTTGACAGAGGTAAGACCGCTGCAATTCGAGAACGCGCTGTCTCCGACAGAAAGAATTCCGTCCGGCATGGTAACCGACGTCAGATAAAGACAATGGGAAAACGCGCCGCTGCCAATCTTCTCAACACTGTCGGGGATCTTGTATTGACCGGTTTTACCGCTTGGGCAAGTGATCAGTTCTGTCTGAGCCTTGTTCATCAGAACGCCGTCAACTGAGCTGTAAGACAAATTATCGGGCGACACTGTTATGGAAGTGTTCTTTCCTTTATCAACCATTCCCATAAATGTATATGAGGTTCTGAATGAAGCGTGCCCGATAGAACTGGCGCCTTTGCCTATCGTGATCGAAGTGATTCCAGTACAGCCATTGAACGCACTTTCACCGATTTCAGTCACACTGTCGGGGATGCTGACCGAAGTCAGACCTGTGCAATGGCTGAACGCATTAATACCAATCCTCTTAACCCCGTCCGGTATCGTCACAGAGGTAAGAGCACAACAATCTCTGAACGCCCTCTTGCCGATCGTTTTCACGCCGCTGCCCATTGTGACAGAGGTAAGACCGTAGCATTCATTGAATGCTTCTTCGCCGATTGTCTCCACGCCGTCGCCCATTATTACCGAGGTGAGCTTTTCACACTTATAGAACGCGTGATCTCCGATTGTAGTCACACTGTCGGGAATAGTGATCGAAGTGATATCAGTCTTATTGCTTCTTGTGAATAAATATTCGGAAATGCCGGTCACTTTCCGCCCTTTAATTTCTTCGGGAACAACAACATCCGAATCCAGACCGTTGTATATGGCAGCCGTAACGC
>CADBZY010000058.1 GCA_902799245.1 uncultured Ruminococcus sp.
ATTTCTTTGGGCTTTTTCATTTTGTCAAGTGGTATTTTGTACGAGATTTTATTTCTTTTTTGTGCTTCTTGCTCTTACCCTTAAGTTGTGGATAGTGTTGACAAAACTAAAGCCTCATGATATAATATATCAAAATGATATATCTGTTTGATATATCTGTATGTTTTATATGAGAGGAAGTTTTACACCATGAGACAAAAAGTCAGAAAGGCCTTGATCTTTATTTCGTTCCTGTTGTTTCCCGTGACGATGTGGTATTTTTCTCCGTATCTGATCATTCAGGGAATGTCGGAGCATATTCTGAACGGCAGTTTCTTTGTGTTCGTGTCCATGTTGGTGCTTTCGGTTTTTTTCGGCAGAATATGGTGCGGTTGGCTGTGTCCGGCGGGAGGATTGCAGGAATGCGCTGCCGCCACCAATGACAAGCCTGCCAAGGGAGGATGGCGCAACGGTATTAAATATGGTATCTGGACGGTGTGGATAGCCGCTGTGATCGCAACATACATAATGGCAAAAGGCGATGTGAAAGCCGATTTCTTCTATATGACCGACCACGGCATTTCAATCGCGGATATCTCCAATTATATAATCTATTACGGTGTGCTGTTTATTTTAGTGCTGCCCTCGATGATACACGGCAGAAGAGCAGCCTGTCATTATCTCTGCTGGATGGCTCCGTTCATGCAGATCGGCAGTGCCATCGGCAGACTGCTGCATATTCCTCAGCCGCATATTGAATCGGATAAGGAAAAATGCGTTTCATGCGGCAAATGCAATACCGTGTGTCCGATGGGGCTTGACGTCAGAGAGATGGTCAGTTCCGGCAAGAACGCACGCTGTGCCGAGTGCATTCAGTGCGGCGCGTGTGTGGACGCCTGTCCAAAGGACGTTCTCAGATATCAACTGACATGGAAGAAAAAGGGGAAAGTTGATGGCTAAAGACAGAAAAATAGATATGGTGATACTCGGTCTGCTTTCACACGAAAGCCTTACGGGATATGATATTAAAAAACGAATTGACGGCGCGATCCGTTTTTTCTGGAAAGGCAGCTACGGAAGCATCTATCCGGCTCTCGCCGCTATGGAAACCGAGGGACTTGTCACAAGGGCAGTGGAAACCGACAGCGATGGCGGTTCCGGCGGCAGAGAGAAAACCGCATACGCTGTCACAGACAACGGCAGACAGGTTCTTTTGCGCTGGCTGAATGACGGAAAAGCCTCCAATGACATGAAATACGAAACCCTGCTCAAGCTGTTTTTCGGCGGCTCGGCGGATATTGCAACCTCCATTGACAATATACGGCGGTTTGAAGCCGAAATACGGGACGAGCTGCGTTTATTACACGTCTATAAGGACAACCTGTCCGGCGTTATCGGAGATAAGGAACATCTGCATTATTATCTGACGGTAACCTTCGGTATAGAAACCTACGAGGCCTATTTGCGTTGGTGTGCCGAAGCAATCCAAACGCTTACAGACGCGGAGAGGCAATGAGTTGCGTTTTGGGAAATATGAATGAACAGCACAGCTGTGTGAATGAAGCCATCCGGACACGCGGCCGTGCTGTTTTCGGGTTTGGAATTGACATCCGCTTTCGCGCATGATACAATGAAGTGGAACATGATAAAATGCTTCCGCAGGGAGGGATTGACCGAAATGAACCGTGAGGAAAACACAAAAGTCCGCAAAGGCGGCAGGAAGGCACGGAATGAATCCGGGCTTGCAAAACCATTCAGTGTATTGAAAAGGATTGGATTCATCATGTTGATTGCGGTTGGTGTGCTGCTCGGTATTTTCATTATTTTGCTTGGTGTGCTGGGCGTTTGCCGCATGGTCAACGGCAGTCATTACCGGATTGATACGCCGGACGGCATTCAGGAGGATGCCTATGTGGAAATCGGTGGAATCGAGCAGTTTATGCAGATCAGGGGCGAAGACAAAAACAATCCTGTCGTTCTGTGGCTGCACGGCGGTCCCGGCTTCCCGCTGACCTATATGAACTGGTATTATCAGGGAGAACTTGAAAAGGATTATACCGTCGCCTGTCTGGAACAGCGCGGATGCGGCAGGACGTACTATAAAAATGATAAAAATAACAAAGCCGCCAACGCTTCTCCCGATGAATTGCTGTCGGATATTCACGAAGCGGTCGAGTATCTGAAAAAGCGGTTCCACAAGGACAAGGTCATCCTCATGGCGCAATCGTGGGGAACCGTGATCGGCATGAAATACACCGAGCAGCACCCCGAGAATGTCGCGGCTTATGTCGGCGTCGGTCAGGTTACGCAGTTTGCGAAGGGCAAATTATATTCTGCGCAGAAAGCCGCCGATCTGGCGGAGCGTCAGGGAAACACCCGTGACGCGGAGAGGCTCAGAGAACTCGCGGCGGCTTTTGAGCAGGTGGCGGATATCGGAAACGTCAGCATCAAAGACCTCGAAGAAATGATACTCACCTCCGGCAAGTATTTAAAATCGGAGGGAGAAATGTCCGGTATGAAGCAGATGACAACCGCTCTGACGTCACCGCATTTTAATCTGAATGACGCCAGATGGTTCCTCTTCGCGTCTGACACGAAAAACATCATTGCCTCCCAGACAAAGCTGATCAATTATATGTATTTCAGATTTGATCTGAATGAAGTCAGGCTTCCCGAAAACGTACCTGTGCTGTTTGTGCAGGGGGATTGTGACTACATTACGCCTACTGACATGGTAAAGGAATATTGCGAAAGCGCCCGTTCCGATACTGTCAGGATGGTGACAATCCCGGACGCGGGACATACACCCTTTCTTGACAATCCCGCCGCGTTCCGGGAGGCTGCGAAGGGCACAGCTCTTGCGGAAGGGAATGAATGAAATGAAACAGCGCAAGCATTATATTGACAATTTAAGGCTGATGTGTATTTTGCTGCTGATACCCTATCACACAGCGATGGCTTGGAATGTCTGGGGAGAAGGCAATTATATCCTTCTGGGACAAAGCAGAATACTCAGTTCGCTCGTTGTGTCCGTATCGCCGTGGTATATGACGCTGCTGTTTCTGTTGGCGGGAATCAGCGCAAGCTACTCTCTTGAAAAGCGTTCCAATCGGGAATTTAGTAAAGAGCGCGTGAGGAAGCTGCTGCTGCCTTTGCTCGCGGGAACGGCAACTATTGTGCCGATCTTGTGCTTTGTCTCGGACAGAACAAACAACCACTGGCAGGGGAATTTCTGGCAGCATTATCCAGCTTTTTTCACCAAATGGACGGACTTGACAGGCTACGACGGAGGCTTCACCATAGGGCATCTGTGGTTCCTGCTGTATCTGTTTGTCATCAGCATGATTTCTATGCCGGTCATCTCTTGGCAAAAAAAGTCATTCAAAAACACGCCCTTTCAGCACACCAATGCCGCGGCGGTAATGCTGATGATGTGGCTTGCGCTGGCACTGTCGCGGGTGGAATTGGGCGGCAAAAGCATTGTGACCTATCTTCTTTTGTACCTGCTGGGCTATTTCGTTTTATCGGAGGATAAGGTGATCGACCGCCTGCAAAAGAGGCGTTTTCTTTACCTGCTCCTGTGGATCGTCTTTTCGGCGGCGGATGTCTGGCTGTTTTTGTGGTCAGGGAAGGAGTACGGCATTGTCAATCTTGTGCTGTCCTATTGCGCCGGATGCTTTGGCATTATGACTATGCTGTCCGTGGGGAAAAATTTGCTCAGCCGCACCAATTCTTTCCTGCAATTCCTGTCCGCACAGTCTTTTTTGATTTATATTTTTCATTTCCCGTGGGTTGTCGCTTTGCAATATCTCTTTTCGGGAATGAACCAAAACAACACATTCATTTTTTGTGCAACAACAATATGCGCTCTTCCAGCGACTGTTTTGACTTCCATACTTGTCAGAAATATTCCTGTTGTCAACATTCTGTTCGGAGCGAAAAAATGAGCCTGTTAAGATTGCATCACGCGCGATTAGAAACTGAAACACATACAACCAAAACCGCCGCCTTCCACCCGCATTTCAAGGGAAGAAGACGGCGATTTGTTTTGCTTTCACTTCATCACGTCGATCATCAGCTTCACGCCCAGCCGGAAGCCGATGACGAACATTTCCCGTTCTGACACCGAGGAGATATCCGTCACACATTCTGTGAACTTTTCAAGCAGTTCTTTCTGTTCATCCGAAAGGGTTTCTCTCAATAAATCCTCGTTTTCTGCGGCGAGTGCTTTCAGCTTTTCAAATTCCGGTGTGGCTGTCATGCTGACTTCGTAGGGAGCTATGCGCCCGTAGTATCAATCTTCTATGATATGCATGATGCTCTCCACCTGACCTTTCGCAACAACCAATCTCACATCATCCGGCATAAGTCAAGCGGATAATACTCTCCAACAGAAAGAATCATTCTCACATTCCGCCCATTACCGGACCGCTGCCATGTTGATGCTTCTTCCGTTCTTTCGGATAGTGGATCGTGGTGCAGTCCTCGATGAGTCTGTCCTCGTCTATGATGTCCGCGAGATCAGCGACCAGATAGCCGAGAGAAGCATCATAATCAACTGTATGGCTGCCGGCGTCAGCGATATTAACATCAGGCGTTTCGTCACGGTAGTAAGAGATTCCTTCTCCGAGGATAAATGCCTCAAAAAATCCTCTCTCATTCTCCCAACCTGTGAGACAATTTCCTTCGCCGCCGTATTCATCGTCAGTTCCGAATCCTGAGCCGCTTGTTTCAAATCCTTCTGCATATCCGTTGAAGCGACGCTCATCTCCCGCTGAAACGATCTCGTGTTCCTCTCGGACTCCTTGCTGTACTGCTCCAGAAGCGTTATCTGATCGTTCATGTGATTCACCAGTTCTTCCTCCGTCGCTAACAGCCCGAGTGCGTCCAGAATGTCCTTGAGCATCTCGATCTGCGTATGCTGTGCGGCTACCAAAGCTTTCCAGTTGCTCTCCGTCACCGTGAGGCAAGGCTCGGCTTTCTCTGCCATCAACATCTGCCGCCGCGCCTGATCTTTCAGGTCCTGCGGCGATTTCTTTCCGTATTCTGAATTCAATTTCCATATTTCCTTTCAAATATTTTGCTTCGTGCAGCTTGAAGTCCCTGCACTTTTTGCCATCCGGAGTGGTGTAGGTGATGCATTTTCTATCATCCGACCACAGAACCTGATAGCCGCTTTCCTCCATGATTTCAATGAAATTCTGCTTGGACTTGGCGTATTGCATCGCGTCGTCTATGGCAATGGCGAGGGCAACCTTCCAGCTCTGGCACTTGTCAGCCGAGCGATATTCCGCCGCCGACATGGGCTTTACCTCTCTGCGAACAGGCACAACAACCGTTAATCCATATTCAAGACACAACCTATCCGAGGCATCACGGAGCTTCTGAATCTCATCTTTATCCGCATGGTACTTGTTTCCTGTGTCCGAATTGACAGAATTGATGATGAAGTGCGAGTGGATATGCGCCTTGTCAACGTGAGTCGCCACCAGAACTTCGTAGCCTTGGAACTGTTCCGAGGCGAATTTCACGGCGATTTCATGAGCGGTTTCGGGCGTGATGGCTTCGTCAGGGGAGAAGGATTGCAGCAGATGATAGAACATTCTGCCGCTGTCCTTCCTGTAAAACAGCTTCGTGCAGACGAATTCTTCGTAGCAAGACGCGGGTACACAATTGATTCCGCTGACCAATTTTCTCTCGCCGAGGGTCGTTTTTTCTTTTCTCTGACAGTAATTCAGGATGAAGGACAGTCCTGTGCGGCTCTGCATTTTCCTGTCGGAGATGAATTTAACCGTTGCCATCCGACCATCTTTTCCTTTCAAGCAGTGAGGAAAGGCTATGATTGACGGCGGCAACCGCCTCGGTAAGCTCGGTCAGATTCACGCAAGTCACTCTACCCATGTTGGCAAGCGTGGTGAGTTGGTTGAGATTTCTGCCGATCGCCTTCTGATGACGGAGGACTTCATCGAGTCCTTCGACCACAAAAATCTGTCTGCCGAGACAGGCTTTCGTGACGTACTGGGTGAAATTCAGCTTGGATTTCGCCGCCTTCGCGTGGATTTTTTGAAGGTCAGCTTCGGATATTCTGATGGATAATTTCTTGTCTTTCATATAATAACAGGCTCCTTTTTGAATGAATGTTGGTTGAAAAAGAGAAGTGGGTGCGGGCTTCCGCCCGCGTAATGCATCCGACGGGGCAAGGGCGACCAGCCAAAGACCTGCCGGATGCGTAGCTTGCTCTCTCCCCAAAGGAGAGAATTTGTGATGAACCGTACCCATATCGCTTTACGGGAGAATCATTGCTTTTCCCAAAAATTCGTCATGTGTGGCGTTTTAAGAATCTGCGGGTACATTTCCGCCAAACGAAAAAATAACGCTTAAATCGCCCCACAGGGGCTTTTCCGTGGGGGCGGACAGGTACGATTTTTCCTTTAAAAGCGTGACAGTAACTTGGGGCGTGACAGAAGAATAGGTCGTTGAATTTTTACTGACACGCCCCGTAGATCAAGCATTGTAGGGGCTTGAGAGACTTTTGACAGGTGGTGGCGCGACGGTAGTGACGGCAGTATTTTTACTGTCACTACCGTCACGCTCTGCGGTTTCAACCATTTGCAGGATGATTTTTCGCCCGCGATGTGTGCGCTTGTACTCAAATTTAATCCCCTGTTTTTCAAGCTCGTAACCGTTGAGAATTAATTCTCTCGTGACGCGGTTAGGATAAAACACTTCGTCGCAGATACTTTTTAACGCTTCAATCAGTTCGGAAGCCGTCCCGATGAAGAAATGATTTCTCTGCATATACACAAACACGGCAGAGAGAAAGGGATTGTCCTTCTCCTTCGTCTCGGCGGGTTCGTCGAGAGCAATCCAACGGTGAATGTCACTGTCGAACTGCAATTCGATTTCACGGTTTTCAATGTCCCTGCCGATGCAGTGCAGCACCGCCTTGCGGCTGCCTCTTTTCGACTCCAGCAGTACCATGCTCCCGTCCACACAGCCGCTGAGTCCCGTGCTGCCTGAGATCATATTGAACGGATCATCGTCACTGCTCTTGCGGGTGTGATGCACCAGCACAATAGCAATCTGTAAACTGTCCGCCAGATTTTTCAGCGAGGTCAGTTCCTTGTAATCGGAAACATAACCGATTTCTTCACTGCTGCGAACCATTTGGAGTGTGTCGATGAAAACCAGCCTGAGATTTTCATGCTGCTTTTTGAAACACTCGATCTGTTCCTCCAGTCCGCTCCCGATTGACTCGGCGATGACCGCAAAATAAAGCTCGTCCGTAGGCTCGTCGGTAATCTGATACAGGCGATTCTGAATGCGCGTGAAGTTGTCCTCCAGACAAAGATAGAGCGCCGTCCCCCTCTTAGTTGACTGACCCAGAACGGGTTCTCCCTTTGCAACGCTCAGGCAAATGTCAAGCGACAGCCACGATTTTCCGATCTTCGGCGCGCCTGCCAGAATGTAAAGTCCCTGCGCGATCAGACAATCGACGGCAAATTCAATCGGCTTGTAGACCGTCGTCATGATTTCTTCGCAGGATTTTGTTTCAAGTTCCTTTTTGATAATGTTTTCCTCTCATTCTTTGAAGTAATATTTTGGTTTTGAAAATCACTATCCACAACTTAGTGAAGCAAATCACAAATTAGATTTTTTGTTATGATGATATTTGGACTTGCGAGGATATTGGTATCTGGGGGTAGAA
>CADBZY010000059.1 GCA_902799245.1 uncultured Ruminococcus sp.
TAAAGGCACAGGGTATGGGCCTGCAATACCAATGGTACTTCAAGAAAGCGGGACAGACTTCCTTCAGCGAGTGGAAGCAGCATACCCATTCATCCGAAAACTGCACGCCGGGCGCTTCCTGGAACGGAATACAGCTTTACTGCAAGGTGAAGGACAGAACAGGCAAAACAATTGATTCCAAAACGATTAAAGTGCTGTTTTCTGATGTAGTCACTATCGTGACACAGCCAGCTGATGTCACCGCCAAAACAGGCGACAATGTCAATTTCACCGTCAAGGCGGAAGGCGTCGGTCTGACCTATCAGTGGCAGTATAAAAAAGCGGGCGCAGCTTCGTGGAGCAACTGGAGCGGACGCACCGCCGCTTCCACCACCGCGGCAGCCAATGCCACATGGAACGGAATGCAGATACGCTGCGTTGTTAAAAACAGCGTAGGCACGACCGTCAATTCCAATGCCGCAAAGATAACGCTTTCAGACGCTCTGGCGATTACCACGCAGCCCATGAGCAAGACAATTAACCTTGGCGATTCCGTTACCCTTTCTCTTAAGGCGCAGGGCAGCGGACTTACCTACCAGTGGTATTTCAAGAAGACGTCACAGACATCCTTCAACGTCTGGAACGAACATACCCACGCCTCCGAAACCTGCACGCCTAACGCTTCATGGAACGGCATGCAGCTCTATTGCATTGTCAAGGACAGCGCCGGCCATTCCGTCAAGTCGAACACCGTTACCGTCACGGTCAATTCGCCGGGTATCACCATCACGCAGCAGCCGCAGAACCAGAGCATTATCGCCGGCAAGCCGCTGACACTATCTGTCAAAGCAACCGGCAGCAGCCTGAAATACCAGTGGTATTTCAAGAAGAAGGGGCAGACTTCCTTCACTCTCTGGAACGGCAGAACCAGCGCCACTGAAACCTGCACACCAAACGCCACATGGGACGGCATACAGCTCTACTGCAAGATCACCGACGGCAGCGGCAAGACGCTCCATTCCTCCACCGTGACCGTCAGCGTACTCTCCATCACCGCCCAGCCGGACGATGTTACTGTTGAAGCAGGCAAGGACGCGACCTTCACCGTCAAGGCGACAGGCAGCGCACTCAAATACCAGTGGCAGTACAAGAAATCCGGCGCCACGGCATGGAACAATTGGACCGGCAGAACGGCCGCTTCCACCACCGCGACAGCCAATTCTACGTGGAACGGAATGCAGGTGCGCTGTATCGTCACCGACGGCGCGGGAAACACTGTCACTTCCAGTGCCGCGACAATAACGATCCAATAGTTATCCGCACAAATATATCAAGCAATAAAGCAACCGTTTATCCGCTGCTTTATCAGGAACTAAATCAAATCGAAGGGGCTGTCACACTTTTTCGTGCGACAGCCCCTTCGATCATTATTCATTTTCCGGATATATTACAGTAGAATAAAGAGCCTGTGTCAGTTGCCCTTCCTGGCTTGCAGGACAGCGAGCTGACGGTTGAACGCATTGGCGATACGTCGCTCGTTGAGCCACATGACTAAATAGACAAAGAGAAAAATAACGGTTACTTCCACAGCGACAATGCCTGCCAGCATAGGCGTAAGGCGATAGCCGGCGAACAGATTGACGCCAAACACAATTCCCATGATCAGCAGCCATTGCAGTACCAATCGTAATGCCATTTCCCACACGGACAGCACTCTGCGCGATTCTACCACTATTCCCGTCAGAACGGTCAGCAGCCCGAATCCGGGAGGCACAAAGTAGGCGCTGAAGGACAGCCTGCTGTCAGGCAGCAGCCAGCTTCCCAATATTCCCTCCGCCAGACACAGTCCGGTGGTAATCACGCAAAAGGCGATCAGATAACGGGACAGCAATCCTTCTCCTTTGTTTTTGAACATCCGTATCACCCTTTCTGATTCATCACCCGTCCGATGACGGCAGGGGCATATTTGCGCGAGATGATCAGCTTTTCGCCGTTCTTCATATGCGCGGTGTAGCGTCCGCCCAGTGCCGGACTGATGCTCCCGAGTTTCATCAGGTTGAGCACCACCGATTTTGAGCAGCGAACAAAATAACAGTCCTCATAGGCTTTTTCAATTTCATACAGCCGCTGTCTGATTTCGTAAACCTTCTTTTCGGTACAGGCAAAGCACTTTTCGTCCACAGCCTCAAAGTAATACACACTGTCCAGCGGAATACGCTCCATCTCTCCGCTGTCGGCCACACCGGAAAGCCCCTGTCCTTTTGCCTGCGCAAACGCACGGATTTCTTCGATTTCCGGCGTTACGCTGACACATTCGATGACGACCTGCTCTTCCGAAAGAACCTCAATATTCCTGATGAAAACCTTCACCCGGCATTCATTCCTTTGCTCCAAACTGTCCCCATGATACCACATTCTACGCTGAAAATCAATACTCCTTCTGAATCGCAAGCGAAGCCTCGTTTTTCAGGTAATGATCGAAGTATTCCAGCACAATGCTGTTCACCGTTTCAATGCATTCCCTCGCATCACGGCTTCCCACGCCGAACATTCCTGCCAGTGGAGGAGAAAGCAGCGGAAGGTCGCAGAAATTCATGTGAGCGGCGTTGCGGAAGGTCACTTCACGCGCGTCGGCGGAATGCTTCACGATGCTGAAATTGACATATTCCCTGCTGCCGAACATCTGCTCCATGCCATGAGAAGCAACAGAGTCGGAATTAACGTCGAGCAGCGGAAGCGGATAGGGCGTGCTGCTATAAGTAAATCCGGTTTCATCCGCGCCGGTCAGTTCTCCGAGCATCATTCCCTCCAGCACGATCACAGCGTCAATGTCGGTTCTCTGCCGACCTATGGCTTCACAAGCGGCGCCGCCCATCGAATGTCCGAAGAGTCCGATGTGCTCCGGATCAATGCGGTTAAACACGTCCGCGTCCTTCTTTTCCGCGTGTGACAGAATCGTGTCCAGCACAAAATTCAGATCGTCGGTGCGGGTTTTCATCCATTCTCGGTAATACACCAGCATCTCCTGATTGGTGTGGGTCAGCGGCCCGCTCATGCTAAGCTGCATGAATTCCGAATCCACGGAAGTCGTAATACCGTTGGCATCGGTGACAAACATCGCGTGATAGGGATGCGCTACCGCCGCCACCACATACCCGTGGGAAGCCAGTTCGCGGCAGGTGGAATCATTGGCATCCAACGTGGAAGCCGCGCCATGTGAATACAGCGCCAGCGGATAACGTCCCGTTGTTTCGGGGTAATAGAACTGCACCGTGACGCTGCGTTTTTCTCCATCGCCTGCAAACGTTTCCGCGCGGCTTTCGTCCTTCCATGTGTATAGTTCCGTCTGAATCGCATAGTCTCCTGTCACAGCGATTTCCTCCACCTGAGGGAAGAGAATCGCGAGGATCATCGCTGTCAGGTAAAGCGCCATGCTTCCGACAGAGCGCCCCATTCGGCGTGAAGTTTTTTTGATTTCGCGTTCTCCTTTTTTGCCCAGCATGAGAAGTGAAACAATTCCCATCACGGAGAGCAGGGCAATGATACCCGCGTACCGTGAAACGCCTTGCAGCACGCCGAACAGCATCAGCAGGGTGAGAATGGCCGCCACTCCAAGACGCGCCGCGCTTTTGATCCGGTAGTGAGTGGTTTTGCTCACCAGATCCCATACCAGAAAACCGATTTCCATAGCCGCCAGAACCGAGAAAATAATTTTGGTCCACATATCAATCAACCGTCCTTTCTGTCATCAGTAAAGCACGGTGTTTTCTCAGCGGCAACCCCTCTGCGGATGAAATGCGTCTGCGGTGGATGAAATGCGTCGAATACATATCAGAACGTCATAACGGTGAAAAAACTTCTTCTTGATGTCGTTTCGCTTAGGATCATTCATGATTTTTCATGATTTTTCTATTGCGAACCGGAAGTCATATCTCGAATTGAATGATGAATTTGACGGGTGAAATGTGTGTAATGCATTTTTTCTGAAATTCATCACTTGCGCTGGAGCCGGAAGGTGGCTTCCAGTGAGTTGGCAAGCGCGCGGGCGATTTTTTTGGGGTTGTTGACAATCCACTTGGCGGTGTCCGTGTTATCGTGGTATTCCACTTCCGCCAGTATACTGGTGATACCGTAGTAGGCGGGATCGCGCACATCGGAATATCCGGTGCCGTCAAATGCCTTCATGCCATTGACCGTTTTTCTGGCGACAGTGCTTTTGTGAGGAGCAATTTTTCCCATCTCCTTCACCATGTTTTCCGCCAGCTTTTTGCTCTGCGGATTGTTCGGCTGGTAGTAGCCTACTGCGCCGTAACTTTTCTTGGATCTGCTGCCGTCGGAATTGCTGTGGATGGCAAGATAGATGTCCGCATGACGGTTGTATGCGTCGAGTGCGCGTCCGTCAAGCGACAGAAAAAGATCGGTCGGAGCTGTATAAACCGTGCAGATGTATTTCTCTTGCAGTATTTTTTGGAGTTCGGCAGCAACGCGGTACATTTCCTTCTGCTCATTGGTGTTACCGGCCGCGTAGTCATTTTTGGGCTGCTTGGACGGTGAAAGGTAAATCATCGGCACGGTTCCGTCAGAGAAATCCTTGGCGGGAATACTTTTGAATTTATCACTGACAGTCACATCATTGCGCGAAATCCATACTTTCTTGCCCTTCCGTTGGAAGGCGTACCATGTGTACTTTCCGTCGTCGCCCCAGTCCGTCACAGTGTATTTTGCACCGCCGGATACCTTCCCTGCGCGCTTGCTCTTTGCGTCAGGCTCAGCATAGACAGACTTGCCGCCTTTTTTGATCGTAATCGTGCGCGTGAGATAAGGTGTGAACGAAGTGTCATTGTTGACAAGTTTTGCGTAGGTACTCAACACCCAAGCCTTCTTGGAGGATGTGTATTGAACCTGATACCAGAGCTTGTCGTCCTTTGCCTTTTTGCCTGACAGATAAACGAATTTTGCGTTCTTTTTGACTGTTCCGATTTTCGCATAGGAAGTGCCGGCGCCGGAACGAAGATTCACTTCGCCTCCGGTAATCATCACATATTGTTTTGACGAGTTGGATTCCATCCTCGCATAAGAACTGATCACCCATGCTGTTTTTGAAGAAGAATACTGCACCTGATACCAGACCTTGCCGTCTTTCCCCTTTTCACTTGACAGGTAAAAATATTTTTCGCCCTTTTTGGCTTTGCCGACTTTCGCAAAGGAAGTGCCCGCGCCGGTGCGGAGATTGACATTACTGCCTGTGATAATCACATATTGATTGGACGTATTGGATTTAATCTTTGCATATGAACTGATAACCCATGCCGTTTCCGAGGAAGAATACTGAATCTGATACCAGACCTTGCCGTCTTTCCCCTTTTGGCTGGAGAGATAAGCATAGCTGCTGCCTTTTTTGGCTTTGCCGACTTTTTCAAAGGAAGTGCCGGCGCCCGAACGGATATTGACATTGCTTCCAGTGATAACAACAGATTGCTGTGCGGAAGAATCGGTTGTGACCGATTCTGTGGAAGCAGCGGATTCCGCAAGAACCGGCTGCGCAAAACCAAGCGAAAGCATTATTATCAAAGCTGCGGCAAAAACCTTGCGGTAAAATTTACGAAAGCGCATTATTCTACATCTCCTATTCTAATACTATTTTGGCGATTGTAAAAGTGTAAGAATAGCGTCAATCGGGGGAATTGGCTCATTGGAATTCGCAGGTTTTTTCTCCGATTTTGGGCAAGGGATTATTCATTTTTTTCCTTTATCGGTTGCGCCCGGGGTGTATTCTTTTCCGGGGTTATTGCAGCGAGGGGCGCTGCGCTATGCTTTTTTCTTTTTTTCTTTTACAATCGCCTTTATTACTATTATGCGCCTGTTTTTTCTGATGTCAAGGGATAAATGAGGTATATTTTGAGAATGCGCAGATATTTTACAAAAGGAAACTCCTCGCCAACGATTCAAAAATAAAAAACAGTCAAAAAACAAAAATGATAAAATGATAAAAACTGTTGCTAATTCATACATTAAAGCGGTACAATAACAATGGATTACCGTTGAATACCGCAAACAGAAGTTGATTTGACTATGGCGCGTGAATTTGGATTTGAGCCGACAACAGCCCGACCTTTTTACTTCATCAGTTACAATTTGCAGGATATAGCAAGTGTGTCCTCTGTCTAACGTGAACTGGACCGGCGCAATGTCTCTCACAGGTGCGACTAAGGACTGCTCTCCGGGGAAAAATGGGAATCAATGATTTTTACCCGCATGAAAAACTGCCATGAAGTGATTATGTTCGTCTCGAAGAAACTGTACTTCATGGAAATTGTCCGGCAAGGGGATCGCAGGTCGTTCAAACTTCCCCCGTTTGCCTTTGCATCGGTAAAAACTCTGCCTGTCAGGTTTTGATATTTTCGCGTTCATTCTGCGCCTCAAATGAGAGAATCTGCAGCACCACATCGCTGATAAACGTGCCGATCAGGTATAGTACAATAATACTATATTATAGCGTTATTATTTGTTAGGAGGTATTATCGTGATAAAAAAATGCAAGAAGCGGACAATTCGCACAATGCTGCTGACGGGGTTGATGATAACCGCGATTGCCTGTTTGAGTGTGTTTCTCACTGCGAGCGCGGCGGAGGACAACGCAACCGTACAAGGCAGCGCAGGTTGAAAGATCATGGTTCTCCTTTACGAATGAAACGTACCCCAATGCCTGCGGTGAGTTCGGACTCATTCTGAACGGCATCGATCAGGCGGTCGATTTCATCAAAGTGGAAAGAGAGTCTGACTCGCGCTATGACACGGTAAAAGCTATACATGACTATATCTGCCAATACACGGAATATGATTATGACGCGTTAACCCTCAAAAGGGGTTGTGAGGCCAGTACCGCGGCGCCTCTGTTCGGCGGCGGCAGCAGGGGAAAAAACTTATTTGCGAGGGATTCGCAAGAACGTTCAAGGTGTTATGCAACAGGTTGAATGTTCCTGCAGTTCTCGTGTTTGGCATGACTCCCTCTGGATCTCATGCGTGGAACTATGTTCAGATGGAGGACAACGAAAGGTACGGCATGGATGTGACATGGGACAACGATGATCCCGCGCCATATGACTACTTCCTCATGGGCAAAAATACCGTCCCACAAAACGATTCAGAAACCTTTATCAATACTCATCAGCCGAAAGGTGAATTCTATTCGTCATCTGAAGGAGGTATCCATTGGGGTTATCCGGCGCTTGCCGACTATTAGTATGTGCCGTCCGATGGCGTTGCATTCTGGGGAGAATCCGCAGAATACGGTCGGACCGTCAGCGGCATTGCACAGATTGTCCTAAAATACAAAGGCCAGCTGCCGACAAACACGACGGTGGATATTTATGTCAATAACGGCAACTATGGCACCTATCCGGTTGATAAAAACGGCTTTGTCACTGTGAATATCGATACGACTGAATTGAATCAATGGTTTGATCTTGAGGTAAGGGCAGAATGCAACGGCTTTTCGGTGAAAAGGTCATATCATTTATATAATACGCTCCTTGAGTTATTGAACTGGGAAAGTGAGAATCCCGTATTGTCCGGAACATTTGAAATATTACTCCGGCAATAAAATATAGATAAAGGGATTAGTCCTCAAAATCGTCATAATCTTTAAGTTTAGGATGCTTAAAATAGGATTTAACATGGTCGGA
>CADBZY010000060.1 GCA_902799245.1 uncultured Ruminococcus sp.
TTAATTCTTCAAAATATTTTTTCATAATCGACCATCTCCTTGGTCAATTATATCATATTTTTACTCTTTTCAATATTTTTTTCATGCGGTTGCCCTGTTTAAAGTAGCATGTACTCTTGACTTTTAGTTGTTAAAATGCTATACTATTTTAGTATATTATCTGATTCAGACGTCGGAAGAGAGGGTGCCAATGAAACGGCTATCTGTTATTACTATTTCTTACAATTCGGAGAACACTATCAGAAGCACTATGCTGTCTGTACTGCATCAAAGCTACAGACCTTTGCAGTATGTACTGATAGACGGCAGCTCTGAAGACGGAACAAATGAAATAATCAAACAATTGCTTCCTGAATTTGAATCGGCAGGCATTGACATCGTGTATATTTCCGAACCTGACAGGGGTATCAGCGACGCCTTCAACAAGGGAATCGCTCATTCGACAGGCGATGTCATCGGCATTATCAATTCCGGTGACAGCTATGAGGAAAATGTCCTTGAAAAGGTTATGCAGCAGGATTGGAACAGCATAGACCTTTTGTGCGGCGATATTCTCTGGAAAGACAGAGCAAATAATATCGAGTTTATCAGACGTTCATCCACCGACTGGTCGCGTCTCCGACTGGAAATGACGATAATGCATCCTTCCTGTTTTGTGAGAAAGGAAGCGTATGATGCGTGCGGTGTGTTTGACGTTTCTTTCAGATATACAATGGATTACGACCTTGTCTGCCGCTTTCACAGAATGAACAAAAAGATCGTTTACATACCTCTCACTGTCGCCGCTGTGGCCGCGGGAGGAATCAGCGACGATCATATAGACAGAACCAAGAATGAAATATTCATCATTAACAGACAAAACAACGTGAGCATCGTTCATTCGAGGCTTCACTGGAAATGGGTCAAGTTCAGACGTTCTGTCGCCTCCTGGCTGAAGAAAAACAACCTCTTTTTCAAAAAGTAGCCTTTGATAATCATTTCACCCGTGACACGGAACGCTTTCAGTATTCCGTGGCACGGGTGATTTTGTGTACATTGTTTTATTATTCTGTCGAAGGATCGTCGCATTCCCTGAAAATGCTCACTGCGTAACCTTCGTAAAAAAACTGCGTGAGTCCTCTCTGCAATTCCTTGCTCAGGACATCCGCATCCGCAAGGGAAACAATTCCCGTTCCGAGATATTTGGAATAGGCTTCTTTGCCTGTCCAGAGGAGAATAAAGCGCCTGTTTTTTTCCTCTGCGGAAATGCTGTCTTCTGTGACATAGGCATATTCCGCATCGTTACACACCCGCTGCATCAGCCTGTCGCTGACGGGACGGATGCGTTCAATGTCCGCGCCGATGGAACTGTCGCCCACTGCGCAAAGCACCAGATCACCGCTGTGGCTCACGTTGAAATGAACCGCCATTCCCTTTGCGTATGGCTTGCCTCGTTCGGTTCGACAGATGGTTATTTCTTCGGGACGAACGCCGCAGCGCTGCGAAAGCATTCTTCTTGCAAGCAGCTCCCCGGCTGTCGTGCGTTTCCTGTCTGCTTCAAAACGGTATCTTTCAACAGAACGCCTTCTTTCCTCCGGCATGATGGAAAGACAGCTTTTATATTCTTCCTCCGAATAATCGGAGAGTCGGATGATTTGATAGTCATAGTTCATTTTTTGATGAATCAGATGAAACGATTACGGCAAAATGCCGATAGCGCCAATGAAGGTACAGGCTATGCCGAAAGCATAAATCAACGTGAGCTTGGCTTTTCTGGTGAGGTTTGACTTCATGTTTTCGCGCGTGCGCTTTTTGCGCCGACCGACTATGAATCTCACCCTGTCGCGCTGCAAAGCAAACAGCGCGGATACTCCGAAGATCACAAGGCAGAGGGAATAATAAAAGCAGACTCCGCTTTTTCCTGCAGCCAGCCACAGTACAGGCAGCAGAAACGGCACGATAAAGCAGGAAAGATACAGAAAATAGGGAATCATATCCACATCGTACTTCATATTCCAAAAGAACAGCTGCATCACTGCGTTGCCGGTGTTGTGCTTGGCGATATACTTTTTCTTCATCTTGCATACCTTCTGCAGCCAGATGTTTTCAATATACATTCTGTAAACCGTCAGTCCCAGAATAAACGGCAGAAAAAACATAAATATAGGCATTTCTCAGGTTCCTTTCATAGCGTCAGTTTTTTTATTATAGCAGATTCAGACATGGCTGTAAAGACTTTTTTTGTAAAAATCAAGGGAAATCATTGGGATGATGATTATGTGATAAAGTGATTGATGTCATAACTGCACTTGCAATTATGGTTCTTTTATGTTAATATGGGTGTAAAGAAAATCAACTTGCTGGATTTTTTCATTTTTATGCGTATTGATTGGAACCCGATCTATGTTTTTTCAGGAAGCAATTCACTCAAAAAAACAATTCGCCATTTTTTAAAACGGAGGTATTATGAATGAAAAAAACGAAGCAACTCTTCAAACTGACGCTGTTGTTATCTATTATGTTAACGGCATACATATTGGGTAATACGGCGCTCACGGCATCGGCAGATGCGACTGTCACATCACACACTCCCGCTGCGATGTTATCAAGCAGCGCAAGCGAGCTGATCACTGTCACGCAGCAGCCGACGGATCGCAGTGTGGCAGTCAACGGCAAGGCTGTATTCCATGTGGCGGCCAGCAGCGATGAACTGAGCTATCAGTGGCAGCAGTTGAAAACGGCCGAGGGCAGCCAGTGGGTGAGCATCTCCACGTATGATGGCTGCCGCACCGACACTCTCACCGTTTTCGCTTCTGAAGGACGAAACGGCTTCAAATACCGTTGTCTGATCACAGACAAATCCGGCAACAGCGTCTATACCCAAGAGGTCGTCATGACAGTACTTCCCGCCGTGACATTGACCAAGGACACGGAGGATGTAACCGCTGAGATATATAGCAACGCGGTATTTCACGTGGAGGCAAACGGCGGCGGACTGACCTATCAGTGGCAGTATTATGACCTCACCGCCCAGAATTGGCTTCCGGTTGACCCGCAAATTCTCGGCAGCTTCAGCGGTGAATCTACTGACACCTTCTCCATCAAAGCTCTTCCGCAAATGGAAAACAAGTATCAGGTACGATGCCTTGTCACCGACGAAGGCAACAATAAGAAGAAAAGTTCACCGTCCTGGTTAAAAATCTCCGTGAGCAGCTCCGCAACCATCTCAGCGGAGGACTTCGGCGCAAACGGCAGCGACACAGAGGACGACAGAAAAACCATTCAGTCGGCGCTGAAATTTGCCCGCGATCACGCTTCCGAAGCCGCTCCCATCACGGTTACTCTTTCGAGCGGCACGTTTTGTCTGTCTGAAAGTCTTGTGATCTATTCGCACACGCGACTGGCGCTTTCTTCCGATACGGTGCTGAGCTATAGCGGAAGCGAAGGAAGTATGCTTGTGGGCGGTGACGGCACACAGGCGAGCTACGACACCCTGACAGACGTTGTGATCAGCGGAGGCATCTGGAAAGCCAACGCGTCCACTTTAGGCTGCAAGACCCAGCCGATAGGAATCAAAAGCGCCAATAACATTACACTGACCGGTCTGAAAATGCAAGATTCCTCCGACCATTCCATTATGCTCACAGGCGTCAACGGAGCGGTTGTCAAAGACTGTTCCTTTACGGGCTTCGTCAGAGTAGACAACGGTACGATGTATTCCAAAGAGGCGATACATCTTGATTTCCTGCCCTTCGACGACGGCACGCGCTTTCCGACCAAGAACGCCGCGGTGGAAAGCTGCACGTTTGACAGCGTGGCAAGCGGCGTCGGAACCCACAATTACGGCAACGGGTCTTATGAAACCGGTATCACCGTCACCGGGTGTACGTTCAAGGATGTGATCTACAACTGCGTCAACGCCTACTGCATGAAAGATCTCTCGGTCAGCGGTTGTTACGCCGAAAACTGCGGCTCATTCCTGCGTATGTGCGACTCTGTGGGCACATTCACATCTAATATCGTGCAGGGCAGCGGCCCAAGGTGCTACTCTATGCTGGAGGGAAGCTCCGCCACCGTCAGACAATGCAAACTCAGCGGCGTAGGCAGTATCAAAGAGGTTGACGACGGGGAACCAACCAATGTTCAGAAAACAATCGGGCTGTTTGTTCTGGACTCCGGCTGTATCATTGAAAACAACGAGCTGTCCGATATTCTCGGCGTGGGAATTATGGTGAAAAACGGAAACGCCAAGTCGGTGATAAACGGAAACACCATTTCGGGTGTCACTGAGCATGGAATATACTTTTCCGATGCCGGAGCAACCGGAAAAACAATAGAAATTGCAGACAATACACTCTCAGACTGCCAGGGAATTCTTTTGGATTACGGTGAAAGCCTGGTCATCGGCAATACGCTGAACGGCTGCACCAACGGAATTGTTGTCTGGTGCGGCAGCTCTCAGATTACTTCCAATACCGTGAGCAATTCAACTGAATACGGCATAAGAGTCAACGGAACGGAAAATCAGAAAGGCAGCGCCGATATTGAAAGCAACATCATTACCGGCAGCGGATCGGATGATCTTCGCATAGAAGCGTATTGTTCCGGTTGTGTCGTCAAAAACAACAACACTTCCGGCGAGTTTCGTTTTACCTATTCTCTCAGGGCAGGTATTGTCGCGTCGGGAAACGGCATCCATCCGCTCCCCGAAACACCTGCACTGACCTGCACAGCCTCCGGCACACGGATAGCGCTCAACTGGAATCCGTGTGAACGCGCGGTGGAATATATCATTTACAGTTTTGACCCTGACAAACAAACCAAAAAACAGCTTGCTTTCACCAAAGATACGCAATATCTGATCGCGGGACTTGCACAGAATACGGAATACAGCTTTCTGGTGGTGTGCCGCGATGAGGCCTCCAACTACAGCTTTTACACCTATCCCACCAATGTTGTCAGCGCCGTCACCGGCGTCTATGAAGGCGATCCTGTCGTCCTTTCACATCCGGAGGATATTGAGACACAGGACGGCGATACCATATCTTTCTCGGTAACGGCTGACGGAAGGGACCTTCGCTACCAGTGGTATTATAAAAAATACGACGCGGCCGGTTGGACTTTGTGGAAAGGACACGATACCGCTTTCACCACAGCTTTGGCCAATCTCTCGTGGGACGGAATGCAGGTGCGCTGTGAGGTTGCGGATTCCGAAGGGAATACCGCCCTTTCCGACCCGGCCACGATAACGGTTCCGCAGCCGCTCGTGATCGTCACACAGCCGGTCAGCCAGACTGTAGAGCTCGGCAATCCTCTTACTATTTCGTTGCAGGCGACAGGAAGCTCGATTCAATACCAATGGTATTTCATGAAAGAAGTCCAGACTTCCTTCAGTGAATGGAGCGGACATACCCGCAAGTCCGAGACATGCACGCCCAATGTCACATGGGACGGCATACAGCTCTATTGCGTCATGACCGACCGATTCTGCAATACCGTGCAGTCCGACACCATTACCGTCACGATTACCCAGCCGCTTGCCATCACGCAGCAGCCGGAGAGCCAGACCGTTGAACTGGGAAACCCGATGAAACTCTCCGTCAAGGCGGACGGAATGGGTCTGCAATACCAGTGGTACTGCATGAAAGCAGGAGAAACTTCCTTCACCGAGTGGAATGAACACACGAAGCCTTCCGAGACATTTACGCCTGATGAATCATGGGACGGCGCACAGCTTTATTGCGTGATAACCGACCGATTGGGCAATACGGTGCAATCCGACACTGTTACAATTACCATTACCCAGCAGATTGCCATTACGCAGCAGCCGGTCAGCCGGATTGTAGAGCTTGGCAGCCCTGTGACGGTTTCCTTAAAAGCCAAGGGATTGGGTCTGCAATACCAGTGGTATTGCAGGAAGGCCGGAGAAGCTTCCTTCTCCCCGTGGAGTGAACACACCAATGCCTCTGAAACGTTTACGCCTGATCTATCATGGGACGGCGCACAGTTCTATTGCGTTGTGACCGACCGTTCGGGAAATACGGTGCAGTCTGACACCATAACTGTCACAATATCCATACAGCTTACCATTACACAGCAGCCTGTCAGCCAGACCGTAGAGCTTGGCAGCCTGATGACAATTTCCGTGCAGGCGGACGGAATGGATCTGCAATACCAGTGGTATTGCAGGAAAGCCGGAGAAGCTGCCTTTGCCCTCTGGAACGAACACACCAACCCAACCGAAACAATGACGCCAGATCTATCATTGGACGGTGCGCAGCTCTATTGCGTTGTGACTGACCGTTCGGGAAATACCGCGCAGTCCGACACAATTACCGTTACCATTACCCAGCAGCTTGCCATTACGCAGCAGCCGGTCAGCCAGACCGTAGAGCTTGGCAGCCCTGTGACAGTTTCCTTAAAGGCACAGGGTATGGGGCTGCAATACCAGTGGTATTGCAGGAAGGCCGGAGAAGCTGCCTTCGAACTGTGGAACGAACACACCAACGCAACCGAAACAATGACGCCCGATAAGTCATGGGACGGCGCTCAGCTCTATTGCGTGGTCACCGACCGTTTGGATAATACCGCGCAGTCCGACACCGTTACCGTTACGATAACGCAGCAGCTTGCCATTACGCAGCAGCCGGTCAGCCAGACCGTAGAGCTTGGCAGCCCTGTGACGGTTTCCTTAAAGGCACAGGGTATGGACCTGCAATACCAGTGGTACTTCAAGAAAGCGGGACAGACTTCCTTCAGCGAGTGGAAGCAGCATACCCGTTCATCCGAGACCTGCACGCCGAGCGTCACATGGGATGGAATCAAGCTCTATTGCATTGTCGCCGACCGATTGGGAAATACTGTGCAGTCTGACACCGTTACCGTCACCATGACCCAGCAGCTTGGCATTACGCAGCAGCCGGTCAGCCAGTCAGTAGAGCTTGGCAGCCCTGTGACGGTTTCCTTAAAGGCACAGGGTATGGGCCTGCAATACCAGTGGTACTTCAAGAAAGCAGGAAAGACTTCCTTCAGCGAGTGGAAAGAGCATACCCACGCATCCGAGACCTGCACGCCGAGCGTCACATGGGACGGAATTCAGCTCTATTGCGTTGTCACCGACCGATTGGGAAATACAGCCCAGTCCGACACCGTTACCGTCACCATAACCCAGCAGCTTGCCATCACGAAGCAGCCGGTCAGCCAGACCGCAGAGCTTGGCAGTCCCGTGACACTTTCCGTAAAGGCACAGGGTATGGGCCTGCAATACCAATGGTACTTCAAGAAAGCGGGACAGACTTCCTTCAGCGA
>CADBZY010000061.1 GCA_902799245.1 uncultured Ruminococcus sp.
TCCGACCATGTTAAATCCTATTTTAAGCATCCTAAACTTAAAGATTATGACGATTTTGAGGACTAATCCCTTTATCTATATTTTATTGCCGGAGTAATACCTGCCCGTCGGAACTGCCGTTCGCGGCGTAGAAGATCAGCCGTCCTTCGATGGGGTCGATTGCCTTGACGGTGCCTTGGGCTTGCAGGAAGCAGCCGCCGTCTTTGCGGTAGTCGGGTTCAAAATACAGCACGGTAATTTCGGTGTGCTGCTTTTCCTCCACCATATCCAGAAGCAGGCTCAGCTTACGGTTCAGCACTTCGATGTCGCTTTCGGAGAGCGGCGTCTCCGCGTCGGTCAGACGTGCTTCTTCGGTAATCATCTCGTCATAGCCGACCAGCGCGGCGAAGGGGGCGAATTGCGCGGCGCGGTCGTAAAGCGACATCGGCTTGCGGTTCGCGGCTTTGTGGTGTGGAAGACCGATAATGTCCGCGTATTTTTCCTTTGCGTTCTCCATCTGAAATAATCACCTCATTCCGCTTTGTGACCGCCGACCTGTCCGTTGCGCTCGATGGTCGTTGCGCCTTCCTGTAAATTCATCCCTTTGAGAAGGGCGTTCTTGCCGTATCGGCTCTGGATGTTCAACGTCGCCCGCTGTAACCGGCGTTCCCGCGCTTCGGCGATGGCATCTTCCTCGCGTACCTTCTGGGCGGCGGTGTAATCCACGAACAGGCTCAGCTGCTCCGGCACTTCGGGCGGAATGTCGGATTCCCGAATCAGGTTGCAGGCGGTGACGTTGAGCCTGCGGATCAGCAGATCGGGGTCTGCTATCCGTGTAAACAGTTCCATCACCGTGTCCACGATCTTCCTCGTCGAGCTGGTGTATTTTTCCAGATTGCCTGTGCCGTGGGCGTGGCTTGGGTGCGGTTTGCCGTAGGGGTCGGCGGTGACTTTTCCCTCGTAAGGCTGTCCCGTCTTGGCAACGGCATACACCGTGTCCCGCATGGTTTTTCCCGGAACCATGACCGTCAGGCTTTCGCGGTCGTAGCCGATGTTGAGAACCATCTGCTTTGTGACAAGCCCCTTCTTTACGAGGTCAAGCACCAGCAGCTCCGTCATTTCACGGACGATCAGCCGCCCTTTGTCGTAGTCATACGGCTCCTTCAATACCTGTCCGGATGACATGGAATTGGTGGAAGGTCGGTACGCCTTGATATGTTCGATGGTGGTCGGCTCCCAACCCCAGGCGTGATCGATCAGCAGTTCGGCGTTGATGCCGAAGATTTTGTAGAGGGTTGCTTCCTGGTATTTGTCAAGAGAAGCTCTCGCTACATCACCCATCGTGTAAAGTCCGAGCTTTTCCAGCTTCCGGCTGTAGCCGTAGCCCACACGCCAGAAATCAGTAAGCGGACGGTGACACCACAGCAGTTCCCGGTATTTCATTTCGTCCAGCTCCGCAATCCGCACGCCGTCCTTGTCCGCCGGAACGTGCTTTGCCACGATGTCCATTGCCACCTTCGCAAGATACAGGTTCGTCCCGATGCCGGCGGTTGCAGTGATGCCGGTGGTGTAAAGCACCTCCCGGATCATCGTCATAGCAAGCTCGTGCGCGGTCAATCGGTAGGTATCAAGATAGCAGGTCGCGTCAATAAACACCTCGTCTATCGAATAGACGTGAATGTCCTCCGGCGCGATGTATTTTAAATAGATGGAATAAATCCGGGTGCTGTATTCCTCATACATTTTCATTCGCGGCGGCGCAACGTAGTAGGATAATTCCAGTGAAGGGTCTGCCGCCAATGTCGGCGCGTCAAAGGAAGAGGAAATAAACCGATATTGTCCATCTTCTCCCTTGCGGATATGCCCGCTTTTGATGCCGGCGGACAGGCGTTCCCGGTTGACTTCCTTCACCTTCTGAATGACCTCGAATAACCGCGCCCTGCCCGGAATGCCGTAGGCCTTCAGCGAAGGCGAAACGGCAAGGCAGATGGTTTTCTCGGTTCGTGAGGAATCAGCGACCACAAGATTGGTGGTCAGCGGGTCGAAGTGACGCTCCACGCACTCCACACTGGCGTAGAAACTTTTCAGATCAATTGCGATGTAAGTGCGCTCCATTTGCGTCATCTCCTGTCTGCATCAATTTGATTTTTATTGTTGATCGAGAAAAACATCAACTATTTTGAGCCATTCCATCGGGTGAAAACAGAGTAGCTCGGCGTGCATCATTCCCTTGCAAGCCCGAAGTATTGTGTTCTGATAACGCTTTTTCAGAAGTTTTGCGGATTTTTTGGAAAGTGATTCATTGGATTTTGTACCGTACAAATAGAGAATTCTCATGCCATCATCGGAAGCGTTCATTGAAAATGAATTTTGAAGGATAGAATGGCAGATATTAGTAATGGATGAATCGCTCATATTGTTTGCGACACGCAGGTAGTTATCAAGATGCTTTGCAGGAAGAAATACTTTCTTGCAATTTTCAAGTGTCTTCGGGTCACGCTGCTTGGATTTACGAACAATGCCTGAGTAAAACCCAGTAATAAACCGGGTTGTCAGTCTTCCTGCCTTAGTAAGCGGAGCGCCATCCAGCACAAGATTTTTGATTTTGACACGTCTGTTTTCCCAAAGCGTTGCTGCTACGCCACCGCCCATGGATAAACCGCATAGAACTTCCAGCTCTGTTATGTTCTCGACATTCAGCCATTCTTCAATTTGTGCCGCTTCCTTCTGAATAGAAATAAATTCACTTGGTGCCTCTTGCGTATGTCCGTCTAGTTCAGGAACAATGACAAAATATTTGTCTGAATAATGCTCTACTGCTTCATCCCATATCTGCCATGGGCAGAGTACGCCGTGAATCAGTAGCATTTTGGGATTGGTGCTTTCGCCAAAAGTGTGAAATTTCATAGTCGTTTACCCTTTCATTTAAGTAGTTACATGATAAAAGAAATACATATTTGAATATATGCTAAAGAAGCATAATTTCAATTCCCACCACGCCGAATTTCGCTTGTTCTTCCACGCTGTAATAGCGGTTCATGTCGTCGGGACTTGCCTTGTCCACGTCATCTTCCGTATAACCGCATTGCAACAGCGGCAGCGAAGCGTAAAGTTCGATAAAATTCTTAAACAGATGCAGCCCGGTCACTACAACGACAAACGGCTCTCTTTCCGCGTCAGCGCAGGAAAATTCAATCTCATCGCCCACCTGAATCCGCTGGCGTTTTTCATCGTACAATCTCAGTTCAAAGGTCTTTCTGCCCGAACGTATCTTTTGAAAAGGCTGCGACCGCAGCTTCATTTGGTAGCGCATTTTGTTTTCCTCCATTGCTCCTGAATAACCGGACGCTCCACATACCAGCGGCCGACGCGGGCGGCGAACAGTTCGCTCGTTTTCTCAAAGAATAAGTGCTTCTCCACACCGCCAATCACCACGGTGTAGCAGTCGCCGGTGCGACCGTTCCCGAAGGTACACGCCGGTCGGAAGTCCTTCACCTCGTCAATTCTGAATATGCGGCCGTCCGTCCAGATGATCGTGCGCGGCAGCATATAGCCTGTCGCATCGAAATCGGACGTCACTTTCACATAGACTCTTTCTGTTTTCTCTGTTTTCTCTTGCTGCCCTTGCATCCAATCACTCCTTTAAAATGATAAAAAACTTACCAGCCGCCGAATACCTTGTCAAATGCTGGAAGTTCCAGAGAAGGCACCTTGTATTTGCGAATTGCCACCGCTTCATATTTCAGATGGACAACGTGTTCGGGAACGCCGTATTCATGGGCGATTTCCGGCACAGAAAGGCAGATGCCGGCATTCAGAATATCCTGCGCCTGTTCCTGCAGCTCCGCGTACATCCGGGAAAGCTCGCTCTGATAGGCTTCCATTCTTCTGATGCGCGCTTCGGGTGAACCGTTGGCGATCACGATCTCATAATGCGTCCGGTAATCCTCGACCGCCTGCTCAAATGACTCCACGCTTCTGGTGTACGCCTGCACATCCGCGCTGTCGTAGCCCACCATTTCCAGAAACGCCTCCGTATCGATCACCGTATCCGCCGCGCCGATGTTGGCTTCTCGTTCCGTTTTCGCCACATTACCGTAAGACTGATAGGTCTCGGAATGGCCGCCGTTCTGCAGAAAGTCCGGCGTATCCAGATGGCCGCAGAGTCCGTGATACGCTTCATGGAAGGAGCAGAAGGCGTATTTCTGAGCTGTAAACTTTTTGTTGACACCGTAATAAACGGTGTTTTTTCTTTTTGCAATGAACCCCTGCAGGCTTTTTCCGGGATCAAGGTAAATAAAGCCCATGCAGGCGAGAATTTCATCAGGGTCGCGTGTTCCGGCAAGCCGGATGATGCGGTCCATTTTTTTCATGTACGCAAGTTTCATTTTCGCCACCTCCCGGGGACAATAAAGAATTACTCATCGTCCCCGGCAGGCTGTTCGGAATCGCTCATGATTCTGTCAACCTCTGCTTTCATGGCGTCGTTTCTTTCGTGCCATTCGGGTGTGCGGAATTTGTTCGGGGTGTTCCTTTGCTTTGCCCTGAATTCGGCGTCCACAAGCACCTTTCGCATGACGGAAATGAAATCAAGCTGATCCTCTACCGACAGCGTACCGCCGGCAAGCAGGGCGTTGGTGCCGTCAAGATAGGCCTGCGCCGAATCGGCGGAACGCTTGCCGTAGAGTCTGCCCATGTCGTCCACGGCTTTTGCCTTGCCCATCTCCAGTTCTGGATTCTGAAGACTGAGCAGTTCCTCGACCGTCATGCCAAAGACCTGCGCCATTCGCAGCGCGGTGTCGGCATAGGGAATACGGGTGCCTCTTTCATAGTTGACGATCGTGCTTGCCGCGACGCCGCAGAGATCGCCGAGCTGCTGTCTGGAAAATTGATTCTTCTTGCGGAGGGCGGTGAGCTTTTTTCCGAATTCCGCGTATGGTGTATTTTTTTCCTCCGGCATGATAAAACCTCCTGAAAAAATTTTTGAAAAAAGTATTTCATAATCCCCGATCCTCAGAAATGCCTTCAATACGTCATTTCTGATTTAGCATCAGATACGAACGTATTAATTATCAAACTATATTCGCAACAAAGCGATAAAATTGCTATTGACAAACCCAAAATAAGGGATTATAATTGACTTGCGATTCAGAAATGCGACTTACAATTCAGATTATACAGTCAGATATTGCATTTGTCAATACCTAATTTGCACAAATGTATAAAATGTTAGGATGAGGATTGAAGCAGTTAAGAAAGGAGCTAAGTTTGAGAAAAAAGGTAAATGAGATCAGAACGCCGAGAAACGGCGTGAAGATCGGTGAACGCATTCTGCAAGGCACACATCCTGTCGTCAAGATTAAACAAGGCAACAGGCAGGACACCATTTCGCTGGAGGAACTGGCGGTTGCCTTATATGGACGAGGTACGAAATGCACCGTCATCGTCCCGACTAAAAACGCGTTGATTTCCCAAGATGAATAGGCAGGCATCCCGTCGCCGGATGGATCACATGATAGCTTGCCATTCGGGAAGTCCCCTGCTCGGGTATGAGCGCAGCTGTTCGTAGGAGCTATCCGACGGGGTCGCGCCCGATAAAATCGAGATAAGCCGGAGCAGTCATAGGATTGAGGATCATAACTCCTTAACCCTTTGACTGCCCCGGCTTTTTTTCGTTTAAAAATATTTTTCTATCACGTCCCGGACATGACGATAAACCGTCTGCTGCTTCGCGCCGCGCCGGACTGATGAACGGCAGGCCGCTTCTGGTTGCCTACTGGTTCCGGCACGATTTCGAGCGGATCAGCGAAAGACTGCATTCCCTTCACATTCCCTTCGCCAGACTCGATACCGAGGACAGCATCCGCCGATGGAATAGCGGCGATCTTCCCGTTGCGCTGATACATCCCGCCTCCGCCGGACACGGGCTGAATCTCCAAAGCGGCGGCAGCGCGATAGTGTGGTTCGGGCTGACGTGGTCGCTGGAACTCTACCAGCAGACGGTGGCAAGGCTCTGGCGGCAGGGACAGACCTCCGGCACGGTGGTCGTTCAGCACATCGTGACGAAAAACACCGTGGACGAGCGGATTCTGGCGGCATTGCAAAAGAAGGATTTTACACAGGCCGCTCTCATCGAAGCGGTCAAAGCCGATATTTTTTTTAATAACAGCGGGAGGAATGACCATGACCAGTAAGGAATACCTGCGTCAGGCATACAGACTTGACCAGATCATCAACAGCGACATTGAAGAAGCGGCGCGTCTGCGCGAGATGACGGAAACGCTGTCCTCTCCGGCGCTGTGCGAGAGAATCCAGACCGCCCATTCCGGCAACGCGCCCTTCGTCAGCAGTCTGGAAAAAATCATGCTGCTGGAAGAAAAAATAAACAAGGAAATCGACACCCTTGTTGACCTCAAGGAACAGATGCGCGGCGTGATTGCCGCCGTGTCCGACCCGAATGAACGCCTTGTACTGCGCTACCGCTACGTCCACTGCATGACGTGGCGCGAGATCGGGAACGCCATGAACGCCGATTCCCGCACCATCCGCCGCTGGCACAGCAACGCCCTGCTTCATGTGGTGGTGCCGGAAAACACGGTGATTATATAAAGTCGCCCCAAATGCCCACATTTGCCCACTTTGTCCCTTGATTTCCCTACCCTTGGTGTGCTATAATTAGTGTCTGCTGAAAAAAGCAGAAAACCCCAAGGAATGGACATTTGAGAGAATCTATGATATAATAAAGTGCAAGGAAAAAACGGAAAACAAGAAAAAGGCGTGCATGAAGATGTATAGATTCAAT
>CADBZY010000062.1 GCA_902799245.1 uncultured Ruminococcus sp.
CTGGGATTGGAGAAAGCGGAGGCGATAGAATATGCCATATAATAGGAAGGCATTTTCGGACGATTACGCCACCGAAACCTTTTACTTCCCTCTGTCGGTGCAGGTGGAGGACGAGGACAGCGAAGATCTGTATTCCGTCAGCAGCGATTCCGTCCGCTGGTTCGAGGACGAAATCCAAGAAGCCATCGACGATTATCAGTCCGACATCGAAATGGAGCGATATCTCTGCGATGACAACGATGACATTCAGCGCAAGCTGATCTCCGCCGAATGGGGCGTTGAAACCCTGAACGGCGAACTCTACGGCCGCATGAAACGGCATATCGTGTCGGTGTTCAAGATCATTCAGGAACTGCTTTCGCCTGTGCCCGGGGAGGAAACTCCACCCGATTTCGCAATGGTAAAGGTCTTCTCGAACGATACGACAGTGCCGCCGATTTCCAAATCAATCCTGAGCGTATGTGTGCCGGCGGAAAGGGTTTTCAGATATTCGGGCATAAGCGTCAGAATAAAGCTGCCTCGTTCGGTTGTGTACTGATTCTCTTCCAATCCGGTTTCGTCAACGAAAGCACCCTTGAACAGATCAAACGGGTCGAAATGATCGGTGATATCTTTAACGGTAAGGGTCAGACCGCCATCGCTGTTTATTGTCCATGTAGTATCTGTCTCTGTGAATGCGAAATTGAAGCTTCGGGTCTCGGTGTGGCTATCGTCTCGGTTGCAGACTCGCTGTACCTCGCCGTTCTCAGAGGCTGTAGGCTTTTTAATGACTATCCATTCGTTCCAGTCGTGACCGAGCAAAGAGATAACAGTGGAGGCTTCGGTGATTTCGGTTTCTCCGTTGGCATCACTGAAGCATTTGCCGCAGACGTCGCACTTCCAGTGTTCGCTGTTGCCGTTCTCGGTGCAGGTTTCGGCTTTCGCGTTGACCTTGGAGAGAGTGTGATGGGCGGGAATAACAGTGGAGGCTTCGGTGATTTCGGTTTCCCCGTCTGCGTCGCTGAAGCATTTGCCGCAGACGTCGCACTTCCAGTGTTCGCTGTTGCCGTTCTCGGTGCAGGTCGCGGAGGCGGCTTCATGATGCGTGAAAGAATGATTTCCTGTAAAATACTCTTTCTTGGTGTGAGTAGAATCATACTGACAAGTGTATAGTATCTCCCCCTGATCAAGACATGTTGCTGCAGAAGAAAGAATAGACCCTTCATCCCATTTATGTGAGAATTCAATCGTTGTCACACTATTCCCTGAAGATCCTGAAGCTCCTATATACCATTCCAATTCACCGGAATTGGGGGTATGACCGTTAATCTTAAAATGACAGGGCAGAACAACTTTTTCGGTAGATTTGCTGACCAGATTTTGAAGGTCAGAGTGTGTAAGCGATGAACACTCAAATATAACCGTTTTTAAATTGGTGCAATTTTCAAAAACACGATTGCCTATACTGCTTACGCTGGAAGGTACCGTAAATGAGTTCAGGCTTGTGCAATCGGAAAAAGCAGCAAACCCGATCGACGTAATATTTCCTTTAAATGAAACCGAATTCAAACTGGAACAATTACTGAATGTCGCTTCTACAATTTCAGAAATTTGAGCAGGCAGCGTAATACTCGTCAATCCCGTACATCGGAATGATTACTCTACCAGATCAGAAAGCGTCACGCCGAGCAGATTTGCGATTCTCATCAGCATAGCGACATCGGGAAGCCTTGTGCCGTTCTCCCATCTGACCACGGTGGACAGCACGCACCCAAGTTCCTCGGCAAAATCGTTTCTCGACATGCCCCGTTCCTCCCGGCATTTCTTTATCTTCATACCGATGACCGCTCCTGAAAGGTTCTGGGAAACGAGCATATTCTCTGTAATGCTTGACACAGGGAAACGCAGATTGTTCAGTGCGTCTTCCAGCATACAGGGATCTATCGGTTTCAGCAGAAACCCGCTTGCGTGTGTGCGGTAGCTCTCAAGGGCGTATTTTTCGTAACCTGTGATGTAGATAATGTTTGTCCTCGGAAACTCATTCAATATTTTCTCAGCAAGCTTTATGCCGTTAATATCGTCAAGCTCGATATCAAGAAAAATGACATGAAAGCCATTTTTTCTGCACAGCGGAAGTATCTCCGACGGTTCACTAGAGCCTGTGATCTCCGCTTCGGGCATGATTTCCGCTATCATGCTTTTCAGATCTTCCACAATCAACCGATGGTCATCCGCGATCAATATCTTCATGTTGCTTCCTCCTGTTTGGCAGTCTTATGGTGACAATACAGCCGCTGTCGGTAATGTTGATAGCCATTTTTCCTTCGCATTTCAGCTCAATGCGCTTTTGTGTATTGTCAAGACCCACGCCTGTACGGGTGACAGCTTTTTCCGTCAGATCTTTTTTTGCCGTACCGTTGTCGGATATCCTTATGACAATTTCATCGTTCTCCGTGAAGGTGCTTATGATGATCCTGCCGCCGTTTCTGCTGATTCCGTTCTGAACGGCATTCTCCACGATCGGCTCAAGGATCAGGGGCGGTATGCGAAAATCAGTCACCTTCAGGTCGTATACGATCTCGATTCTCCCGGGATAATCCGCTTGCGCAAGCTCCAGATATAAACACACATTTTTTATCTCATCGTCAAATGAGATCAATTCGTCTTCCTGAATCGTGTTTATGTGGGTACGGAGATATTTTGAAAAGGTGTTCACCGCTTCAATGGCTTTTTTTCTGTCAGTCCTTACCAGCGAGCGGATAATCGTCAGCGTGTTAAAGATGAAATGCGGCTGTATCTGATTGCGGAGTATTTTCATTTCTGCCTGGGATATGGCAAGCTCCTTGCGCGTGATCGTTTCTGTCAGTTCCTGCTGATATATCGTCGAAAGATAAATGTAATAAGCCAGTCCGCAAATGACAGTGCCCTCTGTAGTACGGGCAAAAAAGAAACCGTTATATTCGAGCCACGCAAAACCTAACGATAAAAAGAGCATCAGCATCAGCATCTGGCATCGGGATGTATCCTTTTTACGAAAATAAATGCCAGAAAAAACTATCAGTATGACAAGATAGATTAACACAACAAGATAAACTGTGGCGTGCAGAGGGGCAGGATGCCAGCGATTATTGATAAAGACAAAACCTGCTTTCACCCCGAATAACGGCATTGAAAAGACGACGGTATTCACTACGGCAGGCAGACAAAGCGGCAGCCGCCAGCGTTTGTTTGGAGCAATGATGATAAGCTGTATCAATATCACAACAGGGCGCAGCCAATATCCGATCACGCTGAATACGGTATGGATGGTATTCAGCATATCCGCCTCCATGATGACCGGTTCAAATCCGTAGGCGGTTTTATACGCCAGCTTTTCATTGGCGTAATCCGTCACAGTCAGAATCAATATGATAAGTATGAAATACTTATACATGTTGGCCGATGGAATGTCTGATTTGCGGTTCAGGAACATGAACACGACAAGTACCAGCAAAATACTCAGCGTCGCGAAATTGAAATAAAAATATTCAAGAAACAAGTTTTTAATCTCCCCCTCTTTTTGCTCTGTGTATATAATTGCATTATAACAGGTTTTTTGCCAGCATCCTATTGCCAGACTGGCAATCAAACCAATTTTATGTAATTATACAAATATTATTTTGAAACTTTGTAAAATTGCCGAAAAATAGGATGTTCCATTCTGGCAATAGAATTTGCGGCAGGTTGCGGTTATAATGACCTTATAAACAGCCGGATTTGGTTGTTTCATATGCATGAAAAAAACAGGCGATTGTAAAAAGAAAAAAGAAAAAAGGAATAGCGCGTAGCGCCCAACTAGCGAGCGAAGCGAGCGCGGGGTCTAGGAGGCTGGCTCCCTGGCGGGTCTTTTTCCCAAAGCAGAGCCCTTGCGGGAGGTCGAGGGCAGCGCCCTCGAGAGGGAGGCTTTAGCCGACCGAGCGAGACGAACCCGGACACACAACAAGCCCAGGCGAATACCGAAACAGCCCAATACTGTGATTTGCCTTGCCCAGACCGGAGAAAAAGCCCTCTTTTCCGGATTATCAAACCCTCGTATTTACGCCGCATTTCAACTTTTACAATCGCCTAAATTCACGCAAAAAAACAAGGAGGAATCATTCAAATGAAAGACTTCAAACAGATCATCGGGAATGTTATCCCATTACGTCGCAAAAAATTCAATCCGAAACAGAGAAATCTTGTCAAATTAGGCTGCGCGGCGCTGGCACTGGCGCTGGTGGTCGGAAAGGTGCCGTTCCTGCGTGGGCTTGCCGCTAAGGAGGACAGCGTATCCGGAAGCGACATCGTCAGCGGCAGCGACAGCCTTGTCGTCGGCGGCGATGTGGTGGAGATGAAGCAATATGATGAAGCGGGCGTACAGGAGGGAAGCTGCGGCGACAACGCGACCTATACCCTCGATGAGAACGGCACGCTGACCATCAGCGGCAGAGGCGTCATTGACAGCAGAGCGCAGTTTTTCAATCTGGCTGTTACGCGGATCGTCTTTGCTGCTGACAGCCATATTACCGCGCTTGGAAGCAATGTTTTCAACAGCATACAGGGACTCCGCGAATTGACCATTCCCGACAGCGTGACGTCCATTGAATCCAGTGCGGTGGAGAACTGCCGTTATTTAACCCGTCTCAACATCGGCAGCGGCGTGAGTTCTGTCGGAAATAGGGCTTTTTTCGACTGCATTTCTCTGGAAACCCTTACCATTCCGTCGAATGTGCGTACCATCGGAGAGAAGGCGTTCGGAATCGATACCAACGAAGGAGCCGTCGGTCTGAGCGGTCTGATTGACTTTATCGGTGATTCGCTTGCTTCAGGCAGCTTTCCCTACCTGAAGCCATCCACGACCGTGCGGATTCCCGAAGGATTCTCCATCGGAGGCACGGTTGTCACGCAGGAAAACAAGAGCAGTTTTTTCGGCAGCGCGACGGTCATCATGCCCGGAGCCGACGAGCCTTTCATGACGCTCAATGAGACAAGCCTGAATCTGTATCTTACCTCCCGCTATCACCAGGGCGTGATCCTGGAGCCGGTATTTGCCGACGGCGTGAACAACCGCCATGTTTCCTGGTCGAGCAGTAATCCCGGTATTGTCAGAGTGTTTTCCAACGGCATTGTAGAGGCAATGTCAGTGGGAACAGCCACCGTCACCGCGACGAGCATGGGCGGTCAGACCGCCGAGTGTGTCTGCAGCGTCACAACTCCCATGGACATTATAGAAGCGCCGGATCAGGATAATCTCCCGGTGCATGCGACGGAAAACCATCCCGGTTTTCTGAGATGTGAGCTTCTTCTTTCAGGCGAAGAGATTTACTGCACGGAACACAACACGCCGTCCCTTGAACCCAATCCGTATCAGACGGAATTCGGATATGTTTCCGGCAAAATGACGTATACATGGGATTACAGAGGCGAGGACACAGACGTGGACATTCAGTTTATGTATGTCAATCCCGAATACGGCTTTGAAAAAATGGAGGTCACCGTCACTCCGACCGGCGGCACGGATGCCGGATTTGTGGAATTCGGCACATTTGAACCGGTCAGAAAAGGGTCGTTCTACCGTCTGCCCCTGACCATCCACGGAGCGGGCAAGGCGTCTGTCAATGTCAAATTTTACGCCAACGGACTCACCAATTACAGTGGAGAGAAATACAACCTGGTTGTCAATGACTGCACCTACAAGGATCCGCAGTGGAACTGGGCGGAGGACAATTCCTCTGTGACGGTCAAATGGACGTACAGCTTTGACGGTTCGGTCACCGAGCCTGTGCAGGCGGTTCTTTCACGGGAAGTCACGCTTGAGCCCACCTGCGTGGATGAGGGAAGCGCTGCCCTGACCGCCAAGGCAAATGACCCCAACGGAAAGGAATGGAGCGACGAAAAGAGCGAACCCGTTGAGGCGACCGGCATTCACACCTTTGAATGGGTGACCGACACCGATCCGACCTGTGCGGAGCCCGGTGCCCAGCATGAGGAATGCACCGTCTGTCACGCGACACAGAGCGAGGGAACGGAGATTGATCCCACCGGCAATCACACATGGGAATGGGTGACCGACACGGAACCCACCTGCGGTCAGCCCGGCACCCGGCATGAGGAATGCACCGTCTGTCACGCGACACAGAGTGAAGGAACGGAGATTGATCCCACCGGCAATCAGTGAAGGAACGGTAATTGATCCCACCGGCGCGCACACCTGGGAATGGGTGACCGATACGGAACCCACCTGCGGTGAGTCTGGCGCGAAGCACGAAGAATGCACCGTCTGTCACGCCACACAGAGCGAAGGAACGGTAATTGATCCCACCGGCGCGCACACCTGGGAATGGGTGACCGACACCGAACCCACCGAGACTGATCCCGGTGAAAAGCACGAGGAATGCACCGTCTGTCACGACAAGCGGAATGAGCATACTGAAATTCCCGCAGAACCTGACAATTACGCCTTCACCGACGACAGCGCCTTCACCGACGACAGCGCCTTCAAATGGAAGAAAGGCAGCAAGGACGGTCTGCTGATGGTGATCAAAAACACCTCTAATCCCGCCGCCGACCCCGCTACCTTTGAGAAACTCGTAGCTGTCTATGTGGACGGAAATAAGCTCAACCCCGACACCGATTACACGGCCGTTTCCGGCAGCATCAGACTCACGCTCCTGCCCGGTTACCTCAACAAACTCAGCACCGGTGAACATACGCTGAAGGTGGTGCTGACCGTCACAAACGTCGAGCATACCTTCACCGTTGCCGCCCCTGCCGCTTCCGACACCCCCGCCACGGGTGAAAGCGGCAAGGCTGTCGCGGTCAGTATTGCCCTGATGCTGCTGGCGGCATACGGCGGCGTCTATGCGGTTTCCCGCAGAAGAAGGATTGGAACTGTGCAGTAGACAAATTCTCATTTGACGGCTTAATAATCCTATGAGCAAAGTCTGCTGACATTCTTCCGGTTTATAGGGGGAACGACGGCAGACTTTTTGCTTGTATCGGAGGATAAAACGCTATATCATTTCATGATTCATATTTATAGAAAATAATCAAAATATAGCCGGATTTGCGTGTATTTTTTTGAACATACGAATACTATTCATACTACATTTTTGGAAAAACATATGCTATAATACAGGAAAGAAATACCGGTTGCATATTTTCCGGTGGATCACTTTTTATTTTATTCGATGGTTAAGGAGGTATTTCGGTAATGAAATCTATCGAAACACTCAATCAGAAGCTGAACCCGCTGCGGCATTTCAAACCGAAACAGAAGCAGCTTTTCCGGCTCGGCTGCGCGGCGCTGGCACTGGCGCTGGCAGTCGGGACGGTGCCCTTCCTTCGGGGATGGGCAGCCAATGAGCAAGCCGTCGTCTCAGACAGCGACAGCGTAAGCGGAACCGACACCGTCATCACGAACAGCATCACGGTCGAGCCGAAGCCCGCCAAAAGCATGATCGGCGGCATCAACTGGCAGCGGCTGGATTCCGTCGATGATCTGAACAACGCGGCACTATCCTCAAAGAGCACGATCACTCTCGGCATGGTTTCTAACTGGGTAAATAATTATCTTGATGCGTTTGCGGCGGAGAACGGATATCCGGATGCTTCAAAGCTGGGATTTATAAGTGACCGTTCATCTTCCGATTGGATTACGCTCACTTATAGAAGTCAGTACGGAATGCAAATGGTTTCCTCGTCTATCAATAATTACTCCAATTTTTCCCTTTTTTTTTTTCCTCGCGTTCCTGCGACAGGTGTCATCTTTTCCCACACACGCTTGGATCTGAATGTTGGCGATACCGAAACCGTTACAGGTGAACTGTCACCCGCCGACACCAATGACAAGATCGTATGGAATTCCCAAGATACGACCGTGGTCACGATCAAAGAGAACGGAACAGTGACAGCGGTCGGCTGCGGCAGTACTACGATAACCGCCACTGTCTACAACGACGTCTATGAAATTCCTGTAACGGTCAGCGGTCAGTCCTTCGTCAATCTCAATGAACTGGGAATTTCAGGTTGGGTTCTGGCGACAAGCTGGGAAGAAATTAAGAATGCTGCTTATATCGACTCGAGTTCGATTAAATCATGGGTTTCGCTGCAAAGAAGAAAGTACCCGACCCGAAAATGGGTGTATAAATATGACCCCGAGACGGAAGAGGCATACCAAAGATCCACATCTTCAGGCTCTTTCACGGAAGAAACCTTCGCCACGATGTCCAATGTCTATTATATCCCCAAATTGCCCTCCTACACCTATCACCCGGCGCAGCCGGCGACCTGCACGCAGCACGCCACAATCGCCTACTGGACGGATCAGGACGGCAACAAATTCCTGAATGCCAATACGGAAAATCCCATCGACTCCATCTATGACGAGACAAGCACCCTCGCCGATCATACCTTCGCGTGGGTCACCGACACGGATCCTACCTGCGGCGCAGACGGCGTGAAGCATGAGGAATGCTCCGTTTGCGGCACGAAACAGAACGAGAACACCGCCATTCCCGCCACCGGTGAGCACACCTTTGCGTGGGTTACCGACACCGCCGCCACCTGCGGCGCGGACGGCGTCAAGCATGAGGAATGCTCCGTCTGCCACGCGAAGCAGAACGAGAATACCGCCATTCCCGCCACGGGAGAACACACCTTCGCGTGGGTCACCGACACGGAATCCACCTGCGGCGCGGACGGCGTCAAGCATGAGGAATGCTCCGTCTGTCACGCCAAGCAGAACGAGAACACCGTCATTCCCGCCACCGGTGAACACACCTACGCGTGGGTCACCGACACTGCCGCCACCTGCGGCGCGGACGGCGTGAAGCATGAGGAATGCTCCGTCTGCCACGCGAAACAGAACGAGAATACCGTCATTCCCGCCACCGGTGAGCACACCCTCGCGTGGGTCACAGACACGGAAGCCACCTGCGGCGCGGACGGCGTCAAGCATGAGGAATGCTCCGTCTGCCACATGAAACAGAACGAGAATACCGTCATTCCCGCCACCGGTGAGCACACCTTCGCGTGGGTCACCGATCTCGAGCCCACCGAAATTGATCCCGGCGAGAAGCACGAGGAATGTTCCGTCTGCCACGCCAAGCAGAATGAGCATACTGAAATTCCCGCACAGCCTGATGATTATTCGTTTACCGACGACAGCACCTTCAAAGGGAAGAAAGGCAGCAAGGACGGTCTGCTGATGGTGATCAAAAACACCTCTAACCCCGCCGACGACCCCGCTACCTTTGAGAAACTCGTAGCTGTCTATGTGGACGGAAATAAGCTCACCCCCCACACCGATTACACAGCGGAGGCCGGCAGCATCAGACTCACGCTCCTGCCTGGTTACCTCAACAAACTCAGCACCGGTGAACATACGCTGAAGGTGGTGCTGACCGTCACCACCATCGAGCATGCCTTTACCGTAACCGCCCCCGCTTCCACCGATGCACCCTCCACCGGCGAGAATGGCCTGACGATTGCCGTCAGCTTTGTGCTTCTCACATTCGCATTGGCAGGATGTGCGTTCTCCTTCCTCCGAAAAAGAAAAGCTCAGACGTAAAAGTCACCTGCTATTTTAGAGCCTGTTCAGTATTACCGAGTGTGCGGATGGCACTATAAGATTTTTCTCCAAGGCAGCCAAAACCGCAGGCAATACTTGGTGTATGAATGAGGATTCAAAAACATAGCCGGATGAATTTTCACCTTATCCATTTATCGGCAGGAGTTGGTCGCTCATAGCCCCAATCCTCATCCGCGGCGTGGACAACAAGTTCAAATCCGTTCTTGACCGTAGATGCCATCGGGCATTTTTGGGGTGTTTTTGATAGTGAACCCTAGTGGAAAGACCTTGCTCCAATCTTTCCCCCTTTTTTCAAGAAAATTCAATACTCAGTCAATCAAGCGTGCGGGTAGAAAATCCGTGCGCTTTTTTGTAGATAAGCAACAAAGCCGATTGTTTTGAAGATGGACGTCTGATCAGCGTCCGACAGAAAAAACAGTCGGCTTTTTTTGTTTGCTAACGAAAATTTTAGGAGAGTGATTACCAAATGAGATTCAAAAGCCAGCAGCATAAGTCCACCTTCAAGAAGGCTATCCGAAAGAAGGACAAAACCGACACCCGACTCATGGCAGCGATGTATCTGCTCACGGCGGACCAGATTCTGTGGAACAAGGTGAAGGGCAATATCCGAGAGAGCCGAATTGACTTTGACGAGGTCAGGCTGGATACAGTGAGCGAAAACTGCTACACCCTTTACAGTGCTTCAAAGGATATGTACTTCAACACCGACCACGTCTCACTCAGCGATATCTTTGACACCAAGCTGATCTCGGAAAAGATGTACAACGTCATCATCACCGCCATCAATATCCGGCGGCTGGGCTTGGAGAAAGCGGAGGCGATAGAATATGCCATATAATAGGAAGGCATTTTCCGGCGATTACGCCACCGAAACCTTTTACTTCCCTCTGTCGGTGCAGGTGGAGGACGAGGACAGCGAAGATCTGTACAACGTCAGCAGCGACTCCGTTCGCTGGTTCGAGGACGAAATCCAAGAAGCCATCGACGATTACCAGTCCGACATTGAAATGGAGAAATATCTCTGCGACGATAATGAGGAAATTCAGCGCAAGCTGATCTCTGCCGAATGGGGCGTGGAAACCCTGAACGGCGAACTCTACGGCCGCGTGAAGCTCACGTTAAAGGAACCGCTCACAGCGGATGAAACGGAACAAATGAGAGGCGAAGTGACCGGACAAAACTCAGACGGCATAGGCGAAGGGTTCGAACAGCAGCCGATTACGCTGGACGATGAGAAGTATTATGTGTCCTTCTGGAACAGCGGTGACGATTACTTCGTCTACACCGCCGATGAAATGGACGAATATCTCAGCCAGCAAAGCGGACAAGGCTTCAGCGGTATGTAAGAAATCCGCATTCTTTATCCTACATTGGAGGTGACCTAAAGGAATCATCTTAGAGTTGTTTCAAAAATCGCACGAAACCAAGAAAAACCTACAAAAACCAACAGAAAGAAACAAAAGAAATGAGGAATCAACAGCAATGAATTCATTTGACAGAGAGCGCCTGAGAATTCAGCGCGCCAAAATGCTCTACCCGCCCGGCACAAGAATTGTCCTTGGCGAGATGAGCGATCCCTACGCTCCCGTGCCGCCCGGAACGCGCGGAACGGTGAAGTTCGTCGACGATATGGGAGGCATCCATCCCCAGTGGGATAACGGAAGAACGCTCGGTTTGATTTACGGCGAGGCTTCCGCAAGCTCACGCAGGAGGAATTGGAGGAAGAATCCCAGACCGCCGAAGAAGCGGAGGAAACCGACGAAGCGCAGGACGAAGGAGGAATGGGATTCGGAATGTGAGGCGTGACCGCAGGAACAAACCATGAAAGCTGTGCATGAAGCATGGCAATCAGAGTCATGGATATGTTCTGCGGGATCAGCGCTTTCCGCAGCGCGGCGGAAAAAATCGGCGGCTTTGAATTTGTCGGATACTGCGAATGCGATCCGACCGCAATCGCCGCCTATCAGACTTTATATGATACGAGAGGAGAATATTTTTGCAATGACGCAAGAGCAATCAACACAGATGAACTGCCTGATTTCGACCTTCTTGTCGGCGGGTTCCCTTGTCAGCCATTCAGCGCTTGTGGTGCAAGAAGACATTTTGAAGATAAACGAGGCTTGTTGTTCTTTGAGCTTGCCCGAATTCTTGAAGCCAAAAAGCCTGCTTATTTTCTTTTTGAGAACGTTCCCCCAATCCGTTCGATCTGTGAAGGGAAAGTCTTCACTGCAATACTCAGCGAAATATCTCGATTGGGGTATTGTTGTGAATGGCAATGTATTGACGGGCGAAATTATCTCCCCCAGAGCAGAAAGCGAGTGTTCATTGCGGGATATCTTGATACCCGATGTGCCGGACAGATACTTCCTCTCCGCGGAAAAATCGCTGCGGCTGTTGCCGAACTCACAAGTCACCGAACTCAGGGAGAACGGGTCTACGACTCCGCTCAGGGAGAACGGGTCTACGACTCCGACGGAAGCGCCGTAACGCAGACCGCCACGGGCGGCGGCTTCGGCGGAAAGACGGGAATGTACTTTATCGACATGAACGATAACGCCAAAATGACCGAAGTGGCGCGGTGCATCACCACCCGTCAGGATTCAGGCATCGGGAAGCACAAGGGCGAGAAGTCCGGCGTGTTCGTGGAATACGACGGCGTGTACCCTGTCATCAATCCCGACCGGGAAACGGTGCGTCAGAACGGCCCGCGCATCCGCCCCAACGGTGCGCCGGCATTCTGCCTGACGGTGGTAGACCGCCACGGCGTGATTCATCACGGACGGGTCAGGCGGCTTGTCCCCCAAGAATGCTTCCGGCTGATGGGCTTTGAGGACTCCCAATTCTTCAAGCTTCAGAACGAGCTTCATCTGAGCGACGCAAAGCTATACAAACTGGCGGGAAACAGCATTATTGTGCCGATTCTCGCCGACATCATGACAAATATCAAACAAGTCAATGCCAAGTACGGCATTGTCAAAGAAAGGTAAGGTTAAACAATTATGGCAAACAATTTTAAGACAACCATCGAACTGTCCGCGCAGTCTCCTTCGGGAAATCTGCTTTACACCACGCTGGAGCTTCCGGCGACCCGCGGCGAAATCACCGACGCGGCGCATAGGTTGAGAAACCTCCCCGTCAGCGAAATCGTTATCACCGGCTCCGACGCGCTCCCCGAACTGGTTGACACCAGACTGGACGCGCCGACGGTGGACGAACTCAACTTCTTCGCCTCCCGTGTGAATGCTCTGCCCGATGACGAACTGGCGGCTCTGGGCGGTGTGTTCCTGCATCGCGGGAACCTCGGTGAATTCGAGGACGGCCTGACCATGAAAGACCTCATCAACATGACCTACGGTCTGGACGGCGTGATGATCGCTCCCAATGTCGCCAACGACGAACAGCTTGGCCAGTTTGTGATCGACAACGAGATGAATGACGATATTGCGGCACTGTCTGACGAGATCATCGAACTGCTCGATAGAGAAAGAGTCGGCAGACGCCAGCGCGAAAATGAGGGCGGTGAATTCATGAACGGCAGATATGTCGTCGCGGGCGGCTTTGAGTCTCCCGAAGTGTACGACGGCGTCACTCTCCCCGCGGAAGAAGCCTCCGATGCTGTGTTCCGTCTGCATATTGCCGCGCCCGACGCGGAGGAAGGAGCGACGGTCGCTGTCGAGCTTCCCATGACGCAGGAGAGCATCGACCTGTTCGCGCAGGAGCATGACGGACAGCCCATAGGGAGCTTTGTGGTTGTGAATATGGAATCCGGCATCCCGCAGATCACGGGCAGTCAGTTTGGCTCGATGGATAACTTTGTTCTTCTTAACGGCATCGCGCAGGCTTATTCCG
>CADBZY010000063.1 GCA_902799245.1 uncultured Ruminococcus sp.
CTGTTCGTACCATAAATCATAGAGATTGGCGATTCGCTTGTCCTTTGCAAACTCATCAACGATTTCGTCCACCAGATTTTTCAGTTCCGGCGGGAGATAGGCGTACACCTTTTTGCCTTCCGTATGGGAAAGCGCGTCCGACAATTGCAGAAGCAACTCATTCAGCTTGGGGTTATCGCACCTGCCAGACTGAACCTGACGGACAAGATGTTCCACCAGTTCCCGCGCTTTTTGGCGGAGTTCGTCCCGATAGGAGGACTGCTGCTTGTAGACATCCAGCATATCCATGCGGAAAATCTCACGGGCAAGGACGGATTTGATCTGCTCGATGCCTGTCTGCGTCAGATAACCCTCTCTCGGATTGACCGAATAGACGACCATATGGACGTGCGGATGAGCCGCTTCTTTATGGAATGCTGCGTACCATCGGAAGTTTTCCGGCGCGATTTTCATGCTTCGGGCGATGGCGTTTCGCTTAGACCGAAGCAGATTCATCCACGCCTCCGCGTTGTCATAGCCCAGACGTTCCGCGTCCTCACGCTGAAGCGAGATGATATGCGTCCAGATATTTCCCTGATGCACGGCAACTTCTCCCATGACATGGCTCATGACAATGGGAACGCCGTTGTCGGTAAACAGACCGTGCGAGTGATTCTCATCGACGAATTCCACGTTGGGACGCTGTGCGATGTAGCTGATATAGTCCTCACGGCTGCCGAGATACTCCGCATTTTCCTCCGCAAGATGCAGGAGCAGGTTGTCTGCGTTCTCCCTCGTCGGGTTATTCTTGTATGCAAGGTAGAGCGGAAGCTGTGCCAACTGCGGATTTTCACTGACCAGACGGCTGATGATCTGCTGCGTTTTCTTTGCCGCGGGCAGATATTTTTTCGATTCATCGATCTTTTCCACGCCGTCACGGGTGGAAATATATCGGATGAAACCCGCCGCGCTGCGTTTGGAATTGGGTTTGTAGTAGGACGATTTAACGATAATTTTAGCCATACCAATTCTCCCATCTTAACTGTTCTGGAACGCCACCGCGTCCTCGAAGCGATAACGTCCACTGTATTTTCTGACCTCGTTGACACAATGCTTGCGAAGTTCTTCCAGCGAATCGGGATCATACTGCTGGCTTGCCGCAATGACGTGCATGAGTATGGCAAGCTCCACGCCCTGTTTGAAGAGAACGCCCGCGATATGATTCTCCGTGTCCTTGATTTTTGCTTCGATAACCGATTCCAGCGCGGGAGTCAGCACCTTGCTGTAGTCGTGGGAATCCAGCCAAGCAAGATACAGTTCCAGCGCGTCCGAAATAAATTCACTTCGTGAGCGCGCGTCGGTTTTGGGAATGGCGTGATCGACACGATCCTGCAGTTTTTTGCTGATATACACGCCCATTCTGACGGAATCTTTTTGATTTTGCATGGGAACACCTCCAAAATACTTACAGTAATACGAAATAAGATGTAAAGAAGTGGGTTTTCGGGCAGAGCGGAAGACCACCGCTGTTACGAAAAGGAAATATTGATACTGCCCCCAATCCCGAACGGCGTTGCCGGTCGGTGTGATCGGCGAACGTAATGCGGGAATTTAACACCGCCTTTTTCCTGCTTGCAAAAACTTGTGTAAAAAAATGCTTACTGCCCGAAAACCCGAACTTCCGAAAAAAGCACCCTTTTCCAAAGCTCTGCCAGACTGCCCCAAATTCTGCCTTAAAAACTTTGGACGGGTACGTTTTTCCTTTGCGGATAAAAAGCCCTCACAGGGCTTTACACGCTTGAACAGAGGCGTTACGGTTTTCCTTCGAGTCTTTCAAAGGAGCATTCAGTGTAGGAGAGTCCGTGCTTCACGACGTAAGCGTTCAGCACATTGAACATCTCCTGCTCAAAATTAAAGGTTCCGATTTTGACCTCGTCGGTGAGATTGTCGTAGCAGATCCACTCCTGCCCCGTGGGAGTGTCCTTGACAAAGAGATCGTAGCCCAGCTTTTTCCGCCCTGACTGCTGATACAGAACCGCCTCTATCCTAACGCACCCCACTGTCAGAGAAGAGACAACCATATCAAATCCGAGCGGCTCCGCCGTTGAAAGAATCCTGCGGACGTCGCTTGCCGAACGGATTTTTTCATAGCAATAGCCATCGCCCAAATGCTTTTTCAATGCTTTTCTTTGATTCATTTCCGTCACCACCCATCAGAAATGAAGAGGATAAGGGCTGTATCCTTCGCCCTCATCTTCGTCAAAGTCATCGTCGGATTCATCAGATTTCACATACCAATCATCTAAATCCTCATCGGAATCCTCGTCCGCGCCAGAATCATTCTGACCAATTTCATCAGAAACCAAATCCCAATCTTCATCATCGGCTTCATCTTCCTCCCATTCTTCTTGCTCGTCAGTGTCAGATACGGTCTGATTCTCCGCCATTTCTGCTTCGGTTCTCTTTAGCGCGGCTTCAAGGTAAGCGGTATCGAGACCGCAATCTTCGTAGCCTTTTTCCACTGTTTTGTAGTAACGCTTTGACGGAAGGTTGGCCTGCGCCCGCAGATTCATGATGTAAACCATGCCGGTCACCTCATGATTTCCGATTTTTACGGGGATATTCCTCGTGAAATAGTTGTCGGGATACCCCTCATACTGATTCAAACGGAATTCGTCATAGGGCTGAATCTCCCATATACCAACCGGAACAGAGCCGCCCTCTTTGGGATCAATGGTGGCATACGCACCTTCCGGTCTGCCCTTGAATTTGAGTTCGTACCCCTCGACCATGCCTGTTCCGACGTATCTTGCCGTGGGACATCGCCATGCCATCTGTCCCTTATTGAGATTACTGCCGTAGGCAATATACAATTTCCTTCTCATATTTCTGATTCAAAAATCCTTTCATTTACAAAATTTACATCGTCATAGTTGGAGAATCGTCCTGATCATCCTCGCTCTGCGATTCAACATTGCATTCTTCCGAGGCTTCGCTCTGATTACCGCCCTGCAGTAATTCCTCTGCGCGGCGCGCCGCAAGGCGTTCTTTCTGGCGTTCTGCCTGTGACGAGTCTTTCCAAGCGATGTTGCCGTCCAGCTTTTTAAGCAGGTGATGACGTGCTGTTTTGAACTCGTCGCCGATCATACCCAGCCGCAGAAGCCATGTGCGGAAGGTGTATTTCTCATTCTCCGACGTGGTGCGGGAGCGTGAAGCGGACTTCTGCACAAGTGCCTGATGGCTGATGGCAAGACACAATTGGATGTAGGACTTGACCTCTCCGGCATGAAGCGTGGAGTTGAACAAGCGAAATTCTATCGTGCCTTTGGAGAATACCGAGTGCAGATTGAGCGCGTGGTACCGGCTCTCATCGTAATGATGGAAGCTCCCGCCGCGCCCGTTGTACCACAGTTCTTCCAGTTCCGGCATGGTGGTCGGTCGTTTCAGATTCACGTCATCGAGGAATCGGGTATCCGCTTTCTTGCAGTAATTCTCCCGCTCGACGTTGATATCCAATGCCTTGTAGAGCAGATCCTCTTTCGCCGCCATGATATTGACGATGTTCCGGAGCGTTTTGGGCGTGTGCGGTGCGGCATTGATATGGACGTGAATGCCGCAGGTATGGTTGACCCGCGCACCTTCCGCCCTCAGTTTCCGCACCAGTTCTTGAATGGTTTCGATGTCCTCGTACCGGCAGATGGGCGAGACAAATTCCACCGCGTAGAGCCGGCTGGCGTTATGACCGTTGCGGTTCTGGCAGTGAATGCTTGCGTCACTCATGATTTTCCACTGCCGTCCATCACCGTCACGCACCGTGTAAGCGTCGTATACGCCGCCCACATGTGTAGCTTCCGTGCCGAAATATCCCGCCAGCACCTTTGCGGCGTTGGCTCTGGTCAGCCCTGTCATCTCAATTTCAATGCCGAAATTCTGATCTCTCAACTGCCGCCACCCTCATCGGAAGGACAGTTTTCAGCCGACGCCTGCTGTTTCATGGCAATAAAATCACGCACAGACTGCGGGACGGTTTTGATATAGAGCGACTCCATCGTCTGCATAAGCGTGCCTTCCACTGTCACATTTTTCTGTGAAGCGTAAAGCTGAAGTGCCGTCAGCCTTTCTTCATCGAACTGAATCGTAATATTAATTTTACTCAAATTGGTTTTCCTTTCCTGTTTTAATGGCTTGGTGCTTCGTCGATGTACTGAATATAGGGAATTTCAAGCCAGTGAGACCAGCGTTTGGTGGAGAATTTCGTTTTCTTCACGCCTGTTTTGGTACTCATGGCTTCGATGACTTCGCCGTTACCGATGTAGATACCGATGTGTCCTTTGTGCCAGACCGCGAGTCCGGGGACTTCCGGCATGGTGCTGATCGGGCCTTTGACTTTGGCATTCTTGTACATTCCATCCGCGCCGACGTCCTTCATGCCGTTGGTGCCGTATTCCACCTCCAGCGTTTCGGGATTGAGCCAGCCGTAGCCTTTAATAAGACCGACGCAGTCGGCGGTGCGTCCGCCCAGCCAGTTCTTTTTGATAAAATCGGACAGACTGCCCACTTCATTCGGGTACTGACTAGACTTGCGGTCGAGCGTTTTCTTGTTCAGCACACCGCCGTAGGTTCCCCACACATAACCCCAGCCGGACTTCTCCGCATGCTTCGCCCACTTCACCAAATCGAGATTGTTCTTGGTGGAAGGATCGACATAATCGGAGATATTGATGGTGGTGGAGCGGATGGAATTCATGATTTTCGTAAAAATCTCCGCCACCACATTCGTGCCGAAGGTCTTGTTGACCGCCGCGACAAGCTGATTGTCGGTCTGATCTTCCTTGAAGCATTTCACGAGCCGGTCTGCCGTCTTGCTGTCGGTGGACTTTCCGTAGAGAGCAAGCATCCACAGCACTTCCGCTTCTTTTGTCCGTGCGCCGTATCCGGCGGAGGACATTTTGCTGTCGAGCTTTCTGATCTGGCTGTCAAGCTCCTGCAATTGTGCTTTCTCACTCTCGTCCAGATTGGACATAAGCATGGTTTCCAGCTCGTCCGCGTCGATGGTAAAGTCGCTGTTCAGCACTTCCACCGCCGCGATGACGGGTGTGAACAGGGCAATAAAAACAATCAATATCCCCGCCAGCACCTTTTGCAATGTCTTTTTGTCGGTGACCACCATCAGGGCGGCACGTCCTAAAAATTCGTTCATCTTCCTCCCGCCTTTCCGAAAAGCGCCGCCTTGTGTTCCGGCGCACGTACCATCAGCAGATGCCGTTCATTGCCACAGATAAAGAGACACTGACCGCGGCATGAATTGCTGATGAGGTCATGCTCACTCGGCTCCATCCGAAGAACCTCCACCGCAAGCTGCGGAGAGATTTTTCCGAGATAGAAGAAGAACCGGAAATCGGGAATGGAGAGCATCGGCATGGTGAATTCCTTGACCGATTCCACCATGAAATCCTCCACGTTCTGGGAGGCAATAATCACAGCGGAATCCTTCTTCCGCACGCGCTTCATGGCATTGCGGATATATTCTATGGCGGTCAGGTTGGAAAGGAACAGATACGCCTCGTCGATTGCCGCCACCGTGTTGCCCTTGCCGAGAAGCTGATGCGACATATATGACAGAATATTGAAGAGCATCGTGTCCTTCAGTCGCTTATTGGTTTCCAGCAGTCCCTTCACGCCGAAGCA
>CADBZY010000064.1 GCA_902799245.1 uncultured Ruminococcus sp.
GGATGCGGCGGATAATCGCGCGCTTCTCGGACAGTATGTCCCGACGGCCGGCTCCGTTTATTCAACCCTTTTATCATATCGTAATGCCTCCTTTGATTTGAATGGAATATCCAATACGGCTGCGCGAAATTAATTACTTTATATTTCTATTTTATCATAAAATCAACTATAATTTTTCAATAATATTATAATTTTTAGTGAAATTTTAATGATGGCTCTGTGAGCGGCATTCAATGAAACATCCGTTTTACTAACGGATTATCTCTTAGCTGCTGAGCGGATTTGACCTGTTCTCCTTGCTCCAATGAAAACTGCGGCAAAAAAGAAAAACAGCATTCTGATTGTGCTGTCAAGAAGCGGTTTTTCAAAAACAATGTATCAGCAAAAATTTGGAAAAGTAGTACAAAAAAGATGCCGGCTACTTATTCAGATACCGGTTGAGTTCATCGTAGAAATTCTCTCCGGTGCCTGCCATAATGACCACATCGATTTTATTATCATAATATTCGACGCGGTAAGCTGACTCGTAATTTGTTTTGTTATCGCCTGCGTTGTAAATGATAATACTGTCATAATTCTGTGAAGGCGTTTATCTGATACCGCATAAAACACAGCATCTTGACGCAATCGGCAAACGTGAAATGATGTACCGCCGCACAGAAAACGGATGGCAGCCGGATGACTTTTCACACGAACAAAGCCTTGTCCTCGAAACGGAAAAGGGAATTGTCATACTCAACAGCTGCTCCCACGGCGGTGCGGTCAATATTATCCGCGAAGTCAGCGCCACCTTTCCCGACAAGCGCATTCACGCCCTGATCGGCGGGTCTCACCTTTTCAACAAGCCCGAAAGTGAGATACGCCTTCTGGCACATGAAATCAAACAGACCGGCATTGATCTGGTTTGCACCGGACACTGCACCAAAGAACGCGCCTACCGCATCATGAAGCAGCAACTCGGAGACAAACTGAATCTGATCTGCGTATTCATGAGGCGGCACGACCTGTGAATTTTGTCGATTTACAGTTTTTCTTATCAAAATTTGTCGAAAAAAATAAGCTCGTTCGATTCACACCATAATAGGTGAGTCGAACGAGCTTTGGAATACTTGGAAAAAATATTTTCATATCTGTTGCGTTTTCACAAGTTCTGCGAAAAAACCGTCTTTTTGCATAAGTTCCTCATAAGTACCTTACTCCAGTTGGACGCTTCATTATTTCAATCCCAAAGCGCGGGGCATAAAACCGATTACAAAGTGAATAAAATCGCCTGCATTGTTGTCACGATGTAATAGCAGGTGCCGATGCGCGCAAGTTCATACTTCATGCCCTCGTGCGTGATATGTTTGAACACCGTGAATACCATCACAACTGATGCCAGACCAATGATGTGCCACAGAATCAGCGTTGCGATAAACATACGGTTCTTACGCCAGGATTCCGGATAGTTGAAATAGATGAAAATCGTGATGAAAAGATAGGCAATCGCCGCAAGTAGAAAAGCCTGTGAATACATATACCCTCACCCGTCTTTCTTCCTGACGGGTTTGCGGCGCACAGCACGGAGCAATCCCGCTGTAAAAAAATAGATCGCCTGCGCGAGGCTTCCCGCAAAGAATAACCCCTGCAAAATGTAAAACCAATTGGGAACGCCTGTCATCTGCAGCAGTCGAAAGAAAATGATACCAGTTATGATAGGGAAGAGACAAACTAACAGAACCGAAATCCAATCGACCGCCGCTCTTGTTTTTTGTTTTCCTTTTGCGAGAGTTTCCCGCCATGTTTGTTTCATATCACTCATCCTATAGTATACCAATATGCAATCATGCGGTGTCTTTGCAATTAACGACTTGCTTTTTGCCGGACAAGCGCGAATAGATAAATCCCAAGCAGAATGACCGCAGCTGTCGCGCCGAAGAGATAAGACACAGTCTGCCCCAGCCGGAAGCCTTCGTCGGCCATAAGGATATAGGTCAGGCTCACCGCCGTCATGAACGTCGCGGGAAGGGCTGTGGCCAGAGAACCGAAGCGGTACTTTCCGTTTTTCAGCAGATAAGCGGTAGATACCCATAACGCAATCATCGCTAGCGTCTGGTTGCTCCATGAGAAATAGCGCCAGATGGTTTGAAAGCCGTTATCGTTTACGATAGCGAACCATGTCAGCAGACCGCCCACCATGAGAAGCGGAATCGTGATGATCAGACGGTTTTTGATGTTTTTCTGATCGAGACGAAAGATTTCCGCGAGAATAAGACGGGCGCTTCTGAACGCCGTATCGCCGGAAGTGATCGGGCATACAACTACGCCCACGACAGCAAGAATGCCCCCGACCACGCCAAGAACGCCGGTGGATATTTCATAGACCACATTTGACGCGCCGTTTGCCAGCGCTTGACTTAAAAGCTGTGTCGTGCCGTAAAATGAAACGCCCGCGGCAGCCCATACGAGTGCAATCACCGATTCGGATATCATCGCTCCGTAGAAGATTTTTCTCCCTTCCTTTTCGGATTGGATACATTTGGCGATCATGGGGGATTGGGTGGCGTGAAATCCCGACACGGCTCCGCAGGCAACCGTAATGAACATATACGGCCAGACTGGTGTGCCGGCAGGGTGAAGATTGTTTAAAGATATTTCGGGGATGGTATATTTCCCGCCTGAGAACAGAATTCCTCCGATGACCGCGCCCGCCATGACGATCAGCAGGACGCCGAAAATCGGATAGAGCCTTCCTATCAGCTTGTCCATAGGGAGCAGGGTAGCGAGCAGATAATAGGCAAGGATCACGAGCGCCCAGAAGGTGCCGTTCATCCATGGCGGCGTGAGCTTGTCGAGGAGACCGGCAGGACTGGTGACAAATACGGTGCCGCACAGTACCAAAAGAACGACGGAAAAGATTCGCATGACCCATTTTGCCAGATTACCCAGATAGGTTCCGGACAGTTCGGCAATAGAAGCTCCCCCGTGACGGCAACTGATCATGCCGCTCATATAGTCATGCACCGCGCCGCCCAGAATAGAGCCGAAGACAATCCACAGAAATACGACCGGTCCGAACACCGCACCCATCAACGCGCCGAAGATGGGTCCGGTACCGGCGATGTTCAGCAGCTGTATCAAAAACGCCTTCCATGTTTTCATCGGCACACAGTCCACGCCGTCGTTGATGGCAACGGCAGGCGTAGGCCTGTCATCGGGGGCAAATATCTTTTCCGTCACCCGACCGTACGCGAAGTATCCGATTATCAGTATGGCAAAAGCAAGCAATAAAGAGATCATGATGGTTTACACTTCCTTTTATATCAGCAGCGTTTCTGTTTTATTAAGTAATTTTAGAAGTTCACTCTTCCATAAGCCGAATTCATGACTGCCTGTTTCGGTTTCATACTCCCTGTGGCGGATGGAACGGCTGAGAAGGCGGGTATAGCTTACGATGCGGATTTTTCCCTCCGCTTTCCGTATTTCGGCTTCATCCTCTGTTTCCAGATAGGCGGCCAGCGCTTTAGCCCAGAAGGTTTGGGCGGTTTCAAAATCATAGCCTTGAAAGCGTTTGATATGCTCGTGATCCCACTCGGAAAAACCGATCAGACAATTGTAAATATGCGCCAGCTCAAACACGGGATTGCCTACCGAAAGCGTATCCATATCGATCAGCAGCACTTCGTCGTTTTGCAGCTCGATGTTTTTGGTGTGAAAATCTCCGTGAATCATGTGGTTGTCATGCGGCACCGCCTGCACAAGCGCGAGCAGCTTCTCCGCCGCCTCCGCCGGCAGACAGCTCTGCATGGTGGATACCCAGTACAGTACCTTTTCTTTGATATCTTTGAGCTTACCTTCGGGAACAACCGTGCCGTGGATTTTTTTGAGTAATTTTACAAATTCCTGCACGCACCAATCCAGCTTCTGCGGCTCGTCTGTCAGAATTTTTGTAAAAGAACGCGCGTTCAGCAGTTCAAACACCGCGCCATAGCTGTTTCCGACCTTTACCACATCGTAGGAGATGGCGGTGGGAATGCCGAGAATCAGCGCCAGCTTCGCCATCTCGCGTTCATGACGGATATCGTCAAGCGCGTCGGCATTGTTGTAAACCTTTACCACATTGTCCTGATCGATGCGATAAATCGTGCCATTTACACCGCGTCCGATTTCCTCGCAGCCCTCGATGGAAACAGTCCTGTATGCTTTCTCCACTGTCATCATCTCGGTGAATCCCGTCATTTCTAATATTTCGTAAACGGCGGAATTAACGCCTGTCACGGAAAGAGCAGGGTGTTCTTTTTCAGCCGCAGCAGCACGCGCAGTCCGGCGCTGGAAATGTATTCCAGTCCTTCTGCGTCCAATTCCACGGGAACATTCTCTTTTCCCGCGAGCTGTGCCTGTATCTGCTTTTCGGTTTCCGCAGAATTATTGGAGTCGATACGCCCGACCAGCGGGATTTTTACAAAAGACGCTGCCATAGTTGTCTCCCTTTTATCGTTTACTCAATGGTCAATATGTCCGAAAATCCGGTGACTTCAAATATCTCCATTATCGTTTGGTTGACGTGATAAAGCGTCATGGTTCCCTGCCTGTTCATCTGCTTCTGGGCGGACAGCAGTACGCGCAGACCCGCAGAAGAGATGTAATCCAGCTTTTCAAAGTCGAACCGCAGTTCTGTCACGCCGTCCAGCGACGCTTTCAGCTCCTTTTCCAGTTCCGGGGCTGTGACGGTGTCCAGACGCCCCTCCAGCGCGAAATCAGCTTCGGTGTTTTTGATTGTCTTGGTGATGTTCAGCATAAACAGTTCCTCCAAAAAA
>CADBZY010000065.1 GCA_902799245.1 uncultured Ruminococcus sp.
ACAACATGACGAGCGAAATGTCAAGCTAAAATAGCGAATTTTCGGCGTTTACAGCATTTTTTTCGACGATTGCATCGTCATGTTTCCGAGAATCGAGGAATCATCGCATAATACTGGGGCAAAAAGCCCGTGATGTTAGCAAAGGGAGCCTGAATCTGCGTAATCAACTGAATCATCGCGGTAAGCGTACCGAAACTGATGCTGCCCTTCAATATCCCATAGCCGCACCAGCCCACGCCAAACAGAACCATGCCGCTCATGGCTGCGCCGAATCCGAAATTGCACACGGTGGAGAAGAGCGCCTTTTTCATTCTGGCGGACTTGTGAGCTGTCAGTTTTTCCTTCGTAGCGGCAAGGGTCTGTTCCTCGGCAACGAAGGAGCGGATCATCATCAACCCGGCTAACCGCTCCTGCAGAAAAACCCTTAGCTTTCCGTCCGCTTCCTGCGTATTCTTGTGCAGGCGTTTGAGAGAACGGCGGAAATACCATGTGAAGAGCAAGGTGGCTCCGCCCCCGGGAATCAGCATGGCGGCAAAATACGGCTCCAGGGCGACAATCATTCCCAGAGCGCCGAAGAGCCTGACAGCCATGCCGAACAGACCGGGAATGATATCGACATACCCGTTTGCGATGACCACGGCGTCATTGGTAAGGCGGTTGAGCCACTCCCCCGAGTGAACGGAACTGACCTTCAGATAATCCCTGTGCAGAATCGTATCCGTCAGCCGTGCCTTAAAGATATTTTCAATGTTGGATTTGGCAAGTTCGGTGAGCCAGCGAACGAGCGCGCGCAACCCGAGCTGCATAACAATCAGCAGTATGGCAAATACGAGATATCTCACAAATCCGCTGTGACTTCCTGCGGCAGCCGAATCCACCACGCCGCGCAGCTGGAAGGCATAAAGCACGCCGGAACCGCCGTACAGCCCCTGTGCGGCGATAAGGGCAAGTATCAGAAATTTATTGCGTCCGGGTATGGCATAAAGCCATTTGAGGGCGGTGTTTTTCATTTTGACCCTTTTCCCCCCTTTCGGTTTGATTTAATTATTATACCATTTATACCGATGAAAAAAAGGATGAAAAAAAGGCTTGATTTGTAATATTTCTGCAAATTCTTGTTTTTGCATGAACTTCCCCTCAGTGCAATCTATCCTGTCAGAACAAAAAACAGGTTCTGTCAGCGTATTATCCATTGCAGACGTTAAAAAATTACAACAGTGAAACCATTGGTTACAAAATCGTAACTAACATCCTGAAGGGCGCAGTGGTGTAATCATGAATTAAGGAGGGGACGTAATCACTATGCTGATTGAAATAGCAGGTGTTCCGTTGGAAGTGAATTGCCGCTATGCGGAGAATGAGAGATTCTTCAGAGAGTACGAAACGCATCAGCCGCCTTTCTTTTCCATCGCTCCCACAGAAGAAGATCTGAAAAGGATGCAGGTCAATCATTTCACGCTCGCACAGGCGGAAGGACGTCCGAAGCAGATTCATTCCGACGCTTTTCTGGAAAACAACGCCATTCACGCGCTGCTGGCGGAAAAGCTCGTCGATTACGACGTTCTGCTGATGCACGGGTCGGCTTTGTGCATGGACGGAGCCGCTTATTTATTCACCGCCCCGAGCGGCACAGGCAAGAGTACCCACACAAGACTCTGGCGGGAAGTGTTCGGTGACCGCGTCTGGATGATCAACGACGATAAGCCTATGCTGCACATAATCGACAACGGCGTTACCGTATACGGCACGCCGTGGAACGGCAAGCATCATATCAGCCGCAACGCCTCCGCGCCTTTGAAAGCCATTGTTCTGTTGAACAGGAGCAAAGAAAACCGCATCGAGCCGCTGTCAAAGGCGGACGCTTTTACGGTTGTGATATCACCGACGACAATCAATACCGGAAAGTCCTCAACGCCATTGACATGATGTCCAGCCGGAATATAACGGTGGCGGTACGCTGCAATATTGATGAAGGAAATATAGACAGTCTGCCCGCGTTTGCCAATGATCTGGCAGCGACTGTCCATAACCGGGACAAGGTGCTGCTGTACCTCTCTCCTCTGTTTGATGTGAGGAGCGGAAACAACGCCATGCCGTTCTGGGAAAAAGTCATTGCAGCCCGTTCACAGATAGCCGCTTCGGGTATTCACGCGTACAATATCATCGGATTCAGCGGAAACTTCCGCGTGAATCACTGCATGGCGGATTCCGTCGCCGTGGTCATCTGTCCGGACGGGGTATTGTCGCCGTGCGAGCATTTGCAGCAGGCCGCGGCATTCGGGGATATCTGGCACGGCGTCACCGACGATTCCGCACGCCGCGAATTCTGCCGCACCGACCGGATTCGGGAGATGTGCCGGAAATGCACCTTCCTGCCCGAATGCACCGGATTTGCAAGCTGTCCGATTCATGACGCCGACTGTGCAAAGCTGCGGAAGATGATGATCATCGATTCGCTGAAGCGTAAGATTGACAAAAAGGAAACGGATTTTAACGGAGAGTTTCCCTTGTGTTAAGGATGTAAAGGAGATTACCCATGAAACTAAAAGATTCATTTATTACGCAGGATATAGACGATACCCAATTCCTTGTGCCTGTGGGAGCGGAGGCATTCAGCGGCGTTGTCCGCAGCAATAAGACCGCCGCGTTCATCGTCAACTGCCTGAAGGAAGACACCACGGAAGAACGCATTGTGGACGCCATGTGCCTGAAATACGACGCGCCGCGCGAGCGGATTGCCGCTGACGTCAGAGAGGTACTCCAAAAACTTCATACAATCGGGGCGCTGGACGAGTGACGACATTTGAAGAAATTCTTGTGCGCGACGGCAGACTGGTGTACAAAACCAAAGGCGTCAGTATGGAGCCGATGCTGCGACAGAACAGAGATCTGGTCATTGTCTCCTGCCCTTCCGGTCGGTTGAATCAATTCGATGTGGCTCTTTACAGAAGGGGAAACAGCTATGTGCTGCATCGGGTGATCGAGGTGAAAAAGGATCATTATCTGATCCGTGGCGACAATACCTTCACATTGGAAAAAGTGCCGGATGCCGACGTTATCGGCGTACTAACCGGATTTCAGCGCAAGGGAAAGTATTACGACACAGCCAACCCTTCCTATCAGCGGTATGTCAGATTCTGGCACGGGATTTATCCGCTGCGCCTTGCGCTTCACCGCTGCCGGAGACTGGCTGCGGGAATTGCCCGGAAAACCGGTATTCTTCCGGTACTCAAAAAGGTGCTGCGCCGTGATTCCTCCGAAAATCGGCACTGACAAGCCGCCGCACAGGGATTGCCGTTTGCTGTAACCGTATTTTTATCATAGAATGGAGCAAATAAAGCGTGGCATTGGAAAAAAACGTGCAGGATATGATTTATCTTGTTTCATGCGCTGTCAATCAACAAATACCGGACAAGACCTTGGTCGAAACTATGCAATCTGACGCGGTTTACGATCTGGCAGAAAAGCATATGCTCTCCGCATGTGTTGCTTTTGCCCTGGAAAGCGCGGGATGCAAGGACGCGCGTTCTTCCCGGATCATCGGCAAGGCGCTTCAGAAAACCATCATCTACGGGAACACGATGAACAGCCTGAAAAAGGCGTTTGAGGAAGCGGATATCTGGTTCATGCCTCTGAAAGGCGCGGTGCTGAAGGACGTTTACCCGAAGCCGGGCATGCGGGAATTCGGCGATTACGATATTCTGTTTGACGCCTCCCGCGAAGCCGAAACATGCGCCATCATGGAAGCGCTGGGCTTCGTCGGCAAACCCTCCGGTTCGCATTATCACAAGGTCTACCGCAAGCGCCCGTATCTGATCTTTGAAATGCACACGGCGCTGTTTTCCAACCTGCATGACGAGAAGATTTTTACCTATTATCAGAATATCCGGACGCGTCTGACCGGCGACGGCTGTGAAAAGAAATTCACCCGTGAGGACATGTATCTCTATCTGATCGCCCACGAGTACAAGCACTACTGTTATTCCGGAACCGGTCTGCGCTCCCTGCTCGACACCTATGTGTTTTTAAAATCCCAGAAGCCGGATATGGAATATGTGGCAGCGGAAGCCGAAAAGCTGGGAATCGCGGATTTTGAAAAACAGAACCGCTCGCTGTCACTTCATCTCTTCGGAGAAGGCGAACTGACCGCTGCCGATCTGGATATGCTGGATTATATTCTGTCCTCCGGCGCGTTCGGCACCAGGGAAAACCATGTGGAGAATTCCCTCCGGCAGAAAAAGTGGTCCAAACTGCAATACATGCTGGACAGGTTTTGTGTCCCCATGCGTAAGAAAAACATTAAATACGACAGCTTTTCCGCCAAGTATCCCTATTTTTACAGGCACAGGATTCTGCTGCCTGTCCTTCCTTTTTACCGCGTGGTCGAAGCCTTGAAAAGCGGAGCGTTAAAAGCAGAATTTATGGCAATCAGGAAAGCCCGTTGACATACAAAAAAGAACCGATTCACAGGAATCTCATGGTGAATCGGTTCTTTTATTCTGCCATGTTAAAGCGTGATAGCGCTGCTTAATACTAAACTTCAATTAAGAGCCTGTTTAGAATCTGCCTAAAATGATACGAATAAAAGCGAGAGAGAACATTTGAAAAGAATTATGAAGAAGCCTTTCAGCATTTTTCCAAAGCCT
>CADBZY010000066.1 GCA_902799245.1 uncultured Ruminococcus sp.
AAAGGGCATTTTCATACTCTTTGTACGCAACCTTTTCAGTTGCGAACATGTCACACGCGTCCCGAACTCGTCGCATAAGAAGACACATCTATTCTTTAATTTACCGCCTGTTTCATCTGCGACCGACAGGATTTCACGGTACAACTGCTGAATAATCAGGGACACCATGAAGAAGGTGTGCGGCGATTCCTCCGGCATAATCAGGAAGATGGCGGATTTTTCATTGCAGAAGGTTTCCGCGTCGATCTCTGTATCGAAGCACAGAAGCTGTTCCAGCTCGGTATCCAGAAAGGCATTCAAGCGGGACAAGGCGGTGGACATAACGGAAGCCATCGACTGCTCCGCTGTATTGAGCGCGGCTCCGGCGAACCATTTCGCCTTATGATCATCGGGAAGAAGCTGCATGAGCTGCTGAAACTGGTTCTTACCTTTTTTTCCGGCAGGCGCAAGAAGCTCTTGGATAATCTTGAACACCGACACAATATGCCGTTTGCTCGGCTCACAAAACTCCGCTACAAGCAGAATTGTGGCGGTTACCAAGCCCTCCGCTGAATCGTAGAAATACGAATTTTGGCCAAAACTCGATGCGTCTGCGCCCGAAAGGATAATGGTTTTGGCGATAATTTTCGCATACTTTTCGCACTTGGCTTTGTAGACCAGCTTATCAGGATTCGCTTTGAACAGATCCATGTAGCGGTTGACGAGGTGCAAAAGGTTGTTTCCGTTGGAACGGGTGGGATTTCGCAGATCAATGACGGAGACATTGTAGCCGTAATAGTTTTTTGCTATTGTCCCGTAATTACGCATTACGTCGTAGAGTAGGAATGAGCCGCCTTGCCGCGTTGCCGCGGCAGGTCTGCCCAGACCCCTCTCAGAACCGGACGGACACCTCTCGATGTATCCGGCTCGCCATTATTGCTTCATCGTAAAAATTCAAGGGTTGTGGATTTTATGATGACAGTTTTTGCAAACAGCCAATGTCTTGCGCCGTTTGGCTATCATCATGATCTTCCAGATTTCTTTGCCTTTCAGATTCTTTATTTTGTTCACATGATGGATTTCAAGAGGAACGCCTGTTTTGCCGCATAACTCACAGACCTGCGCGGATAATCTATTCTCAAGGGTTGTCCTCGAATTGAAAAACATAAGCGCGTGGTCTTTGATTACATCGTCAAAATCTGCTGCCTTTTTGCATTTCATAAAATCGGCAAATTTGCAGTACTTCACGCCTTTTGCCGTTCGATACGGAACGCTCCAGCCGCCGTTGCTGCTGTATTTGCCTATCACCTTTCTGGCGGTAGTCTTATGCTTGCCCGCAATGGTTTTCAGACAGCTGTATTCCATAAAATAAGCGAAATAGCAAAGTCGGCAGTAGTTGCTGGCTATCGCGTAGTAGTTACATATTCCTCTTAATTCAGCGTTGTACGCGGAGACAATTTCCAAATCCGTACACGCGTACAGAAACTTTCTGGCAATGGGTTCAAGCGTCCCGTCAGGCAATTGACGGATAATCGCTTTGTCAAAGAGAAAGGGCATGATTTTATCCTTAAACGGCACACACAGTTCTACCTTTCCTTTCAGCGTCCGCTGAAGGTGGTTTCCGTGAGGCTTGACGGTATTGTCACGCCGTACCCGAACATCATATCCAAGAAAACGCGCCGGTTGACTGCTGTGCGTAATCAGCGTTTTTTCCGCTGACAGCTCCATTTTGAGTTCCCGACAAATGAAATCGGCAAACGCTTTCTTAATCATTTCACAGTCGGCTTTGTTTCCTTTGACGCCGATGATAAAATCGTCCGCGTAGCGGATATACTTCATTACCTTGTCCGTTTGCGAAGCACAGGGTGTTTTTCTCAGCTGTAAGCGAAGTTCTTTTCTCCGCTTCAAAAGTGCTGTTTTTTCCGCACCCGACGCGGTTTTCAACTGCTTTCTCGTTTTTGCAATCAAGCCCATAATGGTATCATATTCAACGGTATGCACTCTGTCTCTTGATTTACTAAACTTTTTCGCAGTCTCTTCCGCAAACTTGTCAAGCTCATTCAGATAAATATTGGCAAGCAAAGGGGAGATAATGCCGCCCTGCGGACAGCCGGAGTAGGTGCCGTTATACTGCCAGTCCTCCATATATCCTGCTCTCAGAAATTTCCACACAAGCTTTATCAGCCTTGCGTCTTTAATCTTTCTGCCAATAATATCCACCAGCACATGATGATTGATATTGTCAAAGCAGCCCTTGATGTCACCCTCTACAAACCATCCAACGCCGGTAAATTCCTTTTTTAAGGAATTAAGGGCGGTATGACAGCTTCTTTGCAGACGAAACCCGTGGGAGTTTTTGGAAAATATCGGCTCATACACGGATTCCAATATCATTCTCAAAACCTCCTGCACCAGTTTGTCCGTGAAGGTAGGGATTCCGAGCGGACGCATTTTATGACTGCCGCGCTTTTTCGGGATATAGGTTCTGCGGACAGGCTTTGGCATATAGCTTTCATCAGACAGGGATTGAATGATTTTATCAATTTTCTCCTGACTGAACCCGTCGGCTGTATCGTCCTCTATGCCCTTTGTAGACGCGCCGTTATTGGAATAAAGGCGCTGATACGCAACATAGTACAAATCAGGTCTGAGCATATAGCGATACAGTCTTGTGAAGACTTCCTCTTTGTTTTTGCTTGAATTTTTACTGATGTTCACTAAAATCTCTGTTGTTGGTTTCATTTGAGGTATTCCTCCCTAATCAATTTTCGATTTCAGAACACAATAACTGTTCCCCTTCGCCATGTAAGGGTGATTAACCCTCTCGGACTACTATGGGAACTCCGTTGCCCTATTGGATATTCAGCGTCATCTCTCTTGCCTTGCGGCTTAAGATTTATCACCCGAAGGCATTTCGCATAGCTCTTTCGAGCATTCCAACGTAGGCAATCCCCGGTTAGTGCAATAAGCAGGCAAGTGCAGATTGTCGGATATGCTTTCGTTTCGTTATCACCAGTTCTCTGGTTAGTTATATGAATTGTCGGTAACCCATCGCACAAAGGCGAAATGCAATGTTATTCATATCAGAGGTTGATACTGCTGTTGCAGTTACATACACATTCCTCTGTCCGGACACAACGGAAACTTGAAACTCACATTCAACATTCTATAGTTCTATCCTCATATCTGCTTGACGTTGCGGTTCAGCCGCACCTTTGTGTATAAGGTGGCTTACCGCTTCCCTGTCATGCTATTGTTCCGTTTGGCTTTCGCCTCTTCGGTCAGACAGGTCGTCTCCATCGTTACCTTGATGGGTAGTGCCTTAATCTACTTCTTATTGCACCCTATCCGGGCGCGCACCTTTGGTGTCAGTCGATAAGAATGACATACCGCTTGCACAGGCATATTCGATGCACGGATAGAGCCAGAAGGCGGTCTTTCCGACGCCTGCCGCGCCAATCATCAGCACATGAACATCGCCTGTATCCACAATTGCCGTGACGGATTTCTTGCCGGTGCAGCCCACCACAATGCCCTGTGGGACGGGCTTATTGCCCACAGTCGGGGCATGACCTTCCTTCGCCTGACTGCGCCACTTCTGCGGCGTGAAGGGAACGTGCTGATAGATACGCATGACTTCCTTGCTTGTAGCCCATCGAGCAGTGCCGTGCTGACCATCGCCGACGGTCTTGCTTTTGATGTTGTTGAGCGTCATGTTGTTGGAAAAATAAGAAACAGCGCCGAGAATGCCGATCATTAACATTCCCGCGATGATCAAAGTGACAGAGCCGGACATAGTTCTTCCTCGCTTTCTTCGGATTCCGGTTCAAGCTGAACCGCCCCACAGCCGGATGTTAAATCTTCATTCCAGTCTTTCATTGTCGGAACAAGCACATCATATTCCACACCTTGTTCCTCCAGCTTGGCAGCAATACGCCTGTTGGCGGACTGTCCCGCATCGTCATTGTCAAGGCACAGATATACCTTGTCGACGTTACTGTCCTTCATACACTGAAAAAGCACAAGGTCAGAGACGGAACAGGCTGCCGCGTAGCTGTGCTGCTGCCAGTTATCCTTGTGCATGGAAATAAAAGACAGCATATCAATGGGGGCTTCAAACAGGTAGAGGCTGCCGCTTGTGCCGTTCCAATGGAAACTGAAAGCGGGATCGCTGCTGTCCACATTCCCTTTGAATTGGCTGAAGCTGTATGAGCCGCGCTGGTGGGCGTGACGGGCGGTGCGGTTCTTATCGTACCCGACGAACACCACATTGTAATGGTCGACTGATTCATAGACCATATTTTTTCGGACGAAGGTCAGCAGGACGTCACGGTCGATGCCTCGGTGACCGCAGAGATAGCCGAACAGCCTTCGCATATCAGCAGCTTTGCGGGGCAGTGCAAACGGCTTTTTCTCCTTCTCTGCCGGTGAAGAACGGAGAAGCTGCGCGCTGCTTCCGCCGTTGAGAAAGACAACCGCTTCGGGAAAGGTCTTTCCGAAGAAGAATCGCATCGCCGCCGGTCATTTCGTACTGATGATACCAGAGGTTGCCGCGCAGCGTGACCTTTCTGCCGCCGTCCTGCCACTCGTATTCCGAGCCGGAACGACGGACAGTTTCGCCCATGCCCTGCAGCATCATGGCGAGATCGGTGTGCTTGGCACGGTCGATTTCTTCTTTTGATAGACTGACATAAGTTGAGTTTGACATTGAATTCACCTTCCTATCATTTCAAGCCCTGCGCTCGTTTCTTTTCGTTGATCTCCGCCCTGAGCTTGCTGTCCACCATATCGTCGAGGTCATCCTGTTCGTCATAATATCTGTCGCGCAGCATCTGAGACAGATATTTCAGCAGA
>CADBZY010000067.1 GCA_902799245.1 uncultured Ruminococcus sp.
ACTTTTTATGTAAAAATGCGAGGAATTTGCAGAAATCCTGCTTTTTCCTCGCATTTTTCGCTTTGAAATTCAGATCACATCACGGTCGCTCGGTTTTTCGGGCGGCCGTTTTTTTGTTTTCCGGGGTCTTTTCCTGGCCTTGGTCCCTTGGAGTATCGTTCAATTACAGGGGGATTTCGTTCACTTTGCCGGATTTTCGTTCAATTAGTTTACATAATTCGGAGTTTCGTTCAGTTTGTCATTAGTGCTCTTCGTACAGGTAGCGGACATTCAAAAGAAAACTCAAAAGGCCCTCGACCTGCCCTCTTTCCAGTAGATCATCGATGTTTTGAAACTGGACATAGCAGCAATCCTTAAGATACTGCTTTGCCGTTGCGAGATCTGTGATACTCGGCTCATTTGGGTCTTCAATTAGATATTTCTTCAGCCTAGCATTTGATAAAGGGCCGTGTAGGTGGTTACTGTAGATCCTCTGCCGTAGATTCTTTGTCCGGCCAACATAGAGAGTTTCGTCTGAATCTTGAATCTTTATTACATAAACTCCAGGCGCATCAGGTATTTGTGATGGTTTTATTTCGGCAAACGTAATCCTAGGTGCCAACAACACTTTTTTTGCAATTTCGATGCCCTGTTGCATTCTCTGCTCGAGATTATTCATAGCACTTGTTCCTTATTGCTGTTGCAAGTCTCGCTTTCACTGCATCTATCTTTGAAACCGGTGCTTTATCGGTTTCCGGATGAAGCACGATGCCTTTTTTCTGAACTTTCTCACGGATATGGAAACGCTCCATCTCCTCTGGGGCAAACACCCACTTTGAGTTCCTGTCCGACAGACCGACATAAGTTAAGAAGCCAAGAATAAGGCCTGCAGCAATCAGCGTATAGATGATCCCTGCAATCCATGTTCCAGCGTTTGTAAGATGATTAACGGTGATATGCCGGATATACAGGATGCCAAGGGGAATGTGCAGAAAGACAACCGCACCAAGCCCCGGATTATAGAAGGTTTTCAGCTTTTGATTTGTCATCACTCCGTGAACCATGAACTGCATCATTCCCATGAGCATCGGTGCGATACCGAGCCAGATCACATTCGGGAAAATGAGCGGCAGCACGTAGATTACATAGCTGAAGAGACAGTTTGTGAACATAGCCGAAAACTGGTTCAAAGGGTATCTGTCCGGCTGATCACTTTCCTGAAGCAAAATATTCATGATCGCTGGTTCCCCGCCTGGAAAACGATATTCTTCAAACTGATGGATGAGCATCGCCATGAAGCTGACTGTGTTCAGGCGAAGCAATACTGACATATTATTCCACTTGATGACGAGGAGAATCCCCGCGATTATTACGGGAATAAGACCGCATTCATACCAGTGTCTGTTCCAAAATTTCATATGCATCCCTCTTTTCTGAAAGCTATCATCAAACTACTATTGTGCAACATGATGTTGCATGATATGATTATAGCGATGAAGAGGATGCTTATCAACCATCAATATGAGACAAGGTTACGCAGATCTGTCTCTCGCATGGAAGGTCCTGAAAGCGGAAATCTTGTCAGCTGTTCCAGAGCATCATATATTTTGTCTGTAATCTTCCGGGCAGACTGAACACCTGAAAGAGAAAGATCCAGCAGCGCGATCTCTTCTGTTAGATCATAATTCTGCCGATTTACAGGAGCGGTTCATCTCAGCGCTCGAAAAGATCGATGAAAAAGCGTTTGGCTTTTCCGCCCGCCCCGCCGTAGGGATGCTCCCGGAGAGGGAGATTCAGCCGTGTCGAGCCGATCAGCACCGCGGAGGGATGCGTGAACTCCCGGAACCCCCACTCGCCGTGATAGGCACCCATGCCGGAGTGTCCCACCCCATTAAAGGGCACGCCGCGCACCATCATGTGCAGGCACACCTCGTTGATACAGCCTCCGCCGTACTGCTGCGTCTGCAGTACGCGCTTTGCCCAGCGGACATTCCGGGTGAAGAGGTACAGCGCAAGGCCGTGCTCCCGGCCGGCAATGGTGTCCAGCAGCGCATCGATCTCCCTGTCCGGGTACGGCACCACGGGCAGCAGCGGATTGAAGAGCTCGCGCTGTACGATCTCCTCGTCCCGGTCGATCGGGTACAGGATCGTAGGCGCGTAGCGGAGTCTTTCCGCGTCGCCGGCACCGCCGTAGATGATGCGGCTGCGATACCGCTCGGCCGTGGCTGCGCATTTCTCGTACGCCGCCCGGGTAATGAGCCGCGGGTATTCGGGGTTCTGCAGCGGGTCGGGGCCAAGCTGCCGTTCGAAGGCTGCCTTCAGTTCCCGCACGAAGTCCTCCGCTACCTCCTCGGCCACGGCGACCTGATTGATGTCGATGCAGATCTGCCCGCTGTTGAGCGCCTTGAAAAAAGCGATCTTCCGGGCCGCGTCTTTCAGATCCGCATCAGCGCGCACAATGCTCCAGTTGCCTGTCTCGCCCCCCAACTCCAGCGCAGTCGGCGTCAGGTTCCGAGCCGCCGCCTCCAGCACATGGGTGCCTACCCGAGGCGAACCGGTATAGAAAATCTTGTCGAAACGTTCTGCCAGACACAAATCGGCCACGTCGTGCCCGCCGTCGACGACCTGCACATACTCCCCGGTGAAACAAGTGCTCAGGATCTCGTCAAGCAGCGCCGTGCAGTGCGGAGACTTGGAGCTCGCCTTGATAACTGCTGTGTTGCCGCCGGCGATGCTGGCGGTGAGCACTCCCAGTGAAAGAAGGATCGGGAAATTGTACGGGCTGATGATCAATGAGACGCCATAGGGCATCTTGTAGACCTTGGTTACCAGACTGGGGAACGCATGCAGGCCGCTGAGATGAGTCTCCGGCCGCGCCCAGCGACGCAGGCCGCGCATCGTCTCGTTGATCTCCAACAGCAAACTTCCGATGTCGCAGAAGTAAGCCTCCAGCGGGCTGCGGCCCAGATCCGCCGCCAGCGCGCGCTCCAGATCCGCCCGGTGGACGAGCACCGCCTGTTTGAGCTTTTCCAGTTGTCGGAACCTCCAGTCTACGTCCAGCGTAGCGCCGGAGCGGAAAAAGCGCCGCTGACGCTCGACCAGGGTGTGTATGCTCTCCTCATTCCACATGATAATCGCCGCCTTCCTTGATTTTGACAGTATACCACGGCTGTGCTGGTTTTGTACACACCCTGAGAACAGAGAAGCACCTCTGTCCTACGGTCAACACGCCTCCGGGTCATTCTGCGCAAGTGCCATTGACGGATGCTGATAATCACATCGGGGGTACGCTAGTGGAGTTTATGCGATAGGAAAAGTCGTTCGCAGCCCATACATCCTTACAGACCACCCTGCCGACTATTGCAATATGAAAAACACTGTTGATGTCGAGATAACCAGAATTGTAAGAGAAACACCTCTTATTACTCATGACGAGTGCAAGAAATACATTCGCCAGTTCAGAACAGTTCATAAGATTAATGGGATCTGGTATGAAGAAATTCGAGAGAAGATTAGAAGGATTTGATGTAATTTAAAGGTAAGAAAGGAATCCCATCAGCCTTTTATAGAGACGGAAGCAGCGGTAAATAATTCAGAGAGAAGACCCGGCCACTGGATGTTGAGCAACAGAGATTAATGGAAAGCCTGTGACGATTAAGGTCGGAGATATTTTTGACTCCTCCGGCTGGAAAGTCATCCCTTTCAATGAGAGATTTGACACTGTTGTGGATGATAGAATAATTGCGCATATGTATGCCATTTTAGCATTCTGTTCCCCGGTGGTCTACGTCCAGCTGGTTGTATTTCACAAATTTTCTTTCCGGGCAAGTGGTTTACATAATCTGAACCCCACCCTAAAAGATGAACCCCAGCCAGGAGGAAAGTGAACCCTACCCCGGCCGGAGTTGAACCCCATCTTCAAATTGTATCAAAATAACCTACCTTTTCCAAATAAAAACACCGCCATCCGGCGGTGTTTTTATTTGCCCGGCGGGGGCTCGAATCATGTCCGAAGCCGCCGGGGGGCGGCTTCATGAACCAGGGCGCACACTGGTGAATACTTTTATATGGGTATCGGCTTAGCTCAGCAAATGTGCAAACAAGGGGGGCCTTGGCTCCCCCCCGCCGGGGGGAGCTGTCACCAGTGCGCACACTGGTGAC
>CADBZY010000068.1 GCA_902799245.1 uncultured Ruminococcus sp.
ATAAATCAGCTCTATTGGTTTACTTTGAATTTCCATATATATCCATAATTCTGACCCGTCACAGATAACATTGAAAAACTGGCAAAAATTCTGCTTCGCCATGTTGGACTTGCACAACAGAATGGGCTGGAGATAGTACATATTGACGAAGGCAGTTTTTATCAGTGTGTATTCGAGAGGGTAAATTATTATTAATATTGACAGGCTCGGTGTAATTTCTGTTACGCCGAGCCTGTTTTTCGTTGTAATTCACGTCATTAGGTGCTATACTGAATCTAAAGATTTCAAAAAAGGGTGACAAATGATGAATCTACCGCAATTTCTGAAAATGATTGATGAAACGACTTCAAAAATGACAAAGGAGGAGCTTGCAGAAAGCATCCATCATATCGCGCGGACCTTGCCTGAGGAACGCAGGGATTGGTTAGTGTCCATGTTAAGCGATGATTATATTGAGGAGACTGGAACCGAAGAAACGGTTCCTGATGATTTGTATGAAGAGCTTGCCAAAATCATTTCGGGTGAATACCGTCTTGATTCCGAATATAACGAAGAGTGGGACGATTGGTATGCCTCTGACGAGCCGGATTTCCTCTTTGAAGACAACGACGACCTGCTTTCTGTCATTGAAGACGCCGGCTCGGAGCTGCACCGGCTCATTGCCTGCGAGGAGTACGAACAAGCCCGCCGTATCGGTCATATTCTGCTGATTTTAGAAGTTCAGGCAGACGGGGAGTATTCGGATTACAATGACGATACACTGAATATTGAGGATCTCGAAACGTACGACCTTGTGGATTTTTCAGCAAAACTTATGCTGTTGGATATTGCCTGCGCCGTCTACTTTACATCTTCGGGACAAGAGCGCGCCGCAGCCTTATATCGGGTCGGAACGCACTTTAACCATTTCGCGGGCTGGACGCTGGAAGAACTGATGCAGCACTCTCCCAAGGAACTGCCCGACTTTGATGCATTTCTAAAGGACTGGATTCTTTATCTTCAAACCAAAGAGGATCCTGCAGCTGACGATTATTTAGATGAAGCAATGGAAATGCAAGCTGATCCGGTGAGCGCTTTGGAAACAGCGCGTCAGTCTGTTAAGCTTCACCCCGAGCTGTATTTAAAGGTGCTTTCCTTGCAGGACAATGTCGCAGCAAGGTTAGAAACCGGGTTGGAGGCTCTTGGCAGCATCGACCCTAATGATATTGTGCGAAGCGAAATAGCCTTGCAAACTGCAGAAACCGCGCTCAAACTCGGCAACGCTGAATGTGCTGCATACTGCCGGACAGAGGCGTTCCGTTCAAACAGCACCGCCGTAAACTATCTCCGTGCTTTAGTGAATCACCCCGATTATGAGAAATGCCTTGAAGAATTACAGTCAATGATTTCTGACTATCACGAACAGCATTTCAAAAGTTTTCTTAAGCACAACAGGCTTGGAGAGAGTACCGTCAGATTCAGCCGTTTTTTAAGCGGTGAATTTCAAAACGCTTATGCGGATTTGTTTATGCCAAACAGCAGCTATGATTCAGGAATCTTTCTGCAAGGAGCCGCGTTGATCGCCCTGTTTTTGTATCCTGACGGTGCAATCCGTGAGGGCGGCAAGGAAATGCTGCGCATTCTCGAAACCGCTTTGCCATTCCAGGCAAAAGAATATGTCAAAGGACTTGGTATAAGCGAGATTTCAGATAATACCGATATGTTGTGGGATTGTCTGCAAAAATGCCGCAGCCATACGCCTTTGCCCGACCGCGAAAGCGCGTTAGATATTCTGCAAAAGCACTGCGCACAGTACACAGCCAACGTGATGCAATACAATCTGCGTAATGATTACGCAACATGCGCGGCATACGCGGCAGTTATCGGCGAAATCATGGAATCCGAGGGCAGGATATCGTCCAAAAACGACTATCTGTTGAATTGGAAGCAGCAGTATTCCAGAAGAACGGCTTATCATCGGGAATTGCGTAACTATGGGATGATAGACAGGAAATAAGAATAAAAATTTATAAATCTGAAAATTAACAGGCTCCGCACGACGGCAATTCTGTGCAGAGCCTGTTTTTATTCATCACGATATCTTCTGTCAATTTCGAGCCATACATGGATATTCTCACGAAGGCTTTCGCTAAACTCTTTTAAGTCGTCCTCGGAAATCGTTTCCTCATAAATCAGATTGATGATAAGCTGAAACATATTGGAACGGCTTACCCCTCTCGCCAACACGCCTGTGCGCCGCTTATCCTGTTTGATTCGTTGATCAAGCTCCCAAAATTTATCAGACGCCTGCCTGTCGCTGCTGAGCAATTCGATATATTCCTTTGCGAGCCGCTCCATATACGCTTCCTGCCAGCCGGGCAGCAGCTTGCGGAACAGCTTCCAATCCTTTTCGATTACCTGATACATGATTTCCTCCTACAAAACTCCGAACAAATCTTCCAATCTTGTATCCCGAATGATTCTGTCGCTCGGCTTATCGACGTTTGCGAGCATGGATTCCACGCGGCTTGAGATAACCACGTCCACGAATTTATTGGTATCAACGCCGCGCAGTGAAAAGAACAGCAGCGGTTCCTCGTCGAGCCTTGCGCCGACGCCGTAAAGGGACGCCGCAACATGCTTGCACATCACCGCCCAGTCGGGGCAGGAGCAGGAAAAGGAGATTTCACGCGGCTCGGGGAACAGTCCGCCATCCTCCAAAAACACGTCCTTCAGTTCCTTCGGGAAGTCGCCGTTCACGAGCTGGTCAAGCGTTTCCACGCGCGTTTCGCACTTGCCGGTGATTTCCTCAATGCGCCGCTCCGACAGCGGACTGATACGGATTTCCACCTTGTAGGGTGTTTTGCGCGTACCCTGCACACGTGCCTGGATTTTACCCTTTTTGATTTGCAAATCGATCACCGCGCCCGTGCGGACATAGCGTCTGCCGCGCGGCAGTCTGGTATCGAAATCGGCGTAACGCTCAAGATTCTGACACCACGCCTTGCCCCACCAGCTGTTAGCGATCTGCCTTGATTTGATCACGATCGGGTGCAGCGTCTGCCCCTTTGCTGCCGCTTTTTTCCGCGTATTCTTCGCGTTTTCTTTCAGTTCCTCCTCGGTGGGCTGAGGATAGTTCATTTCATTCCAATACCGCGCCATTTCTTACGCCTCCAATCGCAGCAGCTTCATCAGCTCGTCGTTGCCCATTTCTGTGATCCAGCTCTCGCCGCCCGCGCCGATGACATTCTCGGCGAGCTCCTTTTTCGAGGAAATCAAAGCGTCAATCTTTTCCTCGACAGAGCCTTTGCAGACGAATTTATGCACCATCACATTTTTGTCCTGACCGATGCGGAACGCGCGGTCGGTCGCCTGATTCTCCACCGACGGATTCCACCAGCGGTCAAAATGAATGACGTGGTTCGCCTTTGTCAGATTCAGCCCGGTGCCGCCCGCCTTGACGGAAAGCACCAGATACGGCACATAGCTCTCGCTCTGGAACCGCTCGACGATTGCGGTACGCTCCTTGACGGGAACGCCGCCGTGGATCACCCCGCCGCGTCTGCCGAATACCTCGGCGAGATAGTCGTCCAAATGTCCCGTCAGCTCCCTGAACTGCGTGAACACCAACACACGCTCGCGCTTTTCGGCGATCGTCTGCGCCAGCTGCTTGAGCAGCTCGAACTTGCCGCTCTGCGCCGGACTGTACTCCTCGGTGCCGAGGTACTGGTCGGGATGGTTGCAGATCTGTTTGAGATGCAGCAGCAGGGCAAGCACAATGCCCTTGCGCTGCAAGCCGCTGCTTTCCTCCACCTTCTCTGCGAGCAGCTTGCGGTAAAGCACCGCCTGCTTCGGAGAAAGGGGGACATAATCGATTTGCTCCAGCTTGTCGGGCAGATCGGAAATAATTTTTTTATCAGTCTTAACACGCCGCAGCAAAAACGGCGCGATCATATTTTTCAGCTTCGCGTAGCCCTCGGGATTCTGCTCCAACCCGCGGCAGAAATTGCGGAATTCCTCCATGCTGCCGAGCAAGCCCTTATTGAGAAAATCAAACAGCGACCAGAGATTGGAGAGGTCGTTTTCGATCGGCGTACCCGTCATGGCGATCCGCATACGGCTATTGAGCTTTTTGATTTGCCGCGTCTGCTTTGCCCCCGGATTCTTGATCGCCTGCGCCTCGTCTAAAATAATGCAGTCCCAAGTCGCGTTTTCGAGCTCTTTTATGCTCAACGCCATGCGGTAGGTGGTGATGGTCAGGAAAGCATTTGACGCTTCCAATCTGTCTGACAAAACGGGAGCGTGCGCGCCGTGCAAAATTTCAAGCGATAATCCGGGCGCGAACCGCGCTGCCTCCTTCTGCCAGTTGCCCAGCAAAGAAGCCGGAACGATCAACAAGACTCTGCCTTTCGGCTTCTGCGCTCTTAGTGCTTCCAAAAAAGCCAATATCTGAATGGTTTTGCCAAGTCCCATATCGTCCGCAAGACAGGCGCCGAAGCCGAGACGGTTCATCTGCAGCAGCCACTGATAGCCGACCTCCTGATACGGGCGCAGGTCACCGCTAAAGCTGTCGGGAACGCCGACGCTCTTTTGTTTGCGCGGATTGCGCAGGCTCTTCAACAAGCCGCCGAGCCACTTGCCGTTGGCGACGACGGGCGCATCGTCCTCGTACTCGGGCGCGGTTTTGATCTCCGAACGGAGCGCGTCGAGCAGCGTAATGTCGCCGTCGAATTGCTTCATTTCGGCGAGCAGTTTTCTCAGTCTCGCATGGTTGACCTCGATCCACTTGCCTTTTATAAATGACAAGCCCTCGGTCTGGCCAAGCAGGTCGCGGATCTCCTCCTCCGTCAGCGGAACACCGCCGACCGTGAGCGACGGCGCCATATGCAGCACCGCGTCCAAACCGAGGAGTGAGGGCTTCTCCTCGCCCATTTTTACCGTCATTGCGAACGCGCTGCAGCGTTTCTTCCACCAGTTCGGTATACGGCAGAGAATACCGCAGTTTTCCAACGCAGGTACGTCGTTTAAAAACTGATACGCCTCGTCGGCGGTAAAGCGCAGTGGATGAAACAGCTCGCCGCTTTCCATGAATCCGCCAATCAGATCGGAAACCTCCGCCGCCTTGTTTAGGCAGGACAGCAGCTCTAACAGCTTTGAACGCTCGTCCCTGTATTCGGTCAGCGCGTATTGCAGCGGCACGTGACGCACACGACCGCCGTCGCCTTTTGTGGCGTAGGTCGCCAGAAAAGCGAAGGGAAACTCTTCCTCATCGCTCTCCACCAAATGAAAAAAGACGCGCTCGGGGACATGCAGCTTCTGGCTTTTCTCGGCAAAATAAAGCGACACCTTCCCGGGATAGCTTTTGATTTGCTTTGCGAAAACCGCAAGCAGCCTGCGGTACTGCCGCTTGATCCACGCACGCGTAACATATTCCGCACCCAACACAAAAGGCACGGAATCAAGCAGGATTTCAATTATTTCTTCGTTCGGCACAAGCTCCGTTTTTTCGCGGCTCAGCTCCAGACCGGATGTATTGACAAGTGCCTCGCTAAAGCTCTCCGCCACCTGATACAAAAACACGCCCGCCACGTCAAAGCACTCCGGACGCTCCCGGAATGCCAACCCATACAGCGTTTCATACGGTGATTTAGAAAACTTTTCCGCATACCTTTGAGGCTCCTTTTCAACGTATACAACATCGTCAACACGGAAGCCCTCTTTTGTCAGCAAAAACTGTATTTTTTCCATTCCTACCCCACACAGAAATCATTATTACCGCATCAGCTCTGCGGCATATTTGGTTATAGTATACTTTATTATTTTGAACAATGCAATATAGTTCAAGAATTATGTTCCAAAAGCTTATATTATTACCATATATATCCATTATTCCGACCCGTCACAGATAACATTGAAAAAATGGCAAAAATACAGCTTTGCTATGTTGGATTTAGCCAAAAGAATGGGATGGAAATAGTACATATCGACGGAAGATTTTGGAATCGTTGTGTGTATATGAGAGGGGTATAAAACAGGCTCGGTGCCGGTTCGCTTTTAGGAATCGCATTGCATAAAGGAACCTCTTTTCCTGTCGGAAAGGTGGATTTCTTGAAGCTCTATCCCCTGTCGTTCGATGAGTTCTCATTGGGAATCGGTTATGAAAAACTTTACAATCTGCTCAACAGTGGCGACTACGCTTTAA
>CADBZY010000069.1 GCA_902799245.1 uncultured Ruminococcus sp.
GGCTCACTGATATTTTTGATTTCTTCTTTTAGTGTTTTTATATCCATGCCTCTATTTTACATCTTCTTCTAATAAAAGTAAATGCTTTTACCCTGGAATATACCCTTTTCACAAGTGTTATCAATATACCCTCGTAACGCGTCTGCTCAGACTGCACACAAATTCATAATTGAAGGAAGCCGACATATCGGCGGGTTCTTCCACAGGGATAAAATTGTCTCCGTCCCTGCCGAAGAGGGTAACGACATCCTCGATCTGCACATTGTCAATATGGGAAATATCCACCATGATCTGATCCATGCACACCCTTCCCAGCACGGGAGCAAACTGCCCGTGAATGAGCACGCGTCCTTTGTTGGAGAGCGCTCTGGGATAGCCGTCAGCATATCCCACGGACACAGTTGCAATGCGTGTCGGCTCCTTCGTCACGAAGGTGGCTCCATAGCTGACACCTACACCAGCCGGAACGGTATGAACATTCACCACATGGCTGCGGAAGCTCATCGCCGGACGCAGATCAAGGGCCTTCTTGTCTACCTCCTCCGAGGGGTACAGACCGTATGTAATAATTCCAGACCGCACCATCTGAAAACGGTGGCTGTCAAATTCCATGATGCCCGCACTGTTGCAGATGTGCTTGATGGGAATGACAACCTTCCGCTCGTCCAGCATATCGCACATGCGATCGTAATTCTCCATCTGCATTTTGCTGTACGCCTTGTCATACATGTCGGCGCAGGAGAAATGCGTAAACATTCCCTCCAGCTCCAGATGCGGCAGCAGGCTGATTTTTTGGATGTCATCCGCGCTCTGTTCGTTGATCATAAAGCCGATGCGGGACATTCCGGTGTCGAGAGCGACATGCGCCTTTGCTGTCTTCCCCTGTGCCTGCGCCGCTTTCGCCAGAAGCTCCGCGGTTTCGAGAGAATAGACCGTCTGCGTCACGTCGTACTTCACGACTTCGTCGTACCGGCTCGGAGAAACATACGATAATATGATGATCGGCAGCCTGATGCCCGCCTCGCGCAATTCGATCGCCTCGTCCACCGTGGCAACAGCGAAATACTCCACCGCGTTCTCCAGATAACGTCCCACGGCGACTGCGCCGTGTCCGTAGGCGTCCGCCTTGATGACGGCGCAGATCTTAACATCCCTGCCGACGTTCTTTCTGACCCCGGCAATATTATGTCCTATGGCTGCAAGGTCAACCTCGGCATAGGCTCTGAGATATTTATCCAAATACTACATCTTCTTTGCTTGGTTTTTATGTAAATGATTTTTCGATGAAATCATTTTTCTGTGTCGTTGACAATGAGCCTGAGAGCCTTCGGAATGACCTCAAACGTCACTTCGCTCAAAGTAAGGCATTCGCCGTCTATGTTGACAATGGCAGGCTTGGCCGACTCGATCTTCATCTTCCTGCCGCGTTTCACGGTGAGCAGACCCTCGAATTTCTTGGAATCCGGATAGCTGCCGCTCTTGTATTCGCCCAAAAGCCGCGCCATTTTCAGCTTGGAAACCCGCTTGATCATGACGAAATCCAGCAGACCGTCACTCGGATCAGCCATTGGCGCTCCCCGGTAGCCGCCGCCGTAATACTGTCCGCACGCCGCCAGTGAAAACATGAATTCGCCCTCGTATACCTCGCTGTCGTCAATTGTCACTTTCAGCGTATTATACACCTTGCCGAGCATGGAAATCAGAACCGCAAGGTTATAGGTTCCCGAACCGAGCAGCTTTTTGGCGCGTGTCATGCGGTTCGTGCGGTCGCAGATCATGGCGTCGATGCCCATTGAACAGATATTGACCGAGGCAAAATGCCCCGTGTCAATCGCGTCCACATAACGCGATGGCGCGGTAAGATAATGTTCGATGTCCTCAAAGCCCTTTGCGCCTCCGAATGATTTCACATAATCGTTGCCGGAGCCGCAGGGAATAATGCCGAATTCCACATTTTCCATGCAGATAATGCCGTTGGCAGCACCGCAGATGCCGCCGTCGCCGCCCAGCACAATGATTCTGACTTCATCGCCCTTCTCTCCCTCACTGCGGGCAAAGTCGGTGAGATCGGAGCCGGAGCGTGTCAGCATGAATTTGTAGGGAACGCCCATTTTCTCACAGGCCGTCACCAACCTGTCCTTATATTTGTTAAATCCCTTCCCTGCTCCCGCCTTGGGATTAGCGATAAACACGTATCTCACAGCAATCCCTCCCGAAAATCATTCGCCATCGGAGTTATCCGCATCTTCCGCCGACTTGACAGAAGCACGGAAATCGGGGCCGTATGCGGCGGTATCGGTAGGAAGTCCGCGTTTTCTGAGGAGATATTCCGCAATGCGTTTCACCACATAATAAATGGTGGCAAACAGCGGCACGCCGATAATCATTCCTATAAATCCGAAAAGCGAACCGAAGAGCAGAATGGCTATTGTGACATACAGTGAGGAAAGCCCGGTGGAATCACCCAAAATGCGCGGCCCGATGATATTGCCGTCGACCTGCTGAAGGACAAGGACAAAGATCACAAAGATAAGACACTGCTTGGGATCAACCAGAAGCAGAAGAAACGCACTGGGAATGGCTCCAATAAAAGGACCGAACATAGGAATAATGTTGGTAACGCCGACAATCACGCTGATAATCAGAGGATAATCCAGTCGCAATATCAGCATAAAGACAAAACAAATAATACCCACAATCAGCGAATCGATCAGCTTGCCGGAGATAAAGCCGCCGAACATCTTGTTCGCCTGACGCATCGTGTCATACACAGCGTCATTGATACGCTCATTTTTACTTACGGTGTGAAACAGCTTTCTGCACTGATTCATGTATCTCTCCCTGTCGAGAAGCAGATAAATAGTGATAATCAATGCGAGAATCAGATTAACGATGGCGGAACCGACCGACATCAGACTGGTGGCAATATTGGAAATGGTAGCCAGCAGATTTGTCTTAATCCACGTCATAAGCATATTTTCCGCGGATTCAACAAGATTCGTGGCGGTAGAAGCAAACTGATTATTGGACGCGAGGAACAACTGTAGCCTGCTAAGCTGCTTTTCCAACATTCCCGGCAGCTTCACAGCGAGATCGGAAACACTTGTGATAAGCTGAGGAAGAAGCACTGCGCAAAGCAAAGCAAAGAAAGCCACAACTGCAAGGCTTGTGATCAGCACGGAAACCGGTCGTGCATACCGGGATATTCGCTTGATTTTGTTCAGCTGACGTTCAAAGAACGCCGCGACAGGAACAAGCAGATACGCAAAAGCTATACCTACCCACAGAGGCTCAAGCGCCGCAAAGAACGCCATGAACCCATTCTTTATGTCACCGATGTGCAGAAGAGCGAAAAGAAGCAGTATTGCGGCGGCCAGACTCAAAAAATACGTCATAAATTTAGACTTATTCATACAAAAAGACCTCCAAGAGCCAAGTATGTGAAAGAAGCTGCACGTGCAGTCATCATTCCTCAAGTCAATTTTACGACAAATCCACGCCAAAAATCATGTCGTAAACATACGAATTTATTATATCACACCGCTTCCGGCAAGTCAAGTAATGCAGAAAGGAACGCAGGGCGACCGCATGAAAAAATCAGGAGAATTTGTTGAAAATAACATCAGCCAAGAAGCGATCGTCAAAAGAGCATCTGAAACGCTTAGCTTTAAGG
>CADBZY010000070.1 GCA_902799245.1 uncultured Ruminococcus sp.
CGCTGGCACCGGATTGCCGTCAGACAGCATGCGCCGAATGAGGTTTTCGGCTGCTGCCGTCTTGGTTTCGGGGCTTACGCCGCAGAGCAATTCCTCCGATGTCACCTCATCATAGCCCTCCAGCCAGCGGAACCCGTTGCTGTCACCGAGTGAAAATGCGAGCGATTTACCTTCCGGAACGAGGGAAGATTTGTCGTGAACGATGACGCGGACATTGGGTTCGCGCTTGAGTCTGCCCACCAGAAGGACGCTTCGGGCGGCGGCGCGGAAGTCGATAGAGCCGAGTCCGCGGTAGGAACTGTTGGCACCGCCGTTCTTGTTCAGATGCCCGACCAGCACTACCGCGCAGCCTGTCCGCTCCGCCACAGCCGCCAGCTTTTTCATCACGGTGCGTATCTCATTGGCGCGGTTCATGTCTATACGCTCGCCCACATAGCCCTGCACAGGGTCGAGAATGATCAGCCGTGCGCCTGTCTGGTCGATGGCTTTTTCGATTCTCTCGTCGAGTAAGGTCAGTGACTTTTCGCTCTCGTCGATGCAAAAAATCCTGTTCTCGTCGGCATGAGCGTCCATCAGACGAGGCTTAATGGTGTCGCCCAAGCCGTCCTCCGCTGTCTGGTAGATGACATTGATGGGTTCCCGCTCCTGCTCTGACGTGTTGGGAAGAGAGAATCCCCGTGAACACGCCGCCGCCAGACGCAGGGCAAGCGTCGTTTTACCCTCGCCCGGATCGCCCTGAATCATGCTGATCTTTCCGAAAGGAATGAACGGAAACCACAGCCAATCCACTTTCTGCAGCTCCACATCAGCCATCCTGATGAGCCGCAATTCGTTTTCATTCATGTAGAAAACCTCCTAAAAATTTAAAATTGAACACCAAAAAGGCTCCCTACAAAAATATTTGTGGGAGCAGTATTCATAATTGCTTTTTTAAAAATATTTGTGATCCAGTCAATGTTCATGTAAAATTCATATTGCAAAATCTGATTTACTGTGATAAACTGTAAGAAAAAGTGATGATAGGAGATGGGGTTTTTGGGATATGAAGTTTTTATTTCGTTCAAACGTAATGCGCTTGACGGCAGCGGAAAAACAAGAGATTACGAAATAGCCTCTGATTTACACAAGGCACTCAAGGACGCAGGCGTAGAAGCATTCATGAGCGAGAAAGACCTGTTTACATACGATTTTCGCAGAAAGATTGATGACGCGCTTGACGAATCAAAAATATTGATCGCTGTTGGAACAAGCAGGGACAATATGGAATCTGAAAATGTTCGCTATGAATGGACATCATTCCATAATGATATTCTTAGTAGGATAAAGCCGGATGCACAGATTTTTTCTTTCATTGAGGGCATGAACCATAATGATCTTCCAAGAGCACTCCGGCATTATGAATCGCTCACAACCGACGAAAAGAATAGACTTGTTGAGATAGTGATGAAAAACCTTGGTATGACTACTCCAAAACCAGAACCTATTATTGAGCCGGTTCCGATATTTCATCCTATTCCTAAGACTCAACCCGCACAGCAAATGCAGCCAACCAATCCCACACTATCATCTGCGCCGCGGCTGAATGTGAGCGTAGGCAACAGAATCCCCTTCGGGCAGTACCCTCAGGGAGCAAATGGCGAAATTCAGCCGCTTATGTGGCGCGTGTTAGCGGTGGAGAACGGAAGAGCACTGATGATCACAGACAAACTGATTGATGCTATACGGTACAACGAAGAAGAAGACAATGTCACATGGGAAACCTGCACACTGCGAAAATGGATGAACAATAATTTCATCAGCAAAGCATTCAACATCAGTCAACAGGCTCAGATAGCGACAGTCACCAATCAGAACCCAAATAGTCCTGTAAATAGAACGAAAGGCGGCAATGCTACACAAGATAAATTCTTTGCACTCAGTAGAGACGAAGCAAAAAAATATTTCTGTGATGATGATGACAGAAAGGCGTCACCGACTAGTTATGCAATAAAAAACGGCGCATTGACAGGTAGTTTTTCACTTTCGAATGGGGAAACAACAGGCATTTGGTGGCTCCGCACGCCCGGGGTCGATAGTACTTTCGCCTTGGGCGTACTCGAAGATGGCAGTATCGGTCAGTACGGTAACGGCGTCGATCACAATAAAGTTGCCGTTCGTCCAGCTTTTTGGATGAAGCTTTCATAATAAATCTTCAAATCTAAGGATACGCTGATTAAAGGCACAGCCGTCGATTCCGCGCCGCGAAAATACGTCACTGAGCGGTGCGAGAATCGACTTAATCAGCGTTTCCCTAATAATCCCGGATATTTTCCATTAATTTCAGAGTGAAATATCTGGGATTTTCTTTTTCATTATGATCAAGACCATTGCGGACCCGATCGTCAACGATTGTGTCAAACGCAATTACTTATTCGGAGATTTTAATAATTCGAGCAATTTTCCGCTGCTCTATATTCCCATAGAAGAACCGGTCATCAGGAACGCGGCGGATTGGCACGATTGCTTTCTCACCATACGGGATACGTTTTCTTCGCGTATCGGACAGATCTGCAATGCAGCCTTTGACCGCAGCATTATCGCTTACGACGAGAATTCCACCGCTGAGGAGCGCGAACGCTGCCGCGAGGAAACAGAAGTGCTGGCGATTTTGATCGGTCTGGAAATTGATTCAGCCAAAAGCGGTGTCAAGCCGTATCTGGACGATTATCTCAGGAGAAGAACCACAGCACGGAACAAATTTTTGCAGTACAAGGTGCTGCTCGACGATGATGGAGATACAGCGTGGTATGAGCCAAAACCGGCGGAAAAGAAAAAGGCATTTTTCGCAAACACCGACTGGTCTTCTGTCACGTCCAATGTGGAGCGATTGCCCTACCTCGCGGAAATGCTCAGACAGCATACGCCGAAATTAAAGCCCAAGCCCGCCAAAGACAGCGAGCTTTTTGCCTTTGCCGTCGTTCCCGACTGGAAGGACAAACTTGACCAGAAAATTCTCGCAGCCGTCACCGCGCTGTTGAAGGATTACGAGGCGTGCCTATCCAGAATCCGCGCCTGTCGCGCGCCCATTAAGCACAAGGCAAAACAGAACGACATCGAGCGTATATTATACTCCCGTGGACAGGAGGAAAGCTATGATTCCGATACCCTGTATGCCGTTTTTTCGGAACTGCATCCCAAGTGCGTATCCGATATTCGCCGTGAAATAGCAGAACGGCAGTGGCACATGATGGACAAGGAGGAACGTCTGGACTTCCTTTCCGACTTCCTGCCCGAATACGGCGAATATTATGCTTTGCTATCGGATTTCCGCTTCGGAGGTTATCGGATATTGGGCGATCTGATCTGTGACATTGACGATGAGAACAACGCCGAGGAACGCAAGAAGCTGTTCCGCAAGACCGATTCGGAGGCGTTCACCGAGATGATGAAAGCATATCTGCACAAACCCTTTTCCCAGAGCTATCGGGAGGCGATGGCAAAGGTCTGCCGAAGCCGTCTTGACAAAATCGTCAGACCGAGGCTGGCGGTGCAATATGTGGTGGCAATCGGCAAGCGGAATCTGCTGTGGGATTTGCTGCCCGACAAGGTGGAACACACCGTTTTGGGGGTGAAGCGTCGTGAT
>CADBZY010000071.1 GCA_902799245.1 uncultured Ruminococcus sp.
TTCTCGCTCCCGCACCACGTCGGAGAACGAAAAATACACCTTCCGCACATGGCTTCTGCGGCTGGGTATGATCGGCGACGAGTTCAAAACAGCGCGTTATCATCTGCTAAAAAAGCTGGACGGCAACATCGCTTGGAAAGACCCGTCGCAGGCGGAACGCCAGAAGGAACGCCTTGCGGCACGCCGCGCGGAGGAATTACTGCAGAACGGCGGGAGCGATTCTATTGCATCCGAACCGGTTTCCGAATCGCAGGACGAGGATGATCAGGATGATTCCCCGACAATGACGATGTAAATTTTAGTAAATGAAAGGAAAAAATCAACCAGAAATATGAGAAAAAAACTGTATATTGCCTATGGCAGTAATCTCAACAAGGGACAGATGGCATGGCGATGTCCCACGGCAAGATACGTCGGGACAGGCATGGTCGAGGGGTACGAACTCAAATTCAAGGGCAGACCGGAAGGTGCGTATGCCACCATTGATCCCAAAAAGGGCGGCAGGGTTCCGGTTGCCATATGGGAGATTCAGCCCTATGACGAATTCCGTTTGAATCAGTATGAGGGCTACCCCAACAACTATTTCACGAGGAATATCCCCGTGAAGATCGGCAATCGATACCGCATATCTTGAAGCCGCAATGAAGCGAACCGAAGCGGAAATGGCGGAGCGCAAAAGCACTTTTACCGATGATTGGAAGGAAGATGAATCCGATGATGAAGATTTCTATACGGGTGCTGATGAAAATCATCAGAATGATTCTGGCGAGGTCGAAGATTCCCGTGAGGATTTAGACGATTGGTTCAGGAATTGTGATGAGCCTGACGATGACGTTGACGAGGATGAGGACGAGGGATATGCTCAGAGTCCTCTTCATTTCTGATGGGGGTGACAGAAATGAATCAAAGAAAATTGCTGAAAAAGCAACTCGGCGACGGCTATTCCTATGAAAAAATCCGTTCGGCAAGCGACGTAAAAAGGATTCTTGCAACGGCTGAACCGCTTGGATTTGATTTGGTTGTCTCTTCTCTGACAGTGGGGTGCGTCAGGCTGGAGGCGGTTTTGTATCAGCAGTCAGGGCGGAAGAAGCTGGGGTATGACCTGTTTGTCAAGGACACTCCCACGGGGCAGGAGTGGATCTGCTACGACAATCTCACCGATGAAGTCAGAATCGGAGCCTTCAATTTCGAGCATGAGATGTTTAATGTGCTGAACGCTTATGTGGTAAAACACGGGCTCTCCTACACCGAATGCTCCTTTGAAAAACTCGAAGGAAAACCGTAACGCCTCTGTTGAAGCGTGTAACGCCCTGTGAGGGCTTTTATTGCGCAAAAGAAAAACGTACCCGTCCAAAGTTTTAAGGCAGAATCTGGGGCAATTTAGCAGAGCTTTGGGAAAGGGTGCTTTTTTCAGAAGTTCGGGTTTTCGGGCAGAATGCAGATTATTTTTGCAAGCAGGAAAAAGGCGGTGTTAAATTCCCGCATCACGTTCGCCGATTACACCGACCGGCAACGCCGTTCGGGATTTTGGGCAGTATCAATATCTCCTTTTTGTAACAGCGGTGGTCTTCCGCTCTGCCCGAAAACCCAATTCTTTGCATCTTATTTCGTATTACAGCAAGTATTTTGGAGGTGTTCCCATGCAAACTCAGAAGGATTCCGTCAGAATGGGCGTGTATATCAGCAAAAAACTGCAGGATCGTGTCGATCACGCCATTTCCAAAACCGACGCGCGGTCACGCAGCGAATTTATTACGGACGCGCTGGAACTGTACCTTGCTTGGCTGGATTCTTACGACTACAGCAAGGTGCTGACTCCCGCACTGGAATCGGTTATCGAAGCAAAAATCAAGGAAACGGAAAATCATATCGCGGGCGTTCTCTTCAAGCAGGGCGTGGAGCTTGCCATACTCATGCACGTCATCGCGGCAAGCCAGCAGTATGATCCCGATTCGCTGGAAGAACTGCGCAAGCATTGTGTCAACGAGGTCAGAAAATACAGCGGCCGCTATCGCTTCGAGGACGCGGTGGCGTTCCAGAATAGCTAAGATGGGAGAATCGGTATGGCTAAAATTATCGTTAAATCATCCTACTACAAACCCAATTCCGAGCGCAGCGCGGCAGGTTTCATCCGTTATATTTCCACTCGTGACGGCGTGGAAAAGATAGATGAGTCCAAAAAATATCTGCCAGCTGCAAAGAAAACGCAGCAGATCATCAGCCGTCTGCTGAGTGAAAATCCGCAGCTGGCACAGCTTCCGCTCTACCTTGCATACAAGAATAACCCGACGAGAGAGAACGCGGACAACCTGCTCCTGCATCTTGCGGAGGAAAACGCGGAGTATCTCGGCAGCCGCGAGGACTATGTCAGCTACATCGCGCAGCGTCCCAACGTGGAGTTCGTCGATGAGAATCACTCGCACGGCCTGTTTACCGACAACGGCGTTCCCATTGTCATGAGCCATGTCATGGGAGAGGTTGCCGTGCATCAAGGAAATATCTGGACGCACATCATCTCGCTTCAGCGTGAGGACGCGGAACGGCTGGGCTATGACAACGCGGAGGCGTGGATGAATCTGCTCCGGTCTAAGCGCAACGCCATCGCCCGAAGCATGAAAATCGCGCCGGAGAACTTCCGATGGTACGCGGCATTCCATAAAGAGGCGGCTCATCCGCACGTCCATATGGTCGTCTATTCGGTCAATCCGAGAGAGGGTTATCTGACGCAGACAGGCATCGAGCAGATCAAATCCGTCCTCGCCCGTGAGATTTTCCGCATGGATATGCTGGATATCTACAAACAGCAGTCCTCCTATCGGGACGAACTACGCCGGAAAGCGCGGGAACTGGTGGAGCATCTTGTCCGTCAGGTTCAGTCCGGCAGGTGTGATAACCCCAAGCTGAATGAGTTGCTTCTGCAATTGTCCGACGCGCTTTCCCATACGGAAGGCAAAAAGGTGTACGCCTATCTCCCGCCGGAAATCAAAAATCTGGTGGATGAAATCGTCGATGAGCTGGCGAAGGACAAGCGCATCGCCAATCTTTATGATTTATGGTACGAACAGAAAAAGGAAATCGCCGCCATCTATACCGATGAACCGCCCGAAAAAGTGCCGCTGTCGGAAAACGAGGACTTCCGCCCGATCAAAAACGCGGTCATCAAGGAGGCTTACAACCTGTATCTGACCAGCGTAACCAAGCTCCGCACCAGAGACAGAAGCGGTTACGCAGCCATATCCGCGCTGAATCTGCTCAAATATCTGTCTCAGATGCTGCGCGACAGATATTATGACGAACAGGATGACCTCGATGATATGGTCGACAGCAAGCTCAGGGCGGAGATCAACGAAAAGAAACGCGCACAGGGCTTGAAATCGTAGGAAGGTGAATTCAATGTCAAACTCAAATTATGTCCGTCTGTCTCAGGAAGAAATCGACCGCGCCAAGCACACCGATCTCGCCATGATGCTGCAAGGCATGGGCGAAACTGTCCGTCGTTCCGGCTCGGAATACGAGTGGCAGGACGGCGGCAAAAAGGTTACGCTGCGCGGCAACCTCTGGTATCATCAGTACGAAATGACCGGCGGCGACGCGATTGACTTCGCAAAACGCTTCTTCGGAAAGACGTTTCCCGAAGCGGTTGTCTTTCTCAACGGCGGGAGCAGCGCGCAGCTTCTCCGCTCTTCACCGGCAGAAAAGGAGAAAAAGCCGTTCGCACTGCCCCGCAAGGCTGCCGATATGCGAAGGCTGTTCGGCTATCTCTGCGGTCACCGAGGCATTGACCGTGACGTCCTGCTGACCTTCGTCCGGAAAAATATGGTCTATGAATCAGCCGACCATTACAATGTGGTGTTCGTCGGATACGACAAGAACCGCACCGCGCGTCACGCTCACCAGCGCGGCTCATACAGCTTCAGCCAATTCAAAGGGAACGTGGACAGCAGCGATCCCGCTTTCAGCTTCCATTGGAACGG
>CADBZY010000072.1:0-3235 GCA_902799245.1 uncultured Ruminococcus sp.
CTCCTTGTATGTGGTAACCCTATATACTTGTGTTTTGCAACTCTTAGTATGACAGGTAAATCCACGTTTTGCAAGAGGGGTCACTTCATATTATCTAAGTCGTATGGCTTTTTTCTTTGTTTGATGTTTAAGAATTATCTTTTTGTGTTTCCTGTTGATTTTTTTGATTTTTATGGTAGAATAACAATAGAAAATACGGATAAATTTTCTATGAATTATAGAAAATATTCTACAGCAGTTGTGTTTTTCACGCCTATCAATGAATCATATCACAAACATTTTTCAATCACCAAGGAGACAAACAACCTATGAAACGAGTTATCACATACGGCACATTTGATCTGCTGCACTACGGACACATCAACCTGCTCAAAAGAGCCAAGGCGCTGGGGGATTATCTGGTCGTGTGCCTTTCCACCGATGAATTCAACTGGAACGAGAAGCACAAGAAGTGCTACTTCACCTACGAGCAGCGCAAGTCGCTGCTGGAAGCCATCCGCTATGTCGATCTGGTCATTCCCGAGGAGAACTGGGACCAGAAGCGCAGCGACGTGCACGAATACCACATCGACACCTTTGTCATCGGCGACGACTGGAAGGGCAAATTCGACTTCCTGCGCGAGGAAGGGTGCGAAGTGGTCTATCTCTCCCGCACGCCGGAGATCAGCACCACCCAGATAAAGCACGACTTAGGCGACAAGAAGTAATTACTTTATCCTCACCAATCAAATACAAAACAAACGTCTGACACCATTCCGAATGATCGAAAAGTGTCGGACGTTTTTTGACTACAGAATAATTTTACAAAGTTTCTCATTTTCGTATGTGAATTTTTTCATACTCTCACAATTGATTTGCATATTCGCTTATGGTAAAATCAGGATATGTATTTTTGAGAAAGTGAGGAAATATCATGACGAGGAAGATATGTTCGTTTGTATTGATTTTTTCAATGCTGACATTGCTTTTGCCTGGTTACGCATCCGGTACGGAAGTATATGCGGCCGACAGTATCTCTTTGACTTCCGGCATTTTTAACACCCATCAGCCGGAAAAAAAAGACACAGCTGCACAACAGACATTGAAAATACTTGCCGTCGGAGACAGCATTTGTTCCGGTTTCCGAAACGCGGGCAAGGGTTTTGTAGGCGATTTGGGTTTGCCGTATGTCAACAAAGGCATTGCCGAAACAACGCTCTCCAATTCAGGAAAACTGCTGGAATACCAATATAAAACCATCGGAGGACAGCAAAGAGATCGAACCCCTATTCCTGATAAACTTGCTCTCACTAAAAGCAATGAGCTTCCGGATTATTATCCTGATATTCTTATTGCGAACGGAGGAATTAACGATTACTTTCACAATGTGCGGCTTGGAACAATTCCAATTGCTCCGGTGACGGATGAGGCAGCGCTCAATGAACTTGACGCGGCTACCGTAATGGGTGGTTTGCAACGGTTGTTATTTTACATGAAAACGCTGTATCCAAAGGCCAAAAGCTATTTCCTTATCACACACAGAACCTTTTCCGCATATCCCAATAGCACATATAACTATCTGCCAACAACCAAAAATGCAGCCGGCTATACACAACAGGATCTGCATGACGCATTATTGACATGCTGCAAAGTTTATGATATAGAAGTCATCGATGTATATAAGGACAGCTTTCTGGACTCAGGGCTTTCACAGTTCCGCAGCGACTTGCGATATGCAGATGATCCGACTGTCACAGACAGAGATTACATTGATTATGATGGGGTGCATCCGTTCAGCCGCGGATATATCGAGGGGTATCTCCCGTTGATTCGCAGTCATCTCGACTCGTCTTTCCCTGATGAGATTACAAATCCAGCCATCACCAGACAGCCGGAAGATCAGACGGCAGCGGTAGGCAGACCTTTGACAATCTCACTGGAAGCGGAGGGCGAAGACCTCAGCTATCAGTGGTTTTACAAAAAGTCGTGTGCGAATACCTGGAGCAAATGGACAAACAGAACTCATGCCAGCGAAACCGTCACCCCGGATGCCTCATGGAACGGCATACAGCTGTTTTGCATAGTCACGGATGCGGCAGGGGCTTCGGTCAGTTCCAATGCCATTACCGTCAGCGTGATCAAATCATTCAGGATACTCGCCGCCGGAGACAGCATATGTGCCGGAGCGCGCAACGGCGGCAAGGGCTTTGTCGGCGACCTGGGACTTCCGTATAAAAACATCGGCATATCCGGTGCGACACTTTCCACACAAAACACCGCCGTAAAAAACATTCCCGACAGATTCCTTGAGTTCTATCAGTTTCACTCCCAATCCGTCGATCCGCAAAACGACGGATGGGAACCCGATATTATTATCGTCAACGGCGGTCACAATGATTACGGCTATAACGCGCCATTAGGTGATATTCCGGAAAAAGTGGCTTCGGACATCAACGAGGCTGACGCTTCCACGGCAATGGGCGGCCTGGAAAGATTACTTTTTCTTATGACAGAAAAATATCCCGATGCGCGAAAATACTTTCTGACCACTCATAAAATGTACAGAAACGCGCCCTCCGAACCGGAAAAAAACGGATATTTACCCACCAAAGCCAATCAGCAGGGATATAACGAACAGGAGCTTCACGATGCCATCGTTGCGTGCTGCCATGTCTACAACGTCGAGGTTATCGACGTGTTTACCGACAGCTCCATTGATTCATTTTCAGAGGAATATCGCGGCTTGTATTATTACAACAAGGCTTTCAGCTCTGATCCGTGTTACAAACCCATCTCAGAAGCCATCGACAATACCACTGAATATTTTGACAAGGACGGCGTTCATCCCCTGAACCGCGGATACAGGGAAATCTATGTTCCGCTGATCAAGGCGCATATCGATTTGTATCAGCCGGTGGATCCGCCTGTACTTCAGATCACCCGGCAGCCGGAAAGCCAGACCGTCGAGCTTGGGAATTCCATCACTCTTTCCGTTCAGGCGGAAGGCATCGGCCTGCGCTATCAGTGGTATTACAAAAAAGTCGGACAGGAATCTTTTTCCCCATACAGAACCGGCGCAACCGAAACCGTCACGCCTACCGCCTCATGGAACGGCATACAGCTCTACTGCGTGGTGACCGACGCCACCGGCAGCAGTGTCACCTCCGACACCGTCACGGTCAACGTCACGCAGGAGCTGAAAATCACCCAGCAGCCGGAAAGCATGACCGTTGCGCTCGGTGAACCCATCACCCTT
>CADBZY010000072.1:3280-5196 GCA_902799245.1 uncultured Ruminococcus sp.
ACGCAGGAGCTGAAAATCACACAGCAGCCGGAAAGCATGACCGTTGCACTCGGCGAACCCATCACCCTTGCGCTGGCGGCGGAAGGCATCGACTTGCGCTACCAGTGGTATTTTAAAAAGGCCGGACAAACCTCCTTCCAGATCTGGAAAGGGCATACCAACGCAAAAGAAGGTGTCATTCCTCCCGCCTCATGGAACGGAATCCGGCTCTACTGCGTTGTAACGGACTGCACCGGCAGCAGCGTCACCTCCGACACCGTCACGGTCAACGTCACGCAGGAGCTGAAAATCACCCAGCAGCCCGAAAGTCAGACCGTTGCGCTCGGCGAAACGATCACTCTTTCGTTGAAGGCGCAGGGTATGGGCTTGCGCTACCAGTGGTATTTCAAAAAGGCAGGACAGGACTCCTTCCAAATCTGGAAAGGACATACCAACGCAAAAGAAGGTGTCACACCTCCCGCTTCTTGGAACGGCATACAGCTCTACTGCGAGGTGACGGACAGCGCGGGAATAAAAGCAAATTCCGGCGTTGCGACCATCACCGTCAAATAAACATCCGTTTATCATAATTTGTAATTGGTAAAACAAAACAGCCCTGTGTCCGGCGGATTTGTGTCTGACAAAAACGCCCTGCACGGGGCTGTACGCTATCCTGTACAGCTCCATCTGTTTCCAAAAAAACGCATCCGCTATCCTGTCAAGGGAATAACGAATGCGTTTTTTATTATTTTATTTCTTCACGGAGCGGTCATGCGCTTTCATGAACCGCTGACCGCTTTATTCAGTTGCCTTGAAGCGGATATTTCTCAGAAAAACCGCTTTTATTTGATGGTGATGGTAGCCGCGTTGGAGAAGACATAATTGCCTGCGCCGTCGGTGACCTTGCAGCGAACCTGCATACCGTCCCATGTGGCGTTGGCTGTCGCGGTGGTGGAAGCGGTGGTTCTGCCGTTCCAGTCGCTCCATGCGGAAGCGCCCTTCTTCTTGTACTGCCACTGATACTTCAGACCGCTGCCGGTCGCAACTACCTTGAAGGTTGCGTTTACGCCTACCGCAACAGTTACGTTGCTCGGCTGGGTGGCGATGGAGAGAACGCTCACAGTGATGGTACTGGAGGTCTTGGAAGCGCCGGAGCTGTCCTTCACAACGCAATAGAGCTGAATGCCGTCCCAGGATGCGTTAGGCGTACAGGTTTCGCTTGCGTGGGTTCTGCCGCTCCATACGCTGAAGGAGGTCTGACCCTTCTTCTTGAAGTACCACTGATAGCTGAGTCCTGTGCCGGAAGCCTTGAGCGATACGGTGACAGGCTTGCCGAGAATGATATACTGGTTGGTCGGCTGCGTGGTGATCTTAAGCTCAGACGAAGCGAAGGTGATGGTGATGGTGTCAGACTTCACGGAATTGCCCGCGCCGTCCTTGACCATGCAATAGAGCTGGATGCCGTCCCATGTCGCGTTGGGAACGCAGGTTTCCTTGGCGTTGGTGTGGCCGTTCCACGAGCTGAAGGAGGTCTGAGTCTTTTTCTTGAAGTACCACTGATAGGTCAGTCCGCTGCCGGTTGCCTTGAGCGAAACGGTCAGGGTGCTGCCTTCGGTAATGGTCTGGCTCTTGGGCTGGGTGGAGATCGAAAGCACGCTGACGGTGATGGTGTTGGTCGTCTTGGTTGCGCCGGAGCCGTCCTTGACGATGCAATAGAGCTGAATGCCGTCCCAGGATACGTTAGGCGTGCAGGTTTCGCTTGCCTTGGTTCTGCCGCTCCATACGCTGAAGGAGGTCTGACCCTTCTTCTTGAAGTACCACTGATAAGTCAGTCCGCTGCAGGGTAAAAGCATTTACTTTTGAAGATTGAAGAGGATTTTCACGAAGAGATCGGGTTCAAGAGCAGCTTTAAACATAAGCTTTTTCTTGCTGATGCG
>CADBZY010000073.1 GCA_902799245.1 uncultured Ruminococcus sp.
CTTCAATACCGACCACGTCTCACTCAGCGATATCTTCGACACCAAGCTGATCTCGGAAAAGATGTACAACGTCATCATCACCGCCATCAATATCCGGCGCTTGGGGCTGGAGAAAGCGGAGGCGATAGAATATGCCATATAATAGGAAGGCATTTTCGAACGATTACGCCACCGAAACCTTTTACTTCCCTCTGTCGGTGCAGGTGGAGGACGAGGACAGTGAAGATCTGTATTCCGTCAGCAGCGATTCCGTTCGCTGGTTTGAGGACGAAATCCAAGAAGCCATCGACGATTACCAGTCCGCCATCGAAATGGAAAAATATCTCTGCGATGACAATGATGGAATTCAGCGCAAGCTGATCTCCGCCGAATGGGGCGTTGAAACCCTGAACGGCGAACTCTACGGCCGCATGAAGCTCACGCTGAAGGAACCGCTTACTGCGGAAGAAACGGAACAAATGAGAGGCGAAGTGACCGGACAGGCGAGTGACGGGTTTGGCGAGTCTCTTGAACAATATCCGATTACGCTCGATGATGAGAAATATTATGTGTCCTTCTGGAACAGCGGAGATGACTATTTCGTCTACACTGCCGATGAAATGGACGAGTATCTCAGCCAGCAGACCGGTCAGGGCTTCAGCGGTATGTAAAAAAGCCGTTTGTATCCTACATTGGGGGTGACCTAAAGGTGTAATTCTTGAATTGTATCAACTGATGTGCGAAACCCACAAAAATCTACAAATACCAACAGAAAACAAAAGAAATGAGGAATCAACAACAATGAATTCATTTGACAGAGAGCGCCTGAGAATTCAGCGCGCCAAGATGCTCTACCCGCCCGGCACGAGAATCGTGCTTGGTGAGATGAGCGACCCCTACGCTCCCGTACCGCCCGGAACGCGCGGAACGGTGAAATTCGTCGACGATATGGGAAGCATCCATCCGCAGTGGGATAACGGAAGAACGCTCGGTTTGATTTACGGCGAGGACAGCTTCCGCAAGCTCACGCCGGAGGAATTGGAAGAAGAATCCCAGACTGCCGATGAAGCGGAGGAAACTGACGAATCGCAGGACGAAGGAGGAATGGGATTCGGAATGTGAGGCGTGACCGCAAAGGAAATATCCGTGAAGGCTGTGCGTGAAGCATGGCAATCAGAGTCATGGATATGTTCTGCGGCATCAGTGCCTTCCGCAGCGCAGCGGAAAAAATCGGCGGCTTTGAATTTGTCGGATACTGCGAATGCGATCCGACCGCCATCGCCGCCTATCGGACTTTATATGATACGAGAGGAGAATATTTTTGCAATGACGCAAGAGCAATCAACACAGATGAACTCCCTGATTTCCACCTTCTTGTCGGCGGGTTCCCGTGTCAGCCGTTCAGCGCTTGTGGTGCCAGAAGACATTTTGAAGATAAACGAGGCTTGTTGTTCTTTGAGCTTGCCCGAATTCTTGAAGCCAAAAAGCCTGCTTATTTTCTGTTTGAGAACGTTCCCCCAATCCGTTCGATCTGTGAAGGGAAAGTCTTCACTGCAATACTCAGCGAAATATCTCGATTGGGGTATTGTTGCGAATGGCAATGTATTGACGGCAGGGCTTATGTCCCCCAGAGCAGAAAGCGAGTGTTCATTGCGGGATATCTTGATACCCGATGTGCCGGAAAGATACTACCTCTCCGCGGAAAAATCGCTGCGGCTGTTGCCGAACTCACAAGTCACCGAACTCAGGGAGAACGGGTCTACGATTCCGGAGGAAGTGCCGTGACGCAGACCGCCACAGGCGGCGGCTTCGGCGGCAAAACGGGAATGTATTTCATCGACATGAACGCAGACGCCAAGATGACCGATGTGGCGCGTTGCATCACCACCCGTCAGGATTCGGGAATCGGAAAGCACAAGGGAGAAAAATCCGGCGTGTTCGTGGAATACGACGGCGTCTATCCTGTTATCAATCCCGATAGGGAAACGGTAAGGCAAAACGGCTCGCGCATCCGCCCCAACGGTGCGCCGGCATTCTGTCTGACAGTGGTAGACCGCCACGGCGTGATTCATCACGGACGAGTCAGGCGGCTTGTTCCCCAAGAATGCTTCCGTCTGATGGGCTTTGAGGACTCCCAATTCTTCAAGCTCCGGAACGAGCTTCATCTGAGCGACGCAAAACTCTACAAACTGGCGGGAAACAGCATCATCGTGCCGATTCTCGCCGACATCATGACAAACATCAAACAAGTCAATGCCAAGTATGGCATTGTCAAAGAAAGGAACTAAAAGACTATGGCAAACAATTTTAAGACAACCATCGAACTGTCCGCGCAGTCTCCTTCAGGAAATCTGCTCTATACCACGCTGGAACTTCCAGCGACTCGCGGAGAAATCACCGACGCGGCTCACAGGCTGAGAAATCTCCCCGTCAGCGAAATCGTCATTACCGGCTCCGACGCGCTCCCCGAACTGGCGGATACCAGACTGGACGCGCCGACGGTGGACGAACTCAACTTCTTCGCCACCCGTGTGAATGCTCTGCCCGACGATGAACTGGCGGCACTCGGCGGTGTGTTCCTGCATCGCGGCAACCTCGGCGAATTCGAGGACGGCCTGACCATGAAGGATCTCATCAACATGACCTACGGTCTGGACGGCGTGATGATCGCCCCGAATGTTGCCAACGACGAACAGCTTGGTCAGTTTGTCATTGACAACGAAATGAATGATGACATCGCGGCACTTTCCGACGAGATCATCGAGCTTCTGGACAGAGAGAGAGTCGGCAGACGCCAGCGCGAAAACGAGGGCGGCGAATTCATGAACGGCAGGTATGTCGTTGCGGGCGGCTTTGAGTCCCCCGAAGTGTACGACGGCGTCACTCTCCCCGCCGAGGATATTTCCGACGCTGTGTTCCGTCTGCATATTGCCGCGCCTGACGCGGAGGAAGGAGCGACGGTCGCTGTCGAGCTTCCCATGACGCAGGAGAGCATCGACCTGTTTGCGCAGGAGCATGACGGACAGCCCATCGGGAGTTTCGTGATTGTGAATATGGAATCCGGCATCCCGCAGATCACGGGCAGTCAGTTCGGCTCGATGGATAATTTTGTTCTTCTCAACGGCATCGCGCAGGCTTATTCCGAAATGAACGTGGGCGAACGCATGACCTTCAAGGCAGCGCTTCAGGCGCAGGGCGGCTTGTCGGGCGATCTGAGCGACATTCT
>CADBZY010000074.1:0-575 GCA_902799245.1 uncultured Ruminococcus sp.
CGCTGGCACCGGATTGCCGTCAGACAGCATGCGCCGAATGAGGTTTTCGGCTGCTGCCGTCTTGGTTTCGGGGCTTACGCCGCAGAGCAATTCCTCCGAAGTCACCTCGTCATACCCATCCAGCCAGCGGAATCCGTCGCTGTTTCCCAGAGAGAATGCCAGCGATTTTCCTTCGGGTGCGAGGGAAGACTTGTCGTGAACGATGACGCGGACGTTGGGTTCTCGCTTGAGCCTGCCCACCAGAAGGACGCTTCGGGCGGCGGCGCGGAAGTCGATAGAGCCGAGTCCGCGATAGGAACTGTTGGCGCCGCCGTTCTTGTTCAGATGCCCGACCAGCACCACCGCACAGCCTGTACGCTCCGCCACAGCCGCCAGCTTCTTCATGACAGTGCGTATCTCGTTGGCACGGTTCATGTCAATACGCTCTCCCACATACCCCTGCACAGGGTCGAGAATGATCAGCTTCGCGCCTGTCCGGTCGATGGCTTTTTCGATTCTCTCGTCGAGTAAGGTCAGTGACTTTTCGCTCTCGTCGATGCAAAAAATCCTGTTCTCGTCGGCATGAGCGTCCATGA
>CADBZY010000074.1:622-3770 GCA_902799245.1 uncultured Ruminococcus sp.
AGCCGTCCTCCGCTGTCTGGTAGATGACGTTGATAGGTACCCGCTCCTGCTCTGGTGTGTTCGGAAGGGAGAACCCCTGCGAACACGCAGCCGCCAGACGCAGGGCAAGCGTCGTCTTACCCTCGCCCGGATCACCCTGAATCATGCTGATCTTTCCGAAAGGAATGAACTGAAACCACAGCCAGTCCACCTTCTGCAGCTCTACATCAGCCATTCTGATGAGCCGCAATTCGTTTTCATTCATGTAGAAAACCTCCTAAAAATTTAAAATTGAACACCAAAAATGCTCCCGACAAAAATATTTGTGGGAGCAGTATTCATAATTGCATTTTCAAATTTTCTGTGATAGAATATACTTGATTGACAAACCACAGGGGCAGGTGAGCGTATGCAGACCCGATATCGTATCTATTCTCTGTCGGCAAGGGCGATTCTGAGCTATGCACGGTCGGAGGATGACCGGTATATTTTTCGACTGAGCAGCAAGGCAACGGAGAAATACAAGGTCTATGGAGCCGCGCATGAGCAGGATGACAACGCGTTATTCTATCAGATCATGTGCGTCCTTCGCGGCGACGGCTTCATCACACCGAGGAAACAACAGGTCATTCCCGACCTTGCGGACGTGATATTCTATGTGGACTTCGGAGGAATCTTTGACAGAAGCGGTTCAAACAAGTATCTGGAACGCCAGAAGAAAGCGGAAGCTATGTTCCGTCCGGAGGGAATCACGCTTGACTTCGGCAGCGGAGAACAGCACTACCGCGCCTTTGAACGCTCCGGAAGCATGAGCCGACAGGCGAAGCTCTCCTTCATCAGAGCGGATTTATATGAGCAAGTCCGGCGCAGAATCATGATGGATATGACGGTCACCCAATGCAAACTCTCCCAGCTTTATGCCTACAACGGGCTGATGCTGTCGGGCGGAATCCGCATTGACGGCATTGAAATCACCAGACCGCACCGCGTGATTGTGATTGATAATTTTAGCATTAATAGACCTGCCCGTGTCATTAACGTGGAAGAGAACGGAACCAAGCAGGGGTTTAAATGCTACCGCCGAGTGGAAACACTCAAACATATAGAACTAATCCGTTTCGATGGGGAGGGCTTGATTTCCAAAGAATATGCCAAGCTGATTGATCAAAAGCTCTGCGGAAAACACATACATTCCTCATTTCAGATTCGTATGCCCTTCATCAAAGGGATGCTGCACAAGGTGGATTTCAAGGATTTTGTGCGAAGCGCGGGCTGTACCTTCGTCACAGATATTTACGGAATCCGTCACCCGATAGAGGAGATCGACATTGTTCTGACCAGAACCATGTTCAAGGGATGTGGTTGGCTTCGGGAGAACAATATGACGTGGGAGGACTATTGGTCGGTCTTTGATAAATACCATCACGCGCTCTATATCACCAACACCGACAAACCGGAAGCACAGGCATATACGGAACTGAATTATCAGTTTCTGAACACCCTTTCCATCACCGCCGAGGAATTTCGCCCCGCCGATCTGCCGGACGGCTGGGAACACAGCCCTTCCGAAGAGGAACGTCATTGGCTCACCAAAGCTACGGAACAGCGATATTACGATCTTTGCGCCAATGAACAATACCGCAGGGAGTATTTTGTCAAAAAGAACAATCCCATCGGACGATGCGTCAAGAAAAATCCGCTTTTTCTCAATGAGCCGATCTGCGTGAAGGAACTTGACGATGCGGCGGCTCATGTTCTGAAACAATATGCGCTGGGACGGTTGATCGTATCGGGCGACAATCGATTCCTGTCGGGCGATTTGCTGGAATTGATGGTACAATTGATTGAGCCGGAATCAATTAAATCCCGCAATCGACGGACTAATACCTTTTTCAGGGTGGCAATGACAAGTGAGTTTGTTCGAAATTCGTTTTACGCGCCGGGAGCGGCTTACGAGCGCGACGAAAAATGCACACTGCTCCGCAATCCTCACATCGCACGCAATGAGGAAATACAGCTTGCTCCCTATCAGAAGGTCGAGCAGATGCGCAAGCACTATCTCGGACATCTGCACGACGTGGTCATGGTGGACGCGGAAATGATGACAGCGGAACGGCTGGGCGGCGCGGATTATGACGGGGATATGATTAAGACCATTGCGGACCCGATCGTCAACGATTGTGTCAAACGCAATTACTTATTCGGAGATTTTAATAATTCGAGCAATTTTCCGCTGCTATATATTCCCACAGAAGAACCGGTCATCAGAAACGCGGCGGATTGGCATGATTGCTTTTTTACCATACGGGATACCTTTTCCTCCCGCATCGGACAGATCTGCAACGCCGCCTTTGACCGCAGCATTATCGCTTACGACGAGAATTCCACCGCGGAGGAGCGTGAACGCTGCCGCGAGGAAACGGAAGTGCTGGCGATTTTGATCGGTCTGGAGATAGACTCGGCAAAAAGCGGAGTCAAGCCGTATCTGGACGATTATCTCAGGAGAAGAACCACAGCGCGGAACAGATTTTTGCAGTACAAGGTACTGCTGGACGACGACGGAGACACAGCATGGTATGAACCGAAACCGGCGGAGAAGAAAAAGGCTTTTTTCGCAAACACCGACTGGTCTGCCGTAACGTCCAATGTGGAGCGATTGCCATACCTCGCGGAAATGCTCAGATTGCACACGCCAAAATTGAAGCCCAAGCCCGCCAAAGACAGCGAGCTTTTTGCCTTTGCCGTCGATCCTGACTGGAAAGACAGACTTGACCAGAAAATTCTCGCAGCCGTCACCGCGCTGTTGAAGGATTACGAGGCGTGCCTTTCCAGAATCCGCGCCTGTCGCGCACCGATCAGACACAAGGCAAAGCAGAACGACATCGAGCGGATATTATATTCCCGCGGACAAGAGGAAAGCTATGATTCCGATACCCTGTACGCCGTATTTTCGGAACTGCATCCCAAGCGCGTATCCGATATCCGCCATGAAATAACAGAACGGCAGTGGCACATGATGGACAAAGAGGAACGTCTGGATTTCCTTGCCGATTTCCTGCCTGAATACGGGGATTATTACTCCGGCAATAAAATATAGATAAAGGGATTAGTCCTCAAAATCGTCATAATCTTTAAGTTTAGGATGCTTAAAATAGGATTTAACATGGTC
>CADBZY010000075.1 GCA_902799245.1 uncultured Ruminococcus sp.
TAACGCGCTGTTTTGAACTCGTCGCCGATCATACCCAGCCGCAGAAGCCATGTGCGGAAGGTGTATTTTTCGTTCTCCGACGTGGTGCGGGAGCGAGAAGCGGACTTCTGGACAAGCGCCTGATGGCTGATGGCAAGGCACAATTGGATGTAGGACTTGACCTCTCCGGCGTGCATGGTTGAATTAAAAAGCCTGAATTCTATCGTGCCTTTTGAGAAGACAGAATGTAAATTCAAAGCGTGATACCGGCTGTCATCGTAATGATGGAAGCTCCCGCCGCGCCCGTTGTACCACAGTTCTTCCAGTTCTGGCATGGTGGTCGGGCGTTTCAGATTGACATCGTCGAGGAAACGTGTGTCTGCTTTCTTGCAGTAATTCTCCCGTTCGACCTTGATATCCAGTGCCTTGTAGAGCAGATCCTCTTTCGCCGCCATGATATTGACGATGTTGCGGAGCGTTTTGGGCGTGTGCGGCGCGGCATTGATGTGGACGTGAATGCCGCAGGTGTTGTTGACGCGCCCGCCTTCCGCCCTCAGTTTCCGCACCAGTTCCTGAATGGTTTCGATGTCCTCGTATCGGCATATCGGCGAGACAAACTCCACCGCGTAAAGCCGGCTGGCGGTATGACCGTTGCGGTTCTGGCAGTTGATGCTGGCGTCACTCATGATTTTCCATTGCCGCCCGTCGCCGTCCCGAACCGTGTAAGCGTCGTACACCCCTCCCACATGAGTGGCGTCTGTCCCGAAATAGCCCGCCAGCACCTGCGCGGCGTTGGCTCTGGTCAGCCCCGTCATTTCGATTTCGATACCGAAATTCTGATTTCTCAACTGCCGCCACCCTCATCGGAAGCACAGTTTTCAGCCGACGCCTGCTGTTTCATGGCGATGAAATCACGCACAGACTGCGGGACGGTTTTGATATAGAGCGACTCCATTGTCTGCATGAGCGTGCCTTCCACCGTCACATTTTTCTGTGAAGCGTAAAGCTGAAGTGCCGTCAGCCTTTCTTCATCGAACTGAATCGTGATATTAATTTTACTCAAATTGGTTTTCCTTTCCTGTTGTTAATGGCTTGGTGCTTCATCGATGTACTGGATATAGGGAATTTCGAGCCAGTGAGACCAGCGTTTGGTCGAGAATTTTGTTTTCTTCACGCCTGTTTTGGTACTCATGGCTTCGATGACTTCGCCGTTTCCGATGTAAATACCGATGTGGCCTTTGTGCCAGACCGCCAGTCCGGGGACTTCCGGCATGGTTTCAATTGGCCCTTTGACTTTGGCGTTCTTGTACATACCATCCGCGCCGACGTCCTTCATACCGTTCGTACCGTATTCCACTTCCAGCGTTTCGGGATTGAGCCAGCCGTAGCCTTTAATCAATCCCACACAGTCGGCGGTGCGTCCGCCCAGCCAGTGCTTTTTGATGAAATCGGACAGACTGCCCACCTCATTCGGGTACTGACTGGACTTGCGCTCAAGGGTTTTCTTGTTCATCACGCCGCCGTAGGTTCCCCACACATAGCCCCAACCGGACTTCTCCGCGTGCTTCGCCCATTTCACCAAATCGAGATTATTCTTGGTGGAGGGGTCGACATAATCGGAGATATTGATGGTCGTGGAGCGGATGGAATTCATGATTTTCGTAAAAATCTCCGCCGCCACATTTGTGCCGAAGGTCTTGTTGACCGCCGCCACCAACTGATTGTCGGTCTGATCTTCCTTAAAACACTTCACGAGCCGGTCGGCAGTCTTGCCGTCGGTCTGTTGTCCGTAGAGCGCAAGCATCCACAACACTTCCGCTTCCTTCGTCCGTGCGCCGTAACCGGCGGATGACATTTTGCTGTCCAGTCTTTTAATTTTGCTGTCAAGCTCCTGCAATTGGCTTTTCTTGTCCTCGTCCAGATGGGACATGAGCATGGTTTCCAGTTCGTCCGCGTCGATGGTGAAGTCGGAGTTCAGCACCTCCACCGCCGCGATGACGGGCGTGAACAGGGCAACGAAAACAATCAGAATCCCCGCCAGCACCTTCTTTAAGGTTTGCTTGTCGGTGACCACCATCAGGGCGGCGCGTCCTAAAAATTCGCTCATCGTCCTCCCGCCTTTCCGAAAAGCGCCGCCTTGTGTTCCGGCGCGCGTACCATCAGCAGATGCCGTTCATTGCCGCAGATAAAGAGACACTGACCGCGGCATGAATTGCTGATGAGATCATGTTCGCTCGGCTCCATCCGCAGAACCTCCACCGCGAGCTGCGGAGATATTTTTCCGAGATAGAAGAAGAAACGGAAGTCGGGGATGGAGAGCATGGGCATGGTGAATTCCTTGACCGATTCCACCATGAAATCCTCCACGTTCTGGGAGGCGATAATCACAGCGGAATCCTTCTTCCGCACGCGCTTCATGGCGTTGCGGATATACTCGATGGCGGTGAGATTACTCAGGAACAGGTAAGCCTCGTCGATTGCCGCCACCGTGTTGCCCTTGCCGAGTAACTGATGCGACATATATGACAGGATGTTGAAGAGCATCGTGTCCTTCAATCGCTTGTTGGTTTCCAGCAGTCCCTTCACGCCGAAGCACACAAACTGCTCGTCACGGATATTGGAATGTCCGTTGAAGAACTTCGACTCCGCGCCGATACACATGGACTGGAGCGAAAGACAGACTTCATTCACAAGATCCGCCGTGTAATGAACATTTGTGCCGGTTTTGCCGGATTTTCTTTCGTCGTCAAGGCGGATGAATTCTTCCTCCAGCAGATCGTAAAAGTCCCGCATGGTCGGATAGTCTCTGGGATGCAGCTTGTCAAAATCGGTTTCGTCCGTGATATGGAATTTTGCGTAGAGCTTGAGAAGCACAGACTCTATGGTGTCGATCTGCATATCGGTGAAATTCTTGTAGGTGCGGAAAAAATCCTTGAGGAAGGAAATGTGCTGCGACAGCCGCGTCACATGGCGGTTTTCTTCCATATCGTCGTCGGTCGGCTTTGCGTTGAGTCTGCCCTTGCGCTTGTCCTGTGTTTTCTTCTTGTCCTCGGAAAAGAAGGATTTCGGCTCAAGGGGATTGATGATATACTGCCCCGACATGAAATCGACGTAGGTGCCGCCGAGCGCCTCGGT
>CADBZY010000076.1 GCA_902799245.1 uncultured Ruminococcus sp.
TTCTTGTATATTGACATTTCGCTGTTTTTTTTCTGCCCTTTTCCTTTTTTCAACTTTGTGCAGAAATTGTGGATTTCTCAGGAGGACTGAATAGTTACGGATTTGTTTGAATTGCTTGATAGATTCGAGCTTGAAGATGTTCTCGCAAAAGGGCTATGCCGGCACGAATATCCGTGAATTGACAGCTTCTCTTGGACTGGTCAAATCGTCGATGTACAAGCATTTCAGCAGCAAAGAAGAAATCTGGAATACCCTGCTGGACGAATTGATCGCCTATTATGACGCGCATTTCGGTTCGCCGGAGCATCTGCCGCCTGTGCCGGATTCTCTGGAAGGGCTTGTGGCGATGACCATGCGCATGACGGATTTCACGATTCACGATGAAACTATCGTGATGACAAGGAAAATGCTCTCCATCGAACAGTTCCGCGATGAACGCGCGCGCGATCTGGCGACAAAGCATTTTCTGATGAAAAGAAAGACGCCATGGCCTTTATCGGTTATCACACGGAGATAGCGCCGGATGAAGGCTTTCAAAAATGCCCGGAATTCTGGGACAAAGAATACGCGCAGAAATACGCGCGACTCTGGCAGACCATGCAGCCCGAAACGCCGATTGAGAAAGCTCTCCTTGACCATGGAATCGGTATGTTCGCGATCTGCTCGTGCAACGGGAACGGCTTTAACTACTGGATCGCGGGACTGTATCAGGGCGGCGAAGTGCCGGCGGGACTGGAACTGTATTCTTTCCCGGCAAGCGAGTGGGCGGTATTCACCACAAAAGGTCCTATGCCGGATTCTTTGCAAACGCTGACCACCTATGTCTGGCAGGAATGGTTCCCTACCGAGGGAATAAAGCGTCAGGCGAACGATATGGCGACACTGGAAGTATACTCTGCGGGCAACCCGCAGTCGCCGGATTATGAAAGCGGAATATGGGTACCGTTGAAGGAGGACTGAGTGTAATGAAAAATATGAAAAATTGGTGCATTATTGTGATTCTCGGATTAATGCTTGGTATGCTGTCCGCTTGTGGAGGTAAGACATCTGTCGGCAAAGGCAGCACAGATAAGCCTTCAGTTCTGGCTGATTCATATACCGACAGTGGACTGACGCTGTTTGAGGCGAAAGATGATGATTTAACCGGACCATGGCATCTGGATACCTACCGGAATGACCTTTCCAATTTTTCGAGTTTGTTTGCAGGTTACGCGGAATTCGGTGCCACCATGGAAATCCGCAGCAACGGACAAATCAGTTGGTATATCGGCGCTGAAGGAGGTGCCGGCACCTATTCTGTCAACGGTTCTCTGCTGACGGCGGAATTGACCGAAACAGTGGACAATCAGCCTATGACAACCGAGTTTGATATTCTGCGTGACGGTGATGAAATTTATCTCGGTATGCACGCGGACAACGGCATCGTTTTCTGGAACTGGGGAGACGATGGATCCACCGATCTTTCCGGAGAAGATACTGACAAGTATCCGGGTGAAAATGTGGTGGAACTGGTCAATCTTCGCGGAGATGAAACCACTGTTTATAAGCTGGACGACGGAAGATATATGGATCGTGAGAGCAAAATCTATACCTATGACGGTGTCGAAACATGGACGGATGAAAACGGCGTCGAGTGGAACGAAATCGTCCGGTAATTCATAAAACGGAAGGAAATGAAAATGAAAAAAGTGCTGAATCAAACGGGCAATGAACAGGATAGAGATCATGCGCTGCCCGCATTGCGACAGCAAATTCGCCACCTGCTCCATCGTGCGGAATCTGACGGAGCATTGGTGGGATAAGAAATACGAACTGCGCTGCGACTATTGCCACTACAACGGCCCGCGGGCGCGCACGATTCGAGGCGCTATCAGAAACTGGAACCGCGACGGCGAGCGGCTGAGGCAATGGTGCGGCGCAAAAATTCTGAGGAACCCGAATGTATAGGTGAAGTGGGATGTATATTGTCAAAGCAGAAGCAAAACAGGTAGAAAAAATCGTAAATATGTCTATCAGAGCTTTTGAAACAGATGTAAATGTTGGCGGGGTAAAAGGTGATTGTCCGCCTGGATTCGATTCGATAAAATGGCATCAACAAATGGCCCGAGAGGGGCGTTTGTATCAAGCAATGATAGAAAATGATTTGGTAGGGGCAGCCATTGTATTCCCGGATGAAACAAAATGCAGCGTATACATTGGCAGAGTTTTTATTGATAGCGTCTATCATAGAAAAGGTTATGGAATTCGTTTGATGGAATGCATAGAAAAGAATTTCCCATGGGCCACTGAGTTTAATCTGGATACCCCATGTTGGAATAAGCGGACAAATGCTTTTTACAAAAGATTAGGCTATCGAATTATCAAGGTTGAGGATGGATTCGTCTTTTACCAGAAAAGAAACAGCGAACCCAATACCATCAAGAATTTCACATAAGGCAAACTTCTCAATTGTGTAAGCTTGAGGTTTTCAGATGGAGAAACTGACAGAGAATATGATTTACTGGGCTGAAAGCAAACTTGGCAGCACAGCGTATGCAGGTTGGTGTCTTGCGTTTATCGAGGACGCACTTGAAATCAGCAATCATATCGAAATATATGGTGGAGATTCTGCGAAGGAATCCTGCGAGATGTACAAGGATGCGCTGCGGGGCGGAGTTCCGGAGCGAGGCGCGTTCGTATTCTATGACTGCCTGTGTTCAAGCGAAAACGGCCCGGTCAACTGGGGACATTGCGGCGTCAGTCTCGGGGACGGTCGTGTGATCCATGCGTGGGATATGGTCCGAATCGATGACTATCTGGCAATCGAAAAGCACTATCCACAACTTAAGGGTAAGAGCAAGAAGCACAAAAAAGAAATAAAATCTCGTACAAAATACCACTTGACAAAATGAAAAAGCCCAAAGAA
>CADBZY010000077.1 GCA_902799245.1 uncultured Ruminococcus sp.
CTCATCGTTGAACGCGGACAGCGTTATCTGTTTATTCATACTGTTATTTTACCATGTTTTGGCCGCTTCCGCACTACTTATTTTCTGTGCGGTGTTGCCCTAATTGATCTGTTTTATTGCAAGAATGAAGCGCGGCCTTTTCTTTGGGGCACGGTTCTCCGGCTTGAACAGCATGAGGCAAGCGCCGAAATCCCCGTAGACAACGATGGCCGATCAGCAGGCCCGCCGGCACGTCGGCGGGGCAGTGACTCCGGCACGCGCAGAAACTTGATGCGCCTGCGGCCGATACTTATAATACAGTCTTCCCCCATCTGCGTCAAGGGAGTGTTCCGGAATGTCAAATCCGGATCTTTCAAAGCCGGCAATTCACAGTTGGGAAAGGTGTCGCCACCGTCTGAAACGGGGTACCAGACCGCTACTCGCGGGAAAGTAGGCCGTTGAAAAAGGGAAATCAAACCGGCGGCAAAGTTTTTCAAAAAATCTTTCTCTATATCCACATAGCACCTTACAATGGTTGTGCCGCAAGGCAAATACAACTATTCGGAGGTAGCTATGTTAGACTACAAATCCATGATAGACACTTTTTTGAGAAGGGTGACTCTGAATTATTCCTTGACGAGATCAACAGGCGGCAGAAAGCATCCCGCCGCGGGAAGAGCAGTCGCTCCTCTGCGAAGAGCAATGAGAAGAACCATGAGAAAAACCGTAAGGAAGACCACCATCCCTCTGTGAAGATTATTCCTGCCACAAAATAGCCCCGTCAGAGGGATTTTTGATGGGCTGATGCTATTTATTTCGATAGAGCGTTAAAGCCTGATGAATTCTGTTAGCGGGTTTGATAAGATCCTGTATGGAGCTGCTGTTATGGAGGGTGTCGATCAAGGCGGCGAGATAGCGATCCATATGGACGGAAAAATAGTACTTCCGGCTTAAAAGCTCCGGCGTCTGATAAATAAGGTTCGTGGTAAATATCCGATCAAAGCACCCCTCAGAGAAGGCCTGATCGATCTTTGACAGACCGCTTGTGAAGAGGCCGAAGGTGGAGAAGATGAAGACACGTCTTGCACCCATCTCCTTTAACTGCCGGGCGGTATCCAGCATGCTGCCGCCGGATGCGATCATATCATCTACAATGATCACGTCCTTCCCGCTGACCGAGCCGCCGCAAAAATCGTGGGCGACCACCGGATTGCTGCCGTTTACAATGCACGTGTAGTCGCGGCGTTTATAGAACATGCCGATGTTCACACCGAACAGCGACGCCAGAAACATAACCCGCTCCGTCGCGCCTTCGTCCGGGGCAATGAACATCATGTGTTCGCTGTCAATGATCAAGTTCTCATATTCTGCAAGGAGAGCCTGCGTAAACTGCAGGGCGGGGGAGATGTTTTCCACGCTCATCAGCGGCACCACATTCTGTATACGAGGGTCATGTGCATCAACCGTGAGAAGACTGTGTACGCCCATATTCTCCAGCTCCCGCAGCATGACCGCGCAGTCAAGGGATTCACGCATGGTCTTTCGGTGCTGGCGGCCCTCATAGAGGAACGGCATGATGACGGTGATACGCTGCGCTTTTCCGTTACAGGCTGCAATCACGCGCTTCAGATCCTGAAAGTGGTCATCCGGCGACATACGGTTTGTCTGTCCGAACATTTGATAAGTGAGAGACCAGTTGCATACATCCAGCAGGATGAACACATCCTTGTCGCGTACGGATTCCTGAATAACGCATTTGGCTTCCCCACTTGAAAAACGAGGACACGATACAGGGATTCGCCGTGAGCCTCCGCCCCGCCACTCAGAAAGAATTACATCAATACGCTTGCCGAGTTTTTCAGCGGATTCCAATGCAATCAAAGCAATTTCATTATACATTTTTTCCCAACCTTTCTGTATGTGGCATGAACAGCCGACACGGCCTACACACCTGAAACGCCGTTTGATACTTATGTGTCAATTCGGTGTTTTTTATATGCCATTGTTGTTATATAGCACTCCCCTTCTCGCATCTCAGCACTGGAAGATCCATAGAAAACAGAGCGTCGGAGGGAGCTGTGTTTCAATTTGCCTGTACAGTACCTTGATTGCGGATTTGAAGGCGGTCTATGCCGCAGCAGACGAACAGGCCGCTTTGAATGCGCTGGACACGTTTGCCGAGCGTTGGGATAAGAAATATCCAAAAATTTCCTAGTCTTGGAGGAAGAATTAGGCCAACCTCAGTACCTATTTCAAGTTCCCGCAAGAGGTGTGGAGGCGGATCTATACCACGAACGCAATCGAAGGATTCAACCGTCAGCTCTGGAAGGTAAACAAAGCTAAGGAAACGCTGAATAAATTCCCGCGCACATCCTGGCGGTGTTTTTTCCGCCCGACTTTGTCTGAAGCAAAGTTTTCCTTCACTTTTCAGGCTTCGCCAGACGAATAATCCGCTCGTCAGTCTGCACACCTCGATTTAATCAGCGCTTCCATAGCATTCTCGTTTCTCGCGTTTATAGTAGTTTTGAGGAAATAATTAATTCTCCTTTGTCAATGCGCTTATACAGACCATCTTTCGCTATCGGTTTACCAAACAGATAGCCTTGAAGCCGCCCACAGCCAATCTTGTTCAGGAATTCTGCCTGG
>CADBZY010000078.1 GCA_902799245.1 uncultured Ruminococcus sp.
TCGGTTGTTCCTATTCGCCCTGATGATGGCTCTACCCCCAGATACCAATATCCTCGCAAGTCCAAATATCATCATAACAAAAAATCTAATTTGTGATTTGCTTCACTAAGTTGTGGATAGTGCATTGAAAAGATATACCTCACGGGTTTGAAGGAAAAAACATCAGGGAATATCTTGCGAGCAAGCAATTTACCGCCGAAGAAACAGACGCGGCGTTATCCGATGAAAGACTGCTGGAATGCCTGGTCATTCCGCTCTTTCTTACCATGTACGCCAATCTGCGCGATGTCAACGGCGTATCGAGCCGGGGCGAAATTCTGCGCATGTTTTTTCATGAACGCAGCCAGAATATCGGATTTTTGACCCAGCAGGACGCTCTGCAAAGATTGAAATTCAATACCTGTCATCTCTGGTTTATCCTTGACTTTCTGCTGCCTGCCATCGGGCATGAGATGGAGCGCAGAGAAATCTTTGAAATATCGGCAAAGGAGATTGCAAGGATCATAGAACCGATTCTCAAGGGCGGGCAGCCGCTGCCCGACGGAGCTGTTCCGGCAGAGGACGGAGGGACTTACGACGCGTCCGTGATCGGCGAATACGGCATTGCCTGTTTTGAGAAATATACATCGGGTAAAAACACCGTGGAAACCGTTGCGGAGGAGATACTCGACTGCGGTAGGAATATGGCAAAAGTCGAAAAATACGTGATGAATTACGCGGTGGATGTGCTGAAAATCATATACCGCAGCAAAGGCAAATACAGCTTTATCCATCACCATTTCAGCGATTACTTCGCCGCTATGCACGACGTCAATATGCTGAGAATCGCCGTCTGAGCATGGGAAGACGACCCGGAATTGGCGCTTGGGAGCCTTGCGCCTTTTATGGCGCACAAAAACCACGCTGAAAAATCCATTTTTGTCGGAGAGATTCTCGGTGAGCACCGCAACAAACCGACTGACACAGACGAGCGTTGGAATGACTGTGTACGCGGCGAAGAAGACGACAGAAACCTCCTCAGCCGCTCGCTGGAGCTTCTCCGGAACAGATTCGGCAATGAGGTCGGTTTCGGCGTTTACAACCTTCTGGAATCTCTCAAATTGATTCGCAAGGATTTGTCGGGCGTAGATTTATCCTGTCTTGATCTGACGAAAGTAAACTTCAACGGCATCATCCTCGGTCACTCCGGCGCAAGCGGAGCAAACTTTCAGGGGTCAAAGCTGTCTATGGAAAATCTGTTGTACTCCGGACACAACGGTTCGGTCAACCGCGTCGTTTTTTCTCCGAACAAAGATGAGCGGACTTTTTTGTCCTGCTCTACAGACGGCACCATCAAAGAGTGGAACAGGGACACAAAGCAATGTGTCTGTACCTATAGGGGTCATACCAGTTCTGTCACTTCCGTTGCCTATTCCCCGGATGGCAGGTCTTTCATTTCGGCGTCCGATGACTGTACGATTAAGGAATGGCAGTTCGGAAACCCTGATCCGATTCGCTCCTATCAGAATCACGAAGAAACTATCTATTCCGTTGTATTTGTATCAGACGATGTGTTTCTTTCGGGCTCGCATGATGGGACTGTCAAGGAATGGAGTATCTCATCGAATGACTGCGTGTGCATCTATCGTGATGCCGGTCATTGGATCACCGCTCTTGCCTGCTCACCTGACGGAAAGACGTTTCTTTCCGGGTCGATAGACGGATCAATTACCGAATGGAGTCGCGGGACCACTGAACCTGTGAGGGTGTATCAAAGACACATCGAGTGGGTACGCTGCATTGTCTTTGACGCATCGGGAAAAAGATTTTTATCGGGCGCCAATGACGGAACTGTCAAAGAATGGCAGATTGGAACCACAAAAGCCATCCGCACATATGAAGGTCACTGCGGATGGGTCCGTTCGGTTGCTTTTGTGCCCGGGAAAGAGTCATTTATTTCCTGCTCGACCGACGGCACTGTCAGAGAATGGCGTATCGGAACAACCTATCCCTTCCGGACATACTGTGTGCAGAATGTCTGGGTGAATTTTGTGGTATGTGCTCCTGACGGAAATTCATTTTTTGCAGCATCCTATGACGGCTCTATCAGCGAATGGCGATTCGGTGAGACAAAAGCCATGCGGGTTTTCGAGGGTCGTGACCGTAGAATCAAGTGTGTGAAATACGCGCCGGATGGAAAGTCTGTTTTCATCGGAACATTTGACGGTCATGTGGTCGAATGGAATCTTGACAGTTGCAAGGTGATCCATACCTATGTCAGCAATGGCGGTTCGGTGACCTCCATCGTATTTTCCGGGAGCGACACGTTTTTGACGGGTTTATTTGACGGTCCCATTAAAGAATGGCGCATAGGAGACAAAAGCGAGATAAGAACTTATATTAACTCGGCGATTAAATACAGATAATATTCACCTTTACAAATAGGGCAAAGTATGCTAAAATAGAAGCATGGAAATTGAAGAAAAAACAGACTATA
>CADBZY010000079.1 GCA_902799245.1 uncultured Ruminococcus sp.
GCACCGCGATATTCTTCGCGCCCTCGCCGGTAATTCTCGCGGCGACTTCAACTCCCTCCAAGCTCATGCGGACGACCTGTTCCGCCGCCTCTCCGCTCGAATCCATCTCGGTTCATCTCCTCTCGCTGTTTCGCTTCGTCTGCCCGAATGACGGACAGCTTTTCTCTGAGCGACTGACTCCGCTCCGCAATATTGTCACATTGGCGCTCCTCCTTCCGGATTTCACGCAGCCGCAGGGCGATAGCGGAAAGCCTCTCTTTTGCCGCTGGATGATTTTTCTGAGCATACAGCTCCTGACGTTCGGCAAGTAGGTTTTGCATCTCGTTCTGCAAGGACTGTTTGTATGAAAAAAGCTGCTCCGCCGTGTCAATGTGGTGACGGCAAAGCAGCCTTGTTTCCTGTGCGATATATTCCATTTTCAGCAGATCATCTTTGAGAAGATAATGGAGCCGTGCCGGATTTAGTTTGCGTCTATTCCTGAAAAAGCCGAGCTTGTAGCAGTAGTGCAGATACAACCCCCGCAGACCGCCGATTTTCTTTGTGCGCTTCAACGAGCCTTTCACAAAATAAATCCTGACCGGATTATGATCCGGCGCAAATTTTAAAAACTTGACGGCATAGGAATTCTCGCTGATTCTCTCCACAATGCGCTCGTTGGTGTAATCCTCGCCCAACCGGTACAATCGCTTGGGACGCTTCCAACCCTCGCCCTGAATCGTCCAATACTTATGATGCGGGTCGAAGTTGACGCGGTAGCCCATCGCCTTCATTTGTCCGGCAAAATCGCGCATGGTGTAGGATTTAGAAATTGCCTCGTCAATCGCCTGACGCGCTACGCTGTCCCGTGTGGGCATTCCGTTTTTCTCGGCTTGGCAAATAACATACGACTTCTTTTTTCCGACCGGATTCTCAATGACCGACAGCTTGTATTCGCGGCAAAGCTCGTCGGAATACTGCCGCATGAGCCTAAGATTTGCCTTGTTGTCGTGATAATGCTTGCCGTCGGTGAAGGACACGGAATTCAGGACGAAATGATTATGCAGGCAACCAGTGTTCAGGTGCGTGGCAACAATGACTTGAAAACGGTCGCCCCACATTTTCTTCGCCAGCTTCACGCCGATTTCGTGTGCCTGCTCCGGCGTGACTTCTCCCTCGCGGAAACTCTGGAAACCGTGATAGCAGACAATGTCGCTCTCGTCCTGAAACTGACGCTTCACGATTTGCATTTCCTCCCGCGCCGTGGACGGGTCACAGTTGATACCCGACACAAAGAATTGCTGCTCGGTCTTGTCGCCGTTGGTCGCGTACTTCATGACGTCGCTGAGCGACTGCCATTCCGCTTCGGTGTATTTTGGGTTGCCCGTCTTGTCAGGATTGGCGGCATACCGCAGTGGACTGTCCAGCCGTCCGCGCACATCCCATATTTCACAGACTGCCATTGCATCACCTCGCCCGCGGCTTCAGGAACCGCTTGCTCACATCGAGCCGAAATTTCCGCCACTGCCGGACTTCTTCCTCCAGCATCGGCGTGTCGATGAATCCAAGTGCGTTTGCCTTGACCGCCAACTGATTGACGCGGTTGCCGATGGCGCAGAGTTCCTTCTGAATGTCATAGAAAGCGGGGTCGGGCTTTTCGCATAGACGATAGCCGAGAATCATGCTGCGCAGAAATCGCTCCCGCCTGAGTCCCGACCGGCGCACAAGGTCATTGAGCTGGTCGGCTTCCTGCTCATTCAAGCGGAACATGATCTGCACATTTCTTTTTCTCACGGTCATCACTCCTCGGATAGCTGCTGTGGTTGGCTTGCAGCAGTGCCATAAACATGACGGCAATTGCGCCGCCGAACATCATGCCGACAACGAAAAAAATCATCTTCATATTTCGTTCACATTTCCTTTCTGTATGGGGGTGTTAGGGGTACTCCCTTAAATGATCGAATTTGGTACTCCAAATTCAGTGCTTGGTAAGACAGGAGACGCTTCTTCTCTCCCTACCCGTTCTTCTCGCCGGAGGCGGGCGGAAAGTCGTATTCTTCACCGCAGACGCTCGTTTTTTTGCAAAGATTATGCTCGGAATCATAGTCGGGACAGCCCGAACAGAAGATGTCGCAGGGGTTGATTTCGTCCGTCATATCGTCAAGATCGTCGTCA
>CADBZY010000080.1 GCA_902799245.1 uncultured Ruminococcus sp.
AACGGGGTTGCCCAGCTCCTCCGAGCTTGTCGCGGCGGAGGCAATCTCAAAATCCGCCCCCATCCCTGCGCGCGAAACCATATCCTTCAAAACAAACTCCGCCATCGGACTGCGGCAAATATTGCCGTGGCACACAAAAAGTATCTTTGTCAAATGCGATCAGCCTCCTGAAAAGCCGTATTCTGCCCCGATTTGCAGCCCATTTGCCGGGCAGAAAAAGTTGTGAATAATCTGTGACTTAAGTCACGGAAAAAGCAAAATGCGGCAAAATGCGGCAAGTCAATGCCGTCAATGGTAGTCAAATGGTAGTAAAAATCGGGGTGGTTTACTACCGTTGGGTTTGGGACTCTGCGGTTGGTGAAGTGGAAATGTTCATGTTAATAGTTCTGAGAACACTTTCTTATAGTCAGAATCGATTAAAACGACCTGCTCACCAGCACGTTGAAAACCAACAATCATGTTGCTGTTATCCTTTTTCAAATCAGAAACTGTACAGTCTGCGGCAACTAATCTCGATTCTATCTCCGACTCATGTTTTATAATCTCCTCGAAATGATCCTCTATATACTCTTCAGTCATTGCAAGGCAGATAAATCTGATAGATGGCAAATACTGCTCGTCAAAATCCCTTCTCCAGCAGAAAGGAATATAGCAACCTTCTACAATAAGATTTTGCCGATTCTCAATTGCGGTCTTTACGATTTCCCGGACAATCGGCCATAGATATCCAGTCAGCGCATCATCGTCTTCCGGCGTCAAATTGGTGTTGCCGCTGCGGATTAAGCCCATTTTCAAATGATCTATGGACAGATATGGGTAGTTGTATTTCTCAAGCATCCTTTGCGCCAGAAGCGTTTTTCCGGTATGGGATGCGCCTGTAATTATGATGATCATACTCTTGCGCTCAACTCTCGCCTGACCTTTTCCAAGTCGCTGCATGTCAGCAGTGGAATGAGAGCGTTGATTTCATCAATACCTCTATCCCACCATTTGAATCGCAGCATGAGGTCAATCAGTTCATCATCAAAGCGTTTCCGTAAGACTTTTGCCGGGTTCCCGACTACAATGGTATAGGGATCAACATCACTGCCGACAACGCTGTTGGCACCAATAATCGCTCCGTCACCGATGCGAACACCAGGAAGGATCACAGCATTCTGACCTATCCATACATCGTTACCGATCACAGTATCGCCTTTGAACGGCATATCCGATGGAGCAGGCGGCTCCATATCCCATCCTTCAAGCGTGTAAAAGGGGAATGTAGACACGGCGTTCATCTGGTGATTTGAGTCGTTCATTACGAATTCAACACCGGCCGCAATCTGACAAAACTTTCCGATGATGAGTTTGTCTCTGCTCCACGGATAAAAGTGTGTTACATGACGCTCAAATTCCGCGTCTGCGATATATGTGAAATCTCCAACGAGAATGTTGGGATTCGTGATTGTTGGCTTTACATAGATTTCTTTGTCATATCCCATGATCGGGTGGACCATATTCGGGTCAGGTCTTTTTCCTTCTTTCATATGCGTATCTCTCCCTAAACCACGAATCGCTGTAATCTCCCGTCACGTCCGCAAAAATTAAGCAGTTTATTATACCGCATATCGGCGGATTTTTCCACTATAAAAAAAGGCGCTCCGCAGTTTGCAGAGCGCCTTACTGTTTTATGTTGTTTTCAGACCGCGTTGAAAAGTTTCTGTGAGTCCTTCGTTTTGCCCGCGAGCTTTTCCTGCTCCCGGCGGGCGGCCTCGGCTTCCTCCATGCGGCGAAGTTCCTCAGCGGCGTCTTCCAGTCCCAGGTGAGTGTAAGTGTTGAGCGTGACGCCGATGTCGCTGTGACCCATTAGGTACTGCAGCGTTTTCGGATTCATGCCCGCCTTGGCCTGATTGCTGCAGTAAGTGTGGCGGCAGACGTGCGGGGTGATGTTCGGCGTCTGGACCCGGTAGATCTCATGTCTCATTGCAAGAATAATGCAATCATACTGAACTGAAACTCTTCTGGAAACGAAATCCCGGCGCTTCGGCACCGGGACC
>CADBZY010000081.1 GCA_902799245.1 uncultured Ruminococcus sp.
GTAATTCTTTGCATATTGCTCAGGCTGCGTGATATTGGATTGCCGTTTTTTCCCTATATTACGGGCTTTTGGCTGATTTTCGGTGTGGGAAGTTTGAGTACCAAGATAATCTCCCCGACACAGAAATACGCAATGCCGGTTATATCATTGGATAAGGAAACACCGAAGGAAGCTGTTTGCCAGGTCTTCGAGAATGTCAATACCGGCGGCGTATCCCTGACGGTCTTTGAACTGGTGACTGCGGTTTTTGCTATGGACGATTTTCCGCTCCGTAAGGATTGGGAGGAACGAAAGGAACAATTCTTCTCAGGAGAACTGTTGAATATTGTTACTGCAACGGACTTTTTGACCGCTCTTACACTGCTTTCCGCATTTAAAGCGGGCAGAACAGTTAGCTGCAAGAAAAAAGATGTTCTGGCACTTCAATTGACAGAATACGTAAAGTATGCTGATGATCTTTGCAAAGGATTCTCTGTGGCGGAAAAGTTGCTGCAGGAAGAGAGAATTTTTTCAAGCCGTGATCTTCCGTACAGCACTCAGTTGATTCCGCTGGCTGCAATCTGTACCGTGCTGATGGAGGGTAACAGGATTTTTACCACAACTGTCAAGAATATGGTGAAGCAGTGGTATTGGTGCGGTGTATTCGGAGAGCTTTACGGCTCCGCAAACGAATCAAGGTATGCTAATGACATCACACAGGTCATTAAGTGGATTACAGATGGCGGCGATCTTCCAAAAACCGTCACGGATTTCTTCTTCAATCCGACACGTCTTCTCAGCTTGCAATCGAGGCAATCGGCGGCGTATAAAGGCATTATGGCACTGATACTGAAGAATCATGCCCGTGATTTTATTTCCGGTGCCGAGATGGATTTTTCAACCTATTCAGATGAGAGGATTGATATTCACCACATATTTCCGAGGCTCTATTGCATCGGACAAAGATATGACAAGGCAAAATGGAACAGCATTATCAATAAAACGCCTATATCGGCAAGCAGCAATCGAGAGATTGGCGGAGTTGCTCCGTCTGTTTATCTTGAAAAGCTGGAAAGAAAAGGTTCTGTGCTTCCATCCGATCTGGATGGCTACGTTGAGACACATTGGATCGACCACAGCTTCTTGAGAAATGATGATTTTCAGAATTTCATAATTGATCGAGCAAAGAAACTGTTAAGTGCCATCGAGCAAGCAACAGGAAGAACGATACCGGGCAAGGACTCCGATGAAGTGAGACAGGCCTTTGGTGATTCGCTGATATAGTGAGTTCGATGAAATGCACATTTTCTCAATGTTCAAGATAACAGCAGAATAATTGATTCAATGGCTTTCTGCATGATTTCACAAGTGCAGAAAGCCATTGAAAACCTCGGCAGAATTTCGCTAAACATTTCAACAAAAAAAGCGCTGCAGCGTAAAGCCACAGCGCGTCAGCGAGGTGTATATTCAATAATGTCGGCTGGTGTGCAGTCCAGCACATAACAGATGCGGGCGAGGATATCCAAGTCCATCTTCTCGACCTGATTCTGATACCACTTGTTGATAACTTCAAATCGGGTGTTGGACGCTTTGGCGAGGTAATTCCTTGTGATGTGCCGGCTGTCCATGAGTTCCCTGAGCCTGATGTTGATCCTGCCATACTCGTTGATGGTAAACACAGATTTTGATTCCATTGCATTTCACTCCCTCGTATCATTCTACTTCCGCTGTTACTCCTTGACTATTCGCTTTTTAGATGTTACTATGTATATAGTAATTACTATGTAGATAGTAATATTCAGAGGTGAGCCAAGTGAGTAACAGGAAGGTTTGTTTCTTCGGACACAGCGACACGCCGTGGAGCATTCAACCGAAACTGCGGGAGGTCATTCTCGACCTGATTGACAACGAAGGAGCCGATGAATTCTACGTCGGCACTCATGGAAATTTTGACCGCATGGTTCTTGCTGTTCTCTCGGAACTGTCGGAAACACGGGCTTTTCGCTTCTACGTCGTGCTTGCGTATCTACCGGCAGAAAAAGAA
>CADBZY010000082.1 GCA_902799245.1 uncultured Ruminococcus sp.
CTGCCCGGTTCATCGGATTTCTTCTCGGTCTTGGGTCTGGAGCCGGCAAACTCAATATCGTCGAGGATGATGACCGGCTGGCTTCTCGGCTCGCCGGTATTCTGATCGGTCCAGGTATCCTCGTCATAGCGGCCGGTAATGTTGATGGCGGAGCCCTCCTTGAGCTGCATCTTTTTGATGCGCTCGCAGAGGTTGCCGAAGGCCTTGACGTTGATGTTGACCCAGCGGGTATTGTTCTCGGCGTTCTTGTCATAGACGCGTTCGCCGATGCGGAAGCGGACGACATTGCCGTCCTCGGAATACTTGAGGGCTGCGCGGTTGTCAAAGCCTCGGGAGATCACGGCATTGGTTGCGGTAAAACGTAACATGAGAGTACCCCTTTCTGCAGGTATTGACCTGCGTGTCATGCTTTTCGGTTGCCGCGCAAGCGGCGAGAAAAGCGACTTGAATAATATCTATAATATTGCAGCATTCGTGCTGCAATATTATATTTCAACCCGTTTGTCGGGAGAAATCGAAAAAAAGAGTGCCATTCGGAAAAATCCAAATGACACTGTGAGACGAGAGACTGAGAATCCTGTATTCGTTCACGTCAAATTTCAGGGGCGGTAGTAAGATTACTTCGCACTGAGCGTAATATTTCCGCTGGTCTTCTCCAGAACATTGACAAAGAGCGTGTATTCGCCCGGCTGAAGAGGATGCTCGGTTGTTCCGGCAGAGTTCACCGTCACGTCCAGCGCGGGCGTTTCGTTTGTGTGCAGGATCGCGTCAAGGGAGGCATCCACGCCCGCAGGCTCATCATCCCGAAACAGTTTGAGCTGGATGGAGCCTTTGGAAAGGGCTGAGTCGATGACGAGCTGCTGTCCTTCGGCAATCGTGATGCCGGCACCGCCGACGCCGCTGATCCCGGCTTTGTCCGCCGTGATGGTGATCGTATTGTCATCATGCGGCACGACCTCCAGACTGGGTTTGCTGCTCCGGCAGCCGGCCAGCATAAGGACAGACAGAAAAGCAATGAGGATAGTGAAAAATTTGTTGCGCATTAGTTTTTTCTCCTGTAAGTGTTTTTGTTAAACTATTTAGTAAAATTGAGGCTTGAGTGGATATAGTTAAACCGGAAATTGTCAGGCTCCGATCATTTCCATAGCTGCGACCATACGCAACATTTCCGGTTCAATCTTTTCCTTCCCATAAGCATCCATGAAACGATCTGTATATTTGTCTGTTCCGAGGTTGAACTTGAGTGTCCATATGCCCCAAAGAATGTCTATATGCCGGTCTCCCATACCGCCGTTTCCGAGGTCAATATATCCGGAAAAATTCCAGTCGTCCAATAGTATGTTGGGCAGGCAATAATCTCCGTGGAGCAATACGTCTGTTTTTAGCAGCGGCAACCCTTCTTCAGCAATGAACCTGGCTTCATCAAATGATTTGAATTCCCATATTCCCTGAAACAGATCCGGTTCATAATAACGGCCATCAAACCCTTTCATCACCTTATCTGCATATATCCGTGCTCTATCTTGTACAGGACAATCACTTCCTTCTATCTCATGTAAAGCCCGCAAAAGCATCGCAGTAGTATCGCAAAGTCTCTTTGGCTCGGACAGGTATTTCAAATCTGCGCAGTCTTCACCGGAAATTCGTCTGGTAAGAAGAAGGTCGCTGTCATTAAATGATCCATAATACAGCACTTCCGCAGACAGGCCCAAAGAATGCATATATTCCGTCATAAGCGACTCAGTCTTAAGTGTTTCTTTCGGCGCCTTTTTTACATAATAACCCCCGTCTTTATCAATGAAAATCACCTGCGCTTCTTGCGAACAACTGCTGTCATAGACAGGAGTATCTTTCAATAATTCTGAAAGCGCTTCCGGATAATCGGATATGTTTACTTGTACTGCTTTGCGTATCAAAGACTGTCACCTCCGAAAATCCTGATTTGTTTTCCTGATTATATCATGCGCTTTGCCCTTCTACAACCGACAAATCCAGAGTGACACTGAGTGCGTAGTATCTCAGTATGACCTGTACCTCATCACGCTCATAAACAGGAAAATGCCGGGAGAGGTAGATCGCAACAGTATCACCGACCTGAACTGAGGGGACGGGAAATGACGGACGAAGCATTATGATCCGGTTCTCGAGCGAG
>CADBZY010000083.1 GCA_902799245.1 uncultured Ruminococcus sp.
GAGTATGGCAAGCTCTACGCCCTGTTTGAAGAGAGCGCCCGCGATACGATTTTCCGTGTCCTTGATTTTGGCTACGATAACCGATTCCAGCGCGGGAGTCAGCACCTTGCTGTAGTCGTGGGAACCCAGCCAGGCAAGGTACAATTCCAGCGCGTCCGAAATAAATTCGCTGCGTGAACGCGCGTCGGTTTCGGGAATGGCGTGATCGACCCGATCCAGCAGTCTTTTGCTGATATACACGCCCATTCTGACGGAATCTTTCTGATTTTGCATGGGAACACCTCCAAAATACTTGCTGTAATACGAATATTGATGTAAAGAATTGGGTTTTCGGGCAGAGCGGAAGACCACCGCTGTTACAAAAAGGAGATATTGATACTGCCCCGAATCCCGAACGGCGTTGCCGGTCGGCGTAATCGGCGAACGTAATGCGGGAATTTAACACCGCCTTTTTCCTGCTTGCAATAATAATCTGCTTACTGCCCGAAAACCCGAACTTCCGAAAAAAGCACCCTTTTCCAAAGCTCTGCCAGACTGCCCCAGATTCTGCGTTAAAACTTTTGACGGGTAGATTATCCTTTGCGCAATAAAAGCCCTCACAGGGCGTTACACGTTCCAACAGAGGCGTTACGGTTTTCCTTCGAGTTTTTCAAAGGAGCATTCGGTATAGGAGAGATCGTGCTTCACGACGTAAGCGTTCAGTACATTGAACATCTCCTGCTCAAAATTGAAGGCTCCGATTCTGACCTCGTCGGTGAGATTGTCGTAACAGATCCACTCCTGCCCCGTGGGAGTGTCCTTGACAAAGAGATCGTAGCCCAGCTTCTTCCGCCCTGACTGCTGATACAGAACCGCCTCCAGCCTGACGCACCCCACTGTCAGAGAAGAGACAACCATATCGAAACCGAGCGGTTCCTCCGTTGCAAGAATCCTTTTGACGTCGCTTGCGGACTTGATTTTTTCATAGGAATACCCGTCGCCGAGTTGCTTTTTCAGCAATTTTCTTTGATTCATTTCCGTCACCACCTGTCAGAAATGAAGAGGACTCTGGGCATACCCTTCGTCCTCATCCTCGTCAATGTCATCGTCAGGCTCATCACAATTCCTGAACCAGTCGTCTAAATCCGCACGGGAATCTTCGACCTCGCCAGAATCATTCTGACCAATCTCATCAGAAACCAAATCCCAATCTTCATCATCGGCTTCATCTTCCCCACATTCTTCTTGCTCGTCAGTGTCAGATGCGGTCTGATTCTCCGCCATTTCTGCTTCGGTTCTCTCCAAAGCGGCTTCAAGATATGCGGTATCGAGATCACAATCCTTGTAGCCCTGCTCCACTGTTTGGTAGTAATGTTTTGAAGGGCGGTTGGCCTGCGCCTGCAGATTCATGATGTAGACCATGCCGGTCACCTCATGATTGCCGATCTTCACGGGGATATTCCTCGTGAAATAGTTGTTGGGGTAGCCCTCATACTGATTCAAACGGAATTCGTCATCATAGGGCTGAATCTCCCATATCGCAACCGGAACAGAGCCGCCCTTTTTGGGATCAATGGTGGCGTATGCCCCTTCCGGTCTGCCTTTGAATTTGAGTTCGTACCCCTCGACCATGCCCGTCCCGACGTATCTTGCCGTGGGACATCGCCTTGCCATCTGTCCCTTGTTGAGATTACTGCCGTAGGCAATATACAGTTTTCTTCTCATTGTCTTGGTTCATTTTCCTTTCATTGTAGTTAATCACATCGTCATAGTCGGTGAATCGTCCTGATCATCCTCGCCCTGCGATTCGGAAACCGGTTCGGATGCAATAGAATCGCTCCCGCCGCCTTGCAATAATTCTTCCGCGCGGCGTGCCGCAAGGCGTTCCTTCTGGCGTTCCGCCTGCGACGGATCTTTCCAAGCGATGTTCCCGTCCAGCTTTTTGAGCAGATGGTAACGCGCTGTTTTGAACTCGTCGCCGATCATACCCAGCCGCAGAAGCCATGTGCGGAAGGTGTATTTTTCGTTCTCCGACGTGGTGCGGGAGCGAGAA
>CADBZY010000084.1 GCA_902799245.1 uncultured Ruminococcus sp.
TTCCGGCGTGACTTCACCTGTGACAAAGCTCTGGTACCCGTGGTAGGCGACATTCCCGCCGAGTTTGCCGAACCGTCGCTTGGTGTCCATCATGCACTGGTAGGCTCTCTGTTTCGGGCAGTTGATAGCTGAGACATACATTCGCTGGTCGGTTTTGCGGTCATTCTCCGCATAACGAATCGCTTTCCATAAATCATCGTCCATGAATCGCTTGTCGATAGTCTTGTCGGGATTTTCCGCATAATCAATCACATCTTTCAATCTCGACTTGACAGGCCAGAATCCAGTACTTGCCATGCTGCCACCTCCTTCCGAATCTGCGCCGCCGTTTGTTTTGGCGGCTCTGTAACCGCTTGGTGAATTTCGTCGAACAGTTGTAATGCTGCCGTTTCCGTTGCCGGAGACAAGTTCCGGTTGAGCAGTTCACTGAGCTTTGCATTGAAGCTGTAAAAGCTATCAGGGACAGCAGCTCTCGGTACAAAGCCCAATGCCCGCTTGCGGATAAATTCAGCGGTAGACAGACCGCAGCTTCTTGCCAAATCTTCAATCTTCTGTTTCTCCTGCGGAGACACACGGAGATACAAACGCTCCTGCTTCTCTTTCATATAATCCCTTCTTTCTGTCAGAATCGGGGTTAGGGGTGTCCCTTAAATCCGGAACTTGCCGTACAAGTTCCCTGCTTGCTACAGTGTGAGACGCGCCCTTTTCTCAAAAATCTCTCGCTCTCCATTCTTTGCAAAATCCGTTCTTTCCAATGGCACGGAAAACCTGCCTTTCCGGCACGCTTTTTTGAAAAGTGGCACGGAATCAGGGCAATTCCGGCACAGGACTTTTTTCACGTGCCAGAATCAGCCTTTTTTGGCACAACTATGTGCCATTTTCGCCCGATTTTGGCACGGAAGATAAAAGGGCGCGGAAGTCGGTTGATTCGATCTCCACACCCTTGTCCGGCTACGCGAAGATGATTTCCCAACATCCGCAAGATAGGAATACAGCTTTCCGCTGGTCAGCAGATTGGTGTATTGAACCTGCTTGTACTGCCTGATATAAGCCCAATGCCGTTTGCCCCAAGTGCCTATTAGCTCGGTGGATTCTTCTTCCTGCAGCAGCAACAAATTCGGGAGAAGGTATTCTCCATGCTGTGAATAAGTGCCGCCCATCTCTTCAAAAATTGTCTGAATCATTTTCTGTTCCTGCCTTTCTTTTCAGAACTATTATCTTGCTTTTCCTGTGAATATTCCTGTATGTGACGGTTGTGACGATAGTGACGGTTAATTTACACCCCCTACTCTCAAAATCATCGTCACAACCGTCACAATCGTCACGCCTCTCCATTTTTGTCTTGTTATAATATTTTTATATTCATACATTATCAGCATAACCCGTAATAAGAGGCGAAGCCGATGTGAATATTCCTACCTGTGACGGTTGTGACGATTGTGACGGTTAAATTGACCCCCCCTTACTTTCAAATTCATCGTCACAACCGTCACACATTGTCACACCTGATTCAATGTCAGTGTAATGAATCTGCCGTCGCGTTTGCGGAAGGTTTCATATCTTACTCCAAACTCATTCAGCAGCCTTCCCGCGATTACATTCAGTTTCTTAGTCAAGGCATTAGGCGAAAGATCGGAATGGAGAAGTGCTGCCAGATCGGTTGCCGTTCCCTGCCATTTCGGGCAGTCTGGCGTGATGTGCTTGGCAATCTCCACAAGAAGCGGTTCGGGCGGTTCCTTCCACAGTTCCACTTCGGCTTTTACCAGTTCCCATGTCAGGTTTTCCGCATTCCGGACAAGCTCCAACCGCTGGTCTTGCTGATCTCTGCCCGAAATATCCAGCGTCGCTTTGTTGGACGTGCGCTTTTCTTTCTGGAGGATAAAGGCTCCGTCTGCCGCGCCGAGCAATCCGTTGGTGCCGGAGATCATATCGAAGGAATCATCTGATTTCTGCTTTCGCGTGTGGTGAACGAGGATGATACACACGCCTGTTTTCTCTGCTATTTCTTTCATCGCCGCGATAAATTCGTAATCC